>DATCCC010000021.1:0-33866 GCA_036511495.1 Acidimicrobiales bacterium | reverse complement strand
GGCCATGGCCGAGATCGGTCTCGCGGTGCCCGAGTCGGGATTCGCGCACTCCGTCGAGGACGCGCTCACGATCGCCACCGAGATCGGCTTTCCCATCATCATCCGTCCGAGTTTCATCCTCGGCGGCGCCGGGACGGGCATCGCGTCAAACGACGAGGAGCTGTTGCAACTTGCCGCAGAGGGTATCGCTGCCTCTCCGATCGGTGAGATCCTCGTAGAGAAGTCGATCGCTGGCTGGAAGGAGTACGAACTCGAAGTGATGCGCGACAACGCCGACAACTGCGTGGTGATCTGTAGCATCGAGAACTTCGACCCCATGGGCGTGCACACGGGGGACTCGATCACCGTCGCCCCACAGCAGACCCTCTCGGACGTCGAGTACCAAGAGATGCGTGACGACGCCTTTCGCGTACTTCGTCGCGTCGGAGTGGAGACGGGTGGATCGAACGTGCAGTTCGCGGTCAACCCCGAAACGGGCGAGCGACTCGTGATCGAGATGAACCCGCGCGTCTCACGATCGAGCGCCCTGGCGTCCAAGGCAACCGGCTTTCCCATCGCCAAGATCGCCGCGCGACTCGCGGTGGGCTACACGTTGAACGAGATCCAAAACGACATCACGAAGGTGACGCCCGCAAGCTTCGAGCCGGTCATCGACTACGTTGTCACGAAGATTCCCCGTTGGGCGTTCGAGAAGCTTCCGGGCTCGTCGCCGCGACTCGGCACACGCATGCAGTCCGTCGGCGAGGTCATGGCCATTGGCCGCAACCTCGCGGAGTCGTTGCAAAAGGCCGTCAGGTCGCTCGAACAGGGCCGCGTCGGCTTCGCGCTCGGCGACGACTCCGAGTTCTCGACCTTCGACGAGGGAGCTCTCTGGGAGCGCTGCGAAGTGGCGACACCGGAACGGCTCTTCGCCCTACACGAGGTCCTCCTTCGCGGCGCCACGGTCGACGAGGTCGCTTCACGCACGGGTATCGATCGATGGTTCGTCCACGAACTCGCGGGCATCGTCGAGCGCGAACGTGAACTCATGGCGGCCGTGTCACTCGACGGGTTCGACCAGCGGGCGTGGCGTCGCTACAAGCAATGGGGATTCTCGGACGTTCAGATCGCCCAGTTCACGGGTACGACGACGGAGCACGTGGCGAGCTCGCGTCGGTCGAAGGGCGTCGTCACGACGTTCAAGACCGTTGATACGTGCGCTGCTGAGTTCGAGGCCTCAACGCCCTATCACTACAGCACGTACGAAGACACCAGCGAAGTTGAACCCTCGTCGCGTGATCGCGTGATCATTCTCGGATCGGGACCCAATCGCATTGGCCAAGGGATCGAGTTCGACTACTGCTGCGTGCACGCGTCGATGGCGCTGCGCGATATGGGCTACGAGAGCGTGATGGTGAACTGCAATCCAGAGACGGTGTCGACGGACTACTCAACCTCGGACCGGCTCTACTTCGAGCCCCTCACGCCCGAAGACGTCGCCGAGGTCATCTCCGCAGAAATGGCGGCCTGCGTCAACGGGGCCAGAGTCGTGGGGGTCATCGTCGCCCTGGGTGGCCAGACTCCACTGAAGCTTTCGCACTCACTGGACCCCGCGCTGGTACTGGGCACACCCGTCAGCTCCATCGACGACGCCGAAGATCGCCAGCGCTGGTCGGCAATCTGTTCATCGCTCGGGCTGCGCCAACCGCCCGGTGACGTCGCGCTCACGTTGGAAGAGGCTCGCGTCATCGCCAAGCGCGTGGGCTATCCAGTCCTCGTTCGTCCGAGTTACGTGCTCGGGGGACGGGCGATGGAGATCGTCTACGACGACGCTGCGCTCGAACGCGTGATGGCGGACCTCACGAGCGCGCACGGTTCACTCGCGCGCGAAGGAGGCGTGTCACAAAGTCGCCCCATCTTGCTGGACAGTTTTCTCGAAGATGCCGTTGAGGTGGACGTGGACGCCGTCCGAGACGTCGACGGCGACGTCTTTGTCGCGGGCGTCATGGAACACGTCGAGGAGGCAGGCGTGCACTCCGGTGACTCGGCCTGCGCGCTACCGCCCCAGACGCTGAGTCGTGAAGTCATCGCGACCTTGCACGATCACACCGCAAAAATCGCCCACGCGCTCGGCGTGGTCGGTCTCATCAATGTGCAGTACGCGGTGAAGAACGAAGAAGTCTTCGTTCTCGAGGCCAATCCACGCGCCAGTCGCACGGTGCCCTTCGTCGCTAAGGCCACCGGCGTACCCTTGGCTCAAGTTGCGGTCCGCGTCATGATGGGCCACACCCTTAAGTCACTGCGGGCAGAACGTATCGTGCCCGCCACGACGCCCGTGCCGGCTTACGTGAGCGTAAAGGAGGCCGTGCTGCCCTTTAGTCGCTTTCCCGGTGTCGACACGTTGCTCGGCCCGGAGATGCGTTCGACGGGTGAGGTGATGGGCATTGGTGAGAGCTTCGGCATCGCCTTCGCGAAGTCGCAGCTCGCCGCCGGCACGCGCCTGCCCGACAGCGGACAAGTGTTCATGTCTCTCGCCGATCGCGACAAAGTAGCGGGTCTCGACCTTGCTCGTCAGTTCGTTCAACTCGGATTTCGCTTGGCCGCCACCGTCGGAACGGCGGGCTACTTGCGATCGAACGACGTGAGCGTCGATACGTTGGTGGGCAAGGTTGGACTGGGCGACCTGGGCGTCGACGCCGTCCAGATGATCAAGTCTGGCGAGGTGCAGATGGTCGTTAACACCCCGTCGGGATCGAGCGCGCGCTCGGACGGTGCCGAGATACGAATGGCCTGCGTTGGCTACGGCGTTGCGTGCGTGACGACCCTCAGTGCGGGCCTCGCCGCCGCGAAGGGTATCGCCGACACGCGTGAGAAGGGTTGGCGTGTGCGCACTCTCCAGGAGCTGCACTCGTGACGAATCTGGCGACCCACGTCGGCAGCGTTGAACTGGGTTCTGCGATCCTGACCGCGTCGGGCACGTCGGGCCACGGCGACGAACTCGCGGCGTACGGTGAACTGAGCGAACTCGGCGCGGTGGTGACCAAATCGCTGGCCGCCTTCGCGTGGGAAGGCAATCCCGCGCCACGCGTCACTGCCTCGGGCGAGCACATGGTGAACTCGGTAGGACTCGCCGGGCCGGGCGTTGCCGCGTGGCGCGAGCACGGTTTGGCGACTCTACGCGCGCGCGGCGCGACGGTCGTTGGTTCGATATGGGGGAGAACCGTCGAGGAGTTCTTTGACGCGGCCGAAGCTATGAAGGGCGCAGACGTCGTCGCGATTGAGGTCAACGCGAGTTGTCCGAACTTGGATAATCGACGACAGATCTTCGCGCACTCGCCGACGGCGACGAGCGAGATTGTGGGGGCGTCGCGAATTGCGGGACTGCCCTTGTGGGTGAAGCTCAGTCCCAACACGCCCCAGCTGCTCGAAATCGCCGAGGCGGCCCTGAACGCTGGCGCCGACGCGCTCGTGCTCGTCAATACCGTCTTAGGCATGGCTATTGACGTCGAGGCACGTCGCCCGACGCTCGGTAACGGTGGGGGTGGCGTGAGCGGCGGCGGTATCTTGCCGGTGGCGTTGCGCGCGATCTATGAGTGTCGTGAGGCTTTTCCCGACGCACCTCTCGTGGGCGTGGGCGGCGTGAGTTGCGGCGAAGACGCGGTGGCGTTGGTGATGGCCGGCGCGCGCGCCGTGGAAGTAGGAACCGCGACGTTCGCGAATCCGCGCGCGGCGTGGATTGTCCAACGCGAAGTGCGCCACTGGATGGGGCGACACCACGTCGCCACGATTAACGAACTAGTAGGGGTGGCCCATGGCTGAGACGTTCGGCGTTCGACTCCAGGAACTACTGCGAGAGCAGGGACCTTTGTGCGTGGGTGTTGATCCGAGTCGCGACCTCCTCGCTGCGTGGGATCGACCCGACAACGTCGAAGGTCTTGAGTTTTTCTGTCTCGCGGTCCTCGAGGCAGTGATCGGTGTCGCGCCCGTCATCAAGCCCCAAGTCGCCTTCTTCGAACGCTTCGGCTCTGGGGGATTCCGCGTGCTAGAGCGTCTCATTGTTGAGGCGCACGACGCGGGGCTCTTGGTCGTTGCGGACGCGAAGCGTGGCGACTTCAACGTGACCAACGTCGGCTACGCCCAGGCCTGGCTCGAGGACGACTCGCCCCTCGCGGTTGACGCCGTCACGGTGAGCCCCTACCTTGGCGTGGACGCACTCTTCCCGTTCTTTGATTTAGCCGCGGCGACTGGTCGCGGGGTCTTCGTGCTGGGGGCGACGTCGAACCCCGACGGACGAATCATCCAAGAGGCCCGCACTTTTGAGAGTGAACGCGTCGAAGAGATGGTGCTGCGTCGCGTGGCCGAACTCAATCACCGCGACGAGGGACTTGGATCGTTGGGTGTCGTTCTCGGCGCGACGCGTGACGCGCCCAACTTTTCCCTGAACTCCCTCTCGGGCCCCTACCTTGTACCGGGCGTCGGTGCCCAAGGTGCGGGCGCAAAGGACGTCGCGCGCCTCTTCGATCAGTGCGAGCAAGGGACGGTGCTCGTGAACGTTGCACGAGCGATTCTGCGTACCGGTCCGGAACGACGAGGTCTCCGCGACGCCGCCCGTCGTTGGCGCGATGACCTCCTCGACGCCCTCTAGCCACCGTCGCCCTGGCAGAGTAGTCTGACCTCGTGACACCGACTCCGCCAACATTGTCGCAAGAGCAGCGCGTTGAAGCATCACGTTTAGCGGTAGCTAATCGTCGACGTCGCGCTGACGTCAAGCGGCTCGTCAAGTCTGGTGAACTCTCCCTCGACGAACTTTTCGCGCTGGCCGCGCACGAAGAGTGTGTTGCGCAGATGCGCGCCTACGACCTGATCTCGGCGCTGCCGGCGATTGGTGAAGTCAAGGCCGAGCGCATCATGAAGAGCGCTTCCATCGCGAAGACTCGCCGAATTCGAGGTCTTGGCCCGAAGCAGCGCGCTGAACTGTTTCGAGCTCTTGTCCGCTGAACCACTGGTTGTTGTACTTATTGGTCCCGGAGGCGTAGGCAAAGGCACCCTGGCACAACGACTCATTGACCTAGACGGCCGTCTCTGGCTGAGTCGTAGTTGGACGACGCGACAAAAGCGTGACAGCGAGCGCGGGGATGAGTACAACTTTGTCGATCGGGCCACGTTCGACGAGGCGATTCGCGGAGGAAAGTTCCTCGAGTGGGCGGAGTTTCACGGCAACCTCTACGGCACCCCCGTGCCCGAAGCTCCCGAGGGCGCCGACGTGCTCTTAGAGATTGAGGTCCAAGGCGCCGAACAGGTTCGCCACCACAGTCCCGATGCGGTGGTCTTTTTGATCCTGCCACCCTCGATGGAGCGTCTCGAAGAACGACTGCGGGTGCGCGGAGACGATGACGACCACGTCGTGGATCGCCTGCTGAGCGCTCCCGAAGAACTCGAAAAGGGTCACCAATTGGCCTCTCACGTGGTCTTAAATGACGACGTAGAGAGGGCAAGCGCACAAATTCTCTCTATACTGGAAGAACTCCGTCGGCAACGTCGGAACCCCTCATCAAAGGACTAAGTTCATGGCCGAACGCCCCACACTCGTTGATCCGCCCATCGAGAACCTTCTCCAGATGGTGGGCGACTCCAAGTTCACCCTGGTCGCCGTAACGGCCATCAGGGCTCGTGAAATCAATGAGTACTACAACGGACTCGGATCGGGTCACGGTGCGCTCATTCCGCCACAGGTGACCTCGTTGTCGAACAAGTCGTTGTCGCTCGCCATGGAAGAACTGTACGAAGGTAAGTTGCTCTTTCACCGCCCCACGACGGAAGAGCTTGAGGACGAGCGTCTCCAGGCCGAGGCCGTGGAGCAGGCTCGCCAGGACGCCAACAGTGACCTGGACGCCTTCACCGATGCCCTCCGCGACGCCTAAGCCGTCGACTCCTCGCATTGTTCTAGGCGTCGCCGGCGGTATCGCCGCTTATAAGTCCGTCGAACTGCTTCGCCTGCTTCGCGACAAGGGCTACCACGTCGCGCCGATTCTCACTCCTGACGCGACGCGCTTCGTGGGGACGGTTACCTTTTCGGCCCTCGCGAGTGAACCCGCCCGCACCAGTCTCTACGGCGATCCCACGACGCCGATTCCCCACACGTATTTGGGCTCGAACGCGACGCTCGTCGTCGTCGCGCCCGCGACCGCGCACCTCATCGCCCGTTACGCCATGGGACTCGCGGATGACCTCTTAACCGCGACGCTCCTCGCCACCCGCGCCCCGGTGCTGCTCTGTCCGGCCATGCACAGCGAGATGTGGGAACAACCGTCGGTACAGGAGAATCTCGCGACATTACGACGTCGCGGGGTGTTGGTCCTCGAGCCAGAGTCGGGCCACCTCGCTGGCGGTGATGAGGGCACTGGTCGACTCGTCGAACCCGCGACGATCGCGGAACTGGTCGAGAAGATTGTTACTGGATATCGTGGCGCACTCTCAGGTGTTCGCGTGCTTATTAGCGCTGGGGGTACTCGTGAGTCGATCGACCCCGTTCGGGTACTGTCGAACCGCTCCTCGGGCCGACAGGGTTACGCTCTGGCCGAAGTGGCCACGCGCATGGGCGCCACGGTAACGCTCGTTTCGACGGTCAATCTGGTGCTGAGCCTCGACACCGTGAAGACGATTGAGGTCGTGTCCGTCGAAAGTGCTGCACAGTTGCACGACGCGATGAGCGAACGAAGCGAAGAGAACGACGTCGTGATCATGGCCGCGGCCGTGGCGGACTTCACGGTGCACCCGGCGAGCGAGAAACTCAAAAAGCGAGAGGGACTGCCGAAGTTGGACTTCGAACCCGTGGCGGACATCCTTGCCGATCTGCTCTTGAAGCGTCGCCCTGAGCAGGTCTTTGTCGGTTTTGCCGCCGAGACCACCAACGTCTTGGAGAACGCGACGGCCAAACTGAAGGAAAAGGGTGTCGATCTACTGGTGGTAAATGACGTGTCCGCGCCGGGAGCGGGCTTCGAACATACGACCAACGAAGTGGTCGTACTCGGAGCCAACGAAGAGCCCGTGCGCGTCTCGCTTCGCTCGAAAGAAGCCATTTCGTGGGAGATCTTGGCTAGGGTTGCTGCATTGTTACCTCGAGGAGCCCAATGAGCGACCGGACCCTTTTCACGTCTGAGTCGGTGACCGAAGGGCACCCTGACAAGATCGCCGATCAGGTCTCTGACAGTGTGCTCGACGCGATACTCACCCAAGACCCCTACGCGCGCGTGGCCTGTGAAACCCTCTTGACGACTGGTCTGTGCGTGGTGGCCGGCGAGATCACGACGAGCGCCGTCGTTGACATCACCGCGACAGCGCGACGCACGATTCTCGACATCGGTTACGACGACGGCGCCAAAGGTTTTGACGGTAAGAACTGCGCGGTTTTGGTGTCGTTGGACAAACAGAGCCCGGATATCGCTGGTGGCGTCGACGTCGCGCTCGAACTGCGTAGCGGCGCTGGTGGCGAGGACGTGCTCAACGCGCTTGGTGCCGGCGACCAAGGAATGATGTTTGGTTACGCCTGCAGCGACAACGACGACTTCATGCCGCTGCCGATCTGGCTCGCGCACCGACTCTCGATGCGACTCTCTCAGGTTCGTCGTTCGGGTCAGATTCCTTACCTTCGCCCCGACGGCAAGACCCAGGTCACCATTGCCTACGAAGACGGGCGACCCGTGGCCGTGGATACCGTCCTCGTCTCAACCCAGCACGAAGACGGCTACGACCACGAGACGATTCAGCGCGACGTCATCGAACACGTGATTGGTCCCATGCTGCCCGCGGATCTCGATACCAGTTCGATGCGGGTGTTCGTGAATCCTTCGGGCAAGTTCGTGCTCGGTGGACCGCACGCCGACGCGGGCTTGACGGGACGAAAGATCATTGTCGATACTTACGGGGGCATGGCGCGTCACGGCGGGGGCGCCTTCTCCGGGAAAGATCCTTCCAAAGTGGACCGTTCGGCGGCCTACGCCGCGAGGTGGGTGGCGAAGCACGTCGTGGCCGCGGGTGCGGCGGCGCGCTGTGAGGTGCAGGTGGCGTACGCCATTGGCGTCGCGCGACCAGTGTCGGTGTTGGTGGAGACCTTTGGAACTGAGCGTGTCGATCGTGCAAAAATCGCCAAAGCCGTCGACGCCCTCTTCGACCTTCGCCCAGCGGCGATCATCCGCGACCTGGACCTACGACGCCCTCTCTATCAGCGCACCGCGGCGTATGGTCACTTTGGACGAAGTGATCAAGGCTTCACCTGGGAGATGACGCCCCGGCTCGATGATCTTCGCCGGGAACTGTCGCTGACCTAGTGGCCGCTCGCGCGGTTCGCGTTATCACCGAGGTCGCCGCGGTTGATCGACCCTTCGACTACGCACTGAGTGACACCACAAGCCACGTGGGCGTCGGCGACCGGGTACGGGTGGACTTCAACCATCGATCGGTACGCGCGTGGGTGATTGACGAAACCGGACCATCTCCTGAACTAAAAACTATTAAGAAGTGGCTCGGCTACGGTCCGCCGCCTTCGATGCTGGGACTCTTGAAGTGGGCGAGTGACCGTTGGTACGGTTCGTTGTCTCGATTCCTCTTGAGCGCGTCGCCTCGACGCGTCATTACCGTCATACCGAGCCCGCCAGAGGCCGCACCACTGAGTAAGACGGTGCGTGATTCTTCCTTCACCGTGGCACCCGGCGTAGTCCAAGTGGCGCCCACGACCGATCCGCTGGCCCTAGTGCTCGGCGCCTACGAAGCCACCCGCGAAGCAGATGGATCGCTCCTCGTGCTGGTGCCCAACGAGAGTTGGGCCATCCGGTTACGGGGACGTCTCGAACAGCGTGGCTGCGCCGTGGCTTCGGGCCCCGAGCAGTGGGACCGGATGCGCGCGGGCTGGCCGGTCGTCGTTGGTGCGCGCGGTGCGGCGCTGGCGCCGGTACCCAAAGTGGCCGGCGCGGTCATCATCGACGCGGACGACGAGTCGTATCGCTCGAGCGCGACCCCCACGTGGGAGGCGGTGGCGATGCTGCGTGAACGTTGTCGTCTCGACGGGGCACCCCTGTGGTGCACGTCGATCATTCCCTCACCAACGTTGATCGGCTCCTCGAGTTATGAGAAAGAGGACGACCTAGCTTGTGGGTGGCCTCGCCTCGACGTGATCGATCGTCGTTCGAGTGATCCTCGAGATGGTGTGCTCGCCCGTGAGGCGCTCGACGCGGCCCATCGAGCGCTCGCGGGTGACGAAGCTATCGCCGTGGTGGTGATCCTGCAACGCTTGGGCTCGGGACGGCTCCTCGCGTGTGTGGCCTGTGGCGAACTATCGCGCTGTGCCCAGTGCGGACAAGCCGAAGAAGAAGTAGAAGGGCAGTTGGCCTGTAGCGAGCGACACGCGCGTCGTGCACGATTCTGTCGAGCCTGCGGGTCAACGAATCTCAAACGGCTGCGTGGTGGCGTGACGACACTGGCGCGAGACGTCAGTGTCCAGCTCGGTCAATCGGTGAGTGAGGTAACGGCGGCCACGGATCCTTCGGCCACGCTGGCGCGCGTTGTGGTGGGTACCGAAGCCACCTGGCAACGAGTGCGACGCTGTGACGTGGTCATCTTCGTTGACTTTGACCAGTACCTCTTGGCGCCGCGAGAGTCGGCGCGTAGGACCGCGATCAACGCCGTGGGTAAGGCCGGACGACTCGTTGGCTCGCGTCGCGAGGGTCGTGGTCAGGTGGTCCTTCAGACGCGCCGAGGCGACGACGCCGTGGTGAAGGCGCTCGTGGACGGAGACTTTGACGCCATTGTCGCCGAGGACGACGCCATGGCCAAGTTGCTGGGGCTTAGTCCCTACGGAGCGAGCGCCGAGGTCTCGGGTGAAGGAGCCGAGCTTTTCGTGGAAGGTTTAGCTACGTTGCCGGTCACCGTCGAACGAACACCGACTGGGTACGTCGTTCGTTCCAAGGATGAAATGACGTTAACGAGTGCGCTACGAAGTGGGGAACGCCCCGCGCAAAAATTCCGCGTGGCGGTGCGCTAACGCGTGACCCTCGTAGCGCCGAGAGACTTCTGGAGCGCACGGTAACGTGGTCGGGTGAGTTTGTTGCCCATTCGTATCTACGGTGATCCCGTGTTGTCCACGGTCACGACCAACGTGGAGACGATTGACGGGAAGATTGCCGCTCTCGCGCAGTCGATGATTGAGACAATGAACGACGCGCCGGGTGTGGGTCTCGCGGCAAATCAGATCGGCGTGCAGAAGCGTCTGTTCGTCTACGACCAAGGTGACGGACCACACGTCGTCATCAATCCCGTCATCGTAGAGACGTCGGGAGAGTGGCCCTACGAAGAGGGATGTCTATCCGTACCGGGCCTGAGTTGGGAGATAGTTCGCGCCAACCAGGTCCACCTAAAGGGTTACGACCTCGACGGCAACGAACTCGATATTGAGACCGACGAGTACGAAGGGCGCATCTTTCAACACGAGTGCGACCACCTTGATGGGGTTCTGCTCGTCGAGCGCTTAACGGACGATCAGAAGAAAGAAGCGAAGAAGATCCTTCGAAAGCGCCGGTTCACTTTCTTGAGTGACGATCACGACGGACTCAGCCAACTGTTTGGCGAATAGATGCGCGTCGTCTTTCTCGGCACACCCGAGGCGGCCGTACCCACCCTTCGAGGACTCGTTGAAGCGCGACACGACGTCGAATTGGTCATCACGCGACCTGACCGTCGACGGGGTCGCGGAAGTGATCTGGTGGCGAGCCCGGTCAAGAGCGCGGCCCTTGAACTGGGACTTCGCGTGGGCTATCGCCTCGCCGATATCGACGACGTCGACGTCGAGCTCGGTGTCGTCGTGGCGTTCGGTGCGATCATTCCGGCCTCCACGTTGACACGAGTGCCAATGCTGAACGTGCACTTTTCTCTGTTGCCTCGCTGGCGCGGCGCTGCGCCGGTGCAACGCGCTATTCTCGCGGGCGACGAGGAGACCGGCGTGTCGATTATCTCCCTCGAGGCGACACTCGACACCGGTCCGATCCACGTGCAGCGTCGCGTGCCCATTGGGGAAAAGACCGTACAAGAACTCACGAAAGAGCTCTCCGAGATTGGCTCGGTCGCGTTGCTCGACGTGCTGGCGTCTACGGAACTGCTCGCTCTCTCGAGCGTGCAGTCGGGCGAGGTGACCTACGCCGAGAAGCTGTCGAAGGAGACCTTCCGCCTCGCCTCGACGTCAAGCGACCACTTTCTTCGAACGGTGCGCCTTGGCGGGGCGTATCTCTTCATCGACGCCAAGCGCCTCAGCGTTATTGCGGCCAACCCCTCGATGGCGCCCGTGGCCGAAGGCGTCGTGACGCGCGTCGACGGTGAGGTGGTGCTCGGCACTCGTGACGGAGCGGTGGCAATAGGAGAAGTCCGTCCGGAAGGTTCGAGAACCATGAGCGCTCTGGCGTGGTGGGCGGGACGACGTGATACAGATCGACAACGCACGTGGTCCTAGGCCCTACGCCACGCTCTAGGCTGAGCGCGTGACGGTGATAGACGCTGGCCCCGCGGGCGGGATTCGCATCGCACCCTCAATACTCGCCGCCGATTTTGGCAATCTCGCTAACGCGGTGGAGGCCATCGACGCGGAGACTGATTGGCTTCACGTTGACGTGATGGACGGCCACTTCGTGCCGAATATCTCACTAGGCCCACCCGTTGTTGCGTCACTTCGGCACTACAGCCCCCGATTCTTTGACTGCCATCTCATGATGACCGAACCTGGGCGCTACTTGGAGGCGTTCAAGGATGCCGGCGCGAACGGCTGCACGGTGCACGTCGAAATAGGCGGCACGGCGGCACTGATTGATGACGCGCGGGCGCTCGGACTTCGCGTGGGACTCGCCGCAAATCCCGACACGCCCTTTGACGCGGTCGCTCCGTTTCTGGGCGACATTGATCTGTTGCTCTTGATGACCGTATTTCCGGGATTTGGTGGCCAATCGTTCATGGGCGACGTAATGGCCAAGGTTGAACTCGCGCGGCGTGAAGTCGAGAACCAGACACTTTCACTCGACATTGAAGTGGACGGGGGCATCGACGTCGACACGGCGCCGCTCGCGGTACGAGCCGGCGCCAACGTCTTGGTCGCGGGATCGGCAATTTTTGCCAGTAGCGATCCGTTGAAAGCAGCGCGAGAGCTTCGCGCCGCCGCTGGCGCCGCGCGATGAAACTCTCTCCTTCGGAGTTGATGACGGTCGCGATGGCCGAAGGCGAGAAGGCGCGCTATCTCGCGCCGCCCAATCCGTGGGTGGGGGCGCTCATCGTGAACGATCGAGGCGTCATCGTGGCCGAGGGCCACACGCAGACACCTGGTGAGTCGCACGCCGAAGTGGAAGCTCTTCGTCGCGCCGGTGACGCGGCGCGCGGCGCCACGATGATCGTGACCCTCGAGCCCTGCAGCCACACGGGTCGAACGGGCCCGTGCGCGGAAGCGATCATTGCCGCAGGCGTCGTGAAGGTCATCGTCGGCATCATCGACCCCGACCCCAGGGTTTCGGGCAAGGGCATCGAACTCTTGAAAGCGTCGGGCGTGGACGTTGAAGTAGGAATCGAAGAAGCGAGCGTTCGTGCGCAACTGGCGCCGTACATCTGGCACCGGGTGACGGCCCGTCCCTACGTGGTCGCGAAGATCGCGAGCACCCTCGACGGTATCGTCGCCATGGCCGACGGGACGAGTCAGTGGATTACTGGCTCCGCGGCGCGACGTGACGCGCACGTGTTGCGCGCACAGAGCCAGGCAATCTTGGTGGGGGCGGGTACCGTACGTAGCGATGATCCGGCCCTCACGGCCCGTCTCGACGACATCGTCCTCGAGCCGTTACGCGTGGTCCTCGGTCACGCGCCGACGAACGCGAAAATGCGACCGTGTCTCGAACTATCCGGAGATCTCGGTTTGGTGCTTGATGAGCTGGGACATCACGACGTACTCCAGGTTCTCATCGAGGGCGGTCCCACGACGACGAGCGCCTTCTTAGAAGCTGGTCTCGTCAATCACGTGGTTTGGTATCAAGCGCCGGCGTTCGCCGGCGCTGCGGGGACGCTTTCGGCGTTAAAGGGTCTTTCGACCCCTACGATGGAAGCCTTACGACGAGGACGAATTGTCGACGTGCGGCGACTCGGCGACGACGTTCGCATTGACGTGGAGAGGTAATGGCGCTTTCAACAATCGAAGAGGCGGTCGCCCAACTACGTAACGGCGGCATGGTGGTCGTCGTGGACGACGAAGACCGCGAAAACGAGGGCGACCTCATCATGGCCGCCCAGGACGTGACGCCCGAGGCGATGGCCTTCTTTCTCGAACACACGTCGGGCGTCTTTTGCGTTCCCTTAGAGAGCGAACGGGCCGACGAACTGGAACTGCCGCTGATGGTGGTAGCTAATACCGAGGCTCAGCGGACGGCCTTTACGGTGACCGTCGATTTTCGCCACGGCACCACGACGGGGATTTCCGCGCACGATCGCGCCCTCACGGTACGCGCGCTCGTTGACCCTGCGACACGTCCGAACGATCTGAATCGACCAGGTCATATCTTCCCCTTGCGCTATCGACGTGGCGGCGTCTTGCAGCGAGCGGGACACACCGAAGCCACGGTTGACTTGTGTCGGATGGCGGACAAGTACCCTGCCGGTGTGCTCTGTGAGATCGTCTCGGCCGATAAGTCCGATATGGCGCGCTTACCCGAGCTCGAAGAGTTCGCTGAGCGCCACCACGTGCCCATCGTGACCATTGCCGATCTCATTCGCTATCGCCGTCGCCACGAGAAGTTGGTCAAGCGCGTCGCGGAGTCATCGCTCGCTACCGAATTCGGTCAGTTTCAGGCGCACGTCTTTGAGAGCGTGCTCGACGGCGAACAACATATTGCCCTCGTGTACGGCGATATCGACAACGTGAAAGATCTGCTCGTGCGCGTGCACTCAGAGTGCTTGACGGGTGACGCGCTCGGCTCGCTGCGCTGCGACTGTGGGCCGCAGTTGCACATGGCGCTCGCAAAGGTGGCGGCCGAAGGTGCGGGCGTTGTCGTGTATTTGCGTGGTCAAGAAGGCCGCGGCATTGGACTTGCGCACAAGATTCGCGCCTACGCCCTTCAAGAGGACGGACGTGACACCGTTGACGCCAACCTTGATCAAGGACTGCCCGTGGACTCTCGTCAGTACGGCGTCGGCGCGCAGATTCTCGTTGACCTCGGCGTGACGTCGATGCGCTTAATGACGAATAACCCCGTGAAGTACGGCGGGCTCGAGGGTTTCGGTCTCGATATCGTTGAGCGCGTACCGCTCGAGAGTCGACCAAACCCATTCAACATCGATTACCTGCGAACCAAGCGCGAACGCATGGGCCACCTACTCGAGGGCCTCGATGACATCCAGTAAAGACACGGACTTCAATCGTAAGGACGCGGACAAGTTAGCGAAACGCGGTGGTGAAGTTCTTGAAGGCTCCGTCACCGGACGCGGGTTTCGCGTGGCGTTGGCCTGCGCTCGATTTAACGGAGCGATCACTACGCGTCTCCTGGAAGGAGCGCTCGGCGCCCTCGAAGAGGGCGGCGTCGATAGTGCCGACATCTCGATTGGTTGGGTACCGGGGGCTTTTGAGATTCCACTCCTGGCGTTGGCCTTCGCCGACGCGAATCGTCCCTTTGACGCCGTCATCACGCTGGGTGCGGTCATTCGAGGCGACACGGGGCACTACGAGGTCGTGGCGGGCGAGTGCGCACGCGGCGTACAAGACGTGCAACTCAGCACTCGCGTGCCGGTGATTTTTGGCGTGCTCACCGTGAACACTGTCGAGCAGGCGCTCGAGCGATCCAAGCCCGACGAGACGAACAAGGGGCGCGAGGCCGCCTTGAGCGCGTTAGAGATGATCAACGTCTTGCAACAAGGTTCGCTGGCGAATCAGTGACGGTTATTGGCGTCGTAGGCGCCTTTAGTGACCTTCGTGGAGACGGCGTGATCATGAGTGACGCGGGCGAAAGTCTGTACTTTCACTGCGTATCGATTCTTGACGGGACGCGCACCATTGATGTTGGCACCGTGGTCGTTGGTCGTCGTCGAGTCGGTCACCTTGGTTGCGACGAAATCGACGCCGTCGAGCCCGCGCCCTAAATATTGCATTGAATAGGGAGACACGGCGCTCTTTTCGGAGAACGGCGCGCCGACTTTGGGTGGGACAATTAGGAGGATTTGACCGGGCGACTTCCCAAGGCAGTTAAGGCAGAACTTCTCGTGGCGGCAGCTTGGATAATGGCTGCCTGCATCGCTTGGCGCTCAGCGCTTCGCTGTGCGGAACTTTTGGCGGTAGCGAGAGCGGTGTAGAGCGTCACTTGAGCAGTGCTCACGGCGAGGTGGAAGTCGTCCTCGATGGCTTGGCGAGACGCGTTGTAGGCCGCGACCTGCTCGCGATAGGTCTTATTCGAATTCGAACCAGCGTTCTTGTTCGAGTTCGATCCAGCCCGAGAGCCCGAACCTGCGGAAGCGACCACGGGCGTCGTGAGGCCTAGCGTGGCCACAATGCCCAAGACGAGCAGGCTCCGTGCGGTGAATCTCTTCATGGCACCAGGGTATCGAGCCAAAGTAGGAAATTTCTGTGAAGATTCTGTCGAAATCTTGAGAAAAGGGGGATTAGTGGCCACGGTGGATCCCAACGCGAGACAGTACGCTCGCCCCAGGGAGGTTCGCCCGTGACGACCATTTTGATTATTGACGACGAGCCCGGGGTGCGTGACTTGCTTCAAGACGCCCTGGGTAACGCAGGCTACGACGTCGAGTGCGCTACCAATGGCGCGGATGGACTCGATCAGCTGCGTCGACGCAGCGCGGACCTCTGCATCGTAGACGTCAATATGCCCACCATGAACGGGTACGAGTTTCTAAAGAAACTGAGGGCGCACGACCTAAAGACGCCAGTGCTGATGTTGACGGCCCGTGACGCCAAGGACGACGTGGAGCGAGGACTGCGCGAAGGTGCCGACGACTACGTGCGCAAGCCCTTCAGCTTAGAAGAGCTACTACTTCGCGTCGCGGCGATTCTTCGGCGAACCGGAATTGACGAGAACAATGATCACGTGCTCGTCTGCGGCGCGCTCGAGATGAACGTGGATCGTCACGTGGTGACCTACGAAGGCGAAGAGATTGAACTCTCCGCCACGGAGTTTCGTCTGCTGGAAGTCTTGCTCGAGCACCCCGATCGAGTCGTCACGAGGGAGCAGTTGCTTCGCGAAGTGTGGAACATCGACTTCGACTCCGAGACCTCCGTCCTCGATACCTACATCTCGTACGTTCGACGCAAGATTCATCACGACGAGTTCGCGCCGATTACCACGATTCGAGGTGTTGGCTTCAAGCTGGTGGACCAGGCCGCTCGTCCGTGAGGATTGCCACACGCCTGACGATTCTCTTCGTCCTGTTGACGCTTTTAGTGACCTTCTCCGTTGGATGGTTTGCGGTGGCGCTGAGTTCTCGCTCGCAGTACGCCACGCTCGACAGTTCAATCAACGCCGTCGTGGAGAGTGGACTTCGAAATCCCGACACCGCTCTTAGCAACGCTCTCTACGTCGTACAGCGCGAGAGTGACAACCTCACCCTTGACGTCATCTTCCCCTCGGGAGAACTGACGCGCGTGTATTCGGGCTCGGTGGCGCTTCGCCATCATCCGACCATCGCCGACGTCAAGAACTCCCTATCGCACGTCGTGAGCGAAAGCAACCTTCCGGGATTCCAGATTCGTTCGCTGAATATCGGCGGTGGCGACTATCTCGTGGTGGCCGGCTCGACGTCGGACATTAAGAAGGGGAATCAGCATTTGGCGCTCTTGGTCGGGGCTGTCGCGATGGGGATTGCTCTCCTTGGCTTAGTGCTCGCGCGCTTGGTGATTCGACGCGATCTTCGTTCGATGGAGCGACTCATTCACTACGCCGGGGACGTCACCAACGGCGGCGAGATTGGGCCGATGCCGGCGGGAGAAGGGAGCCGTGACCTAGAAGAGTTACGAGGCGCTCTCGTGATTATGGTGCAAGCACTCCAGGAACGCATTGCCCTCGAGGCACGAAGCTCTAAGGCTATGCAACAGTTCATTGGTGACGCGTCCCACGAACTGCGAACTCCACTTACGGTCGTCAAGGGCTATAACGAAATGCTCGCCAACGGCACGACGAGTCCAGAGCAACAGGTTCGAGCGGTATCGAGGATCAAGCGCGAAGTGGAGCGCATGGAAGAGCTCGTCCGAGACCTCCTGTTGATCGCTGAGGTTCGAGAGGCGCCTCGTCACTCCGAACAGCGATTCAACCTGAGTGAGCTACTTCGCGGCAAAGCGGTCGACTTTGGATTCGAACACGCGGAGCGAACCTTGACCAGCGATATTCAACCGAACGTCGTGATTATCGCGCGCCTGGATTTTGTGGAACGCCTTATCAACAACGCACTCACCAACCTGGTGCGACACACGCCCCCAGACGCTCCCGCGCGAATTGTGCTTACGGCGTCCACTCAACAAGCGCTCTTACTCATCGAGGACGGTGGACCGGGTCTGCCGTCCTACGGCGTGCGTCCCCAGCGATTTCAGCGTCTCGACGACTCCCGCTCGCGAGAAACGGGCGGTTCGGGCCTCGGGATGAGCATCATGGCCGACGTGGCCGAATCCTTCGGTGGCTCTATGAAGACCGAACGTAGTTCCCTCGGTGGTCTCGCGCTACGCTTCGAGCTGCCACTCGCGCCAACGTCGTCCTAGTCAGTTCGTGGGCGCGCTCTTGGCCCGTACGTAGGCCTGTTGCACTTCAGCCAAGGCGTTTCGATACAGGTCAACGTGCTCACCCAGACGATCGCCGGCGGCGTTCACCATGGCGGCAACGGTGTCGATCACGAGCGCGGCGGCCTCGAGGTTCGCCGGCGTCTCTGAGAGCCGAAGGGCGGCGACCTGAATCAAGACAAAGAGGTGATTGCCGAGAATCGTTTCGACGGGTGTCGTGCGGATGTACGCAATCTCGTCAACTTCATTGAAGACGGCGTCAACTGGTTCATCGCTCACGCGAACCAACGTAGTGGCTTGCGGGTCCGGGTCGCGATTCCACTCGAGGGGGCATTGAAGACGTGGAATGAGGGTGGTGGCACGGACTTTTGGCTCCCGGCGACGTCTGCTAATCTAGTGAGGCAGTTCAGCAAGCGAGGTTGGCAGTGCCAACGTCCACCTGGCCACTATTGTGCGTCCGGGTTACCAGGAGTTTTGCGCCTCGCTTGCCGTGGCGACACCATGAAGGTGTCGCGTAGAGCAAGGAGTGAGTTATCGCAACAGTGCCTGGAGACCACCGCGTCAATGAACGTATCCGTGTCGAGACTGTCCGTCTGATTGACCAAGAGGGAAATCAACGTGGCGTCATGGCGACCAGAGAAGCGTTGGCGTTGGCCAAGAGCCTCGATTTGGACCTAGTGGAGATTGCGCCCACCGCGCAGCCACCCGTGTGTCGCATTATGGACTACGGCAAATTCAAGTTCGACGAGGCGCAAAAAGCCAAGGAGTCGCGCCGAAAGACCCTCAACGTGGGTGTCAAGGAGATGAAGTACCGTCCGAAAATTGGTGACGGAGACTTCAATACTAAGACTCGCCTCGTGGAGAAGTTTTTGGGTGAAGGGCACAAAGTCAAAGTCACCATCATGTTCCGTGGCCGAGAGTCCGCCCACCCTGAACTGGGTAAGAAAATTCTGGACCGTATCGTCGAGAAGCTCGAGGACGTCGCCAAGGTGGAGTCCGCTCCCAAACTCGACGGGCGCAACATGATCATGGTGCTTGGCCCCGATAAGAAGTCCAAAGCGAAGATCGTTGAAAGCCCCAAGGTTGAAGAAGTTCATGAAGTATCGCCCGCGGGCGTTGAAGTTTTGCTAGAGGAGAGTTGAAATGCCAAAGATGAAGACAGACAGTGGCGCGAAGAAGCGCATCAAGATCACCGGCAGCGGAAAACTCCGTCGTCGCAAGGCCTTCCGAGGCCACATCATGGAAAAGAAGTCCTCCGTGCGTGCTCGGCGTCTGGGTCGCGAGACCGAAATCGCGCCGGGTCAAGAAAAGCACATCAAACGCATGTTGGGTCTGTAGAGAGAACGAGTTAGGAAAGAGGTAGCGAGATGGCAAGAGTAAAGAGGGCCGTTAACGCCAAGAAGCATCACAAGGCGATTCTCGAAGAAGCGAAGGGGTACTACGGCGATCGCAGTCGTACTTTTCGCTCCGCGAATCAAGCCGTGCAGCACGCCGGGGTCTACGCGTTTCGAGACCGTCGTGCTCGCAAGGGTGAGATGCGCAAACTGTGGATCCAGCGCATTAACGCAGGTACCCGAGCGCACGGCATGAGTTACAGCCGCTTCATCGCCGGGCTGAACGCCGCCGGAATCGAAGTTGACCGTCGCATGTTGGCGGATTTGGCCGTGAACGACAACGGTGCCTTTAGCGCCATCGTCGCCCAGGCCGATGCCGCGCTCGCCAAGTAGGTCGCGCTGATCGAGACGTTGGGGCCTTCACACCAGCGCATTCGCCGGCTTCGACGTCTTGTTCAAAAGCGGTCGCTACGTTGGAGCGAGGGCGTCTGCGTGCTGGAAGGCCCCGACCTCGTCAACGCTGCGCTCGACGCGACCAGCGAGTTCGAGGCCATTTACGTGGACGCGGCGCAACTTACAAGCGGCACGGTCACCGATTTGCAAACTCGCGCCACGTCAAAGGGCATTCGCGTGTTCGCGCTCGCACCCGGAGTGATTGAGCGAGTGGCCGACGCCGCCACGCCCCAGCCGGTCCTTGGAGTGGTTCGTCTGCCCTTAGCGGAGCTGGGGGATATTCCCTCAGCCGGGCTGGTCCTGGTACTGCACGACGTAAGAGACCCGGGCAACGCCGGCACGATTGTTCGTTCCGCCGACGCGGCGGGTGCCTCTGGCGTGGTCTTTACTGGCCAGTCGGTCGACCCCTTTAATCCAAAGACCCTTCGTGCTACGGCGGGCTCTATTTTTCACGTTCCCGTCGCCGTGGGCTCTTTGAGTGACGCACTGGCATCGTTCAGTTCCCGAGGCGCGACGACCCTGGCGAGTGTTGTTCGAGGGGGTACGAGCCACCGAAACGTGGACTACACCAAGCCCACGGTGGTCGTCATTGGCAACGAAGCGCAGGGCCTTGGCGACGAGGCGGTCGCACTCTGTGACGGCACCGTCACGATCCAAATGGCCGGCGCGAGTGAGTCACTGAACGCCGGTGTGGCGGGTTCGCTCATTGCC
The DNA here is from genome assembly GCA_036511495.1 of Acidimicrobiales bacterium. Taxonomy (GTDB): domain Bacteria; phylum Actinomycetota; class Acidimicrobiia; order Acidimicrobiales; family RAAP-2; genus RAAP-2. The sequence continues at coordinate 13,607 of DATCCC010000021.1, read as the reverse complement.
TTCGAAGCACTCTGGCGACGTCAAGACACGATTACGCCACCGCCAACCCCTAGCCTTTAGACGTTATGTCCCCGTCCCCGCTTTCGAAACTTTCCGAGCAGACTGCGGAGTTGCTCGCGACCGTTACCGCTCTCTCTACCCTGGACGCGCTGCGTGAGGCCGAACCCGCACTCACCGGTAAGAGGTCAATCCTGTCGGCGTTGCAAAAGTTGCTCGGTTCGCTCGAGCCCGACGAACGAAAGGCTGCCGGCGCGCAACTTCAAGAGGCCCGACGTGTCGTGGAGTCCGCGCTCGAAGAGAGAAAAGGCGCGTTAGTGCACGAGGCTCGCCTCGTGACGCTGGAAGCTGATCGTCTCGACCTGGGCGACGTAGTGGTGAGTGAGACGCCTTGGTCACTCAGCGTGGGCCACCCGGGTCTCGTGGCGATAACACAGCGAGAGCTTGAAGACGTCTTTGTCGGTATGGGCTTCACCGTGGCCGACGGTCCCGAAGTTGAGAGTGACTGGTACAACTTCGAAGCGCTCAATATTCCTCCCGCACACCCGGCGAGGGGTATGTGGGACACCTTTTATATAGACCTCGGCGAACCCGAGACGGTGGTTTTGAGAACGCACACCTCGCCGACCCAGATTCATCTCATGGAACACGCCGTGGCCACGAACTCACTGCCCATCCACTCAGTGATGCCGGGACGTTGCTATCGCCGCGACACTCCCGACGCGCGCCACCTCGTAGGTTTCCACCAAATTGAGGGGCTCGTCGTCGACCGCGACATCTCCTTTGGCGATCTCGCGGGCGTGATCGAGACCTTCACGCGGGCCTACTTTGGCCCCGATATCTCGTCGCGCCTGCGCCCGGCGTACTTCCCCTTTACGGAACCTTCGGCGGAGTTCGAGGTCACGTGCACTATCTGTCGCGGTGAAGGGTGTCGCACGTGTTCCTTCACCGGCTGGGTCGAACTCGGTGGGTGCGGGATGCTCGACCCCGCGGTCCTGGCGGCCGTCGGCGTCGATGGCGACGAGTGGAGCGGTTTCGCCTTTGGCTTCGGTATTGATCGGTGCGCTCAGATGCGTCATGAACTAAACGACATGCGAGCGCTGATCGAGAACGACACTCGATTTTTAGGGCAGTTTTCGTGAAGATCTCGCTGAACTGGCTGCGCGAATTCGTCGACTTGCCCGAGTCGACGGAGGAACTACGTGACACGTTGGACGATTTAGGACTGGTGATTGAAGGAATCCATTTAGTGGGCGCCGGCCTCGAAGACGTCGTGGTTGCCCGTGTTGAGGAGATTCGAGCAATTGAGGGCGCGGATCGCGTCCGCCTAGTCGTCGTTGACGCCGGTAACGGCCCGCTGGAGATTGTCTGTGGCGCGACGAACTTCGCGGTTGGTAACTACGTTCCCATGGCGCCAGTGGGCGCCGTGTTGCCAGGTGGCTTCTCGATCGCTGAGCGAAAGATGCGTGGTGTCACGTCGAACGGCATGCTCTGTTCGTCGCGCGAACTCGAACTGAGTGACGACCACGAGGGCCTCATGCTGCTCGATGAACTCATCGAACCCCGCGTCGGCGAGGCGCTTCTCTCGGCGCTGAAGATTGAACCGGACGTGATCTTTGACATCTCCGTCGAGGGCAACCGTCCTGACGCGTGGTCCGTCGAGGGCGTCGCGCGCGACCTCGCAACTCGACTGCGACGTCCCCTGCGATCGCTGGCACTCGCCACGACGAATTCAACAACCGCGAGTGACTCCTACGCGGGCGCTGGTATCGATGATCCCGATCTCTGTGGCCGACTCACGGTGTCAGTCCTTCGCAACGTCAAAGTCCTTCCCTCGCCCTCGTGGGTTGCGCGCCGACTCCAGAGCGCGGGGATGCGTCCCATCTCCAACGTTGTCGACGCGTCGAACCTCGTCATGCTCGAACTCGGCCAGCCAACGCACCCCTACGACGCGCGGCACGTCGCGGGGCGGACGCTGCGGGCACGCCGGGCGCGTCCGGGCGAGACTCTCACGACTCTCGATGGCGTCGAGCGAAAGTTGGCCACGAGCGGGCGAGGGCTCGGCGACACTGGTGAAGACTGCGTGATCGTCGATGGCGACGACCACGTTTTGGGTCTCGCCGGCGTCATGGGTGGTGCGTCGAGTGAGATAAGTGGCGACACGACGGACGTACTTATCGAGGCCGCGTTCTTTGATCCGATGTCGATCGCTCGCTCCTCCAAGCGTCACGGACTTCGTAGCGAGGCGTCCAATCGGTTCGAGCGTGGTGTGGATCCCCATCTTGCGCTTCGCGCGGTAGGGCGATTCGTGGCGATTTTGTCTGAGAGCGTGCCCGATCTTCAGTGGCTCGCGAATCCCTTGGACGTCTGGGGAACGATTCCGACGCCGCCCACAATTTCCCTTCGAGCGTTCGACGTCGAGCGCCTCTTGGGCGTCGCGATTCCGAGTGGCGACGTGACAACAATTCTTGAGGGTCTAGGTTTCACCGTATCGGGTACGTCCGAGCAGGTCCTCGTCACCGCGCCGAGTAATCGACTGGATATTCGAGACGGCGATTCGGGACGCGCGGACGTTATCGAAGAGATTGCGCGGTTGTACAGCTACCGTCGTATTCCACGACACAGTCCGGCGTGGCCCGAATTGGGCGGACTCAACGAACGACAGCTTCTACGTCGCCACCTTCGTGACGTGGTCGTTGACGCAGGTGGCGTTGAGGCCTGGACGCCCACGCTCGGCAGCGACGCCGATTTTGATCTACTTCACCCTCACCAACCGCGTGTGCGCGTGACCAATCCACTGGCCGCTGACGAATCAGTGTTGCGCGCGACCCAACTCACGGGACTCGTTCGTGCGTGGGCGAAAAACTACGAGCGTGGCGTCGGCGACGTGATGCTCGCAGAGTTCGGTGTTGTCTTCTTGCACCCCGACGCTACGAGTGCACCGAGAGAAACTCGCGGCGGTACCGGGGGAGAGTTGATGCTGGCGCTGCCGAAAGAGAACGAGCGACTCACCATCGTCCTCGGTCGCCCCAGCGACGACGCGACGACCGCCGTAGCGCTCTGGAGCGTCATCGCACAGCGCCTTGGTCTCGCTGACGTGGTCGTTCGTTCTTCGTCCGAGGCGCCTCGAGGCCTTCATCCAACGCGGGCGGGTTCGTTGGTGGATCGGGCGACCGGCGCCGTGCTCGGTTACGTCGGTGAAGTTGACGACGAATTCGTCGATGCATTGACGAGCGCGCCACTGTCGCGACGCCTTGGCTTGTTGGATCTCGATCTGGACGTGTTGGCCGATTCTGCGCTGGCGACGCGGTCATCCTCGTTCGCTCGGATACCGAGCCGTTACCCAAGCGCGGTGCTGGATTTGGCTCTCGCCACGCCTCGCTCGATCAACGCACATGACCTGGCCCACGCGCTTCGAGGAGCGAGCGGCCTCGTTGAATCGGTCACGCTGTTCGACGTCTACGAGGGGGCTGGCCTGAGCGACGCGACGCGAAGTCTGGCCTTTAACGTTCGTCTCAACTCGGTTGATCGCACGCTCAGCGAACAGGAGATTAGTGAGGCGCGCGGCGCGCTAATTGACGCCGCGTCCTCGTTAGGAGCGGTACTTCGTTAAGGAGTGCCATTTATTTCCGTGATTGAGATCATCCCCCTCAGCGACCTCGGTCGTCATTTCCGCGCCGATTATCGCGTTCGCATGGTCGACGCTGACGTGAATGGATTCTTGCGTATGGACGGTATCGCGCGCCTGCTCCAAGACGTCGCGACGGACGACTCGCACGATGCCGTCGTGGCATCAATGGATCCCTGGGTCGTGCGGCGTACGACGCTGCGCTTCGTTGAAGGAACGCACTGGCCGCGCTACCTCGATCGACTTACGCTCACGACGTGGTGCGGGGGAGTGGGCCCGGCTTGGGCTGAGCGACGAACCAACTTTGACTACGAGGGTCAGTTGGTGCTCGAAGCTGCCGCGATATGGGTACCGGTCGACGCGTCGGGCCATCCTGTGCGACTGAGGGAAAACTTCTTCGATGTCTACGGAGAGTCGGCCCGCAATCGTAAGGTGTCGAGTCGCATCCCTAAGGCCCCGATTCCCGAGAGCGCGATGCGCCGCTCGTGGCCACTGCGAGCAACTGACGTCGACACAATGGGTCACGTCAATAACGCCGCCCTCTGGCAGACCTTATGCGAGGTTGTTGCCGCGCCGCTGCGGAGCGTCAGCGTGTCGCACCACGCATCAATTGATCGAGAAGATGTTGTCTCGCTCGTCACCGCGCCGGGACAACTTTGGCTAACGGTCGATGGCGAGGTTCGACTTTCGGCGCAGTACGAAGCCCTCTAAGACACGAGTATCGCTCGTCGACTACTCGTTGCGAACACGCAGCCAATGATGACGAGCGGAAAGCCGATCACGATGCCCGCCGTCAAGGCTTCGTTGAGACCGACGACTCCCAAGACCACCGCAATAGCGGTGTTGACGTAAGTGACGACAACGGCGCGCGTGGCGCCGACTTCTTTGATGAGCGCAAAGAAGACGAGAAAGGCTCCGGCGGTACAGATCACCGAGAGCACGGCCACACAGCTCCACGTCTCGCTCGAGACGTGAACGGGCCAGTGCGCAATGTCCCAAGGAATCCAGCACAGCGCCACGAAGGCGGTAGCGCCCATGACGACAGTAGGTCCAGCCACGTGCGTCAACTTGGTGGCGAGAATGATGGGTCCAATCGTGTAACCGAGGCACACCGCCATCATGAAGCCAATCCAGGTAATGGAGCCACCCTTGAGGTCGAGGCCAACCAGGAACGCCACGCCCACGGCACCAATGCCTAGTCCGAGGTAGCGGCGAGGCGCGATATCGCCCTCGGTTCGACGAACACGCTGTACAATAACGGAGAACAGTGGCACAATGCAGATCAAGAGGCTCGTGAGCGAGCTGGTGATGTGCCTCTCCGCCGTTGCCATGAGGTACCACGGGATTCCAAACTCAACGACGCCGAAGATGGCGATCCACTTGAAGTTCTTCATCAGCGCTGGAAGCTGCCGTTGGGCGAGCACGAGTGGCGCTAACAGGGCCGCCGCCGGCGCTGTTCTCATGAGGACGAGGACACCAGGATCAAGCTGGCGAACCGCGACACGAATCAAAAGGTAAGGAATACCCCAAATCACGGCCATTGCTAGAAAGAACGTCCAACCACGTCGCGACATGAAAGCAGGTTAGCCCAAGCCAAGAAAACTCGCACTTTTACTCTTTCTTGTGCATAAAATGGCATATGCGCGCAGGAGTTATGGGAGCCACCGGGTACGCCGGTTCTGAGTTGCTTCGACTCATGGCGTCGCACCCGGACCTTGACGTGGTGATGGTGACCGGTGAGTCGAGTGCCGGCAAGAGCATCGCCGAACACGTGCCCGCTCTCGCCGCGGCCTATCCCAACACGGTCGTGGTTCCATCGGCGGCGATCCTCGAGGCGGACCTTGACGTCGTGTTTCTCGCGTTACCTCATGGCGAGAGTCAGGCCTACGTACCGCCGCTTCTTCAGCGCGGCGTCAGGGCTGTCGACCTCGGTGCTGACTATCGCCTCAAGGACGCCAGTCTCTACCCTCTCTGGTACGGCCACGACCATTCGTCGCCGTCGTTGTTGGCGACTTCGGTCTACGGGCTCGTCGAGCGCCACCGTGACGAACTACTCGGTGCGTCCTTGATCGCGGTACCGGGCTGTTACCCGACGGCGAGCGTGCTCGCGCTTGGACCATTTTGTGACCATGGCCTGGTCGCGCTCGACAACATCGTCGTCAACGCACTGAGCGGCGTGTCCGGCGCTGGTCGCGCGGCGAGCGATCGTCTCCACTTTTCACGCGTTTCGGGCAACGCCGAGGCGTACGGTCTGCTCACTCATCGCCACACGCCCGAGATTCAACAGGAACTTGGCGCGACCCTGCTCTTCACTCCCCATCTCGTGCCGGTCGCTCGCGGCATGCTCGTCAGCGCGTACGCACGAGTGAACTCTTCGTTATTCGCCACCGAGGATGCGTTGGCGCTCCTGCGCTCCACCTACGCGAACGATCCCTTCGTCGTCGTTACCAACAGTCCACCGGCGCTGAAAGATCCCCTAGGCAGCAATCTTTGTTTTGTGAGTGCGAGAGTAGATGAACGAACCGGTTGGCTGCTCGCGATGAGTTCGATCGACAATCTCACCAAGGGCGCGGCCGGTCAGGCGATTCAGGCCTGGAACGTCGCTACCGGTCGTCAAGAGTCGCTCGGACTTCCCCACGCAGGCGTTACCCCATGACGAGCTACGTGATCAAAATTGGCGGTCACGCGCTGGACTCGCTGACTCCTCACTCGCCCGTATTGAACGCCCTGGCGAGCGACGTCGCGGCACTTCGCGACGAGTCAACGAACGTCGTCATCGTTCACGGCGGGGGACCCCAAATCGCGTCGCTGCTCGACGCCGTTGGTGTCGTCAGTCTCTTTCACGAAGGTCTGCGCGTCACGAACGCTGAGACAATGGAGTACGTGGCCATGGCGCTGAGCCAGGTCAACCTCCACGTCGTAGCGGCCCTCAATCAAGCGGGACTGAAGAGTGCGGGCCTCTCGGGCGTTGATGGATCGATGCTCACCGCGACTGCGCTCGGTGCGCCGTGGTTCCGAGCAGGTGCGTCACCCAAAGTAGATGTCACGCTGATTGAAGCGCTCTGGATGGACGGCGTGACTCCGGTCATGAGTTCTATCGCGGTTGATGAGTCGGGCGAACTCCTGAACTGCAACGCTGACGCCGCGGCCGGTGCGTTGGCGGGCGCTCTAGGAGCTCGAGCCCTCGTGCTCTTGAGTGACGTCGACCAACTTCGCGCAGATCCACTAGACGCGAGCACGGCGTTGGCCTCGGTGCGTGCCGCCGAGGTGCGACGTCTTATCGATGACGGGTCGGCTCGCGAAGGGATGCGACCAAAGATGATGGCTGCCCTTGAGGCACTCGAGCACGGAGCCCAGCGCGTGGTTCTGGCCAACGGCACGAAACCCCATGCGCTGAGAGACGCGCTGAATGGATCGACCGTAACGACGGAGGTAACCCGATGACCAAGAACTTTGTCACCATCGAAGGGCTCAGCGACGCTCAACTTTCCAAGATCTATCACCTGGCAACGTCGCCCTTTGATGACGAGACGCTCAAGGGTCAGGGCGTCGCGCTCGTCTTTGAGCACCCGAGCCTTCGAACGCGGGCGTCGAGCTCTACCGCCGTGCACGAACTCGGAGGCTACGCCACTTTCTTCAGTGACGAAGAGATTGGCCTCGATAGTCGAGAGTCGGTGGAAGACGTAGGTCGAACGATTGCGCAGATGTACGCCATCGCGGCACTTCGTGTTCGCCAGCACGAGGTCTTCGAGAGAATACGCAATGCCACGAATGGGCGGCTCGCACTAATAAACCTCTTGAGCAACGAAGCGCACCCGACGCAGGCGGTCGCCGACGTACTCACGATTGCTGACGAGTTCGCCAACGGCGACGTCAGGGGCATCGCGGGACTCAACGTGGCCTACGTAGGAGACGCGACCAACGTCACGCGCTCGTTGGCCGTCGCGTTGCTTCGTCTCGGCGTGAACGTCAACGTCGGCGCACCGGCGGGGTACCAACTAAAGCCTGGTGGCGAAGAAGACCCGTTTGCCGTGGAAGGCCGGGGAACCCTTCAGCTCTTTGAAACCGCGGCCGACGCGGTTCGAGGGACGGACGTGGTCTACACCGACGCGTGGGTTTCGATGGGCATGGAAGATCAGAAGGAACGACGTCGAAACGACCTGGTGGACTTTCGCGTGGATGAACAGTTGATGAGTCTGGTGAAGCCTGAAGCCATCGTCCTGCACTGTCTTCCCGCTCATCGAGGCGAAGAGATCACCAATGAAGTTCTCGACGGCAAGCAGTCACGCGTTTGGCGACAGGTGTTTCACCGTCGATCGGCGATGATAGGCGTGTTGCGCTGGATAAAAGGAGTGGCATGACCAAGACCCAACGTCAACATCGAATCGGAGAGTTGATCGATCACGACGTCATCTCGACCGCGGCGCAGATTGTGACGCGACTGCGCGACGAGGGCATCGCGGCGACCCAGGCCACCGTCACTCGTGACCTCCAAGAACTCGGCACCGTGAAGGTCCGTGATGAACACGGCGCCCGTCGCATCATCATGGCGGCTTCACCTAAGCTCGCGCCCGCGCCACTCGACCATCTTCGACGCATGATGGGCGAGTGGGTGGTGTCGGTGGAGAGTTCGATGAATCTGGTGGTGGTTCGCACACCACCCGGATGCGCCCACGTCGTCGCGTCAGCGCTAGACCGTAGTGCCCTACGTGGCGTACTGGGCTCGGTGGCTGGCGACGACACGATTCTCGTGATCGCCGCTGAAGAACACGGGGGGGAGACCTTGGCCCTTGATTTTCGAGCGTTGGCGGGTCTCGGTGCAACGACGAACACGGCAAAGGGGGCGTAACGATGACGAAGCGAGTGGTGCTGGCCTACAGCGGTGGCCTCGACACGTCAGTCGCGGTGCGCTGGATGATTGAAGAGTGGGGCGTGGAAGTCGTGTGCGTGCTGGTTGACGTGGGCCAAGACGTCGAGAGCTCCGAAAGTTTTGAGGACATTAGGGTCCGGGCTCTAGCGGCGGGGGCAATCGACTGCGTGATCGTCGACGCGAAGCGAGAAATGGCCGAAGAGTTCTGCGTGCTCGCGATCGCCGCGAATGCACGCTACGAAGGCAAATATCCACTGGTGTCGGCGCTGTCGCGACCCGTGATCGTGCGCCATCTCGTGGACCAGGCTCGTAAGTTCAACGCGCACGCGGTGGCGCACGGCTGCACGGGTAAGGGCAACGACCAGGTACGTTTTGAAGTCGGGACGCACGCCGTGGCACCGGATCTAGAAGTGCTGGCGCCCGCGCGTAACTGGGGCATGACGCGGGCTGACTCGGTGGACTTTGCCGACAAGTGGGACATTCCCATCAAGGCAACGAAGGAGAAGATCTACTCGATTGACGAGAATCTCTGGGGCCGCGCCATTGAGTGCGGCGCGATTGAGGACCCGTGGGCCGCACCGCCCGAAGAGCCATATACGCTGACGCGCGTCACCAACACCGAGCCCGTAGAAATCACCGTTAGTTTCGTTGGTGGTGTGCCAACCGCTCTCGACGGAGTAGCGATGGAGCTCGCGGAACTCATAGCCACGTTGAACGCGCGCGCGGGGTCGACGGGCTTTGGTCGTCTCGATATGGTGGAAAATCGTCGCGTCGGCATTAAGAGTCGCGAGCTCTACGAATGTCCCGCGGCACTCGCCCTCATCGCCGCGCACGCGGACCTCGAAGATATGGTGCTCGAACGCGACGTGCAACACGAGAAGTTTCGACTGGAGAGTCGATGGGCCGAACTGGTCTATGACGGCATGTGGTTTTCGCCGCTGAAGGAGGCTCTTGATTCGTTCATGGCCGAAACGCAGCGCCACGTCACGGGTGAGGTGCGAATGCGTTTTGAAGCACCGGGACTTCTTCGCATCGTCGGACGTCGGAGCCCCAAAGCTCTTTACGACTACGGTCTGGCGACGTATGACGCCGCCGACACGTTTCGTCACAGTGACTCCGAGGGTTTCGTTCACATTTACGGATTGGGCGTCAAGACCTGGGCTGCACGTCAGGGCGCGAAGAACGCAACGCCTGCGGGCTCATGACGCTGTGGAGCGGTCGTTTCGGCGCGCCCATGGATAAGACGCTTTGGGATCTCTCTGAGAGTTATTCATTTGACCACGTGCTCTACGCACACGACATCAGGGGTTCTCGGGCCCACGTGCAAGGCCTGGCCGCCGCGGGTCTGTTGAGTGGCGAAGAGACCGCGGCGCTCGCCGCCGCACTCGATCAGGTTCTCGCTGAGTTCGAGAGTGAGATGTTCGTTCCGTCATCGAGTGATGAGGACATCCACACCGCCATCGAGCGGCGCGTCACCGAAATCGCGGGTGACGTAGGCGCGAAACTACACACCGCTCGAAGCCGCAACGACCAGGTGGCGACGACGCTGCGACTCTTCACCCGTGACGCAATCACTGACATTGTTCGTTCAACCTTGCTGCTCATCGAAATTCTTGACGAGGTGAGCGCGGAGAACTCGGAAAGCTACCTTCCCGGGTACACCCATCTCCAACGCGCCCAACCGGTGCTGCTCAGCCATCACCTTCGCGCGCATGCTTTTGCGCTCCTTCGTGACGTCGACCGTCTTCTCGACGCTCGAGACCGCCTGAACGAGTCACCGCTCGGCGCGGGGGCGATCGCCGGCACGTCGTTCGATATCGATCCCGCGGTGACGGCGGCGCTGTTGGGTTTCGATAGTGCGTTCGCGAACTCGATGGACGCGGTGAGCGATCGCGACTTCGTGGCTGAAACTTTGTTCGACGTTGCGCTGATGGGCGTTCACCTCTCGCGAATGGGCGAAGAGCTCGTTCTTTGGACGTCGGCCGAGTTCAATTTCGCTTCTCTGGGCGATGACTTCACCACGGGTTCGTCGATGTTGCCGCAAAAGAAGAACAGTGACGTCGCCGAACTCGCTCGTGGCAAGAGTGGACGGCTGGTCGGCAACTTGACGGGGCTATTGGTGACCCTGAAGGGTTTGCCACTGTCCTACAACCGAGACCTCCAGGAAGACAAGGAGCCGCTGTTCGACTCGGTGCGCCAGGTCCACCTGGTGCTGCGAGCACTTTCTGGCGCGTACCGCTCGATGATCTTTAACGCCGAGGTCGCCAAGTCGGCTGCTGAGGATCAATTCCTCGTCGCGATCGATATCGCCGAAGAACTCGTCGCCGAGGGCGTTCCCTTTCGCCAAGCTCACGAGCGCGTGGGCCGACTCGTGGCGACAGCCGTGGCAACGGCTCAACCGCTCGCGGCGGTGGTGGCAGAGGATCCGACCGTGGCCCGTTTCGTACCTCTCTTTGCACCTGGTTCAGCGCTCGAGCGTCGCCGTTCGCCCGGCGCCTCGGGACCCGGACCGAGCGCCGATCAAGCACAGCGACTGCGCGTCGCCGTGAAGCAGTCGAACGATCGCCTCTCGCAGTAGCGGTCGGTGTCACAGGGTAACGCCAAACTGGTGAGGTGCCAGTGATAGATGAGCGTGAAACCTACAGTGAGGGTGCATGGTCGAACGACTTCTAACGCCCTCCAAGATCTCGGCCTGGCTCGGCTGTGGGCACTATCTGTCACTGAGAAATCAGGTGGAGTCGGGGTATCTCACGGTTGAGCAGACGCCGCTGAACGCCCTCGCCGAAATCTTGATCGACAAGGGTAATCAGCATGAGTCCAGTTGTCTCGATGACTACGAAGCCATGGGGATGACCATCTACGAAGTGCCGGGGCGAAACGCAAAAGAGTCCTTTGAAGAGTGGGTGCGCCGCGTGGGCAACCCCTTATTGAAGGGATTCGACGTTATCTATCAGATGCCCTTCGTCCACGAGGGAATGCGAGGCATCGCCGATTTTTTGGTCCGCGTTCCCCGTCCGGATCCGGGTTACGCGAGCTACGAGCCAGTCGACGCCAAACTCACGCGAAGTTCGGCGAAACCGGGTCACGTGCTGCAGCTATGTTTCTACGCCGAGGCGATCGCGGCGCTTGAGGGTGCCGCACCAAAGAGTATGCACGTGTGGCTGGGCTCAGGCAGTACCGAAACACTGCAGGTTGAAGAGTTCTTACCGTATTGGCGCCGACTTCGCCGCCAGCTGAACGCACTCCTTGACGCCGAGCAAGCGACGATCAACACACGGCCGAAACTCTGCGAGAGCTGTGAGTACTGCGAATTTCAGCACCACTGCGAAGCACAGTGGCGCCAAGAGGACTCGTTGGCGTACGTGGCGAACAGTCGAGAAGGTGAACGAGAGGCGCTTGAGGCCTCTGGCGTGTTTACGGTCGCGCAACTGGCGCGTCGCATCGAGCCGGTCGCTGACCTGCGCGACGAGAAGCGCGAACGACTCACGCGTCAAGCCACGCTTCAAGTGAGGACTCGTGAGTCGCCGGACGCTCCACCCGCCTTTGAGTTCGTAGAACCCTCAGAGGACCCGGTGTACGGTCACGGTTTTGAGTTGATGCCCCAGCCCGACATGGGCGACGTCTTTTTTGATTTCGAGGGTGATCCGTTTTGGACGCCGCAGCACGACTTGATGTTCCTGGCCGGGCTGTTGTACCGAGACGTCACGGGGGAGTGGGTGTACGACGAACGATGGGCGCACTCGCTCGGAGAACAACAGGTCATGATCAAGGGTCTCGTAGAGTTTTTTGCTAACCGTCGTGAATCGAACCCGCTCATGCACGTGTACCACTACAACCACACAGAAAAATCCGCCATTGAGCGTCTCGTGCGTGACGCCGAGGATGAGAATCTCTTCGCGAGCCTCGTTGAATCGGGGATCTTTGTGGACCTGTTCACGGTGGCCAAAAACGCGGTGCGCGTAGGTACCGAGTCCTACGGGCTGAAACACCTTGAACATCTGGTCCAGTACGAGAGAAGTGCCGGCATTGACCAAGGCGCCGGCGCGGTCGTGGAGTACGAGAAGTGGTTGACTTCGAGAGACGACTCGCTCCTAAGGGACATCGCGCTCTATAACCGTGACGACGTTGAAGCTACGAAGGCACTGCGCGACTGGCTCGTAGCTCAACGCCCCGCTGATCTCGCGTGGCGCGAACCAATCATCAATCAAGAAACCTATGAACTCGATACCGATGAACTTGTCGAAGGTCTGCACCTCTTTGACGAGGACTCGCGCGAGTACCTATTGGGCGACCTACTGAACTACTGGCGACGGGAACGTTCGGCCGACGTCACGCCGAAACTACTGGCACTTAACGGTGACTACACGTTGCTCTACGACAACATGGACTATCTGACCAATCTTCACTTCGTGCGCTTTGACGAGCCAGTGGGTCGGGTTCGTACGCGCCGCATGGTCATGAGGTGGTCCGACCAAGTCGTAGATCACTCCCTTAAAGAAGGCGACGAAGTCCTCTTCGCCGGCGTTGGCGTGCCCTACGGGAGGTCCACGGTGACGGCTATCGACTTTGGGCGAAACGAACTGACCCTTCGGTGGGGCGCCGTGCAGGAGACCTTCGGTGGGGTACCGGCGGCGCTGACTCGTGACCGGTACTTTCGCCCTGGCGCCAAGGCGTCGGCCCTCAAGGATCTGGCGCGTCAAGTCCTTGACCCAACAACACACGGCGTGCCCAGTCGATTGGCGATGTCGCTGCTGGGTCGGGATCTTCCTCGATTCGTTCCCGGCTATGGACCCGGGGGAGGCGCTTTTAGTGACGACCTCGACTCAGTGTATGAGTGGGTGGGCCACCTTGACGAGAGCTTCGTTGCCTTTCAAGGTCCTCCCGGAACGGGTAAGACCTACAGCGGATCGCACATCATTCATCGGCTTATCAAGTCGGGCGTGCGCGTTGGGGTGGTGGCGATGAGCCATCCTGCTATTGACAATCTGATGAACGCGACGTACAAGGTGTTCGAGCGCGAGGGGGATACTGAGTTATTGCACGCGCTTCGATGGAAGGACGACGACGACGAAACGTCGCTCTCCTTCGCTAAGTACTCCAAGAAGAAGGACG
>DATCCC010000020.1:0-64999 GCA_036511495.1 Acidimicrobiales bacterium | reverse complement strand
GAGATTGGCTTCATTCGCCAGTACCGCGCAACCTTCGATGAGGTCCTCATGGAGATCCCCGCCGGCACCCGCGACGTTCCAGGCGAGCCGACATTGGAGACCGCACAGCGCGAGCTTCTTGAAGAGATGGGCTGTCGGGCGAAAAAGTGGACGTTGCTTGGAAAGTTCATGAACTCACCCGGTTGGTCTAGCCAAGTCATGACCATCTACGAAGCGCGTGATCTCACGATCAGCGAACGTCAGCCGGCCGGACCCGAAGAGCGCAGTTCGAGCGTGGTGTGGCTATCGCCCGCGAAACTAAAAGCGACTCTACGGAGCGCTTCGGCAATTGACTCAACGACGGCCATCGCGCTCCACCGGGTCTTTGGAAACTTCCTTGACGAGTCCTAACCCACTCCTCGAGGAGTACCTGCAGTGGCTCACCATAGAGAAAGGTCGTAGTCGCGCGACAATTTTGGCCTATCGACGCGACCTCGAAGCACTCGAACTGTGGATGGATGATCGGAGCATTGCTCTTGACGTCCTCAGTGAGGAAGATCTCGAACGATTCTTCAACGAGGCGCGCCGGGCCAAACGGGCCCCGAGCACCGTCGCTCGCGCCGTGGCATCAGTGCGGGGGTGGTTCGGGTATCTCGTCGAGGAGGGCCATCTCTTGGTCGACCCGAGCGCACGCCTTAAGGGTGGTCGACGCGGCAGAACACTACCCAAGCCGCTTGGCGAAAAGGAGATCGTCGAGTTGCTCGATTCGATTCCTTCAACCACGGCCATTGACCAACGAGATCGCGCCCTTTTAGAGCTCCTGTACGGCACGGGCGCGCGCGTCAGTGAAGTCGTGGATCTGGAACTATCCGACCTTGACTTTGACGAAGAACTGATTCTCTTGACCGGCAAGGGGGCCAAGCAGCGACTCGTGCCAATCGGTGCGACGCTTCGACGAGCGCTCGAGGAGTACTTAGGACCTGGCGGGCGAACGTCCCTCTTGAGTACGAAAAAGAACACTCGAGTGTTCTTGAACTCACGTGGCGGCGCAATAACGCGTCAAGGCATCAACCTCGTGGTGCATAAGCGCGCGCTCACGGTCGGTATTGAACGGGCCCGTATTAGTCCTCACGTTTTTCGACACAGTTGCGCGACGCACATGCTCGCGCACGGAGCAGACATTAGAGTGGTGCAAGAGTTGTTGGGGCACGCCTCGATTGCCACGACGCAGCTCTACACCGCGGTGTCGGCTACCACCCTGCAGCGCGAGTACCACCACGCTCATCCTCGAGCACACGACTAAGAGGTCGATCGAAATGTTTCTGTGGCTTTACTTCATCTGCTTGATACCGTCGGTCACGTTCCACGAAGTCGCCCACGGCTACGTCGCCAACTACTTCGGCGACCCGACGGCGAAAGAGCAGCATCGGCTTTCGCTCAATCCGCTACGCCACATTGATCTCTTTGGCACGATCATCATGCCGGCGTTATTGGTGTTTTCCGGACTCCCGGCCTTCGGTTACGCCAAGCCGGTACCCGTAAACCCAGGACGTATGAGAAATCCCCGTAAGCAAGTGCTCTGGATGGCCCTCGCGGGACCAGCCGTGAACATCGTGCTCTCGGGCGTTGGCTTCGCGATCTGCGAGTACGCGATTCACGTGTCCAATAGTCAAGACCTTTTCAATTTCGGCGAGGCCCTCGGTCTCGTAAACCTCGTACTGGCCGCGTTCAATCTGATTCCCATTCCACCCCTGGACGGTTCGGCGATCATCGAGCGCTTCATCCCAATGAAGCACTTGCCGCGCTATTACCACTTTCGCCAGCGCGCCATGCCGTTCTTCGTTGTCTTCATCATTGTCGACTACTCGTTCCTGCACATCGGCACGAACTATCTTTCGGATTTAGAAAATTGGTGGTTCAACCTACTCTTCAAGTAAGTCCCATGGCCTTGGCGGCGCGGCGGTAGACCACGCTCGCCACGTCAGCCGCCCGCTCGGCGCCTCGCTGGGCGATCTTGTAGAGCTCGTCGGGGGACTGCAGCAGCTGGCGGTAGCGCTCGTTCATTGGCGCGAGGTGTTCGATGACGAGATCAGCGAGGTCAGTCTTCAGTTCGCCGTAGCGCGTGTAGCGACTGGCCACTTCTTGGGGCGTCGCGCCGCCCAGACTTGAAAAGATTTCGAGCAAGTTCGAAAGACCGGGCTTCTTCTCCCAGTCATAGCGAACCTCGCCGTCAGTGTCGGTCACTGCTTTACTGATCTTCCTACGAATGTCGTCGGGCTCATCGAACATGTAGAGCGTGCCGAGAGGGCTCGAGATTGACTTACTCATCTTGCGCGACGGCTCTTGAAAGTCCATGACGCGTGCGGCAACTTTGGGCTGAGTGCCAACGGGCACCCGGAACGTTTCGCCGAAGCGGTTATTAAAACGCTCGGCGAGGTCGCGCGCGAGTTCGAGGTGTTGACGCTGGTCGTCGCCGACGGGAACTTCATCGGGCTCGTAGAGCAAGATATCGGCCGTTTGAAGAACCGGGTAGGTCAGGAGGCCAACGCGAAATCCCTCTTGACGCTGTGACTTTTCTTTAAACGCCACCATTCGCGAGAGCTCGCCGTAGGTCGCGACGCACTCCAAGAGCCAGTTGAGTTGCGCGTGGTAGGAAACGTGACTCTGCACGAAGATGGTACAAACTTCGGGATCGAGGCCCGAGGCCAAGTAGGTGGCGAGCAAGTCGGTGGTGTTTAGGCGAAGCGTCTCCGGAGCAATCTGCAGTGTCAACGCGTGAAGATCGACCACGCAGTAGTACGCGTCGCTGTTTTGCGCCTCAACCCACTGGCGCAAGGCGCCAAGGTAGTTGCCGAGATGCAGTGGACCCGAGGGTTGCATGCCAGAAAGTATCTTCATCACTCAATCGTAGAGGAGGCGACCTCGAGAGGGCACGAAGTAGAGTTTGCGAGTGACCTTCGTCGTGACGACGCCGTCCTTCAGCGGCCCAGTAGAACTTTTGCTGCAACTGATTTCCAGTCACGAGGTCGACATTCTGGACGTGCCCCTCGCGCCCCTCGTTGACGCCTTTGTCGCCGTGCTCCGTGACGAATCAACGACGCTCGAAATGGACGATCTCTCGGAGTTCCTCTTGATCGGCGCGGTGCTGTTAGAGATGAAGAGCCAGCGACTCCTGCCGGGTCGCGACAGCGGTGAACCAGACGAGGAGTTCGTTGGCTGGGAGGAACGCGACGTCCTCCTCGCTCGACTACTGGAGCTCAGGACGTACGCCGCCTTGGCCGACGCCTTCGTCTCACTCTTTGAGCGGGCGAGTCGGGCCTACCCCCGTCTTCGGGGCGTCGACGAGGGCTTCAAGGTCCAGCCTCCGGACCTGCTGGCCGGGGTGACGACGGCTCATTTAGCGCTCGCGTACTTGCGCGGCATCGAGGAAAAACCCGTCCCCGTCGTGCGACTGCACCACGTTACGGTCGACGCCGTGACGGTCGCTGAGACCGTGGCCGCCCTCGCCCAGACGTTGCCGACGATGGGTCGCCTCTCTTTTCGTCGTCTCACGGAAGGCTTCTCGACGCGCATTGAAATTATTGTGCACTTCTTGGCGCTACTCGAGCTCTGCAAACTCGGCCACGTGGAGTTAGGTCAAGGCGAGACCTTTGGCGACGTGCAGATCGAATGGATCGATTCGACGTTGAGGCTTGATATTGGAGGAGTTGACAGTTATGAGGGATGAACTCTCGCTGGAACAGAAGCTCGAGGCGATGCTCACCGTCGCACTGGAGCCAATCTCGGCCGAAGAATTAGCCGACGTGGTAGACGATGACGCCGAACTGGTCACTGCCACGCTACGTTCGATTCGTCAAGAGTTCTTGGATGAGCGACGCGGTTTTCAGGTCGTCGAGTTAGCGAGCGGGTGGGTGATGCAGTCCGCCCCAGAGGTTGCGTTGTGGGTGGCGAAGTTCGCCAATCGCGACGTGTCGCACCGACTCAGCTCGGCCGCGCTCGAGTCGCTCGCGATCATTGCGTATCGTCAACCCGTGTCGCGAGCGCAGATTACGGCGCTTCGCGGCGTGAACGTCGACGGTGTAGTGCGACTGCTCGAACAGCGAGGCTACATCGAAGAGATTGGTCGAGCGCCGGGTCCGGGCCAGCCCATCCTCTACGGCACGACCGAACTCCTCTTGGATCGGATGGGTCTGGCCGCGTTGAGCGACCTGCCACCGATTGAGGAGTTCATGCCGCCCGTCGAGACCGCCCAGGTTTTAGCTGACGAGATGACGTCGCGCTTTGACGTCACCGAGGTGTCCTAGTTGGACGAAGGTGAGCGACTCCAAAAGACGCTCGCGCGTGCGGGGTACGGATCTCGTCGTGCCTGTGAGCTTTTGATTGACGCCGGTCGCGTTACAATTGACGGGCGCGTGGCGCAACTAGGCAATCGCGTCAATCCAGAGGTGCAGTTGATTTGCGTCGACGGCAAACTCGCTCCAACTTCTCAGAGCAAGGTCTACTTTCTCTTGAACAAACCTGACGGCGTTGTGACAACCGCTTCGGACCCACAGGGTCGCACCACGGTGCTCGATCTCGTGGAATCGCCCGTACGGATCTTTCCCGTCGGGCGCCTCGACATGAATACTGAAGGGCTCTTAATTCTTACCAACGACGGGCGCTTGGCCCATCTCTTGACCCACCCGAGTTCGGGCATCGCCAAGGAGTACCTCGCGCGCGTCGAGGGCGACCCTTCACCCGGCGCCCTTCGACGCCTCAGAGAGGGCGTCGAGCTCGAGGACGGCGTGACGGCCCCAGCGCAGGTCTCTCGCGTGAGCGAAGGGCTAATCCGCATCGTCATTCACGAAGGTCGTAACCGACAGGTACGCCGCATGTGTGCGGCCGTTGGTCACGAGGTGACGCGTCTCGTTCGCACTCGCATCGGTCCACTGCACGACGCAACACTCTCGCCGGGTTCGAACCGGCAACTTTCACTTAGCGAAGTTCGTCGATTGATGGAAGCTGTTGGAATGACCGAAGAGCTGGCCTCTACGATGCCATCATGAGTTCTGGTCTCGTTCGAGCCCTTCGAGGTGCCTCCACGTGTGAGGCCAACACTGGCGACGAAGTCACCGTAGTCACCCAAGAGTTGCTGCTCGCGATGCTCGAGCGCAACGGTGTCGATCACGATGACGTCATTAGCGTACTGTTTACCACGACGCCTGATCTCACCGTAGCCTTTCCAGCGACGGCGGCGAGGGGCGTGGGCTTTGGCGACGTGCCACTGCTCTGCGCGAGTGAGATCGACGTTCAAGGCGCCAAGGCCCTGACGGTGAGAATCATGATGCACGTGTACACGAAGCGCTCGCGCAGCGAGCTTCGACACGTCTATCTCCGTAACGCTCAGTCTCTTCGCGATGACCTCCCCGAATAGCCGTCGTGCTCACGTCGTCGGTCTCGGCCTAATCGGCTCATCCGTGGCGCTCGCGCTCAAAGAAGCTGGATGGGGTGTGACGGGTGTTGACCTCGATGATGCAACGACCTCGCTAGCGCTACGCGGTGGTGTCATCGACGACACTGCGCTCAGTGACGAACATCGTCTCGTCGTCATCGCGACGCCAGCGAGCTTCGTCGCCGATCTCGCGAACGCAATTCTCGAGGAGTACCAGAGCGACGATCTCATTGTCACCGACGTGGCGGGAGTGAAGAGTGCGATCGTCAGCGCCGTCAGCGACGCACGTTTTCTGGCCGGCCATCCCATGGCCGGATCGGAGCTTCGCGGACTCCTTGGCGCCAGGTCCAATCTGTTCCAGGGTTGTACGTGGGTCTTGACGCCCACCGACGCGACGACGCCCAAGACCTATGGAACGTTGCACGGTGTGTTACGCGAACTTGGCGCGAACGTGGTGGCGGTGAAGGCGGACGATCATGACCGTCTGGTGGCGGTGGCGAGTCACGTGCCGCACTTGCTCGCCGGGGCTCTCATGAACGAAGCGAGTCGCGTCGCCGAACAAGACGCAGTCCTTCTCCAACTGGCGGCGGGCGGTTTTCGTGACATGACTCGCGTGGCGGCCGGCGACCCGAGTATCTGGCCCGACGTGCTCTTTGAAAATCGTGTCGCAATAAGTCAGTCGCTGCAGGCGCTCGAAGAACGACTTTCCTCACTCCGCGAGGCAATTAGTAGCGCTGATCACGACGCTATTTCTGCCGATCTCGTAAGTGCCGCGTCCGCCCGGCGGCTGCTCCCGGGACGCGCGCTCAACTCCGACAACTTGGCCTACCTGCGAGTCGCGGTGAGTGACCGACCGGGCGTGTTGGCGGCCGTGACGATGGCCGCTTCAGAGATGCTCGTCAATATCTACGACATTGAAATCGCTCACGGTATCGAGGGGAAAAGTGGAACGCTGCTGCTCGCCGTCGATGCCCTGCGGGCGGAAGAGTTCAGCGACGCCCTCACCAGTCGTGGCTACGAGGTGGGTCGCGAATGAGTGACGTCGAACGGGTCATCCACGCGCTCCACCTCAGAGGATCAATTCGAGTGCCCGGGGATAAGAGCACGTCGCATCGAGCCTTGATGTTGAGCGCTCTCGCCTCGGGTCAGAGCACTATTACCGGGCTTTCGCCGGGCGACGACGTTGGTGCAACGAGCGCGATACTCCAACAGTTGGGTGCGAGGGAAGAACGCGATGAGGACGTCGTACTCTTCACAGGCCCTGAAGGAGGACTCCGTGCGACAATCAACAGTCTCGACTGTGGTAACTCGGGAACGACGATGCGCCTGATGAGCGGTCTCGTGAGCACAGTCCCCGGCACCCACGAACTGGTTGGTGACGAGTCGTTGTCGGCGCGACCCATGGACCGGGTCGCGGTACCGCTCGCCCTCATGGGCGTCAGTGTCCACGGTCACGGTCCTTCAGTCACACCGCCGCTATCGATTCTGAGCCCGGAGCGCTTGCGCGGTATTGAGTACCACGTACCAGTCGTGAGTTCGCAAGTGAAGTCCGCCATTCTTCTCGCAGGACTTACGGCCAGCGGCGCAACAACGGTGACGGAAGAACTTCGCACGCGCGCGACGACCGAAACCATGCTGCGCGCGGCTGGTGTAACGGTGCAGAGCGACAACGTGGGCGACGGGCGTCGAGTGACGCTTTCACCGGGTCGTCCTCGTCGACACGATTGGCACGTGCCTGGTGATCCCTCTCAGGCGGCTTTCTTCGCGGTACTGGGCGCGATCCATCGTGACGCCACACTCGAAGTCCTCAGTGTTGAAGCGTCGCCCGAACGCGTTGGCTACGTGGGCGTACTTCAAAGGATGGGCGCCGACGTCGCACTCTTCGAGCGCGGTCAATTTCACGTGCTGCATTCACGGAGTTCTTCGCTTTCGGCCACGGAGGTTTTCGCCCGTGAGATTCCTTCTGTCGACGAGGTCCCCGTCCTCGCGGTGGCGGCGTGCGCGGCGTCAGGCGTGAGCGCCTTTCGTGACATGGGCGAACTGCGACTGAAAGAGTCGGACCGCTTCGAGGGCTCACTGTCGATCGCGCGTAGTCTCGGCGCCAACGCATGGTCAGAGGGCGACGATTTCTTTGTCGAAGGCCTAGGAAGCGCGGAGAAGTTTCTCGACTTCACGATTAACGCGGGTCTTGACCATCGCATCGTGATGGCCAGCGCGGTAGCCGGATGTGCTGGTAACGGGTGCACTATTGCGGGCGCCTCGACGGTGTCCTCAAGCTATCCTCATTTCTTTCGTGACCTGGCGCTGTTGAGTGAGTGATCGCGTAATAGCCATCGATGGCCCGGCCGGTTCGGGCAAGTCCAGTGTGGCGCGGGCGCTGGCGTTAGCCCTTCGGTGGTCGTACTTAGACACTGGCGCGATGTATCGCGCGGTGACGGTTGAAGCGCTCGATCGCGGGATTGACGTCTACGACGAGGAAACGATGGGAGAACTTGCCGACGGCGTCGTGTTGACGACGACGCCGCGCGTGAGCGTCAACGGTCGAGATGTGGAAGACCATATTCGTAGCGACGCGGTCAACGTCGCGGTGTCGGTCGTGGCCGCGAACGAACTGGTTCGTCGACAGATGGTGCGTCGCCAGCGTGAGTTCGCTGCGGCGCAAACCATGGGCACCGTGGTCGAGGGCCGCGATATCACGACTGTCGTCTTTCCCAACGCGGCGTTGAAGGTCTATCTGACGGCGTCGTTGGCGGAGCGGGCTCGTCGTCGAGGCGAAGAGGGTGAAGCGTCGATTGCGAGGCGCGACGATGCTGACTCTACGAGGGGGGCGTCGCCGCTGCGTCAAGCCGACGACGCCTTCGTGCTAGACACGACGGGACGTAGCGTGGATGAGGCCGTCGAGGAGATCGTGAAGTGGCTGAAACTCAAGACCTGGTTCTGAACCCGAAGAAGACCCTTACTTATCGGATTTTTGCGATCTTCATTGCCGGTCTCGCCCAAATATTCTTTCGCCCGACGGTTGAGGGCGCGGGCAACATTCCACTAAACGGCCCAGTCATAATCGCGCCGATCCATCGCTCCAACGTCGATTTCGCTTTTTCACTCTTTATTTCACCTCGCAAAGTCTTCTTCATGGCCAAAGACGGTATCTTTCACGTGCCCCTCGTGGGTTCTTTGCTCACGAAACTGGGTGCCTTTCCGGTCAATCGCAACATCGCAGATCGTGAGTCGATGCGTCTGGGCGAGGAGGTACTGCGTCGAGGTCAAGCGCTGGTGCTCTTTCCAGAAGGCACCCGTAAAGAGGGCACTCACGTTGAGCCTCTCCACGACGGCGCGATGTTCCTCGCCGCTCGAACGGGAGCGATGGTGGTGCCCGTTGGCATCGCGGGCAGCGACCGCGCGATGCCCGTGGGCGCACGGTTGCCGCGCTTCTCGAGGATTCACATCGTCGTAGGCAAGCCCATTACGCCGCCCATGAGTGAAGGCCGCGTTTCGCGTTCAGCGATAGTGGCGAAGACCGAGGAGCTGCGACGTGAACTCGAAGCCGTGTACGAGCAGAGTCGGCAACGATTGCGCTAGCTAGCGCTCGCGCCACCACGTCCCAAAGACCACTCGGGCGTAACGGAAACCAAAGAGCCAGTTCTTGCCCTTCTTCGTCGTGCCCGACGCCCGTGGGTACCAGACGGTGGGCACTTCGCTCGCTCGCCACCCACGCTTAAGACAGGTAATGAGGAGTTCGGCCGTTTGGTACTGCTCTTGGGTGAGACGGTCCACCACGTCAGCGAGCATCGTCACGCGGAGGGCACGATACCCCGTGGAGGTATCGGTGAGATTCGCGCCGGTCATGCGGTTCATGACGAAGGAGAAGAAGCGCACGCCGCTCTTGCGAACGACGTCGGAGGTCTTGTCGACACCGAGCACGCGACTCGCCACGACGAAGTCGGCTTGGTCACTCAGCAGGGGAGCGAGAATTTGGGGAATCTCCGAAGGATCGTTTTGGCCGTCGGCGTCCAGGGTGACGACGTACTTGACGTTGTGGTCGATACAGTAGCGATACGTCACCTGTAGGGCGACGCCGTGACCGAGATTGACCGGAAACTCGATGACCTTGACGCCGTCGTGCGCCCGAGCGATCTCCGCGGTGCGGTCGTTGCCACCATCAACGACAACGAGGGTTGTGTAAGGCGCCCCGTCAATAGTGGCCGGCATCTTGTCCAGCACGTCGCCGATGTTGCCCTCTTCTTCGTAAGCGCAGATGGAAGCGACGATGCCGTGAGGCGTGAATCCGGGGTAGTCCTCGTTGAAGCGGTCCAATGCTTGCGCAATGGTGAACGTGCGTAGCCGCGTCAAACGCTGTGACTCAAGGTCCTCACTGGCCATCGGCGGTCTTACAACGACTTTGCACGAGCGAAGACGTTGACCACCATGGGCTCAAAGTGCTCGAACGACTCTGACTCGTAGGCTGGATCGAAGGCCTTTTGATCCCAACAGTCCGCAAACTTCTCGGCGAGTTCGTACCACGGCTGCTCGCGGTGTTGGTCGCGAAGGGTCGTGCTCATACCAAGGTGCTCGTAGTAGTAGCGACCTTGGAAGTCCTGGTGAAAGGCGACCATGCAGTAGACCTCGTGGCGCACGTACGGCCGCAGGATCTCCGCGGCGATCTTGGGGTGATTGGGAACCGAGATTAGTTTGCCGACGTCGTGGAGGAGCGAGGCGACGATCACTTCTTCATCGGCGCCGTCGCGCTCAGCCCGGGTGGCGGTCTGGAGCGCGTGTTGCATCTGGTCAACGGAGAAGCCGTCGGTGATGTCACTCAGCCCCTTCACCATGGAGAGGATCTGACGAGCGACGCGAGGCTGGGCCTCAATCGTCTTTTCCACTATCTCCATCCACTGTTCGCGAGTGGAGACGTCCATGCTGGGAAACGAGGTCACGTCCAAATACTAACCCTTAGAGCCCCTTTTCGGCTTTATCGGCTTATCGCGGAGAGGACTTGAGCGGCGGTGAACTCACGGTCGGCCTGTCCATCGAAGCTCGAGGCGCGGGGCGTTTGGAGCATGAGATCAACGAGTGCCGAAATGGCTTTCAATACTTCGCGCAGCTCTGGCGGGGGCGGGAAGTACTCGTCTTCGACGGTCACGGAGTTGACAATGACGCCATTGGTGGGATTGAGAAAATTCAACACGTCATTAACGAGTGACTCTGGTGCCGACGCACCCGCGGTCACCGCGATCGTGCCCTGGAGATCGTCGGGAAGTTCAAAAGCTCCGTTGACTCGAAGAACGCGAGGGCATCCCGACGCCTCGGCGACTTTGGTCAGCGCCACGGTGTTCGACGAATTTGCCGAGCCAATAACAATGACCGCGTCAGCGCCCTGGGCGATATCGCGCAAGGCCGCCTGACGATTAGTGGTGGCGAAACAGAGGTCACTGCGGTTGGGCATCCAGATGTCGGGGAAGGTCAGCTCGGCGTACTCGCGCAGATCCTGCCACTCGTCGAGGCTGAGGGTGGTTTGGCTGAGGAGTGCGAAGGGGCCACGCCGTGTAGCGAGCGCGTCAATATCATCTCGCGACTGAATCAGGTGGACGGAATCGGGCGCGACGGCCATGGTGCCCACGGCCTCCTCGTGACCTTCGTGGCCCACGTAGAGCACGGTGTAGCCCTTCTTGGCGCGCACTTTGAGTTCGTGGTGCACCTTGGTCACGAGAGGACAGACAGCGTCAATGACGGTCCCGCCCGAGACGCGAGCTGCTTCGGTGACTTCGGGGGGTGAGCCGTGCGCGCTGAGCATGACCGGTGCGCCCGGAGGTACGACGGTGACGTCGTCGATGAAGATAACGCCGAGGGATCGAAAATACTCGACCACGAACTGATTGTGGACTATCTCGTGATAACAAAAGACGGGGGGCTCGAAGACTCTGGTCATCCAGTCGAGCGCCTTAATGGCCTTTTCTACGCCTGCGCAGAATCCCCGGGGGGCCGCGAGCACGACCTTGTCAACATTCACACTTTCCAGCCTAGTGAAGGAAGTTTGCGACAGTCCCTAGGCTGTAGGGGTGTCGGGTGCCCGAATTTCCTCAATATCACCCGGTTCTCCGGCAGCGAGCGTGGACCTTGAGGTAGGTGACGAGCTCGTGAGCGTGAACGGTCAAGAGCCCACGGACATCATTGAGTACCAGCAACTTATTGACGGCAAAACAGTGGTCCTCGTCGTCCAACGCGAAGGTCAAGTTCTCTCGCACAAGGTTTCTATTGCCAAGGACGAGGGCCAGCCCCTCGGACTAAGCATTGACTCGGCGGTGTTCGACCGTATCCGCACCTGTGACAACCACTGCACGTTCTGTTTCATTTACCAGCTACCCAAAGGTATGCGCCGATCGCTCTACGTGAAGGACGACGACTTTCGTCTCTCTTTCCTCTACGGGAACTACACGACCCTGACGCGCTTCACCGAGTTTGATCTCGAGAGGGTAATCGACGAGGGACTTTCCCCGCTCTACGTGTCGATTCACTCGACGAACCCCGAACTACGCGCCGAGATGTTGCGCAATCCTCGAGGAGCGACGAGCCTTCGATGGTTGCGCGAACTCTTGCGTGCGGGCATTGAAGTGCATGGTCAAGTGGTGGTCTGTCCGGGTGTAAACGACGGCGCGGAACTCGAGCGCACGCTCTATGACGTGGTGTCGCTCTACCCCGAGCTCGCTTCAGTGGCGCTCGTGCCCGTTGGGGTGAGTGACTTCACCATTGAAGAGACCATGCGTTCGCATAACGCCGAAGAGGCCCTTGACGTCGTGGAACTTGCTGAACGTTTCCAAAAGCTCACGAGGGAGCTCTTCGGCAAGGCAAAGGTCTTCGCCAGTGATGAGTTCTATCTCGTAGCGGGCCTTTTGCCGCCCTCGAGCGAGAGTTTCGAAAGTCTCGACGAGGCCGAAAACGGAGTTGGACTCGTAGCCGCGTTCATCGAGAGCTTTGCTGAGGGTACCTACATGGCCAAATTGGGTTCTGGTTTCTTTCAGTCCGTCGACGGCGCCCCCGCACTGGGCTATCGCGCACCGCGAACCTTTGAGACTCAGAACTACAGCGGTGAGGACGTGACGGTTTTGACGGGTGAGTACGCGGCGCCCATTCTGCGCACACTCTTTGACGAGCACGGTTTTGGCGACGTTGAGGTGAAGGCAGTGAAGAATCGGTACTTCGGCGGCAATATCAAAGTCGCGGGTCTCATGACCGGACAAGACCTCCAGACAGCCCTCGCCGACGTGTCCGAGACCAACGTGTGCCTCTTGCCCGACGTCTGTCTCTCCGAGGGACGCTTTCTCGATGGCCTCACGCTCGAGGATCTCCCTCGTCCCGTCATGACCGTCGCCACAACTGGTCACGACCTGCGCACGGCGCTCGAAAAGGTACGTGCCAGAGGGCTGAGTCACGCGTGAAGAATCCTCAAGTGGTCGTCGTCGGTCGTCCCAACGTCGGCAAAAGTTCACTGGTCAATCGCATGGCGGGAAAGAGAATCGCTGTTGTTGAAGAACAGCGCGGCGTCACGCGCGATCGCAAGGCCGTCGAGGTCGAGTGGCGCGGCGTGGCCTTTGACGTCGTCGACACGGGAGGTTGGCTCGAAGCGGGCGACTCCTTAGAAAACAAAGTCTCTCAACAAGCCGAAGCGGCTCTCGCCTCGGCGTCGTTGGTGCTCCTGGTCGTTGACGCGGCCACTGGTCCCGTCGACGAAGACTCGCACGCCGCGCGCTGGGTACGAAAGAGTGGCCACCCGGTGATGTTGGTCGTCAACAAGGTGGACGACCAACAACATGAAGCTAGTAGTTGGGAGTTTCTTAGCCTGGGTGTCGGTGACCCGTTTATGGTGAGTGCCCAACACGGCCGAGGCGCCGGTGATCTTTTGGACCGTATCGTCGATCAGTTAGGTGAGTCGTCGGTCGAACCCGAGATTGACGAGGCCAGCGATGGCGCCCTTCGAGTCGCGATCGTCGGACGACCCAACGTGGGTAAGTCCACGCTGTTTAACCAGCTCATTGGTGAAGAGCGTTCGGTCGTCCACGACTTGCCCGGTACGACGCGCGACGCAATCGACACCGTCGTGGACACGAGCGCGGGTCTCATTCGCTTCATCGACACCGCGGGCATGAGAAAGCGCGCTCGCACTGAGGCCGGTCTCGAGACCTACTCCGTGTTGAGAAGTCTCGACGCTTTGGATCGGGCGGACATCGCAATTCTCGTCATCGATGCCACCGATGGTGCGACCGGTCAGGATCAACGCCTCGCCGAGCGCATCTCCGCCTCGGGCTGCCCGGCCATCGTGATTCTGAACAAGTGGGAGCTCGTGGCGAGCGAGGAACGCGACGCCGTACTCGCCACGGTGGGCGAGAAGCTCGCGTTTCTTGGCGACGCGCCAGTGCTAAAGACGACCGCGCTGTCGGGCAAGGGCGTGCACCGTCTGTTGCCGGCCCTGTCGAACGCGGCCATTGATTACGCTAAGCGAGTGCCAACGGGCGCGCTGAACAGAGCTATTCGTGACTTACAAATCAAGCAACCGGCGCCGACGGGAAAGATTCGCTACGCCGTTCAAGGTGCCACGGAGCCGCCGACCTTTACCCTGTTCGTCGCGGGCCGACTGCCTTCGACCTACCTTCGCTACGTGGAGCGAAGTCTTCGCGAACGTTTCGAGTTAGGCGCCTCTCCGATTCGAGTGCGCGTACGAGTCGAGTAGTGGCGAACTGGTGCGAGGTCTGTGATCGTCCCGAAGAGGGCGACGTGTGCGAGGTCTGTGGCACCGAAATCGTCGAACCGGTCCACGTAGGCGTCCCGTGGCGGTGGCGGTTTTTCATCGTGGCGTCGATTATCTACCTCGGCTGGCGGATCTATCAGATAATTTCGTGGATAGTCCACTAGGAGGAATTTCGTGCCCATTTACGTTCTCGGCGACCGCGAACCCGACATCCACCCCGACGCTTACATTCACCCCGACGCCGTCGTGATTGGTGACGTGCGCATCGGGGCCGAATCTTCAATTTGGCCGGGCGCGGTGCTGCGCGGCGATTACGGCACCATCATCGTGGGCGAGCGCACGTCGATTCAAGACGGTGCCATCATCCACGCCGTGGCGGACTTTCCTACGGTCATTGGCAGTGACTGCGTCGTCGGGCATCTCGCGCACTTAGAGGGATGCGTCATTCACGACCGCGCACTCATTGGAAGTGGTTCCGTGGTACTTCATCTCGCCGAAGTCCACAGCGGCGCGACCGTCGGCGCCGGCGCGGTCGTGCGCAACCGGATGCAAGTTCCCGCCAACTCATTGGCCGTTGGCGTACCGGCCGACATTCGTTGGGACGCGAGCGACGAAGCGTCGATCGTTGCCGCCGCGGCGCTCTACGTCATGAATGCCCATCGTTACCGAGCGGAACTGCGTCCTCTCTAGGCGTTAGAGATTTCGATGAGTCGCTCGAGGGCGAGCGCCGCGTGACCTTCAACGACGCTGGCGCTGGCGAGCGCGAATCCTTGAGTGAGCGTCGTGGCTTTTCCGGCGACCATCATCGCGAGTGCGGCGTTTGCGCAGACGACGTCAAAGACCGGGCCCTGCCTTCCTTCAAGAAATGAGCGCACGACGTGAACGTTGTGGTCGGTGTCGCCGCCGCGAATACTCTCCGCGCTGTGTCGCATACCCAGTTCTGCGCCCGCATCGACACGCTGCGACGTCCGCTCACTGGGTGTAATGAACCGTAAGTTCGACGGTGAGCCGAGGGAGAGTTCGTCCAGGCCGTCGTCCGAGTTAACGAGTATCGCGTAGAGAATGCCCCTCGCTTGTAAGACCTCGGTCATGTGATCGAGGAGTGGACGTTGCGCCACACCAATCAGGGTTCGTTGGACGAGCGCGGGATTAGCCAGAGGTCCTAGTACGTTGAAAATAGTTCGAAAACCAAGGGCTCGCCGGATTGGCGTTAAGTAACCCAACGCGTGATGGAACGTTGGCGCAAAGAGAAACCCA
Source organism: Acidimicrobiales bacterium (assembly GCA_036511495.1). Taxonomy (GTDB): domain Bacteria; phylum Actinomycetota; class Acidimicrobiia; order Acidimicrobiales; family RAAP-2; genus RAAP-2. The sequence goes on along the minus strand of DATCCC010000020.1, from coordinate 49,592 downwards.
ATGCCGGCACCCTCAATACAGGCCCGAACTATCTCTTCCGAAGCTTCGAGTCGAACGCCGAGTGCTTCGAGAACATCGGCGGAACCCACCGACGAGGATGCGGCGCGGTTGCCGTGCTTGGCGACCGGCACGCCACAACCAGCGACCGCGAGGGCGGCCATCGTCGAGACGTTCACGCTGTGCAGCTGGTCGCCTCCGGTGCCCACGACGTCAATCGCGTCGGGACCGACGACAAACGTGGTCGCTGAAGCGATCATGGCGTCGATGAATCCGGTCATCTCCTCAGCCGTTTCACCTTTGGCGGTGAGGGCGGTGAGGAAACTAGCAATCAAGACGGCATCGACGCGACCCTCGAGTATCTCTAAGAGCGCGAGACGAGCCTCCTCGCGTTCTAGGTCAGTGCCCCGCACGAGAGGGTTCAGCACATCTAGGGCAAACGACTGCATTGCTAGATCCGCGTGAAACTGAGTGCTGACATAGCGACACGATAGTCGTGGCCTAGTACTTCGTTGTCACAACTACCATTTCTGAATGGCGACCACGTACCTCGACACAATTCTGGAGAGTCATCGACGCCGAGCCGCACTCGATCAGCGCGACTGGCGCGAACGTGTGGAACAGATTCGCTACGACGGACCCTCGTTCATATTGATTCTTCGTCAGGGCTCGTCACCCTTCATCAAAGTGATCGCTGAACTGAAGCGTCGTTCGCCCTCAAAGGGTTGGCTCGCTCACGATCTCGATATCGCCGAAACGGCCAAGCTCTACCGGGACAATGACGCGAGTGCGATCTCGGTCCTGACGGACGAGGAGTTTTTTGGTGGTTCGATGGATGACCTACTCGTTGTTCGTAATGCGGTGGCACTGCCGGTGCTTCGAAAAGACTTCACCGTCAGTGAAAACGACGTCCTCGACGCGGTGGAGGGCGGCGCCGCGGCGGTACTGCTCATTGTCTCGGCTCTCAGCGACGACGATCTGGCGTCGTTTATCGACCTGGCCCACGGTTGCGGAATTGATGCTCTCGTGGAAGTGCACGACGCGCATGAGGCGACGCGGGCGCTGAACGCGGGAGCCCGGATCGTTGGCGTCAATCAACGAGATCTTCGAACTTTTGAAGTCGATCCCGAGCACGCGGCGTCGGTTATTGCCTCGCTACCACGCGACTGTCTAACGATCTGTGAGTCGGGGCTGTCTAATACGTCCGACATTGAACGCGCCGCCCAGGTGGGCTTTGACGCGGTATTGGTGGGTGAGGCGTTCGTTACGGCAGCCGATCCCGGCGCCACGGTGAAGGCCTTTTCGCTCGTTCCAAGCGGTCTGCGTGCTTGAACTCTCGCGCGCGGGATTTATCAAGATCTGCGGGGTGACCAACGTTGACGACGCCACGATCGTCGTGAAGTCCGGCGCGAGCGCCATCGGGCTGAACTTTGCGGATTCGCCCCGTCGCGTCACGCTCGAGCAAGCGCGCGATGTTCTCGAGGTCACTAGAGGTCAGATACTCAACTGTGCGGTCTTTCGTAGTGGCGACGACGCATTCATTCTCGACACACTCGCCGCGTTGGACGTTGAGATGGTGCAACTGCACGACGAAATCAGTGGCGATCTACTCCATCGCCTCCGCGAGAGGGAACTCATTGTCATCAAGGCTCTGAACATCGATGACGCGGAGCTCGAGGAGTTCAATGAGTTGAGCGTTGACGTCGTGTTAGTTGATGGACCGCGTCCGGGGTCCGGCGAAGCACATTCGTGGGATCGTCTTTTTGCTCGTCCCTTTCGCGTACCGGTGATCGTGGCCGGAGGGCTGAACTCCAAGAACGTCGCTAACGTGATAGCGCTCACGAACGCGTGGGGGGTGGACTGTGCGAGTGGTGTAGAAAGTGCACCTCGACACAAGGACCCCGAATTGGTGCAGAGTTTTGTTTTCAACGCTCGCCAGATGTTTGGTCAAGAGGAGTGACGTGGTAGAGCACGACGTTATGGGCGCACCCGATGAGTACGGTCGATTCGGCGACTTCGGTGGTCGCTTCGTTCCCGAAGCGTTGATTCCGGCCTGCCTCGAACTCGAGGCGGCCTTTCGTGAGGCCTGGAGTGATTCGACGTTCGTGGACGAATATCGAACGGTGTTGCACCAATTTGCCGGACGACCCACCCCGGTGACGCCGCTGCCGAGACTTTCTGAGCAACTCGGTCTTCGACTCTTCGCTAAGCGAGAGGATCTCGCGCACACCGGCTCGCACAAGATTAATAACGTGGTTGGTCAGACGCTGCTCACCAAAAGAATGGGCAAGTCACGCGTGATCGCCGAGACTGGTGCGGGCCAACACGGCGTCGCTACCGCCACCGCCGCGGCTCGCCTCGGTCTCGCGTGCACGGTGTACATGGGCGAGGTCGACACGGTTCGCCAAGAACTCAACGTGTTTCGCATGGAACTCTTAGGCGCCACGGTGGTACCCGTGACGTCGGGTTCACGAACACTGAAGGACGCCGTCAACGAGGCGATGCGTGAGTGGGTCACGTGTGTCGCGGACACGCACTACTGCATTGGTTCGGTGATGGGTCCCCACCCTTTTCCTTGGATGGTGCGCGAGTTCCAAAGCATCATCGGCAGCGAGGCAGCACAGCAACTGGACGATCTCGGCGTCGGCACGCCCGACGTGGTGGTCGCCTGCGTGGGTGGGGGATCGAACGCGGCGGGGGTCTTTTCAGGCTTCGCGAACACCGACGCGCGCCTCGTGGGCGTTGAAGCATTCGGAGGTGCCGCGGTTCGTAGTGGATCACCGGGCGTTCTGCACGGCATGCGATCACTGTTGCTCCAAGACGAGTTTGGTCAAATCGAAGAGGCCCACTCAATATCGGCCGGTCTCGACTATCCGGGCATCGGACCCGAACACGCACATCTCGCGGCGATCAGTCGAGCGGAGTACTACGCGGTGGCCGACGACGAAGTCCTCGGTGCCCTGTCGCTCTTGAGCGAGTCCGAGGGCATCATTCCCGCGCTCGAGACGGCGCACGCGCTGGCCTGGATCGTGCGCGAGACCGGTCGCCTCCTCCCGGTTGGCTCGTCGGTACTGCTGAATCTTTCGGGTCGCGGCGACAAGGACGTAGCCCAAGTGCGCGCGATGTTGAGGGGTGAGGCGTGAAGTCTCTCGAAGTGCGCTTACGTGACGTTCGCCAAAGCGCACGAAAAGCGCTCGTGCCCTATTTCGTCGCCGGTGCGACGCCCGAGTGGACACGCTACGTCGAGGCGGCCGCGCTCGGCGGCGCGGACGCCATTGAGATCGGTATTCCCTTTTCGGATCCAATGATTGACGGCGTCGTCATCCAAGAAGCAGCCCTGAACGCTCTAAACCGCGGAACCACACTCGAGTCAATTTGTCAAGAGCTGGAATCACTGAGGAGCGACGTGCCACTCATTGCCATGACCTACTACAACATCTTTCTGCACTACGGACTTGACCGTGCGGCAGGACGGCTGCGAGACGCCGGCATCAGCGGAGCGATCGTGCCCGATTTGCCACTCGAAGAGTCCGGTGACTGGCGAAGGGCCTGTGACCAAAGTGACGTCGCGACCATCTATTTGGTAGCGCCCTCAACGCCAGCGCCGAGGGCTCACGAGATTGTTCAACGGACTCAGGGCTTCGTTTACGCGTCGGCGCGCATGGCCGTGACTGGTGCCGCGAACGACGAAGGTGACGGAGCGCGAGTGGTGGCGACGCTTCGCGAGGCGAGTGACGTGCCCATTTACGTTGGTATTGGCATCACCACACCAGAGCAAGCCGCGAAGGCGGCCTCGTACAGCGACGGGGTCATCGTTGGATCGGCGCTCGTAAAACTGATGCTCGACGGCGCAACAACGACTGACGTCGAGCGCTTCATTGCCTCGTTTCGCGCCGCCATCGACTGAGTTTGGCACTAGGGCCCGAAGTTTTCCGAAAACTAACTTTCTTGGACATTTCGTTGTAATGCCAATGGTTACCCAGTAGTAGGGACCGCGAGTTTGTGAATCGGCTCACATAAAAGGGACTTTCAGTCCCCGTTTGCATCGTTTCGGTGGTGTTAACTCTAAACCGAGCCGCCACCTCGGTGGTTTGAAGTGATCATTGCATGGGGGTATTACATGGAACAGAGAGTTGCGGATCCAGGCCCGTTAGGGCTGGCAGGATTCGCTATGACGACGTTCGCCCTAAGTTCTTGGAACGCGAACCTATGGCACGGCGGCGGCGTTGTCGCGGCACTGGCACTGGCGATCTTCTACGGCGGTATTGCCCAGCTCCTTGCGGGTATGTGGGAGTTCGTTCGTAAGAACACCTTTGCGGCGCTGGCGTTCACGTCTTTCGGTGCCTTTTGGCTGTCGTTTTGGTACTTGGTGAACCACGTTACGGCCGCCAATACTGACACGGTGGCGATCTTCCTGCTTGGTTGGACGATCTTCACCCTGTACATGACTTTGGCTGCTACGAAGACGAACAACGCAGTGCTTACGGTGTTCGTGTTGCTGTCGATTACCTTTATTTTCTTGACCATTGGTAATTGGGGCGCGGGCCACACCGACATGATCAGGATCGGCGGCTGGGTCGGTCTTGCGACCGCGGTTGCCGCTTGGTACGCCTCCGCGGCCGGGGTCGTCAATGAGACCCATGGCAAGGTCGTGTTGCCGGTAGGTCCTAGAAGCTAACGTGGGGTCACTGGTGGCTTGCCACCGGACCCAACCGCCAACAGCGCCCGTTCCGAAAGGACCGGGCGCTGTTGGCATTTATGACAACGAGGGCACTACTCTCAACTTCAGTCGACGAAGGCCGTTGGTTTTCGTGGACGCAGCGATCTACTAAAGCAATTTGAGCGGGGGAATGAAATGAGTGAAGCAAAACTTGAAGCATGGCTCGAAGAGACGCGCAGCTTCGCGCCGACGAAGGAGTTCGCGAAGCAGGCCAACGCGCAACCGTCAATTTACGCCGAGGCGCAGGCCGATCCTGTTGCCTACTGGCGAAGCCAGGCTGATCGACTGAGTTGGACGAAGGCGCCCACCAAGACGCTCGAGTGGGAACTGCCCTTTGCGAAGTGGTTTAGTGACGGCACGCTCAACGCCTCGTATAACTGCGTTGATCGTCACGTCGATGCCGGCAAGGGTGACAAGGTCGCGTATTACTGGGTGGGCGACGCGGAAGGAGAATCGCGCACGATTACTTACGCTGATCTACAGAAGCTCGTCGCTCAGGCCGCGAACGCGCTGACCGAGCTGGGCGTGAAGTCTGGTGACCGAGTTGCCGTGTACATGCCCATGATCCCCGAAGCCGTCGTGACGATGCTCGCCATTGTTCGCCTCGGCGCGGTGCACTCGGTAGTCTTTGGTGGATTCTCTGCCGAATCACTTTCGAGTCGCATCCTCGACTCGGACTGTCAGTACGTGGTCACCGCCGACGGGGCGTTTCGTCGTGGTGCGCCGAGTCCCCTAAAGCCTGCGGTCGATGAGGCGCTCGAAAGTTGCCCGAACGTCAAGGCGGTTTTGGTCGTTCGTCGCACCGGCGGTGACGTCAACTGGGTTGAGGGGCGTGACCACTGGTGGCACGACGTGGTGGATCGCCAAAGTGACACACACGCCTACGAGTCCTTTGACGCCGAGCACACGATGTTCATCATGTACACCTCGGGGACGACCGCCAAGCCCAAGGGAATTTTTCACACAACGGGTGGCTACCTCACGCAGGTCGCCACGACGCACTACAACATCTTTGACGTCAAGAAAGACACGGATATCTGCTGGACGGCGGCCGATATTGGTTGGATCACGGGCCACAGCTACATCGTCTACGGTCCCTTGATCAACGGCGTCACCCAGATCATGTACGAAGGTCTACCGGACTCGGGCGGCAAAGATCGTTGGTGGAAGATCATCGAGGAGTTCAAGGCGACGATTCTCTACACCGCGCCCACCACCATTCGAACACTCATGAAATGGGGGCACGAACACCCAGAAGGTCACGATCTCTCCAGTCTGCGACTACTAGGCACGGTGGGTGAACCCATTAATCCCGAAGCGTGGATCTGGTATCGCAAGTACATTGGTGGCGATCGTTGTCCCATTGTTGACACGTGGTGGCAGACCGAGACCGGCGCGATCATGATCTCGCCCCTGCCGGGCATCACGGCCACTAAGCCGGGCGCCGCGATGACGGCGTTGCCCGGCATCTCGGTGGACGTCGTTGACAACGAAGGCAAGTCGGTGGGCAACGGCGAGGGCGGTTATCTCGTCATCACCCAGCCTTGGCCTTCGATGACGCGCGGCATCTACGGTGATCCCGAGCGCTTCAAGGAGACGTACTGGTCACGATTCCCCGGTTCGTACTTCGCCGGTGACGGCGCAAAGCGCGATGAGAACGGCGACCTATGGTTGCTCGGACGAATTGACGACGTCATGAATATCTCCGGTCACCGACTCTCCACAACTGAGGTCGAACACGCGTTGGTGGGGCACCCCGCCGTGGCAGAGGCCGCGGTCGTGGGCGCGTCGGACGACACGACCGGCCAGGCCATTGTCGCCTTCGTTACGCTCAAGATGTCCGCCGATAGCGCGAACGAGGATCAAACGATCCTCATCACCGAACTGCGCGAACACGTGTCGAAAGTCATTGGACCGATTGCGAAACCCCGACAGATCATCCTGACGCCAGAGTTGCCAAAGACTCGCTCGGGAAAGATCATGCGTCGACTTTTGCGTGACGTCGCGGAGAATCGTTCGCTGGGTGACGTGACAACGCTGATGGACCCCACGGTCGTCAACATGATCTCCGGTCTCATGGCCGAGGATTCCGGCGGCGACGAATAGTCCGCGTGCAACACCCCCGGCCCTGGCCGGGGGTGTTGTGTAACTAGGAGTCGAAGCCGAGATTGAAGAGGTCGAGGAGTTTCAACCAGAGTCCCCGTTTGCCAAAGTGATCGTCGGCGCGTTGAATCGCCCGTTGCGTGATGCGAATAAAGATCCACTTGAAGGGCTCGGGTGGAAAAGGCATGGGCTTCTTTCGAACCATCGCCAACTTCGTACGTTCGGTGATGTGTCCATCCAAGAGATCGAGCATGGTCGACGCACCAAAACGCGTTGACGCGACGCCGAGGCCGGTGAATCCCATGACGTAGACGGCCTTGCCTTCGAACGACGTTCCCCAGAAGGGTGAGAAGCGTGTACAAGTGTCGATGGAGCCGCCCCACGCGTGCGTGAAACGCACGCCCACGAGTTGGGGGAAGGTTTTGAGAAAGTGTTTGGCGAGTTTGGCGTAGGTCTCGGCGTTGAACTCGAACTCACGACGAGCCTTGGCGCGAAAGTTGTAGATCGCGTCGTAGCCGCCCCACAGGATGCAGTTGTCCTTCGTGAGTCGGTAGTAGTGGAACTGATTTCCAGAGTCGGCGACTCCCTCTCGGTCTTTCCAGCCAATGCTCTCCATCTGTGCGTCACTGAGCGGCTCGGTGACCAGGGTGTAGTCGTAGACCGGCACGACATACTTGCGGGCTTGGCGAATCAGGGAAGGAAAGACGTTGGTCGCGAGGGCGACTTTTGCCGCGGTAACGGCACCGTAGGGCGTGTGCACCCGAACGGCGTCGTCGACATTTTCGAGCCATTCCACCTTTGAATTCTCGAAGATCTTCACGCCAAGTGACGTGCACGCCCGTTCGAGCCCCCACACCAATCGTGCGGGGTCGACGAGTGCGTTGCCGTCGTGGTCAAACAGTGCGCCCTCGTAGGAGGGGGAGTGGATTCGCGCTTGTACTTGGGATTTGTCGAGGACTTCTACGTTGTCACCCATCTCGTTACGCAGTCGCGCTTCCTCGACCATTCCCTTGAACTGCCACTCCGCGACCGCGACACGGAGTTCTCCCGTTCTCTCCCAGTCACATTCAATCGCGTAGCGATCGATCGTGGCTTCAATCTCGTCAAGGTTGTCGCGCGCCAGTCGTTCAATGATGGGCATCTCGGTGGGAAAGCGGCGCATCCCGTTGGCGAAGCCGTGGGTAAGTGACGCGCTGCAGAAACCGCCGTTCCGCCCAGAGGCGCCCGCACCCGTCTCGTACTGCTCGAGCACGATGACGTCGCGGTGGGGATCGCGTTCTTTGGCCAGGAGCGCCGTCCAAAGTCCCGTGTAGCCCGCGCCCACGACACAGAGATCGGCGCCGAGGTCGCCAATGAGGGCCGCGTGCGGCTCGGGCTCGAGAGGATCGGAGTCCAACCACCACAGGTCTGGTTGTACTTCGGCGAGGTGGCGTAAGACGAAGGGGTCCTTCTTCTCCATACTGTGTCCAGCCAACGGCCGGGATCACCCTCTCCTAGTGCGACGTCTTTCGCGGGCCCCAACCGCGCGAACGCCGGTTCTCACACCGGCCTTTGACGTCCAATTCTACCGAGGGACTGCTTGTCGGATGGCTTCTAGGTAGCCAATGCGCTTAAGGCACCTCGTCACGTCTAAGAGAACAAAGATCCCTTGAAGGTGTCGTAAAATGACAAGACCCCCCTCGAGCTCTGCTCCTTAGTGAAAGCACCGTGTTTCAATGCGACTTGCCAATCTGGCGGGACGATCGACGATCGTCACCGACGAAGGTCTTATTGACGTAGCGACGAGTTCCAACGGCGCCTTTTCCGCCTCGGTGGATAAGTGTGTTGGGCAAATCGACAAACTTCGCGTGTGGTTCAGCGCCGCCCAGCCAAATCCCAGTGACTCAACGCCACCTGACGCGCTCTACGGTGATCCCCGTTTGGGCCCCGTCGTGACCGTCCCGCAGCAGATTTTTGCGGTGGGTCTCAACTATCGTCACCACGCCGAAGAGATGGGCCTCGACCTGCCGACGCAGCCCATGATCTTCACGAAGTTCGTCTCCTCGCTCTGTGGGCCAAATGACGAAGTCCCGATTCCAAGCGCCACCACGGACTTCGAGGCCGAACTAGTCGTCGTGTTGGGCACCAAAGCACGCAACCTCGCCGTCGACGACGCGTTGAGCGCCGTTGCCGGATATTGCGTGGGCCAGGACTTCTCCGAGCGCACCTTACAGATGAGGGGTCCGTCCGCGCAGTTCTCTCTGGGAAAGTCGTTTCGCAACTTCTCACCCATAGGTCCTTGGTTGACAACGACCGACGACGTTGCCTTTCCGAACTCGCTGGCTATTACGTGCAGTGTCAGTGGCACGGAGTATCAAAATTCGACGACGAGCGACATGGTCTTCAGCGTCGCAGAAGTTGTGAGCTATCTCAGCAGCATCGTTGAACTTCGACCCGGCGACCTCATTTTCACCGGCAGCCCCCACGGTGTGGGCCAGGGCCACACGCCGCCGGTTTTTTTGAAGCCGGGCGACCGGGTCGTCACGGAGATCGAAAGACTTGGTCGCATCGAGAACGTCACGGTTTGAGACGACTTTGTTCAGTGCGGCTCACTAATCTAAGCGAAGCACCGGACCGAGGACGTACGTGACTCATTTCATTGGTTTTGACTTAGAGACGACGGGTGTCAGTTCCTTCCTTGACGTGCCGGTCTCGTACGGCTTTGTTGAGCGCCTTTCAGGTGAGAGTGGCGTCGTGTCAAAGCGCGAGGGTGGTTACGTCAACCCCGGCGTTCCGATTCCCTCGGGCGCCGCCGCCATTCACGGCATCACCGACGACATGGTCGCTGACGCGACGCCGCTTCGTGAGGCGATGGAAACGGTGGCCGAACGACTCACGGCGGTCTGGTCCGCCGGGGACGTCGTTGTCGGCATGAACGTTTCCTACGACCTCACTATGGTTAATTCACTCTGCCAGCGGCTTGGGAGCGCGACGCTCGAACAACGAGGCGCCGTAGGCCCGGTGCTCGACGTGCTTATTCTCGATCGACACTTTGACAAGTGGCGTAAAGGCTCGCGCAAACTCAGCGATCTTTGTGTTCATTACGGCGTCACGTTGGGGAGTGCGCACGCGGCCGTGGAAGACGCCGAAGCGAGTCTCGAGGTCTTTGAAGCGCTGCAGCAGCAGTATCCGGCCATTGGCGAAATCCCTGTGGCGCTGATGAACGAGACGCTGCGCGCGTGGTACCAGGAGTGGCTCGCGAGCTTTTCTCAGTACCTCGAAAAGAAGGGTGAAGTACCCATCAATGCCGGGCGTTACGAGTGGCCAATTCACCGCGACGAGTAGCCGATAATCAGATTGGTCGGGCTGGGGAGATTTGAACTCCCGATCTCTCGGCCCCCAGCCGAGCGCTCTAGACCAAACTAAGCCACAGCCCGTGAACGAGCCATCCTAGTCGGGCCGTTTTAACCTTCTGGACGATGTGCGCCGTGCTCTTGGGAGGGATTTGTCAACCACGCTCGTGCCTCGCAGAGGTAGGCAATGGTCTCTCCCGTCGCCTTGGCCTGCAGGGCCTCGAGTATTCGTTGGTCCAACGCGGTTATCAATTCGTCGACTGCCATCGTGATCCCTACCTATCCTCCGGCCGCGGCCGTGACTATTTCGATACTGCTGCCATCGTTGACGACGGTCGAAGACCATTCGGAGCGTCGTACGATCTCACCGTCGAGCGCCACGGCGACACCGCGAGACTCAATCTGACGACGCTCCATGAGTGCCAGAACTGTCTCGGCAAGAAAGTCGTCGTCGGTGCCGTTGACCCTAATCACGTGAGACCTTGAGCGAAGGCTAAGATCTCTTTGGCAGCAAAGGGAGCCAGTGTCACGCCATGACGATAGTGACCAGAGGACCAGGCCCAGCGATCCTCTATGACCTCAAAAAAAGGCGAGAGGTCCTTGCTCGCGGGGCGAAGTCCTTGGCGAGTTTCGACGAAGGCGGCGACTTCGAGCGACGGTACGACGTCCAAGGCGTCGCGGAGCAAGCGTTGGAGGTCACCTACTTCGACGATCAGCTCCTCGTGTTCATCCGAGGAGGCACCGAGCACGCAGTAGCCACCCGGACGGCTCACCATGTAGAACGAACGTCCTCGAACGAACGCGCGGACCGTGGGTAGTGACGAACGATCGAGACCTTGCACCCGTACCGTCATCCCGCGCACGGGGCGCACCGAATTGACAACCTTTCCACCAACTCCCTGAGGCAGCGCGGTCGCGCCCGTCGCGAGAATCCCTAGGTCGCCTTCGTAGATGCCGTCGTCCGTCCTCACCTCCACTCGATTCAGAATCGTGGCGGCGCGACAAACTTGTTGGTGCACCACCGTAACGCCGAGCTCTTCGATCGCTCGAGTGAGAACTTCAACGGCTTGATCGGGATCGAGCCACGCGTCTCCTTCTAGGAGCAGGCCGTGTCTGATTCGTGGGGAGAGTCCCTCAAAGAGTGTTTCGTGGCTCTCTCTGGAAACATCGAGGGGAAGAGCGCCGTAACTCGTAGCGACGATGGAAAACTGACTGACGAGACGCCGGTCACTCGCGTCGTAGCCAACGATCAATGTTCCCGTTTCCATCAAGTGCACGCCTTCGCCCGTGACGTCGGCGATCCGTGACGATAACGTGCGCCACTCAGCGAGTGCGCCACGTTGGCGCAGAAAGTTCTCCTCTTCGCCGGGTGCGACTTCGCCGAGTGGTGCGATCATGCCCGCGGCGGCCCACGTGGCACCTTTGCCGGGAGTGGGATCGAACATCGTCACACGCCAACCCTCCCTGGCGAGGGTGAACGAAGCGGTCAGTCCAATAATGCCGCCACCGACAACAAGTGCGTCACGCGGGGTTGAGGTCACGCGACCAGCGTAGGGGTAGAGAATGCGACTGTTTTTCTGTATAATTGACGTGGGTCAGCGTTGCCCCATTGGAAAACGCCATGACTAAGAACCTCTACGACCCTTCTTTTGAACACGACGCATGCGGCGTGGGTATGGTGGCGGACCTCACGGCCAGACCAACCAACGCGACCGTGCTCGACGCGTTGACCATTCTCGAAAACCTGGAGCACCGCGGCGCAACCGGTTCTGACGTCGAATCGGGAGACGGTGCCGGAATTCTCGTCCAAATGCCGGACGCGTTCATTCGCGAGGTCTTTGACGTGAACGTTCCCGCGCCTGGCGAGTACGGCGTCGCGAACTGGATGGTGTCGCCCCTTTTGGACTTGGGGGTGGTTCAGCGCATCCTTGATGAGGTGCTCGCGCGCGTGGGACTGGTCTCACTGGGATGGCGAGCGGTTCCGGTGGACTCTTCGATTCTTGGACCTACGTCGAAGGCTTCCGAGCCCCTCTTCCTCCAACAGTTAATCGCGAAGTTCGAGCGAGACAGCGAACTTGACCTCGAACGCGCTCTGTACTGCGCACGAAAGGTCATCGAGCACACGGTGGAGATCTACGCGACGTCGTGTTCGTCACGGGTGCTCATCTACAAGGGCATGCTCACCTCACCCCAACTTCGCCACTACTTTGACGACCTCTCTGACCCACGTCTGACGTCGGCGATTGCGGTCGTGCACAGTCGCTTCTCCACCAACGTGCTGCCCCGTTGGGACTTGGCCCAGCCATTTCGTTTCATCTCACATAACGGCGAGATCAACACTGTTCGAGGCAACCGAAACTGGATGACCGCGCGTGAAACGACGCTCGAGAGCGACGTACTGCCGCTTCCCATGAGCGAGCTCACGCCAATTATTACGCCCAACATGAGTGACTCGGCGAGCTTCGACGAGGTTGTTGAACTGCTCGTTCACTCCGGACGATCGCTTCCGCACGCCGTTTTGATGATGATTCCTGAGGCGTGGGAACGTGCACCGGGCATGAGCCCCGACCGACGAGCCTTCTATCGTTATCACGCCGGACTCATGGAACCCTGGGACGGTCCCGCCTCCGTGACGTTCTGCGATGGTCGGGTAGTGGGTGCGGTGCTCGACCGCAATGGTTTGCGTCCGGCACGGTTCTGGGTGACCAAGGATCAGCGCGTCATTCTCTCGAGCGAAGTGGGCGTCTTGGCGATTGATCCATCGAACATCGAGCGAAAAGGACGACTACAGCCCGGCCGAGTCTTTTTGGTGGACGTTGAGCAAGGACGAATAATTGAGGACGAGGAACTTAAGGCCTCGCTAGCCGCCAAAGTTCCCTACGCGGAGTGGCTCGAACGTCACCAGATCTCGCTCGACGCCATTGAAACACCGTCAACCTTGTCGCCCGAACACTTCTCGGTGTTACAACAACAGAAGAGTTTTGGCTACAGCGAAGAGGACCTGCGACTCATTATCCGTCACATGGCCCAAGTGGGTGAAGAACCCATTGGTTCGATGGGTTCCGACACGACATTGCCCTTCCTTTCAAAGATGCCGCGATCGATCTTTGACTACTTCACGCAGCTCTTCGCTCAAGTAACGAATCCGCCGCTGGACGCGATTCGCGAGGAACTCGTCACTTCGACGCGCGTGGTGATTGGGGGAGAAGAGAATCTTCTTCGAGAGAGTGAAGAACACTGCCACCAAATTGTGTTGCCCTCACCGGTACTTAGCGTCAATGAACTCGTAAAGATTCGTTACATCGATGAACAGCCCGGCGTGCATGGTTTTCGTACGGTCGCCATCGACGGTCTCTTCGCCGCTCACGGTCCCGGAACCTCAGCCGACCGATTGGCGGCCGCACTCGACGAAGTGACTAATACAGTCGTTGATCAGGTACGTTCTGGTGTCAATATCGTCATCTTGAGCGACCGCGGTACGTCGAAGTCGCACGCGCCAATTCCCAGTTTACTCCTCGCCAGCGCGGTGCACCATCGACTCGTGGCTGAACACCTCCGAACGAACGCGGCGTTGATCATTGAGGCCGGTGACGTGCGTGAAGTTCATCACGTCGCGCTGTTGCTCGGCTTTGGCGCCTCGGCCGTCTGTCCCTACCTCGCTTATGAATCAATCGATGCGCTGATCGACCAGGGTGAGCTCAACGAACTCACGGCCTTTGAAGCGCGTTACCAGTACGGCAAGACGTTGAATAAGGGTGTCGTAAAAGTCATGTCCAAAATGGGCGTCAGCACCGTCGCGAGCTACGTTGGCTCTCAACTCTTCGAGCCAGTGGGTGTGTCGGATGAGGTGTTGACACGATACTTCCCCGGATTTCACTCGCGAATCGGTGGCGTGACCCTAGAGCACTTGGCCAGGGACGTACTGCGCTGGCACGCGAGTGCCTTCGAGCCCGAAGTTGGCGAGCGCGTTGAAATCACGAATCGTGGCGAGTATCAGTGGCGTCGCGAGGGTGAACTGCACCTCTTTAATCCTCGCACCGTCCAGAAGCTCCAGCACGCCACGCGCGAGAAGCGCTTCGACTTGTTCAAGGAGTACACCACGCTGGTCGACGAGCAGAGCAGTGGCAATCTGACCCTTCGTTCATTGCTCTCCCTCGTGCCAAGTCGATCGCCCCTCCACATTGACGAGGTGGAGAGTGTCGCCGCGATTGTGAAACGATTTAGTACCGGCGCGATGTCCTATGGCTCAATCTCCGAAGAAGCCCACGCGACGCTCGCCGTTGCCATGAATCGCCTTGGCGCCAAGTCGAATACCGGTGAAGGCGGCGAGGATGAGGAGCGCTTCGACACTTCGAATCCTCGCGAGAACTCGCGCTCGGCAATTAAGCAGGTGGCGTCGGGACGTTTTGGCGTGACGAGTCGTTACCTCGTCAACGCCGACGACCTCCAGATCAAGATGGCCCAAGGGGCCAAACCTGGCGAAGGTGGTCAGTTGCCGGGTTCGAAGGTCTGGCCATGGATTGCCAAGACCCGTCACTCAACTCCCGGTGTTGGTCTCATCTCGCCGCCACCGCATCACGACATTTACTCCATTGAAGATCTCGCCCAGTTGATCTACGACCTCAAATGCGCCAACGACGAGGCGCGCGTGCACGTGAAACTCGTGAGCGAACAAGGCGTGGGTACTATCGCGGCGGGCGTAGCGAAAGCCCACGCCGACGTCATCTTGATATCGGGCCATGACGGCGGCACCGGCGCCGCACCGTTGACCTCACTCAAGCACGCAGGTACGCCCTGGGAGTTGGGTCTCGCCGAAGCGCATCAAACCCTCGCCGCGAACGGCTTACGCAGTCGCGTCGTCCTCCAAACCGACGGACAACTGAAGACTGGGCGCGACGTTATCGTCGCTGCGCTGCTCGGCGCCGAGGAGTTTGGATTCGCCAGCGCGCCGCTCGTCGTGGCGGGCTGCGTGATGATGCGGGTCTGTCATCTCGACACGTGCCCCGTGGGTATCGCCACACAGAATCCCAAACTTCGTGAGCGATTCACCGGTAAGCCGGAGTTCGTTGAGAACTTCTTTGAATTCATTGCCCAGGAGGTTCGGGAGTACTTAGCGTTCCTCGGGGCGCGCACGCTCGAAGAAGTCATTGGCGACGCGTCGAGATTGACGGTGAACGCCATCGAGGATCCAACCAACGACCTCGATCTCAGTGCGCTGTTGGCCCTCGTCGAGCCCGAGCAGCGCCACCAGAGCGTGAAGCAAGATCACGGTCTCGACGGTGCCCTCGACTGGACCTTCCTCTCATCGTGCGTCGACGCCGCGCGAAAGGGCGCTCCCTTTCGTTACGCCACCACTATTCGAAACGTGAACCGCACGGTGGGCACGTTGACGGGTAGCGCCATCACGCGGGCGTTGGGAGAGCGGACGCTGGACGATGATCTCATCCAGCTCGACTTCGAAGGTTCCGCTGGTCAAAGTCTGGGCGCCTTCATGCCAAAGGGTATGACCGTACGACTTAGCGGCGACACTAACGACTACGCCGGCAAGGGTCTCTCGGGTGGTCGCATCATTATCCGTCCCGACGAGCGCGCGACTTTCGCGAGTGACGAGAACATCATCGCGGGCAACGTCATTGGTTACGGCGCGACGAGCGGTGAAATCTTTATATCTGGCGTCGTGGGGGAGCGCTGTGGCGTGCGAAACTCGGGCGCGACGATCATCGTTGAAGGAACGGGCGACCACGCGTGTGAGTACATGACCGGGGGCGTCGTGGTGATTCTTGGCGGCGTGGGGCGAAACTTGGCCGCGGGCATGTCCGGCGGCACGCTCTACCTCTACGACCCCCACGTCACCGTGCATGATCACTTGAGCGCCGGGGTATACGAGATTGAGCTCTTGGAGAGTGACGACGACGAAAAGGTTTTCGCGTTGCTCGAGCGTTTTACCGAAGAGACGGGCTCGAAGAAGACCGAGAGGATTCTTCGTGACTGGCGTAGTGAACGAATGAACTTCGTTCGCATCGAGACTTCTGAGTATCAGCGAATCCGTGACGAGGTCAAGGGTGGGTAAGGTCACGGGCTTTCTCGACATTCCCCGGCGAGGACCGAGTTATCGCCCGGTTCCCGTGCGACTTCGCGACTGGCACGAGGTCTACCAAACCCAGAGTGACGACGAGATCGCCGATCAGGGCGCACGCTGCATGGACTGCGGCATTCCTTTTTGCATGCAGGGTTGTCCACTCGGCAATCGAATTCCCGAGTTCAACGACCGTGCGTACCACCAACAGTGGTCTCAGGCCGCGGACCAACTCTTTAGTACGAATAACTTTCCGGAGTTCACGGGTCGCCTCTGTCCGGCGCCCTGTGAGTCAGCGTGCGTGCTGGGCATTGGTAGCGACCCGGTGACCATTGAACGGCTCGAGTACGAAGTCGCTGAACACGCCTTCGCCAATGGTCTCGAAGTGTCGAGCACGACGCCCGAAGAGACTGGCAAGCGCGTAGCGGTCGTGGGTTCGGGACCGGCCGGGCTCGCCGCGGCGGCGCAACTGAGAAGCGTCGGCCACGCGGTGAGCGTGTTTGAACGAAACGACGCGATCGGCGGTCTTCTTCGCTACGGCATTCCCGAATTCAAAATGGAGAAAGCCGTACTCGATCGACGGTTGGCGGTCATGCGTGAAGCGGGGATTGAGTTCGTCACCAACGCGACGATCGGTGACGAGGGAACGCCCCTGTCGAGGCTCCAAGAGGACTTTGACGCGGTCGTACTCGCCATTGGCTCAACGCGTCCTCGACTCATTCCCGTGGATGGTGCTGACCTCGAGGGCGTTATGGTCGCAATGACGTATCTCGAGGCGGCCAATCGCGCCGTCAACGAGGACGCGGCGCCCACCGTCAGTGCCGAAGGGCGCCACGTCATCATCCTCGGCGGCGGCGATACCGGAGCAGACTGTCTCGGCACGGTGCATCGTCACGGTGCCGCCTCGGTGACTCAGATCGAGATTTTGGATCGACCACCCGACGAACGAGCCTCGGATCAACCCTGGCCCACGATGGCGCGAATCTTCAAAACCACCTCGGCCCACGACGAAGGAGGGGAGCGTCGCTTTTCCACCGAAACTCTCGAGTTTCAGGGATCCGAGCACGTCACGTCGATATCGCTGAGCGATCACGTCACTGACGAGGTGGTCCTCATGCCCGCCGATCTCGTATTGATTGCCGCGGGCTTCGTTGGTCCCGAACTCGAAGTTCTAGGGCTCAAGAGTGAAGCGTTCATGACGCCGAGAGACACCCTCAAGGTAGACAGCAGTTGGCGCGTTAGCGAGATTGCGGGGTTGTGCCCAGTCTTTGCGTGCGGCGACGCCGTGCGGGGCCAGAGCTTGATCGTGTGGGCCATCGCTGAAGGACGCAGCGCCGCGTCGTCGATTGACGCCTATCTCGGTGGCCAACCGAGTTCGCTACCGGTTCCCGTCGAGCCTTACGGCCTCTCCTGGTGACCAAGGGACGCTCGCGAATTTTGTAGCATCGTTCCGACAGGGTTTCGAGGGGGATTATGAAGAGCACGATGCAAGACGGGCCTCTGTTGATCAGCGGCATAATCCGTCACGGTGAGTACATTTACGCGGACAAGAAGATCTTTACGGTTACGCCCGACGGCGTCGAAGAGGCGACCTTCTTTCAGATCTCCAAGCGCGCCGAGCAACTGGCGGCCGCGTTGACGAAACTAGGTGTGAAGTCGGGCGAGCGCGTCGCGACCTTCATGTGGAACAACCAAACCCACATGGAGGCTTACCTGGCTGTTCCGAGTATGGGTGCGGTGCTGCACACGTTGAACATCCGACTCTTTCCTGAACAACTCGCCTACATCATCAATCACGCCGAGGATCAAGTCATCATCGTCGACGCGGTTCTGGCGCCACTACTAGCGAAAGTGCGCGACCAAATCCCTTTGGTGAAGACCATTATCGTCCACGGCGACGAACCGACGGGCGTGTTGGGTGAGACACTCGACTACGAAACGTTCATCAGTGCTGAGCGTCCCGGATTTGAGTGGCCCGTACTCGACGAGCGTGATGCCGCCATCATGTGTTACACCTCGGGCACGACTGGAAACCCCAAGGGTGTCGTCTACTCGCACCGTTCGACCTGGCTGCACTCGATGGCTCAGATGACGGCGAACTCCGTAGGGCTCTCTGAAAAAGATCGCTGTCTCGTTATCGTGCCGATGTTTCACGTCAACGCGTGGGGCACCGTCTACACGGCGTTCTTTGGCGGCATCGAACTCATCATGCCCCAGATGTACCTTCAGGGCGCTCCGATCATCAAGATGATCCGTGAACTGCGCCCAACGATCTCACTGGGCGTGCCAACGATTTGGAACGACGTGTTGCGCGTCGCCGAGACGACGCCGGACACGGATCTATCGAGTCTGCGCGCGATACTCGCCGGTGGCGCCGCGGTCCCGCGTTTCATGATCGAGACCTTTCGGGACGTCTACGGCCTGGACATGATTCAAGGTTGGGGGATGACCGAGACGAGTCCCTTGGCGGCCGTGTCGATACCGCCCGCCGGCACGCCAAAAGAGCTGGAGATTGAGTACCGCGTGAAAGCCGGGCGAATCATGGCGGGGATCGAACTTCGCGTCACCTCCGACGATGGCACCGTACTGCCTCGCGACGGTAAGTCAGTAGGCGAGTTCGAGGTTCGCGGACCCTGGGTTACCGGTTCTTACTTTGGCGTCGACGACCCCGAGAAGTTCCGCGACGGTTGGTTACGTACCGGAGACATTGGCAGCCTCGACGCGGAGGGCTACATGGTGGTGAGTGATCGAACCAAGGACGTGATCAAGTCCGGCGGCGAATGGATCAGTTCCGTAGAACTCGAATCGACCGTCATGGCTCACCCGGCGGTCTTTGAGGCGGCGGTCATCGCGGTGCCCGACGAGAAGTGGCAAGAGCGGCCCCTGTGCTGTGTGGTGCTTCGTCCGGGCGAGAGTGCGAGTGCGCAGGAACTCAAGGACTTTCTCGCCGAGCGCGTGGTGAAATGGTGGCTGCCCGAACGCTGGAGCTTCATCGAGAGCGTGCCCAAAACGAGTGTGGGGAAGTTCGACAAGAAGGTGCTTCGAGCTCAGTACGGCAAGGACGAGCTCGAGGTTGTGGTCGTCGACTAGTGGAGTCCTTTGAGGATCTCGCCGATGAGGTCGCGGCTATTGAACGACGAGTGTCGGACGCCATTTTTGATTCCGTACGCGCTCAACTGCGCGCCGAGGGCGACGAGAGCGCGAAGGAACGAGAACGTCAACTCTCAAGAGTGCGGCGAAGCCTCCAAAAAGCGGAGCATCTGCTTCGTCGAAGTGACGACGACGCCAGCGACGATTAGTTGGTCCACTGGTTGACTTCGTCGATCACGAGCCGCAAGTTGACGTAGTTCCTTCCATCAAAACTAAACGAGAGGGTGTGATCGTCTTCTAAGAGAAATCCGCGCTCTTCGCCAAACTTGGGAACGATGAGGGCGAGACCTCTCACTTGCTCCGTGGTGGGTGTGTGGCGCAACAGTATCGAAGCGCGATCACCCTCGATGGCGAAACTCTGAAAGTTCGAATAGAAGCGTTCTACTTCTTCGATGGATTCAATGACTGACGTCGTCTGGCGAACGAGGCAGGTGTCTTCGCGACCGATGTAGTTGTCAGCGACGATACCCTCCTCCACGAAGGTCATCCACTTGTTCCAGTATGTTCCATCGGGCGTGTCCAGCAAGACAATGGGGGCTGGCGTGGTCTTGCCGGTGTGCATCAAGGTGATGACTTCGAAAAGTTCATCCATCGTGCCAAAGCCACCGGGCAACACCACAAAGGCCATTGAGGGTCGAGTGAGGGCAACCTTTCGAGTGAAGAAGTACTTCATCGTCACGAGGTTGGTATCGACGTCGATGAATTCGTTGGCCATTTGCTCGAAGGGCAGTTCGATGTTGACACCGAGCGTGTTCTCTTTGCCCGCGCCCTTTGCCGAAGCCTCCATGATGCCCGGTCCCGCACCGGTGATCGTTACCCAGCCTCGTTCAGTCATGGAGTGAGAGAGTTCCTGGGCCATGGCGTAGAGAGGGTCATCGGGACTGGTTCGCGCCGAACCAAAGACCGTCAGTTTGGGTCGGTCGCGCCACTTGTCGAAGAGCACGAAGGCACCGAGGAGTTCGTCGATCGCCGTTACCGCAACGCGAAGATCCTTGGTGTCGGCTTCGAGGTCCGCCACGGCCACGACGCGCGTCAATAGTTCACGCAATAGTTCACGCCGCTGTGGCGACATCTCCGTATCCCGGGCAATCGCCTCGAGTAGAGACTCAATGAGCGTCGACACGGCTAGAGCGTCTGGTAGAGCGTGCTGCGTTGGTGCAAAGGTCGACCAAGCGGTTCGACCAGGTCTCGCAGCGACTGTTCGTCCATCTCTTGTCCGTGGGTCGCGCCCGCGGCCCGAGAGATGTTTTCGTCCATCAACGTTCCGCCCAGGTCGTTAGCACCGGCTTGGAGGATTCGCCGCGAACCTTCGACACCCATCTTCACCCAACTGACTTGAATGTTGTTGATCAATGTCGCGTAGTGCAACCGTGCCACGGCGTGCATGAGGATGGCTTCGCGAAACGTGGGCCCCTTACGCGAGCGGCCCTTCAAGAACAGTGGCGTGGCCATGTGCACGAAGGGCAGAGGCACAAACTCAGTGAAGCCACCAGTCACCTTTTGCAGTTCGCGCGTGCGCAGCAAGTGCGTCGCCCAACTCTCGGGGTCCTCGACCGCGCCGAACATAATCGTGATGTTCGAACGAAGACCGACCTCGTGAGCCGTTTTGTGAACCTCGAGCCATTGATCACTGTTGATCTTGTCGGGACAGAGAACGGCGCGTACTCGGTCGTCGAGAATCTCCGCCGCCGTACCGGGCAGCGTCTTTAGACCCGCGTCCTTTAGTCGTCGGAGGTACGTCGCGAGGTCTTGCTCCGAACGACGCGCGCCCTCAAAGACCTCGAGCGCGCTGAAGGCGTGAATATGTATTGTCGGCGAGCCAGCTTTGACGGCCGCGACGACGTCGATGTAATAGTCACCATCGAATTTGGGGTGGATGCCGCCCTGGAGACAGACCTCGGTGGCGCCGCGAGTCTCCGCTTCGCGAACTCTCTCGCTGATCTCATCGAGGGTTAGCAAGTACGGATCGCCGCGAAGATTCAATGAGAGAGGACCTTTGGAAAACGCACAAAAGCGACACTTGAACGTGCAGACGTTGGTGTAGTTGATGTTGCGATTGATGACGAAACTCACGGCGTCGCCGACGAGGTCTTGGCGGAGGGAGTCGGCGGCGTCGACGACAGCGTTGAAGTCACCACCTCGAGCGTTAAAGAGCGTGACTAGTTCGCAGGCTTCGAAGTCATAGCCTGGTGCGTAGCGCGACAGCAGTGCGATGACTTCGCGAGTACGCGTGCGCGACGTGGGTGGTGCGGGTGGAGTGTTCTCGGTCCCGGAGTACCAAGTGTCGTTTCGCGCGAGCGAGTGTGCGTCGGCCTGAGCGAGCGCGTAGGGGCGCACCTTCTCATCGAGGAAGTCCAGGCGATCGCCGACAAACTCTGGGTAGACCGTGAGTCGAGGCGTGAGGTGAAAACCGCGAAGTGCACACTGCTCGAAGAGAGTCGCCACAGCTGGCCACGCACGTTCGGGGTTGACGTGGTCGGCGGTGACTGGTGAGATCCCCCCAAAGTCGTCGATGCCGAAGTCGAGAAGACACGCTGGATCATCGCTGAGGTTAGGGGGCGCTTGCAAGTGGATGCCGTCGGGCAACAAGAGCCGCGCCACCGCGATCGTCCAGTGGAACTCCTCATCGCTCGCTGGCGGATGTTGCGCCATGGCCGTGCGGGGCTTGGGCAAGAAGTTCTGAATGATGACTTCTTGGACGTGACCAAACTCTTCGTGCGCGGCGCTAATGGCTTGCAGGGTGTCGATGCGGTTCTCGCGGGACTCGCCAATGCCCACCAGTAGCCCTGTCGTAAAGGGAATTTTGAGTTCACCGGCGAAGCGCAGTGTGGCGAGGCGACGTTGAGGTTCCTTGTCGGGCGCTAGTCGGTGCGCTGGAACGTCAGACAATGTCTCAAGCATCATGCCTTGGGACGCGCTCACGCCTCGTAGTTGCTCGAGTTCGTGTCGAAAGAGGGCGCCGGCGTTCGCGTGGGGGAGCAGGCCAGTGCTTTCGAGGACCATCTGCGCGGCGGTAGCTACGTAGTCAACCGTTGAGTGATAGCCCCGAGCCGCGAGCCATCTGGCCGCTTCGTCGTAACGTAACTCTGGCCGTTCGCCGAGCGTGAAGAGCGCCTCGGTACAACCAGCGGCTTGGCCCGCCTTCGCGATCTCCATGACTTCGTCGAGGCTCAGGTACGGTGACGCTACGTGGGCGGGAGCTTGGGCGAACGTGCAGTAGCCACAGCGATCGCGACAGAGCTTCGTGAGCGGAATGAAGACTTTGGGCGAGTACGTCACGACAAAGCCGTGGGCGTCGCGCGCTCTTTGATATGCCGAGGGCGCGAGTGACGCCGAGGAAGCGTCAAGAAGGTCGCGCAACGTGTAGGAGCCTCGTAGCGTCGTCATGGAAGCATCCTAGGACGCGCTATCAAAAAAATGAGCGAACGGCAGTTTTGATTCGCCACAGATTGACGTCGATTGGCTCTTCACTTAGTGAGCGCCGCGCATCTTTGACGAGACCGTGGCCAGCAGCTCTTCGTAGGACTTAGCAAAGGCATCAACGCCCTCGATCTCGAGTTGATCGGTGACGTCTTTGAGCGAGACGTCGGGTTCGAGATTTTTTAAAAGGTCGGCCGTCTCGTGGCACTTCTCCTTGCTTAGAAGATTCGACGCAGAGAAGTTTGCGTGATCGAGTACGTCCGCCAAAGTGCCGTCGGGCATCGTATTGACGGTTTCATTGGCGACGATTGAGTTGACGTAGAGAAGATCGTCATACGTTGGATTCTTCGTGGAAGTGGAAGCCCACAGTGGACGTTGAATCTGTGCGCCCTGGCTCAGCAGTGTCGTCACGTCCTCACCCGAAACTCGCTGATTGAACAGAACGTACGCCGCGGCCACCTGGGCGTTCGCGGTCGTGCCACGGCGGGGATCACCCTCGGGCAACAACGCGTCGACTGCTACGTCGACGCGCGAGACGAAGAACGACGCCACGCTAGCGATAGAGCCCACTTCGTGCCCCGCGTTGTAGGCGTCCTTTAGACCCAAGGTCCAAGCAGTGATTACTTCGTCGTAGCGCTCCAGAGAGAAGATCAACGTGACGTTCACACTGATACCCGCACCCAACACGGCCCGAATCGCCGCCAAGCCTTCCTTCGTCGCCGGAATCTTGATGAACAGGTTGTCGCGTCCAACGCGATCAGCGAGTCGCTTGGCCGCCGCGATGGTTCCCTCGGTGTCGCGAGCGAGGCGCGGCGACACCTCCAAAGAGACGAATCCATCTAAGTAGCGACGGCTACCCGAGGCGAAGTCGACCAGCGAACTTTGGTGGACCCTAGCGAGCACGTCACAAGCGTCGCGCACGTCTTCGACGGCTAAAGTTTCGAAGAGCTCTTCGGGGTTCGTGTCGGACGACGAGGCGATAAGTGCGTCGTAGGCCGACGACGTCGCTAGGGCCTTGGCGAAGATAGAAGGGTTCGACGTGAGTCCGCGAACTCCCTCGCTCACGAACTTCGTGAGCGTGCCGTCGTTCAACCAGTCCCGTCGGATGTTGTCGATCCACGGGCTTTGGCCGTAGTCGTTGTACAGATCGCTCAGATTGGTCATTTTCCCTCGCTTAAGACTCGTTCGACGTGGGCAACCACCGTCGCTGGAACAATGTTGAAGTAGTCAAAGATGAAGGCACCCGGCGCCGAGAGTCCGAACGAGTCAATCCCAATGGAATCATCAACGTAGTTCGCCCAGCCGAGTGTCGCGCCCGCTTCAATAGCCACTGACGGAATCGATCGACGAAGGACGTGTGCCTTGTACTCCAACGACTGTGCGTCAAAGCACCGCCAACACGGCAGGGCGACCACGCGCGTCACGACGTCCTTGGTCGAGAGTTCGTCGGCCGCGCTGAGAACGACACCGACTTCCGAGCCAGTAGCGACCAGCGTGAAGACGGCGTCGTCGCGCTCGCGCACCACGTAGCCGCCTTTTCGAGCTCCCCGGGCACTGGCGGCGCGGTCCGCCTCGTTAAAGACCGGCATGTCTTGACGCGAGAGAACCAGCGCGGTGGTGTGCGGCTCTTTCGCACTGAGAAACTGCTCGACCAAATCGATGGTTTCATTCGCGTCACTTGGACGAACAACGTGGAGATTGGGCATCGCTCGAAGCGACATTAAGTGCTCAACGGGTTCATGCGTCGGCCCGTCCTCACCCACGCCAATGGAGTCGTGCGTGTAGACGAAGAGCACGCCGGCG
Source organism: Acidimicrobiales bacterium (assembly GCA_036511495.1). Lineage (GTDB taxonomy): Bacteria > Actinomycetota > Acidimicrobiia > Acidimicrobiales > RAAP-2 > RAAP-2. The sequence goes on along the minus strand of DATCCC010000020.1, from coordinate 24,991 downwards.
TCACTCAGTGAGGCCAAGCGGACTGCTCCGCGTGCGTAGTCGCTGAACACGAAGAACGTGGAGCCGGCCGGGCGAAGCCCACCGTGATGAGCTTGACCAACGAGCGAACCGCTCATCGCGAACTCTCGAATGCCGTAGTGAATCTGACGCCCTCCAGGATTGACTCTGCCTTGGGGAAGGGAACTCTTCAGTTCGACGCCAGTGTTCTCGGTCAGGTCGGCCGAGCCGGCCGTGAGGCCCGGGGTTTGGGGAGCGAACGTGTCCATCGCTCGCTGCATTGCCTTGCGGGTTGCGACCATGGTGCCCGGCGCGAAGGGTTCGGGTCGGGTCGTAATGTTCGCGGCGCCGTTCGTATCGAGTTGTTGGAGAAGTTGTGCGCCCTTGGCTCCGGCCGCCAACACCCGAGCGTCCCACGCGACACGCTCGGCGCGCTGAGGACTGATGAACTCGACCATCTCACGCGGGAGCTCGGGATCAAAGTGGAATGCCTCGTCGGGAACACCGAGTATCTCCTTGACCTTCGATATCGCTTCGGCGCTAAAAGGCGTGCCGTGGGCTTCACGGCGATCCATCATTTCGGGTGAAGGAAAACCAATGTGCGAGCGCACGATGATAAGCGTTGGTCGTTCAGTCTCGGCAATCGCCTCGCGCACCGCCGCCTCCAGGACGTCGAGTTCGTTCGCGTGTTCGCCAACGTTGATCACGTGCCAGCCATAGGCGGCGAAACGCTCAGCCGCGTGATCGTGCAACGCAAGTTCCGTGGGGCCGTCGATCGTTATGTGATTATCGTCATAAAAGATTGTCAAATGATCAAGACCCAGCGATCCGGCTAATGACGCCGACTCGTGACTTATTCCTTCTTCAAAACAACCGTCGCCCGCAAAGACCCACGTGCGGTGATTGACCAGGTCTTCGCCGTAGTTGCTACGAAGAATGCGTTCGGCGATCGCCATGCCCACACCGTTGGCGATGCCTTGACCGAGGGGACCGGTCGTGACTTCAACAGTGGGCGCGCAGCCGCGTTCGGGATGACCAGGCGTGCGCGAGTGAGGCTGGCGAAAGTTCTTTAAATCCTCAACGCTGAGATCGTAACCAAAGGTGTGCGCGAGGCTGTACTGGAGTATCGAGACGTGACCGTTACTCAAAATGAATCGGTCGCGGTCGCTCCACTTTGGATCGGTCGGATCGTGTCGCATGACGCGTGCCCAGAGCATGACGGCGAGAGGCGCGAGGGCCATTGCGGTGCCACTGTGACCCGACTTTGCCTTGGCGGGCGCGTCCATAGACACCGCGACAATCTCACGAATAGTGCGAGCTTCTAAGTCGCTGGCGCCGGGGTAAAGGGAGTCAACCATGCTTAGACAGTACCGAATAGGTTTGCTCGCCAGTGCGTAGTGACACGGCTAGCCTCGCCACGTGGCGCTACAGATTCCCCCGAACTGCGATCTGACGCTCGGCCTTACGTGCATTGACAAGTCGGTTCCGGGTCGAACCGTCTGGCAGGCCCGTGTTGACGAACGATTTCTCAATCCGGCGGGTGTCGTCCAGGGAGGATTCTTAGCCGCGATGCTCGATTCGGCGATGGGTGCCTCGGCCGTCACCGTCGTCGGCGAACGAAAGGTGAACGTGGCCAACACCGAGATGAAGATCTCGTTTCTTCGCCCGGTGAGGGCCGGTGACGTGCTGACCTGTGTCGCGACCGTCTTGAAGCCCGGCAAAGTCATTTCGTTTCTCGAAGCCAAGATTTTCGACGCTGATGATCGACTTGTCGCAACGGCCAGTTCAACCTACCTTGTAAAAGAGCGCACTGAGTAGGCTGAGTCCGTGAAGAATTCGTCGTGGCGCAGGTTCCTTCGTGGCGCGTCATTGCAACGTGACTTTGAAGAGCTGCGTACTATTGCTATCCGCTACCTCAAAGAAGAGACCATCAAGCCCATTAAGGACCTTGGTCGATTCATTGTGTGGGGGTCGCTCGGGAGTATCTTCGTGGGCTTTGGATCTGTGTTGTTGCTGTTCGCAAGTCTGCGATATCTGCAGTGGCAGTTTCCGGTGCTCGACGGGTCGCTCTCGTGGTTGCCGTACCTGATTGTCGCAGTGTTGGCTCTGGCCATTATTGGCCTGACGGCGTGGCGTATCGCGAGCGGTACCGCGAAGCGCCGCCTGAAGGCTTCCAAATGAGAGATCAGAGTCCGACGCGCCGTCAGCTCGAAGCGTCGCTTCGCTCCTTTTTGCCCGAACGCGCCCAAATGAGCAACTCCTTGACGGGGTCCAAACCAACCGTGGCCGCGGTCGGACTCGGTGGCGTGATGACGGGCTACCTGTGGGGACGAATTCGCGGTCGTCGCGCGCGCAAGAACAAGAAGCACTAAGTGCTAAAGCGCCTCTTTCGCATTGCGACCGCGGCATCGATTGGTCGAGCGCTAGCCCAAAGGTCTCCCAAGTGGCTGTCGATAGCCCTCACCCTCGTGCTGTTTCGTTTCCTGGACCGTCACTCGGCCAAGGCCTCGAAGAGCGCTAAACGGGCGAAAACATGAAGAGTGCGCTCTTAAGCGCCGGGGAGCGCGTCTTGCTCATCGACGCCAAAGACCGGCACTACCTCGTATCGCTCAAGGAAGGTTCGGCCTTTCACACTCACGCCGGCATTGTTCAACACGACGACGTTATTGGTGCCTTAGAGGGCTCGTTGATTAAGTCCAGCACGGAGCGCTCGTTTCTAGTGTTACGACCGACTCTCTCGGACGTGGTTCTCAAGATGCCGCGCGGTGCGCAAGTCATCTATCCCAAAGACTTAGGCGCAATCCTCATGCAGGCCGATATCGGTCCCGGCATGCGCGTGCTCGAAGCGGGCGTTGGTTCGGGTGCACTGTCGATGACGTTGTTGCGCGCCGGAGCGAGCGTGACGGCGTACGAGATTCGAGAGGACTTCGCCCAACACGCCATCAAGAACGTGCACGACATGTTGGGCGAAGACGTTGACTACGACGTCAAAATTCGCGACGTAACCGAGGGCATCGATGAAGTCGATCTGGACCGGATCATCTTGGACATGCCCGAACCCTGGGACGTCGTAAAGCACGCCGAGGGAGCCCTGCGGCCCGGCGGAATCTTCCTCGCGTACCTGCCCACGATTAATCAGACACAGTTGGTGCGTGAAGCACTACATCACCACTCCTTTGGCTTAGAGGAGACGGTGGAGATCCTTAGGCGCACCTGGCACATTGACGGCCGGTCAGTTCGCCCCGATCATCGAATGGTGGCGCACACTGGTTTCTTGACGTCGGCGAGACGTCTCGTGAGGCGTGTCGAGGTCGACTAGTGGCGCTCGATGAAGATGCACTCGCCGGGGCACTCTTCTGAGGCCTCGATGACGGCGTCTTCGAACTCCGGGGGAACTTCGGCAACGCCTTCAGCACCGCCAGGGCTGCTCTTGACGTCGGTGCCCTGCTTCACGTAGGCCAAGCCGTCATCCAATAATGTAAAGACCGAAGGACAGATTTCTTCACAGAGTCCGTCACCCGTGCAGAGGTCTTGGTCAATCCAAACCTTCATTTGCGTGCCCTCCATGGCCTAATACGTGTAATTACTCTAGTGGTCGTTTCGTGATATTCGTGACCTTCGTAGCCCGCTCGTACTCCTCTAGGGTGGCCGTATGGACCGTTCCCCGGGATTTGGCGAATCTACGAGTGGTGAGCCGGACGAGACCGTCGGTGGGAATTCTCCCGGTGACTTGACGCTGAGCGACCTGGAACACTCGCTGCGGCGCATCGAGCTCCTCGAAGAGAAGCTCCTCGAAGCGAGGGGTCAACTCTCACAAAGTCGTTCAAACAACGAGAAACTCACGATCACCATCCAACAGACACGTGACCAGATCACGGCACTCCGTGACGAGGTTGAAAAACTCACGCAACCGCCCGCCGTCTACGGCACCTTTACGGGCTTTAACGAAGACGGCTCAGTCGACATTTTTGCCTCGGGCCGCAAGATGCGCGTGGCGCTGCACCCGGGACTCGACCCGGCCCAGATTGCCCGCGGCGACGAAGTTGTCCTTAATGAGTCCTTCACCGTTATTGGAGTGCGCGATTCGGACGGCCAAGGAGAAGTGGTCACCGTCAAAGAAGTGCTGGATGAACGTCGAGTGCTGGTGTACGGCCGAGCCGATGAGGAGCGTGTCGTCGAACTAGCTGAAGCACTTCGCTCGATGAAACTGCGCAGTGGTGATGCACTCCTGCTCGACCTTCGATCGAACATGCTGACCGAGAAACTGACGCGTCAAGAGGCCGAAGAACTGATTCTCGAAGAGGTTCCCGATATCAGTTACGCCGACGTGGGGGGTCTGGACGCCCAGATTGAGGCCATCACCGACGCCGTTGAGTTGCCGTACCTGCACCGAGCGCTGTTTAACGACTACGACCTGCCCGCGCCAAAGGGCATTTTGCTCTACGGACCTCCGGGATGTGGCAAGACCCTCATCGCCAAGGCTGTCGCCAACTCGCTCTCACAAAAGGTCGCGGAACTTACGGGCAATCGCAACGTTCGCTCTTATTTCTTGAATATCAAAGGTCCCGAGCTTTTGAACAAGTACGTGGGCGAGACCGAGCGTCAAATTCGAGTCGTCTTTCAGCGCGCTCGCGAAAAAGCCGAAGAGGGCGTCCCGGTCATTGTCTTCTTTGACGAAATGGACTCGCTCTTTCGCACCCGAGGCACGGGAATCAGTTCCGACATGGAGTCAACGGTCGTTCCCCAGTTGCTCGCCGAGATTGATGGCGTGGAATCATTGCGCGACGTGATTGTCATTGGCGCAACCAACCGTGAGGATCTGATTGACCCCGCGATTCTTCGCCCCGGTCGCCTTGACGTCAAGATAAAGATCGAACGACCTAACGCCGAAGCGGCCACGCAGATCTTCCAGCGCTACCTCCACACCGAACTGCCGCTCGATGAGGCGACGGTGCGCGACATTGGCGGGGGTGACCGGGCCAAGGCGGTACAGTCCATCATCGAAGAGACGGTGACCAGCATGTACCGAATCGACGACGAGAACCGCTTCTTGGAAGTTACGTACCAGGGCGGCGATAAGGAAGTCCTCTACTTCAAAGATTTTGCCTCGGGCGCGATGATTGAGAACATTGTGCGCCGGGCGAAGAAGATGGCCGTCAAGCGTGAGATCGCCGACCAGGGTCGCGGTCTTCGCAAGGAAGATCTCTTTGACGCCATTCGCCAGGAGTTCCGCGAGAACGAAGATTTGCCGAACACCACCAATCCGGACGACTGGGCAAGGATTTCGGGCAAGAAGGGTGAACGAATCATTTTCATTCGCACGCTGATTAATCGTGAAGAGGACGACGAGAAGGGTGGTCGGTCGATCCAACACGTAGGTACGGGACAGTATCTCTAAGTCCGGAGCGATTGCCAAGGTTCTCGGTATAGAGACGGAGTACGGCATCGCCGGAGGTCCCGAGGCTGACCCGATTGTTTCCTCGAGCCTCATCGTCAACGCGTACGCCCAGGAAGGTCGAACGCGAACAAACTGGGACTTCGATGGCGAGACTCCCGAGATGGACGCACGCGGTCGCGTTGATCTCACGGCGTTCGCGCCAGTGGTCGAGACGCATTTGGCCAACACCGTGTTGACGAACGGCGCGAGACTCTACGTCGATCACGCTCACCCCGAGTACTCCTCGCCCGAGTGTCGAACCCCACGCGAGGCGACGCTCTACGACGTAGCCGGCGAGGACATCATGCGTCGAGCTCTCGTCAGTGCTAACGATCGATTGGCTCCGCACCAGGCAATCACGCTCTACAAGAACAACTCGGACGGCAAGGGCAACTCCTACGGCACGCACGAGAACTACCTGGTCCGGCGCGACGTCGAGTTCGCCCATCTCATTCGAGCCATGGTGCCGCACTTCGTCTCTCGCCAAATCGTGGTGGGCGCCGGGAAAGTGGGCGCTGAAACCGATGCCGGCCTCGACGCCAATCCCGCTTTTCAACTCTCCCAGCGCGCGGAGTTCTTCGAAGAGGTCGTCGGGCTCGAGACCACGTTAAAACGACCCATCGTCAACACTCGTGACGAACCCCACAGCGACGCCGAGAGGTTCCGTCGTCTGCACGTCATCATCGGCGACGCCAACATGAGCCAGTTCGCGACGTTCGTCAAAATTGGCTCGACGGCGTTGTTGCTGGCTGCGCTAGAAGAGTCCGGCGTTAGCGTCTTCCCGGCGATGCCCAAATCTCCCGTACACGCCGTGCGTTTCTTTGCGACGGATTTGAGTCTTTCGGAGGCTGTGGCGTGCGACGACGGACGCTCGAGGAGCGCGTGGGACTTTCAAGACGAGTTGTGGCACGTGGCAAATGACTACGTCAACCACACCGGAGCTGACGCGGTGGGCGAGCCCGAAGAGGTCCAGTTCATCTTGACTCAGTGGCGCGAGATGTTGGACGGTGTTCGAGACGATCGAGACGCCGTCGCCGATCGGGTCGATTGGGTAGCGAAATATCGCGTGGTGACTGGTTATAAAGAGCGCCACGACCTCGATGATCGCGACGCGAAATTACGCGCGATCGACTTGCAGTACCACGATCTTCGAGCGAGTCACTCGCTCGCTCAACGCGTCGGGCTTCGCGTTCTCAGCACCGACCTCGATGTTCGTGAAGCCGTTCACAATCCACCGCGCAGTACGCGGGCCTATTTTCGAGGCCAGTGCGTCTCGAGATATCCCGACCAAATTGTTGCGGCGAATTGGGATTCGGTCGTGTTCGATCTCGGCGAGGGACCGCTGCAACGCGTGCCAATGCTTGATCCTTTGAGGGGTACCCACGCACTCACTGCGGAGTTGCTAGAAACAAGTACGACGGCAAATGAACTACTTAAGGCACTAGACAGGTAGAACAAAAGTATGAGCGAACGAGAGCGAATCCAAAAGCAGCGCCCGGAGCGCACGAATGAATCATCGAGCGACGTGTCGGTCGACGCGACAAAGGGCGACCAGTTAAAGGCCGATCTCGATGACTTGCTGGATGAGATCGACGAAGTTCTCGAGGAGAACGCCGAGGAGTTTGTACGTAACTACGTGCAAAAAGGCGGGGAGTAACCGTGGGCCTGCCCCTCTTCAGTGCCCATAGTGATCCGGGACCATCGTTTTGGCATTTCGCCGAGTCTCAGGGCCTAACTCCAACCGCGTCCGCCCGAGACGACGCTCCCCACGCCACGACGGTGATTGCCGTTCGTTACACCGAGGGCGTAGTGATGGTGGGCGACCGCCAGGCGACGGGCAACTACATCGCGAGTCGCGACGTTCGAAAGATTGAGCCGGCCGATCGCTACACGGCGCTCGCCATTTCTGGCAGCGCCGCGCGGGGTATCGAACTTTTAAAAATTGCCCAGTTGTCCTTCGAGCACTACGAGAAGATGACCGACTCGGCGCTGAGCCTCGAAGGTAAGGCCAACTACCTTTCGCCGATTGTTCAACGAAACAACCTTTCGTCGCCGTTGATGGTATTGCCGTTGCTGGCTGGGTGGGATGAGAGCCACCGGGTGGGCCGAATCTTTGAATACGACGGAGCCGGGGGATGTTACGAGCGCTTCGACTTCGCGACCATCGGCTCGGGATCGCCCTTCGCCGACGGTGCGCTTCGTCTCGGATTCCGTCCGGATATGGACCTTGAGGCTGCGCTGGAACTGGGTGCACTGGCGCTCTACGAAGCCGGCGATAACGACCCGAGCACTGGCGGCCCAGATTTTGTCCGCAATATCTTTCCAATGATGATCACGCTCAACGAAGCGGGTTTCCAAGAACTGCCCGCGAGCGAGGTGGGGGAGCGGTTCCGCGTAATTAACGAACGACGAACCCAGTCGGGTGGCGTCGCGGGCGGAGCACTTCGGTGAGCAACTACTTTTACGTCTCGCCAGAACAACTCATCAAGGACCGTGCCGAATTTGCCCAAAAGGGCATCGCCCGAGGACGATCAATAGTTGCCGCGATCTACGACAAAGGCGTGGTGCTCGTCGCGGAGAACCCTTCAGCCTCCTTGAATAAAGTCTCCGAGATCTACGATCGAATCGCCTTCGCTGGTGTTGGTAAGTACAACGAATTTGACCGTCTGCGCGAGGCGGGGATCCGCTGGGCCGACACGACGGGTTTCACCTACTCGCGTGAAGACGTCGACGCACGAGCGTTGGCGAACTACTACGCGCAACACTTGGGTGACATGTTCACCGAGGGCCAAAAACCTCTTGAAGTCGAAATTCTCGTGGCGCAGTTGGGTAACGCTCTTCGCCCCACCAAGCTGTACCGCGTCGCGTACGAGGGAACGATTTCTGACGAGCCCCACTTCGCTGTGTTGGGTGGCGACGCCGAGACCATCAAGGACCGCTTCGCGCTGACCGAAGAAACGGTCCACTCACTCGAGACGACGTTACAAAATGCGTCTCGCGCGCTCACGGGACCGGAGCGAACGCTGAGCGCTTCGGAGTTAGAAGTCGGCATCCTCGAAGACCGCGGTAACCGCAGAACCTTTGTGCGACTTACCGACGAGCAAGTAAGCGAGCTCTTGAGCTGAGGTCAGCTCAGGCCACGTCATGCTACGAAGAATCTTCGGCGTTGAAACTGAGTACGGCATTACGTTCTCGCTGCGCGGTCAGCGACGATTGAGTCCCGACGAAGTTTCGCGTTTTCTTTTTCGCAAGGTCGTGGCGTGGGGTCGCTCGTCAAACGTGTTCCTCGAAAACGGAAGTCGACTCTATTTAGACGTTGGCAGCCACCCCGAGTACGCCACCGCCGAGTGCGACAGCCTCGACGATCTCGTGGCCCAGGACAAGGCCGGTGAGTCAATTCTTCGGGAACTCGTTGGTTACGCCCAAGCGCAGTTGAGTGAAGAAGGTATTCGTGGCGATATCTATCTCTTTAAGAACAACACGGACTCAACGGGCAACTCATACGGTTGCCACGAGAACTACTGCATTGAGCGAATCGAGGACCTAAGTCGGCTCGAAGAGATGTTCATTCCCTTCTTAATCAGCCGACAGATCTTCACGGGCGCCGGCAAAGTGGTCACCAATGCTAAAGGGACCGCGTACTCAATGAGTCAACGCGCCGAGCACATTTGGGAAGCGATATCTTCGGCCACAACGAGAAGTCGCCCGATTATTAACACGCGCGACGAACCGCACGCCGACCCCGAAAAGTATCGTCGACTCCACGTCATCGTGGGCGACTCGAACATGAGCGAGTTCGCCACCTATCTCAAAGTCGGCACGGCCGCGGTCGTACTGGCGATGATTGAAGACAGGACCACAGTGATGCGCGACTATTCAATGGCGTCGCCGATTAACGCGCTGCGAGATATTTCTTACGATCTCTGGAGTAAAGAGCCGGTCAAGTTGCTCAACGGACGCGACTTGACGGCGCTCGAGATACAAGAAGATCTCTGTGAACGAGCCGAGCTGTTTCTCCAGTCGCACGAACTGCCCGTTGATCAGGTTCACGCGGTGAAACTGTGGCGCGAGGTCATAGAGCAGTACCGCAGCGACCCCATGGGATTGGCCGATCGCGTGGACTGGATCGCGAAATTGCAGATCATCGATAGGGAGCGCGAACGTAGCGGCGTCGAACTAAGCGATCCCAAGATTGCTCTCATTGACCTGCTGTACCACGACACCAATTTTGATCGTGGTCTCTACTATCGACGCGCCGCTCGAGGACACTACCGAAACATGGTGAGCGAAGAGCAGATTGAGCGCGCCACGACCACGCCTCCGGCCACCACGAGGGCGCACATGCGCGGAACGTTCATTCAAGCGGCGAAGCAGTGGCGAAGGGACTACACCGTTGACTGGGTGCACCTTAAGTTGAATGACGAAATGCAGCGGACGGTTCTGTTGAAGGATCCCTTCAAGAGCACGGATGATCGATTTCAGAAACTTTTGGCCTCGCTCGAACGTCACGGGTGACTCAACTATCCTTGCGAGGTGTCTGATGAGTCCCCACCCGAGTCTGACCATCTTGTAGGAGTCGGCGACGACGCAACGAAGCGGCCCGTTCGGCATCGCTCGCGAACCGCTTGGGTGCTCGAGTGGGTCGTCATAGTTGTCGTCGCATTGGCGGCTTCTTTGTTGATTCGAACCTACTGCTTTCAGACCTTCTATATTCCTTCGGCGTCGATGGAACCCACGTTACAGATTGGTGATCGATTGATCGTCGATAAATTGAGTGTCGAATTTGGCACGATCAATCGAGGGGACATCGTTGTTTTCAAAGCACCGCCCAGCGAGAACTGTGGCGCCAAGGTCACCGACCTCATCAAACGAGTCATTGGTCTCCCGGGTGACCACCTCACGTCAAAGGGCAACACCATCTACGTCAACGGGAAACCGCTGAAGGAGAATTGGCCGCACACCGAACCACTAGGACCGCCCATTGGCAACGTGACCGTGGCACCGAATCGCTACTTCATGATGGGTGACAATCACTCGGATTCGTGCGACAGCCGAAGTTGGGGTACGGTACCGCGATCGGACATGATTGGTAAGGCGTTCGTCAGAATTTGGCCTCTCTCGCGGATTGGCTCGCTCTAAAATCACCAGGGCCCGCGACCTACAATGGGGTCGTGTTTAGTTTGAGCCCAATAAAACTCTTAGTGATTGCGGCCGTGATCATGCTGTTAATGGGCCCGGACAAGTTGCCCGACGTTGCGCACAAATTGGGCGCGGCATGGCGAACTTTGAAAAAGATACAAGAGCGCGTTGAGTCCGAAGTCCGCGAAGCAATACCCGACCTGCCGAGTACTGGCGATATTGCGCGCATCGCGCGAAGCCCGGTCAATCTCTTGAACCAACTCGCTGATCGAGTCGACGCCAAAGAAGCCGCCGCCGCGACACCGGTGGCACCGGAATCCACCGAAGGCGACTCGGTCCCCCTCGTCGAACCCATCGTGGGACCGCGGCCGAAGATCCAAAACACCGACGAGTCGGTGCTCCCGCCCGATCCGTCACTGAACTAAGGCGGCCATGGCAAAATTTCGTCGCGCCGAAACTGGCATGACGCTGGCCGAGCATCTGGCGGAACTTCGTCATCGATTTTTGATAATGGCCATCGCCATTGCGGTCTTTGGCGTGCTGGGTTTCATCTTCTATCCAAACATTTTGAAGTTGCTCCAAGATCCCTACTGTTCGGCTGTTCCCGGCCACTGCAAGTTCCTGGTGACGAATCCACTCGACGGTCTGACCTTGCGCGTCAAAATTGCGTTTTTTGGTGGTTTCCTCGTTTCGTCGCCCATCATTCTCTGGCAGATGTGGCGTTTCGTGACGCCGGGGCTTAAGGCGAGGGAGCGGCGCTACATTATTCCCTTCGTCACGGCGTCTCTCGTCTTCTTTAGTGCAGGAATTGTCTTGGCCTACTTCAGTTTTGGTCACGCCATTCACTTCTTAAAGTCCATCGGTGGCTCGACACTGATGACTGAGTACAACCCCAATCAGTACCTGACACTTTTCCTCTTGATGATGTTCATCTTTGGTCTGATGTTCCTCTTCCCGGTGGTACTTGTCGCTCTGGAGTTAGCTCGCGTCATTACGCCCTCCCAACTTCTTCGAGGGTGGCGCTACGCCGTTATTGCTATCGTCATCGCCGCGGCCGTCTTCACGCCCAGTGGTGACCCATTGTCGATGGGCGCGTTGGCGGTACCACTCATCATCTTCTACTTTCTCGCAATTGGTGTCGGCAAGCTGCTGCACCGGTGAGTGTCCTCGGGTACCGAAACCGATTTATCGACGGACTCGGTTTCGGCCTAGACCGCTTTCAACTTGAAGCCATAGATGCGGTTGATCAACGAGTCAACGTGCTCGTGAGCGCCCCCACCGGTTCAGGCAAGACGCTCATTGCTAACTACGCCATTGGTCGCGAGCTCGAGCGAGAGCAGCGGACCTTCTATACGACACCGCTCAAGGCATTGTCGAATCAGAAGTATCACGAACTCTGTGAGCTCCACGGCGCGGCCCGCGTCGGGCTCCTCACTGGTGACACTTCGCTTAATCGGAGCGCCCCCATCGTCGTCATGACGACCGAAGTTCTCCGCAACATGTTGCTGACCGAATCTGATCAGTTGTCGGCGCTCGGACTCGTAGTCCTTGACGAAGTCCACTACCTGCAAGATCCTTTTCGTGGCGGCGTGTGGGAAGAGGTCCTCATCCTCACGCCCTCGGCGGTGCGGTTCGTGGCGTTGTCGGCGACCATTGGCAACGCCAACTTTCTCGGCGAGTGGTTTGCGCAAGTTCGCGGCCCGACCACCATCGTGATCGAAAAGACGCGTCCAATCCAACTCCACAATCATTTGGCGGTCGTAAAGAGGGGACAGCCGGCGGCCGAGATCGTTGATCTGCTCGATGGTGCTCGACTCTCCGACGAGGCCCGTCGAGTCGACAACTTGATGAAGGCATCACGGCGCTTTCGACCTGGTACCAAGTGGCAAGGTCCCAAGTCGAGCGCGCCACCGTCGCCGTTTCGCTCACCACGTCGCTCGGAACTGATGCAGGCCCTCGAGCGAGAAGACCTGTTGCCCGTCATCGTCTTCATCTTTTCGCGCGCCGCCTGTGACGAGGCCGTCCACCAGTTGCGTCGAGACGGACTGCTGTTTACCTCACCCGAGGATCGTCGAGAGATTGAACGAATTGCTGAGTCGAGGCTCGGCGACTTCTCCAAAGACGATCTCCAAGCACTTGAGTACGCCGACTTCATTGACGCGCTGCGACGCGGGATCACGAGTCACCACGCGGGCATGGTCCCAGCTTTTCGCGAGATCGTCGAGGCGTGTTTCGAGCGAAATCTGCTGGCCGTGGTCTTTGCTACTGAGACCCTCGCCCTCGGCGTCAACATGCCCGCACGTTCGGTCGCGCTCGAGCGATTCACCAAATACTCCGACGCCGGACGTCAGTTTCTCACCAGCGCGGAATTCGCTCAAATGACCGGACGAGCCGGTCGACGCGGCCTCGATGATGAAGGCCACGCCGTTGTCTGCTTCTCCAACGACTTGGCGCTGCACGACGTGGGCCGCGTCGCCCTGGCACCACCCTCGGATCTGCACTCGTCGTTTCGTCCTACCTATAACTTCACGGCGAGCCTGGTGAACCACTTCGAATACGAGACGGCCCTGGAAGTCGTGCAGCGTTCGTTCGCCCAGTTCGAGAACGAACGACGACCCTCGGCGTCGAAACGCCCCCTCACGGACCAAATGATCGCGCGTCACCACGTACTCGAAGAGCTGGGTTACGCCAATGGATGGACGCTCAGCCCCCAGGGTCAGCTTCTTCGTTCGATTTATCACGAGTGCGACTTGCTCATCGCCGAATCGATTAATGCTGGTGTCTTCGACGGCCTCGACGCGGCGCAGCTCGCGGGACTGTTGTCGTGCTTCGTCTTTGAGCCGCGTCGCTCCACACGATCAACGAGCGCGGCTAAGCAGGTGTCAACCAAAAAGAAGCGAGTACACCACGATCGACTGGGTCAGGAACGACGCGTCAGTATTGCCGAACGCCTCATGGAGATCTCACTCATCGCCGTGACAGTTCGCGGCGTCGAGGAACGCTACAAGGTTCCCCACTGTAAAGAGCCCGACGGCCACTTCGCGACGATCATTGCGGCCTGGGCCAGGGGAGTGACCCTGGGAACGGTCTTAGACCTCGCGGACGTCGAAATCGGTCAGACCTCGCCGGGTGATTTCGTTCGAAACGCCAAGCAGGTCGCCGACCTCTGTGAGCAGTTAGGCCGAATGCCCCAATCGGCGGCTGTCGCCGAGGTGGCGCTCGAAGCTCGTGACGCGGTCCTTCGCAGCGTCGTCGCGGGTGCCTCCAGCGTCCACCCACGGGACTAAATTCACCTCTAACCTCATAACTCCATGCACCCCTACGTTGCCGAAGAGTTCACCGACGCCGAGACCGCGGTGCTCCGGCGGTACTTCACGAATCTCGATGGTCCCGTCTTTGCCCTGGTGAACTTGCCCGAGGTCGTTAAGGGTGCGCTGTTTGCTCGTTATTCGCGCTCTTCGAAGAGTCTGCGCCGTCTCTTTCTCGACGAGTTCGTCCACGACTTAGAACTTACGGGTGACGTCGGCATCGACGCGACGGTCGGACTCGACAGGGCAGACGACCTCTACCAAAAGATCTTCATCGAATACGGTGACGACTCGGTGGCCCAACTGGGGGGTGTGCATCTCGCCTGCGAACAAGCGAGCAACTTACTGACCAAGGTGCTCGAACGCGGTCGTTTGATGAGTTACCTGGAACAGTCGACGCGTTACTTGGGCTACGACAAGCGGCTCAGCAACGGTCTCTATCGCTTCTACCGCGACAATGAACTGCTCGAGTCACGCTTTGGAGCGCGCTATATCGGCGAGATGGATCGAATGTTCGACACCTACCGCGAACTACTTCCCGTACTGACTGACTGGCTTGGAACGAAGTACCCCAAGACGCCTGAGGACACGGACTTTGTCTATCGTCAGGCCATTCGTGCGAAGGCTCTCGATGGGCTGCGCGGGCTGCTCCCGGCGAGCGCGCTGTCGAATCTAGGTATCTACGCTTCGGGTCAGGCTTATGAAGCTCTGCTCTTGCGCATGAGGGCACATCCTCTGCCGGAAGTTCGTGACTACGCGAAAATGATGCACGAAGAGCTCGCGAAAGTCATTCCCTCATTCTTGAAGCGGCTCGACGTTCCCGAGCGCGGCGTTGCTTGGACACACTATTTGGCCAACACGCGCAGTGCCACCCACGCTCTGGTCACTTCATTGAACACTGACGAGGACGAGTCGGGGGAGTACGTTCGTCTCGTCGGCTTCGATCCCGAGGGCGAGGACCGTGTCCTCGAGGCGATCATCTTTGCCGACTCCACGATGTCGCACGATCACGGTGCGCAACTCGTCAAGTCCTTTAGTCCGGCCGAGCGCGCCGAGCTCTTCTCCACCTACGTCGGTCAACGAGAGAACCGTCGTCATCGTCCCGGGCGAGCGTTCGAACGCACCGACTACCGCTTCGAGATCGTCAGCGACTACGGAGCCTTTCGCGACCTTCAGCGACACCGGCTGCTCACCATTGAGTGGCAACCGCTCACGGTCGACCTCGGTTTTGACGTGCCCGACGTGATCAAAGAGTCGGGACTGGCCGGTCGTTACGAAGAGTCGCTGCTGCGCTCGGCCGAGCTCTTCCACGACGTGGCGTCAGTTTTTCCTGGCCAGGCCCAGTACTGCGTCGCGCTGGCCTTTCGAATCCGCTACGTGATGCAGATGAATGCCCGAGAGGCCATGCACCTCATCGAACTCCGTTCTGGCCCCCAGGGTCACCCGAGCTACCGTCGCGTAGCCCACGAGATGGCCCGGTTAATTCGCGAAGAGGCTGGTCACCGGGCCATTGCCCAGGCAATGAGTTACGTGGACTTCTCCGAAACAGATCTTGAGCGCCTGGAAGCAGAGCGGACCGCGGAACGGAATCGACTAAATCGCTAGAAAAGGCGACATTTACGGACTCCTTAGGTTCAAATGCTGCACGTTTGGTCAAAAAGGCCATACAATGCCAGCGCTACAGAAGAGGAACTTATGGCAGATGATGTTGAAAATGATGAAGTCTTTGACGAAGAGGAGCTTGCGGAGGGCTTTATCGAAGAAATCGTGACCGAAGAAGAGCTCGAGGAGGTCGTCGAAGGTATCGAAGAAGACGACGATGCGGACGACGAGAGCGTCGTCGCAGAACTGACGGACGAAGAAGAGATAGTTGCCGCGGCCGCGGTAGTGGTGGAAGACGATGACGACGTCGTTGACGACGCCGACATCGAGATGGCCCTCGACCAAGTGCTGGCCGAGACGATTCTGCGCACCTCGGTGCCTGAGGACGATGATGAGGCTCCAGTTGAGACCGATCCGACCGTTGACGCCGCCGAAGCAATTCTTCCCAAACAAGACGACGAGTTTCGTTGTAAATCGTGTCGGCTTTTGAAGAAGACGAGCCAACTCGCTGACCGGTCCAAAATGCTCTGTCGTGACTGTGTCTAAGACCTGTTGGGCGCCACGCACTCGTTGGCGCCTACTTCAGGCCTCAAGGTGATCGTATCGCTGGTCACGTCAGTGACCCCTGAATTGGAAACTCTTTGGCATCGCGCGCATAAGGACGTCGTCGTGAAACGAGGAGGTGTTGCCCTGCTCGACACGCTCTGTGGCGAACGTGACGTGAGTCAACTTCTGCTGGATGTCGTATCGACTGCTTCACTTTGGATCGTCACTGATCAGGGTCAGATCAAAGGACTGGGAGTCGTTCGAGAGCGGATCGTTGAGGCGATCTACGTTGCCCACGATTTTCGTCGCCAGAAGGTGGCGACAAAACTACTGAAGTCGCTGTTGCAGAACGACACCCCACCGATCGACGCGTACGCGTTACCGGGCGACCGGGCGATGAAATCGCTCTACGAATCGATGGGTTGGAAAGCGCGACTGCTTACGATGCGCGGCGCGTAGGCGGACGCCGCACGATCCGCGTAGGCGGTGGTGGCGGCGGCACCTTCATACCGAGCAGTTTCGCGAGCTCGGGTATAGCGCCCGCGTTATGAACCGCGACGGCACGGCTCGCTTCGTCGTTGGGAATGCCGAGGGGCTTTACGTTTCGACGGATTGACGTGTCAGCGGCTAGTTCGACAATCTCCCTCCACGTAGCGGGGTCTTGGTCGACCGTGAGAGCTTCTGAGACGAGGGCCACGACCCGCACAGCCGAATCGGCGCTGACACGCGTCGAAATATCCGGCGGTCGCGCGACGAGGCTGAGCGCCTCTTTCACGTTCTTTGAGGTGATCGCGGCCTCAAGCTTCTCGTTCCACTGCGTACGAAGGTGCTCGACGCGCGCGCCGAGTGAAGCCTGTAACTCCTTGAGCTGCACCCTCGAGTCGTCGTCAAGCGAGACGGTCTTCGCGGACGTGACGACGGCGCGCAGGTCACGAAGGCGAAGCTCTCGACCCGCGGCTACGGCACCGCCGGCGCGGTCCTTCCAAAGGGCGAGATTGGTGCTCTTAAGGAGATCTTCGGCAATGCGCTCAATCGTCGTTGCGTCGATCGTGGGGCGGCCTTGCGCAGAGGCGTTCTTGTTCTGCAACTCAACTGCTGATCGCACAGCGGGCATTCCACCACGCAGCAGCTGTTCGGCCACGGGCAACTGTTCCGGTGAGAGGGTGGCGAGCAAAGCGTTCCGGTGAATTGTGGTGAGCGGCGGTTGTTGTGGACCCGCGGGGCGCTCGGGACGACTCGTTCGGCCAGTTCGTTCCGTTCGTGGACCACGGGCCGGACGCTCGCTCCGCGCGGCGCCCTCAGTCCTCTCGGGACGTGCGCCTTCATTTCGAGGGCCCCGGGCGGGGCGATCACTACGCGGAGCGCGTTCAGTTCTCTCGCCCGTTGCCGAGGCGTCTTTGGGATCGCGTGGCTCGCGGGGTTCTCGGCGCGTGGTCGGCCGTTTCGTCGCCTCACGACGCGGGCCCTCACGTCGCTCGCTGTCACGACGCTCGCCACCGCGGCTCGCACCTCTTCCCTTTGGTGCGTAGGTGACGACGACGTCAGGACCCTTTTTAGGTTCTTGAATGAGTTCCAGGCGTTCGTTTTTTGGGTCAAGAGGTGAGGCGGTCTTTGGCGCCATAATCGAGAGGACTTCGATGCCCTCCATGAACTGCTCGATATCAGCCCGGTAGACGTTGCCTATCACTGGCCCGCCAGGGACGAGCGACGCCTGCAAGACGCCCTTTGGGAGCTTCGCGCCCGCGGCGCGCCACGTGGCAACTTCGCCATTCAGACTGGTTATTTCGATCTCAATGCGACGAGACATAGGGTTCTAATCTAGTCGCTCAGCGATAAGCAAACATTTCTTAACCATTTAGCCCAAGTTTAAAGTTCGATGCCTAGCATGGCTTCGTGAGTGACACGCCAACCGACTTTCCTGAAGAGGATGTCTCGAAGTCGATACCCAATAGCCCCGAGACGCACGAAACATCGCTACCAACGGTGGGCGAAACTGACGCTCCTCAGGAGCCAACGCGCCCTTCGTGGACGCCGGCGGGGGAGCAGGTCTTTGCAAGTTCTCCTCTCGTCAACGATGCACCCGACGACATCGTGCGCGGTGCGAGTCCGAGCTTCGCCGACGAGGCGCCTCTTTCGTCGCAGATTCGAAAGAGTCGAACTCTTTGGTCGACTCGACTTTCTCTTTTGCTCGTAGCCGCCCTGGTGGGAGGCCTCGCGGGACACTTCGCTTCTTCGTCCACGGGTTCGAATAACGGCGTGACAGTCAACGAAGTCAGTGCCTCGCCCGGTGCCGCCATCCTGCCGAACGGCATGAGTATTCCCAAATTGGTCGTCAAGGTGCTGCCCTCAATTGTCAGTATCGACGTAAAGGGCTCCGGCGGAGAGGATCAGGGGACTGGCATGATCATCACCTCCGCCGGTCTCGTCGTGACGAATAATCACGTCATCGCCGCCGCCGTCCAAGGCGGCACGATTACCGTGACGCGCAGCGGATCAACCAAAGCCGAACCCGCCACGTTGGTTGGCACAAATCCCGTTGACGACGTGGCGCTCATTCGTATCAACGGCGCGTCGAACCTGCCCGTCGTGACGTTTGGCAACTCCAACGCCCTCGTCGCGGGCGACGCCGTCGTCGCGATTGGTAACGCACTCGGTCTCGCCGCGGGGACGCCAACGGTGACCCAGGGCATCGTTTCCGCTCTCGGTCGCACCGTGACCGCCGGTACGAGTACCGCGTCAGAGACACTGAACAACATGATCCAAACCGATGCCGCCATTAACCCCGGCAACTCAGGCGGCCCGCTGCTCGACTCGAGCGGGGACGTTATTGGCATGAACACCGCCGTTGCTGGCACCCTGGCCAACGGCGAGACGAGCCAAAACATTGGCTTCGCTATTCCCGTCGCGACCATCGAATCACTGCTCACGACACTGAAGGCCGGCGAGAGTGTTGTCAATCACGGAGCCTTCATTGGCGTTGAGATTGAATCTATGACGCCGTCGCTCCAACAGCAGTACGGCTTCAAGGTCACGAGCGGCGCGGTCGTGATGAGCACTATCTCTGGTACGGGCGCGGCGGCTGCGGGCGTGCGCCAGGGTGACGTCATCGTGGCTATCAATAAGACGTCGATCACCAGCGCCCAGGACGTCAGTGCCGTGATCTCTTCCCTGAAGCCGGGTGACGTGATTACTCTGCACGTGGTGCGCGGGACTCAGCACCTCGCGCTCAAGGTGACGCTCGGACGCACGCCAGCCGGTTAAGCCAACGTGGCGATGCCACCGTCCACGGGAAGTATCACGCCCGTGATGTAACTCGCGGCCGGCGACGCAAGAAAAATTGCCGCGCCCGCCATGTCCGAAGGCTGCCCAATTCGCTTCATGGGCGCGCTCTGGGCGATGGCGTCACCGAACGCTTGGAGCGTGGCGTGCATCATCTTGGACTCAAAGGGACCAGGCGCAATGGCGTTCACCGTAATCTTGGGTGCCAAGAACTTAGCCAGGTGGCGGGTGAGTTGGTGAACACCGGCCTTAGAGGCCGAGTAGGCGTAGGTCTCCAAGGTGGGCACGTGAATACCATCGATCGATCCAATGTTGATCACCCGTGAAGGGCTTTCGCTCGTGGCGTTCGCTTCAAGCATGGGGCGAAGAAACTTGGTCAAATGAAAGACGCCCTTGACGTTGAGGGCGAGCACCCGTTCAAAGGCGGCCTCGTCGTACTCGGCCATGGGCGCTCCCCACGTGGCACCGGCGTTGTTCACCAACACGTCAAGGTGTGACTCTCTCGAGGCGATTTCACCAGCGAGTCGCTGACACTCAGCTTCGCTGGAGAGATCGGCCGGTAGGGAAGTGCACGAACCGGCCGCGGACAACTCCTTCGCCAGAGCGTCACCGACGTCGGCCTTGCGTGAGGAGATGTAGACGGTGGCGCCGGCCTCGACGAAACCGCGCGCGATCATCTCGCCGATGCCGCGAGAGCCGCCGGTGACGAGTACTACCTTGCCCGAAACATCAAAGAGTGAGTTCATCTGGCGAATTGTAGGCCAGTGACGAACCCGCTAAGAACGCGACGCGGGGCCGGGGAAGATCGGGCCTACGTTCGTACGCCAGCACCAGGGCTTCGGCAACGTCAAAGGCATCGACGACCTCCTGTGTCATTCCTTTATTGGGGTCGCCCCAGATAACGCGAAACTGAACAGGCCCGGACGGGCGCACGCTTAATCTGTTACGCGCAGTCGCGTCGTCGACACCGACGAGACGTCGGACTTCGTGTCAGAGGCGTACAGAGTCTTGATTAACCACACGCCGTTGGTCGTGAACTTGAAGGCGCACTCGACTTGGCTCTGCTGTACTGGCTGGAACACACAGACCAGGTTGGGCAGGTTTGCACTATCGGGCGGTACAGCGACCATGCGCACGACGCCACCGGTGTGCTCGGGCCAAACGTTGGTGATTACACTGAACGGTCCGTTGCTCAACGAGGCCGGTGCGCTGTTGTCGCTGAAGTCAAAGGAAAGCACCACGCTCGAGGGCGTTGAGGGGTCCGCACCTGATGGGACTATCAAAATCCCGACACTGGCGGCAACGAAGAACGCTGCCAAAAGAACCCGACGCATGCGATAACTATAACAGGAAGTCGCCCGTGGTTCGCCGATAATGTTCGTTATGTAAAGTTACAGAATCGCTCTTCGAGGGACGTGCGAGCACTCCTCACCCCGCTTCTCGCGACGTTTGTCCATGATTACGCCGTTTTACTGCGCAGGCCGTTTCTGGTTGGCGTTCAGGTCTAACCAACATCCCGCTTTTGGCACGATAGACCAACAGAAAATGTCACGCATTTGTTACAGACCTCGACGAACTTCCACGAAAGATTCCTTCACCGTATCGGACCGTTTCATCTGATGATCTTGAATGATGCCCCGTCCGACAAACTTTTCGATATTAGAAACGCGGCGCTCAGAGGCGCAGGGATGGCAAACATTAAGGGACTCCCCCAGCACGAATGATTACCCATACGGGTCTGGGAGAACTTTCGCCGCCCTAAGTCGTGGCACGCGCGCGTCGCGTGGAACCGATTACCTCGAGAGCGTGCGCGAAACCTAGGGGTGCTCTCGCTCGTCGCCGGGCGCTAGTGACGACTGGCGCAGCCGAGTCGAAGTAGGTGAACGCGCCGTGGGCAACAAGGGCGCGATGAAGAGCTCGGTCCTCTCCCGTTGCCAATGATGCGAACCCGCCCGCCGCAAGATACGCGGCGGCGTTGAATCCTAGGTTGGCTCCGTGGATTGGCTGTATCTCTCTCTCATACTCGTATTGCCAGCGCGATGATGTTTCATCTCGATATTCGGACCAATCAGTCACCGACACTCGACCAGCCCAATGATCCACGTCTGCTTCGTGTTGGGCAACTTGGGTCGAGAGCCAATCCTTCGACACTCGCGAGTCGGCGTCGGTCGTCGCAAGCCAAATCCTCGAAGGGTCTATTCGTGACCATTGAGCCAGTAATGCCGCACAGCCGAGCGCTCGCGCTCGCCCAACGTTTTTCGATGAACAAGAGATGACGGTCAACTCGAGAGAACTGAGGCGCCGTGCGAGGGCGCTGCGCCATTCACGCGTGATCTCTTCACTGGCGTCACTACACATATCAAGGACTACTGCCGTTCTCAGCAACAGATTCCCTCGACTCAGTTGATCAAAAGCGTTGGCAAGCGCGGCCAGGGCTGCTCCGAGTAGTTCTTGCTCGTTGTGTACCGGCACCACAACGCCCACGGCCAGCGTTCGAGCGAGCGACGGAGGCGTACTCGTCATCCCACGCACTCCCATAGATCAATCACGAACTCCCTCTCGTCGTGGTGAACTATCCGCCGCAAGTTGACATCCTCATTGATCACTTCGTGCGCGCCGTCGCCGGTAAGCGGATAGTCCGTCTCGCCGCGCCAATGAACACCAAGGACATGAGCACCGCGTTCGGTTGAGCGAGCGACGAGCGAGAGAATGTTGCGTAACGTCTCGGCATCAAAATAGTAAGCAACTTCGCTCAGCACGACAAGGTCGAACGAATCGTTGGGCCACGACTCGGGGATCGCTCTTCGCTCAACGACTACGTGCTCGTACGGTTGGAGTCGTAAAGTCGCTTGCGCGAGCGCCAGCGGAATGATGTCGGTGGCGAGCAGACGTTCGCATCGTGGTGCCAGAAGTTCGCTCAGGACACCGATGGAGCATCCGGGCTCGAACGCATTGCGGTAGCGCTCCTTCGTCAGCGAGTTCAGCGTCATCGCGTACTTGCGTCGTTCGTACGAACTGGTCTCGAAGTTCCACGGGTCATTGTTCGCGGCGTACATGTTTTCGAAATACTGACGTTCGGTCGAAGTCATTGCGAGCTCGCCAATTCGTCGAGGTACACCTCATAGGAGCGCCAGAATCGGCGCATCATGGGCGTCGGGAGTACCGCAGCGTCCTCAACGTCAGGGCCGAGGGGCCGCGTTTGCGATTCGAACGCGGCGGTCGCCCAGCGCTTGTGGGCACGAACACGACGACTCAGATCCAGTCGTCGACACTGCTGCCAAGGGATATCGAATCCATCCGGATCGGCCCAGTGCCACGCCCACACGAGATACGCCAACATTCTGGCTCCAGCCGAGCGACATGCCGTGAGTGCGGACTCGCCACAGACATCGTGATCTGGGTGGCCGTCGCGTCGCCATGGCGCAACGCACAAATCGTCCGGCAACAAGATACTGGCGAGCGCTTGATCGAGTTGGCGTCGGTGCGCCGAGACGTTGCCGTCAGGCAGATGCAACCGAGTGATTAGCGGATCGCGCAACCCCAAGCGACAGAGCCCTACGCGCGACTCGGCGCTTCGAACACGAGCCAGGTTGAGTACCGTAGCTGCCGTCGACCTCGGGTGCGAAGCTTCGCCGTCCGTTACTGAAACGACCATGACGGGCACGTGCTCCGATAAAGCGACTTGGATGAGTCCTCCCGCGCCGAGTATTTCGTCGTCTGGATGCGGCGAGACCACCACAAGGCGACGTGCCGCGATTGGCCCGAAGCGAGCGAGCCGCTCATGGTGCCCGGCGGCGTTCCATCTCGCTTCGCTGGGACCGAGATGCTCGTGGTCGACGATCAGTGCCACGGACCAGCATCCTTCGCGAGCCGACCAAGTTCTCCAGCGTCAGACCCGCCGTGATGTTGGGAAAGATAAACAAATAAGTCAGCTGCTCGACGAGACTGATCAAGGTCGTGACAGAGCGGTCGTGCGCCACCGGCTGCGCCGACGCGCGCCAACACGTTCGTAGCCGCGTCGTGGACGACCTGGCGCACCACAAGGGCCCGATAATGCGCTCGCTCCTCGTCGTCCTTGGGATCGCGGTCGATGGCGTCAGCGGTGCTCTTCAGCAGTTCGCGCATCGACTCGATCTGAGACACCACGTTGCCAACGTCAGCCATTACGTGCTCGCTCGGATCTGCGGGCAACGACTTGATCAGCTTGTTCACCAGTCCAAGGGCCCCTCCGTACCAACACGCGGCGACGCCGGCGGCGCCGAACCAGAAACCCGGTCGCTTGGTATAGAAGTCAGGACCTCCGACGACACGCGACTCAGGTATCACAGGACCCGCGAAGTCCAGCGTGTGGCTAACCGAGTCCGCCATACCGACAGCCGGCCACGAGTCGTCATCCGTCGAGGTGACGTGCTCGTTGACAGCAACGTCGAACAGTCGGTAGCCCTCAGCGGTGTTCGCCGTCACTAACGCCCGATCGATGAGTCCGCTGCCTGAGCAAAATTCCTTGCGACCGGATAACTCCCAGCCCTTGGACACTCGCTTTGCCGAGGTGCCACTCTCGCGAGAACGGGCCGCCCATACGCCGTAAGTAGCAGCTTCGTTGACTGGCTCCATTCCCGCTTCGGCGAGAATTGCCAGTGCATCCAAGTGACCTTCCACAAGCCGTCCCACCGATAGATCACGAGACGCCCACAATGAAAGGACCTCGAATCGACGCCAGGTCTCGCCCGAACCCGGAAGCGGCACAGCTAATCCGTCGCTTCGGACGAATTCGTCGAGCATTACCTTGACGCGCGACATCGATACCTCCCCGTCGTGGCACATGGAGCCATCGGGGCGCCGCAACGCGTCAAACACCGCGCAGCAATAATGAACACATTTCCCCCGTGTGTGCAGATGATGTCTGAGTTCAACACCCGAATGTCAACTATTTGAGTCCGTCAAGCAGGTCGAGCATGTCTTCGGCGTGCTCCTCTTCCACAGCGAGAATCTCTTCAAGCATTCGCCGCGTGGTGGGGTCGCCGTCACCAAGCCATGCGATGATTTCGGTGTAGGACGCAATCGCGATACGTTCGGCAATGAGGTCCTCTTTGATCATCTTTTCCAGACCCTTTGATGAGTCGTATTCGGTCTGGCTTCGACTCGCCAGCGACTCCGGGCTGAAGTCCGGATCCGCCCCCAATTGTGTAATCCTGGCCGCGATCATGTCAGCATGCTCCGCCTCTTCGCCCGCGTGCTCGAGAAATTCTTCAGCAGCAGCCTGAGCGTTAAGCCCCGCGGCTGTGAAGTAGTGGCGCTTATATCGCAACACACAGACGAGTTCGGTGGCCAACGCCTGATTAAGCACGAAGATGACTCGCTCCAAGTCTGCTCCGTACGCGTCGGTCACCGGACCTTTTTTCATGTTCGTTCGTGCTCGCTTTCGCAGCGTTTGAACGTCAGTAAGAAATTCCTGCATCGCATCTCTTTCTATTCCTCACCGGATGGTTCACCGGTGTTCCTCAATTTCATTGGTCATCTGCATTTCGACGTAATCAATCGATAGTTCTGCTTCCTACTTTGTAATTGGCGAAGGAAACGCTCGCGAACTAGCAAAATCGGTTACGACGTAACGACCTTCGCTACTCTCTTATCCCATGGTCTCGGTGTCGCTTCCATCGGCGCCACCGACGGCGTCGGCGCC
>DATCCC010000019.1:0-39265 GCA_036511495.1 Acidimicrobiales bacterium | reverse complement strand
TAATGACGAGAAAGGCGCTCACGCTGCTCCCGCGACACCAAGGAGTCGACGTACGAGGAGATCGTCGTTCAGGTCATCGGCTTCGCCGGTGTGTACTACGTCGCCGTGATCGAGAACAACTATCCTCTGGGCCAGTCGTTTGACGACACTCAAGTTCTGCTCGACGAGCAACACCGTCGAGTGCTGCGCGGCTGCTTCGATGACCGCAACGAACTCACTGACGATACGCGGGGCCAGACCCTTCGACGGCTCGTCCACCAAGAGGAGAGGTCGGACATTCAGTAAGGCGCGAGCTATGGAGAGCATCTGCTGTTGACCGCCCGAGAGCGTTCCCGCTAACTGGCGCCCTCGCTCCTTCAACTCGGGAAACAGCGAGTAGACGTCGTCGTAGAGAGCATCCGAGCCGGCTTCGGCGAGGCGCAGGTTCTCGTCGACGGTGAGCTTCGAAAAAACGTCACGATCCTCGGGCACGTAGCCAATGCCGAGTCGAACAATAAGGTGCGTCGACCAACCAGCAACGTCACGCCCGAGCAACTGAATGCCCCCGGTGCTCGGCACCAGTCCGAGAACTGCGCGCAACGTCGTTGTCTTACCAACGCCGTTTCGTCCAAGCAGTGCCGTGACGCCCCCTTCGGGAACGTCGAAACTAACGCCCTGCAGGACGTGTGATCCCGCGATGCTGACGTGAAGGTCGCGTAGTTCGAGAGCGTTACTCATAGTGGATCGCCGAGGTAGGCGCTTTGCACCGTCTCGTCAGCCATCACCGTCTCGGGATCGCCCCACGCGAGAAGCCGGCCGTAGTTAAGTACTGCCACCTTCTGCGCCAAGCCAATGACGACGGCCATGTGGTGTTCGACCATCAGTACTGTCCGGCCCTCGGAGTGCAGGTGTCGAATAAGTGAGGTGAGCATCGGGACGTCTTCGGTGTTGACGCCGGCCATTGGCTCATCGAGCAACAGCACCTTCGCCTCCGCGGCGAGCAAAATGGCCAACTCGAGCTTCCTCTTGTCACCGTGTGACAGAGCAGCGGTCGTGCGCCCCGCTATGGCACCAAGACCAACGGACTCGAGCGCTTCACGAGCGGCCGAGGTGGCTTCGTCGTTCGAACGCGGTCGGCGCCAGATCTTCATGTTGCCACCGAGTCGCGCCTGTGCGGAGAGCCGCGCGTTCTCGAGCACGCTGAGCGAGTTGAAAAGACTCGACGTTTGAAACGTTCGGCCCATCCCGAGGCGGGCTCGAGCGGAAGGCGCCACGCCCGAGAGACTCTGACCCTCGAGCTCAACGACACCCGAAGTTGGCTCGAGCAGACCGCTCAGCAGATTGAGAAAGGTGGTCTTGCCAGCGCCGTTTGGTCCAATGATGCCGAGGAAACTTCCTTCTTGCACTTCCAGGTCAATCTCAGAAAGTATCTCAGCGCCGCCGACACGAAAACCCAGCCCCGCTACCCGAAGGGCAGGGGGCTGGGACATCGTGTTCAACTCCATTGGGGGGAGATACTAATTTAATTACTGAAGTGTGCAGTTACTGGTGGTGCCGTCTCGGCGGCAGTGAGCGTCTTAAGAACGACGGGCTTGAAGACGTTGCTGATTGACGTCACGAGACTTACCTGGTACATCGGTTGGAGCATTGCGTGGTCGGACGTCCTAATGGTCTGTTGACCCTTCGGCGCGAGGAACGACCAGCCCGCGAGACCCTTGATCATGGCGTTGACGTTGGTACCGTGGCCGGTCTGAATTGCTCGGACCAACATCTGCGCCCAGACAAAGCCGTCAGGCGTGAACAGGTCGGGCGCCGCGTTGTACTTTGCCTTCATTGCCTTGATGAGGTACTCATTCGCCGCGTTCTTGGAACCGTTAGCGACGTAGAGCGACAGGTAGTTGAACGAAGTACCCACTGAGCCGTAGAAGGGGTAGGTCGCAATGTTCGCGAGACCGGTAACGACCTTGGCGGTGTTAAAGACGCCCTGCTGCTGGAGTGCCGCGGTGAGTGGCGCGCCAGTGGTGCCCGCCCACGCGAGGAAGATGATGTCCGGCTTGAGCGCTGCGACCTGGAGAGCGGTCGCGGTGAAGTCGGACGTCGTGAGTGGCACGAGCAAACTCTGCACGTTGTCACCAAGTGCACCAAAAGCGGCCGTGGCGTCCGTGACGTAGGACTGGCCAAAGGCGAAGTCCTGTCCTAGGACGAGAATCGTCTTACCGGTACCAAGAGCTTTGATGTAGGACTTGGCGGTCTGCACGTCCTGGTAGGTCTGGCGACCTGAGCGGAACGTGTACCTGTTGACACCGGTAATCGCGTCGTCAGCCGCAGCTCCCGAGATGTAGAGAACTTTGTTCTGGGCGGCGAGTGGTGCGAGTCCATCAGCGATGCTGGAGTCACCAGTGCCGCCGATGATTTTGTAGCCGGCGCCCACGAAACTCTTGAAGTCTGTTGCAGCCGTGGTGGGACTGTCGGCGTCGTCATCCCACTTGACGTCGATCTTCTGGCCGTTGACTTTGCCGGTACCTTTGGTCGCGTACTGAAGCCCGATGTTGAAGCCCTGGCGCCATTCGGTTTCGTAGGCGGAGTAAATTCCGGTCTGCTCGAGAATCATGCCAACCTTGACTGCGGGCTTAGCTTTTGCGGTAGCCGCGCCGGAGAGCTGAGCCGAGCCAATGCTGAGTCCCAGTGCCACCATGGCCAAGGACAGCGTGAACGCCGTCAATCGAAAATGCTTACTCATCAATACCCCCTAGAAGTCACGGTCTACTGATCCGCGTGAGGGAAAGTTAAGCAGGTGTTCACGAGAATGTCAAGTGATTCACCTGTCATGTTCACACTAATTTCCTTGTATTTACTACCTTTTACGAAATTGGGCCTTGAATTATCTTCGCGCGAAGGACCCAGTGGGCTTTCCTGTCGCTGATCTTTTCTGGCAACACCGCTCGAGGTAACCATCGTCGGGCGCGTTCGGGCGCGAGATTCTTGAGCCCTAGCCGAGCGAGATAATCAGATCCGGTTCGGTGGCGGCGCGCACTTCTTCGAGGGTTGCCCCCGGTGACAACTCGCGCAGCACCAGTCCCTCTGACTCGACGTCCAAGACGCAAAGATCGGTGATGATGCGTTGAACGCACGTAGTTCCGGTGAGCGGAAGCGAACACTCGTTGACGATCTTGAACGCTCCGTCTTTCGAGCTGTGCTCCATCATGACGATGACGCGCTTGGCGCCGTGAACGAGGTCCATCGCCCCGCCCATGCCCTTGACCATCTTGCCCGGAATCATCCAGTTCGCCAGATCGCCCCTCTTAGAAACTTGCATGGCGCCGAGTACCGCAACGTCGACGTGACCGCCGCGGATCATGGCGAAGGACGCCGCCGAATCGAAGTACGACGCCCCGGGCAGTACCGTGACGGTCTCTTTGCCGGCGTTGATGAGATCGGGGTCAACGTCGTTTTCCAACGGGTAGGGTCCCACGCCGAGAATCCCGTTCTCCGAGTGCAGCACGACGTGAATGCCTTCGGGAACAAAGTTCGGTACCAACGTGGGAAGTCCGATGCCGAGGTTGACGTACTGGCCGTCCTTCAACTCTCGGGCCACGCGCGCGGCCAGTTGGTCTCTCGTCATGGCGCTCACGGGCTCACTGTTCTTCGTTCGATTCGCTTCACCACACCGGGAGTGTGGACGACGCGTTGAACAAAAATGCCCGGTGTGTGCACGCTCATCGGATCGAGTTCTCCGGGTTCGACCAACTCCTCGACCTCGGCGATGGTCACGCGCCCAGCGGCCGCACAGAGTGGGTTGAAGTTCGCGGCGCTCTTTTCGTAGATCAGATTGCCGTCGCGGTCGCCGTAGCGCGCGTGCACCAACGCGAAGTCGGTGCGAATGCCGATCTCTAAGACGTACCCCACACCGTCAAACTCACGAACCTCTTTGGGCGGTGACGCCAACGCCACCCCGCCGTGTCCGTCGTAGCGCCAGGGCAGTCCCCCGTCGGCGACCTGCGTACCAACGCCCGCGGGCGTGTAGAACGCCGGGATCCCCGCGCCGCCCGCTCGAAGCCGCTCGGCCAAGGTGCCCTGGGGCACAAGTTCAACTTCGAGTTCTCCCGATAAGAACTGACGCTCGAACTCCTTGTTCTCGCCAACGTACGAGCCGGTGGTTCTCTTGATTCGTTTCGCGCCCAATAACACACCCAGTCCCCAGTCGTCAACGCCGCAATTGTTCGTCACCGTTACGAGTTCCGTTGCGCCGCTTCGTAGTACCGCGTCGATCAGCACCATGGGGATACCACAGAGACCGAAACCTCCAACCGCCAGCGACGCTCCGTTCGAAATATCTTCAACCGCCTCATCGGCGCTGCTCACGACTTTGTTCATCTTCGCTCCAATCAATTACGCGAACTCGACACAATGACCACCTACGTCGATCACGGCGTTGAAGAATTACTAGCTCAGAGCCGCTACCACTGCCGCGCGAGAAATGTTGACGCCGCGAGTGCTACCCGGGACGATCTGCATCTTGTTCGGCGTGTAGGCAATCGTGAGCCCGAGGTCTTGATCAATGATGATGAGCGAACCGAGGCCCGCCCAAAAACAGCCGTGCGGTCCGAGCGGCGTCACACTGCTCGCCAGTCCGTAGCCCATGCCGAAGTTCGCTTCGATGCCGAGCACCGCGTCAACACCGTGCGCCTGGGTTTCAAAGATCTGCTCACCGGTCTTTTCCGAGAAGAAGCGCTTCCCCTCGAACTCACCTTTGTTGGCGACGATCGACTGCACCTTCGCCACGGACCGGGCGTTGCCGTGTCCATTCGACGCGGGTACCTCGGCGGCGCGCCACCAACGGTCCTGGGGCCAGTTGAAGTCGACGGGTGGCGAATTCCAGGCTCGGTACGCAATGGATTGAGGGTCGAGTCCTTCGAGCACGCTGCCTTCCGCGGGGATCGCGTAGCTGACGCGTGCCTCTTCGGACTCTGGCAAACCAATGTAAAAATCAGCGTCCAAGACGTCGGCGACTTCGGACTTAAAGAACCGACCAATGGTGGTTCCAGTAATACGACGCACGATCTCGCCTATGAGGTACCCCTGGGTCACGAGGTGATAGCCCGATTGGGTACCCGGCACCCACAGTGGCGACTGCGCAGCGAGAGCGGACGTGCAAAACTCCCAATCGGCGAGGTCCTCGGCCTTTATCTGTTCCGTCCAAAAAGGAAGTCCGGCGGTGTGACCCATAACGTGTCGCACTTCAATATCGCCTTTGCCACTCTGTGCGAACTCGGGCCAGTAGGTCTTAACGGGAGCGTGAAAATCAAGTTCACCGCGATCACTCAACATCAGCGCCACGAGGAACGTCATCGTCTTCGTGACCGACCAAACGTTCAAGATTGTGTCG
Source organism: Acidimicrobiales bacterium (assembly GCA_036511495.1). Classification (GTDB taxonomy): domain Bacteria; phylum Actinomycetota; class Acidimicrobiia; order Acidimicrobiales; family RAAP-2; genus RAAP-2. The sequence goes on along the minus strand of DATCCC010000019.1, from coordinate 33,900 downwards.
CGTTCCCACAATTTGGTCTTCTCTTCGTCGGCGTAGCCACCCCAGAGATCGACGACGAGCTCGCCTCGTGAGTAGACGGCGACGGAGGCGCCCACGTCCTCCCCACTGATCAACTGCTGCTCCAAAACGTCACGTAGTGGAGAGAACTTCTCAGCGGTGGTGCCTTGGACAATCGACATCGTTCCTCCAGTTGGTAATTCAAGTACTCATTGATGTCGTCGCGACCACCTCCACCTAAGCGCGAACTACATCAATCATTCGTGCACGAAAAATCTGGTGCGTGCCCGTTTCAATCCAGCGTTCAATGCCAATGTCGTGACGGCGCTTTCCCTTTAGGGGAAAAATCCGCCACGACGAATTTCTGCATGGCGCGCACTGTAACAGAGGCGTTCACGAAAGCAATCACGATGTCACTCGCCATTGTCGTAGTAAAGGTTGTCGAAAATCGAATCAAATTGTGTCGCAAAAGTGAGACACCCTTGCGAGTCGAAGCAACACTTTGGCTATCGATTGCTCTCGAGTTGTAGAGCCCGAATTGATGAAAATTGGTCGCCACTCACCCCTTTTTGGGCCCACGCTGGTCCAAAGTTCGATTGGTAGCGCTTGCAGAACGTTCGACGCGTCACTCGGCGATTCCCCGTCACTCATCACGACGAGAAATATCGAATTCCCTCGACTCGCGAACGATATTCTCAATCTTGTGGTCCACCACTCGCGCTCAATATCGAATTTACGATTAGCACGTGGTGCCGCGTGACCTTACTCAGTTCGTCACGAGATGCCCTCAACGTCAGCGACTTCAAAATTGACGAAGTGAACGTCGCGGTCACTCAACACACATCGATACTCAACGAATTGAGTGAGGTCGGCATCAATGGACGCTGAGTCGCGCATTAGTTATGGCGCCCTGGGACCACCCGACCTTCGCGTCGATCCTCCAGTGGCGGAGGATGCACTCCCAAATGAGAGCAAGGGCGCGCGAACGAAGCGAAAACTTCTCCAGGCCGCCGAGAAGGTCTTGAGTGACTACGGCTACCACGATGCGTCAATAGTTAAAATCACCGAAGCCGCCGGTGTGGCCCAAGGCACGTTCTACCTGTATTTCTCAAATAAAAAAGAGATCTTCGACGCAGTTGTTGCCGATCTCAACCGTCAAGTACGTCACGCAATGACCGAAAGCGCACGTGGCGCAACGAGCCGTCTCGAAGCTGAACGACTCGGCTTCGCCGGTTTCTTCCGATACACGGCCGAACACCCCGCTCTGTACCGGGTAATCCGTCAGGCGGAGTTCGTTTCACCGGGCGCCCTTCGAAATCATTACGAGAAAGTTGCTGAAGGTTACATTCCTCCTCTTCGCGACGCGATGGGGACAGGAGAGGTGGCACCCGGTAACGCGATGATTCTTGCGTGGTCGTTGATGGCGGTCGGCGAAGCGATTGGCATGCGCTGGATAGTCTGGGACGAATCGAAGTCCGTCCCGGACGAAGTCTTCGAAGAGATGATGTCGATCATCGCACGGATGCTCGGTGGTACGTCGATGACGAATAGTAAAGGCGACGACATCGATTCCGCGACTGATCAAATCATTCACGTCGCGCGCAACGATGGAAACGCCACGATCGAAATCGAAACACTCGGTGACGACGATTAGTGCGGCCGAGTTAACTCGCGGCATCGTCTTTCACGCCACCATGTGCAACGACTGCGCGCAAAGAAAATCAGTCGCTCACGCGACTTCGATGAGGTCGAGACTCGACGGAAATTTACCCTCGGGACCAGGAAGAATGAATGGACACTAAAGCCAGCGGGTCACACGTTATCGGCAGGTGGATAACCGAGCGCGCACGTCTCACGCCCAGTCGAATCGCGATCGAATTTCTTGGTCGCGAGATCTCTTACGGCGAACTCGACAACGGATCCACCGAACTGGCCACAGCACTCCTTCGTCACGGACTCGTGCGCGGCGACCGCGTCGCGACCCTCACGGAGAATCGACCAGAACACGTTGAGTTGCTCTTCGCGTGCGCGAAGTCCGGACTCGTGCTCACTCCGCTGAACTGTCATTTAACCGCGATTGAACTCGCCGCTCAACTCAACGCGTTCTCACCATCACTCGTCGTCGCGTCGAAAATGCATTTCACAAAAATTGAAGACGCGTGTTCTATTTCCTCAAGTGACGCCACGCCGCACAACCTCGAAGATCTCAGCGCAGCGCTTGAAGAAAATTTGCCGAAAATTGAACTACCAACAATCAATGACGACGACACATTGTTGCTGATCGCGACGTCGGGGACCACCGGCGCGCCTAAGGGTGCACTGCTTACCCACGCCAACTGTTTTTGGACCAATCTGGGACTTGACTTAAGTGTGCCGATTAGTGGTGACGACGTTGTCTTGCAGGTGCTCCCGCAGTTTCACATCGGTGGTTGGAACGTCCAGCCGTTACTCGCCTGGTGGAAAGGAGCGACCGTCGTGCTCGAGTCGTCGTTCGAACCCGCACGGGTTCTCGAACTGGTGGCGAGTCGAGGTGTAACGATGATGATGGGCGTACCAACGACCTATCTGCTCCTCGCCCAAGAACCCGGATTCAACGACGCCGATCTCTCGAGCTTGCGCACGGTCGTCGCCGGGGGTGCGTCGATGCCAACTTCGCTTATCGAACTCTGGCACGCACGAGGCGTCGAAGTTGTCCAGGGATACGGACTAACTGAAGCCTCGCCGAACGTGTTCTGCCTCGCTCCTGAGGATGCCTTCACGCACGCCGGCTGGGTCGGGAAACCTTACGCCTACGTCGACGTCGCGCTCTACGACAACGCAACTGGTAGCTTCGTCGATGGCGTTGGTCAAGGCGAAATCTTCGTTCGGGGTCCGAATGTTTTCCCTGGTTACTGGGATAATCCAGAAGCGACGAAGGACGCGTTGAAGGACGGCTGGCTTCGAACCGGTGACGTCGCGGTTCGCGACGAAGCGGGCTACTACCGCATCTGTGGACGTAACAAGGAGATGTACATCTCGGGAGGTGAGAACGTGTACCCGGCTGAGGTAGAGCAGGTGCTCGCCGCGCACCGATTTGTGTTGGAAGCTGCGGTCATTGCGGTGGATCATCCTCGTTGGGGCGAATCGGGTGCGGCCTTTATCGTCGTTAGACCAGGAGAGGTTTTAGACGATGAAGAGTTGACGAACTATTGCCGAACTCATCTCGCACCCTTCAAGGTGCCAAGCGAATTTCACTTGATTAGTGAGTTGCCTCGCACGCCGATTGGCAAACTTGACCGAGTCCGACTGAAAACCACACTCTTTCAAGCCAGCTAAATCGTTTTCGTTGTGTCGCGCTTGACGTACTGTCGAGAGTAAGCGGTCCACTCTCTGGTGGGTATCGCTGGAGAGTGGCTGAGGCCTAGATTCGCCAACGACAAAGTTATTCGCGCACTCAGCTACCCGACAGCGCCGCACGAAGTTGACGAGCGACTTCGTCGAGCTGCTCGCCGCTCAACGGTTCTTCTTTCAAGTACGCGAAGATATCCTTGCCACGTCGCTCTTCTGGAAGATCGTCCATTCGAGGGACAACGTGAAAGTGCACGTGAGTGAAGCCCGGAGCTTCCGCCAACAATATGACGTAGGTCTTGACGCATCCAGTCACGGCTTTAAGGGCTTGCGTGACGTCGCGCATCAACCCACCCAGTTCAACTGTCTCCTCGTCGTTGAGTTCATCGAGAGATTCGACGTGTCGAGTTGGAACCAATACCACCCAACCGGGCAGACTCGAGTTGAACGCGAGCGCCACGCGCCAGCCCGGCACGCTCCACACCCGCTCGCGCAATGGCACGTCTTCGTTGGTCTCTTGGGCACAGGAAAAACACGCAACAGACGTTCCGGTCGACACGGCCACTCCTTATCTGAGAGTCAAGTGTCAATCTAGAGTGCCGTCGGCTCACGCCAGAACCCTCAGGCTTTCGAGTCGACGCGACCGCGTCAACCACGTTACGATCGGCCATGTCCGCAAACGATCGCGCGGCGATGCGCGATTACTTCGACCGCCTCGGCGAAGCCGAGTGGCGCCGACTTGAGGCGACGCCTCACGGGCGCGTCAGTTTCGAGGTCCATCGCCAATTCCTCGCGCGTTTCGTGAAGCCCGGTCAACGTGTCCTTGAGATTGGCGCCGGCCCGGGGAGATTCACTTTTGAGTTGGCGAACCTCGGCACTCGCGTCGAAGTTACCGACTTTTCGCCAGTTCAGCTACGTCTGCACGCCGAACATCTAGGCGGGACCAACGCCGAGAACGCCGTCGTGTCTCGAGAACTGCTCGACATCTGTGACACGTCACGGTACAGCGACGCGAACTTTGACGCGGTCGTCGCTTTCGGCGGCCCACTCTCGTACGCCTTCGAACACGCAGCTGAAGCGCTCGCTGGCCTCTTTCGAATCACGAAGCCCGGTGGCGTCGTCGTCGCGTCGGTGATGTCACTACTTGGAGCGTGGCGATATCACCTGCGCGGCGTCGTCGAGGACACGAAGGTCAAGGGTGAAGTGGCGAACGATCTCGTCCTTACGACAGGTGATCTTCGCTACTTTGGCTCCGAGCACGTTTGCCAGATGTACCGAGGCAGCGACATCGAGCGACTCGTCGCGTCGTGCGGTGGTGAAGTTCTAGCAATGAGCGCGAGTAACTGGGCCTCCCTGGGTGACGCCGAAGCACTGGGGGAAATCGAAGCCAATCCCGAACACTGGCGGAACTTTCTCGATCACGAGGTTCGAGCCTGCGCGGAGCCTGGAGCAGTCGACGGGGGAACGCATCTACTTTTTGCCGCCAGCGTTACTGCGTAGTCGCAGCAATCGGCACCTACCAGAAGCGCCACCGTCTATCGAATCTCAATCGACCTCATCAACAATCGCTTCAGCACGTCGACGAAGAATTTCGTCCACGGACTCTTTTGCACTAAGTGCGGACGTGTCAAGCCACAGACCAACGCGTGGTGTCACAGCGAGCTGATCATCGAGCTCTTTAATGCTGACACCTCCTTCGCGGTAGGCAACTTTTCCGGTGGTACGTCGGCGAAGCTCCTCGCGCCCGCCCACGACCCCAATGGAAGGACGAAGTACGACGAGGTGACGTGGTCGAACTGTCACGAGGTTGAGCCAGGTCATGACATCGAGGCCATAGATGTTGTCTTGTACGACCGTCGTGAACCCAGCCGCGCAGTATTCGTCGGCGACCTTCGCCGAGAGTCGATAGCGCAGGTCCAACAGCCGTCGGGCTTCACTCGCGCGTTCATCGTCGTGATGGACCCATCCCCGCACGGCCCAGCGATAGAACTCGCCGCCGCGGACGTGGACGCCGGCGTCGAACCGACGGGCGAGCAGGTCCGCGACGGTCGACTTGCCCGACGCCTGGACCCCCACGACCAGCCAGATTTCTCCACTCACCCTCACATTCTCATTCACTATCGTCGCGACGATGCGTATCTCGTCACCTATCGTTGTCCAATGAAGGTCCTGCGCTGCTCGTCGCCCGAAGAGTTTCTCGCTGAGACCACGGACTATCGCGGTCGTGATCCGATTCGCACCAACGTGCTCGGATCGGTAGCCGTCTTGGTATCAAAGTACGGACGCGAGTACGACGCGTACTGGTGGTGGGTCGTGAAAGACGGCGGCGAGGTCGTGGGGGCCGCTTTTCGAACAGCTCCCTTTGGACTCCAACTCGGACCGATGTCGACGAACGCCGCGGCGGCGCTGGCCCCAGCCGTAGTCGTGGCCGACGACGAATTCCCCTGGTTGGCGGGGCCCCGCGACGTTGTTGCGCCCTTCCTCGACGCCTATCAGGCAAGCCGGGGTGCGCGTTCCCGACGTGAGTTCATCGAAGCTCGCACCAGCCTGCTCTACGAAATCACGGACGTTCGTGTGCCCACGGTGAGTGGCTGGAGTCGCGTCGCGACACTTGATGACTTCGACCTGGTCGACGAGTGGACGACCGACTTCGCGGAGTTCATTGACGGGGCGCCCTACGCACCAAGTGAGAGCGACCGCGCGGCGCTGCGCATCAGATTGACGTCGAATGCCCGACGACTCTGGATCGACAACGACGTCGCGGTCTCGATGGCCGGTCACGCGCCCGCGGTCGAGACGCCGGGCGGTCTCGTTACTCGCGTTGGTCCGGTCTACACTCCAGCGAATCTTCGTGGCCACGGTTACGGTTCCGCGATAACGGCCTCGCTCAGCGAAGAACTACTGCGCGGCGGATCACGCGTCATGCTCTACGCCGACGAAGCGAATCGCACGAGCAACTCGATCTACCAACACATTGGCTACCAACTCATCGACAAGCTCGTGCAATTCGATTTCGTGGCGAGTGCTGAGGAGTCGCTGAACGAAGACTGATCAAATTTGTCCGATTCGATGAACGGCGAGATCCCTTCAAGCTCCACAAGAACTACTGAGTTATCGCGGCGCCGCCGTAGGAAGATTCGAGGGCCCGAGCGACATTGAGCGCGTCGGCGTCTCTCACGTCTCGTGGCGTAGGGGGTAAGAGGTCGTCCCAGAGAGCGAGACAGGTGCCGCGTAACTGCACAAATCCTTCGGGACGGGCAAAGAAAAAGACGTGGAGGTGTGCTCCTCCGTCGCCCCATCGCGAGACGTGGGCCCGTGCCACGTGAGGCAACGATTCAATCGCCCTTGCGACGTGAACAACGAGTCGCCCAAACTCACTCGCGAGGTCGTCAGGCAGATCGGTCAGGTCGAAGTGATCCTTGGGCAACAACATCATGACGAGCGGTGCGCCGGAAGGCTCAGAAAAGGTTACGAGCCGCCAGCGACTGTCGTGCCACACGTCCCCTCGGCCAATCGACGCGCACGAGCCACACGACGAACCACCTTCGCCTTGACGCCAAGCCTCGGGTAACTCCGGCTTCTTTAGTGGAACGACTCGAAGACCGTCGGGATCGAAGGGAAAAATCTCCCACGCCGTGAGTCGCGACAGTGACATGCGCCCTTCGCCGTCGGCCGCGGTCATGGCGTTGGCGTAGAAGTCGTCGGGCGACAGCGGCATTGGCACATGGTACTTCGGCACTCTGTTCACGGTTCCGTCGTGCGAAGGCGTCGGCCCGTAACGGGGAGCGATGACCGCGACGGCGAGCTGTCATCGCGAACGCGCGAACCAACGTGGTCCAACTAGTTCAATGAGGCGAAGTAGTCGCGCATTTCCCTTCTGGATTTGAGTTCAATCAACGTGAATTGACTTGCGAATTCGGCGAGGGCCCGTTCGAGCAGTGGCCGAGCGTCGCGTGGATAACGCCAGAGCCATAGGAGAAAACTCGCGTCAAAGTGCTCAGGGCAACCCTCCGCCTGCACTGATCGATGCCAATTTTTCACAACTCTGAGCACAACGCTTGGAATACACACTCGCCGCGGCAGCGCTAAGAAAATCACCGTATCCGCGCGGCGAAAGCGGACGTCATAGGTTCCGCCGTAGTTTCCGTCGATGATCCACGAGTCGCCCGACGCGAGTTCGCTCTGGAGAGTTCGCCACTCCTCTTCTGGCGTCGTGACCCATCCGGGATGCCAGTAGTAGTTGTCGAGAGGAATAAGTGGCAGCGACGTCAGTTCGCTGAGTCTCCTTGCGAACGTTGATTTCCCCGAACCTCCAGAGCCGACAATCGCCACACGCTGCAAGTGTTCAATGTACTGAGTCGCGCGCTCACCTCGCGGGAGAGCAACCACTACCTCGTGACGTACCATTACGAAAGGAGGTTCGAAGAGTGAAAACCATGACGTGCAAACAGTTGGGTGGACCCTGTGACCACCCGCACCACGGCGAGAGCGGTGATGAGGTCATAAAGTCGCAAGATCGCCATTTAAAGGAAGCGGTCGCCGGTGGTGACGAATCGCACCAAAGCGCGCTGAAGGAGATGAAGGGTAGGTGGAAGAATCCCCTCTCGGGAATGAAGTGGTACAAGAAAGCCAAGAGCGACTTTGCCGCTCTTCCCGAGGACTGATCCTTCATCCAAGCGTTCCGTCGACGGGCCCAAAAATTAGTGCCCTGATTGAGGTTCCGTGTCGCCAAGGACCCCGCCGCACTTCGCGCTCCACCGTTCCTTTCGCCGACGTTCAGATCTTGATGGCGACGCCCGCGCTGCAGTAACACCAGGGCTTGGGACCCTTTGCTGGACCTTCGTCACTCCACAACAGTTCAAACCCCGCGTCTCTAATAAGGGCGAGCGGGTGTCGATCAAGGTGACATCCGCCCGCGAGTCGAATCTCTAGGGGATTGAGTAGGCGTTGGGTCAGCGCGAGTCCCCTCGAGGGTGCCAAGCCGTGTTCGAGAAAGTGAAACTGTCCGCCCGGCTTCAAGACCCGCACTACCTCTTGAAGAACCGCCGCCGGATCGCGAACGGTGCACAACGTGAACGTTGAGAGCGCGGCGTCACACGACTTGTCCGAAAGCGGTATCGCTTGCCCGTCCAGACCCACGTGTTCGATTTCGACAAAGGCAGACTCGATTCGCTTTCTCGCAAGTTTGAGCGCAAGTGACTCGGGTTCGACCGCGTAGACCACTTCGATCTTCGAGGGGTAGAACGGCACGTTGTGGCCCGAGCCAAAGCCAATCTCCACGACTTTGCCAGAGAGGCTCTCGCAGACCTTCTGTCGCCACGGCGCGAACGTCGACACGCCACAGGCCCGATCGATGAGTCGGGGAAGAATTTTCTCGCCGTAGAAGCCCACGAAGTGAACTTATCTCTTATGAGGTGCCCATCTGAATGCCACTCGTCTTTGATGGAAAAGGTTGTTAGTGCCTCGGTCGAATAATGGTGAACACCATCGAAGAGGCTCCTGCTACCAGCACCGCGAAGACGCCACCGAAAAGCACCACCATCGAGGACGCCGCAGCGGAGACCACGAACACACCCGTCGCGGCGCAGTAGGCGCCAGTTGCTATCACTGACTTTGCCAGTAAATGACGTAGCGAGGCGGTGACGCCAATGGCGCGAACGCGCCGGTCAATGACGAAGTTGGAGTAGGCCAATAAGGCGGTACCCACTGCGAAAAGAGCGGCAATGAGGTCCATTGAGGCAATCTATCCGCGGCAGTCAAATGGATACCCCGTTTCTTCTTGCTCACGACTCCGAATCCCTGTGGGGTCCGAGCTTGATTCCTCGGTGGCCTACGGAGCCAGAGAGCCTATGGCGACGACCGCGACTCCGTCTTTGCGCAGGTAGCTATAGCCGGACATACAGACCACTGCGAGAACTGACGGAGCTCCGCTCTTCTTGGTGTCGACAACATCGGCGAGGCGAAGGAGTGCTGTCGCGCCTTCATCAATCAGTTTCTCGCCACCAAGTTTTACTTCAAACGCCCCCCATCGCCCATCGGAAAGTTGGACGATGGCGTCAACCTCGAGGCCGGACTTGTCTCTGTAGTGAGAGACCAAGCCGTCAAGAGGCTGTGAAAGGACACGGAGGTCACGAATGACAAGCGACTCAAACATCAGCCCGAGAAATTCCAGATCCTTACTAAGTCTGGCCGTACCAGCACCCAGCGCAGCGGCCGCAAGTGACGGATCGACGAAGTGACGCTTTACAGCTTGTCGAAGTGGTGTCTTCGAGCGAAGATGCGGTGACCAGGCTGGCAGGTCTTCAATCACCATCACCCGAGACAAGGCTTCGAGGTAACCGTTGACGGTGTTCGGTGACATGAGCTCACCGGGCCCGCTGGAGTCCGTGGCGAGCGTTTTCAGAGTGACTTCCGTGGAGACGTTGCGGGCTAGCGAAGAGAGAAGTAGCGCAACCTTCGCGGGGTCTCGCCTGGGCCCGGATACCCGATTCACGTCGACCTGTCGGATCTGCGTCAGGTAGTCCTTCGAGGCCTGTGCAGCGCTGGCTACGGACCCGTTCTGCTGTGCGGGCCAGCCTCCACGCACGAGAAGATCGGCGAGCTCAGGAACCGAAAGCTTCATCTCACCGGCGCGAAGAGTCTCTCCATTCATAAGCGCGGCCAGTGAGATGGTTCCCGCACCACCGCTGCTTTCGAAGAGGCACATCGGACGCATCCGGATGAAGGCAAACCGGCCTGCGCCAGAGTGGCGATTGGGGTCGTCGTCGGGTACCGCCGATCCGGTAAGTATGAACTGCCCGGGCCGCTTTCGGTCGTCGGAGAGTTGCCGAGCGTGGTTCCAGACCGCTGGTTCTATCTGCCATTCATCGATTAGTCGAGGTGTCTCCCCTTCCAGGACAAGTGCTGGGTCGGTCGCCGCGGCGAGTCGGGCTCCGCTGTCAACGTCGAGTCGGACGACGCTGCGGGCTGCTTGAAGTGCGGTCTCGGTCTTTCCGCAGGCCTTTGCGCCCTCGATAACAACGATTCGTGCGGATTCCAGCCTCCGGGTTAGTTCGTCATCGACGATACGTGGGATGTAGGTCAGTTCACTCACGGTTCTTATATTACCTGATAAATCGGTAGACTGACGATTTTGGCGCTATTCTGCTAACGATTTTGGAGCCAATTTATTAACGATTTTGGCGCTATTCTGCTGACGATTTTGGTCAACTCGACGCTCCAAGTCTCTTCTGGGGTACGCCGTAGGGAGTAGTTACCAGGGACTTGAACCGAGACACATCGCGAGCCTCGTTAGCGCCCTTCCTCACCCAGCGGTTCCTCTTTGAGCCAACGCTCGGCGTTACGCGCCGCCCAGCTTTCACTCACCCAACCCTTAAAGATCGAACGCAAGGCGTCGCGGTGCGTGAGGGCCATGAAAATGTGTCCGATGACGACGAGGAAGATCGCGTAGGCGAAGACGTCGTGGACGAACGTTGCCCCCGAGCGCCACGACACCGGAAAGAATCTGAACCACTGCAACATCGCACCGGAAACCAGCGTCACGAGAATTGACGCGCCGATGAAGATGGCGTTGAGCTTTTGACCCGGATTGAACTTGTCCGCTTCGAGCTTGGTTTTGCCGAGTGACTTCATCCAGCGAATCTCGTCGCGAGTCCAGTAGTTGATGCGCCGGACGTCGTGACGCATGGCGTTCCCCCACGGCCCGACCAACGAAATAATGATTGGAAGGGGTAAGGCGAGACCCGTCCAGAGGTGAATCATTTCGATGACGTGACGTGGCAGCAAGAGGCCAAACAAGGAGCCGAAGTAGAGCGGAATAGCCGTGGACATCAGAATAAAGAAGAGCAGCGCGTTGGCCCAGTGGGCGCTGCGCTGCACGCGGTCAAAGCGCAACACGTGCACTGTCTTGGTAGAAGCCTGTGCGAGCGTCATCAGGTCAGCGTGGGGTCCGGATTGTTCGGACCCGTCGTGCCGTCAAGCCACCCGTTCACCGGGTAGCCGTTGACTTCCCAAAACCCGGGCTCGACCCTGTCGACGACACGAATGCCCGAGAGCCACTTCAGCGATTTGTAGCCGAACATCGGCGCGACGTAGAGCCGTACGGGTCCACCGTGTTCCGTCGTGACCGGAGCGCCGAGCATGGAGTAGGCCACGATGACGTCGGGCAGATGGGCCTGATCAATGGTGAGGCTCTCTGAGTCGGCGTGATCGTACGAGTCGAAACTCACCGCGACCGCACTTGGCTGCACGCCGACGCTATTCAAAATATCCGAGAGTTTGACGCCCTCCCAGTGCACGTCGGGGACCCTCCATCCCGTGACGCATTGAAAGTTCTTGATGAAGGAGGTCTTCGGCATCGCTTGAAGATCAGCGAAGGTCAACGTCATCGGATGGTCCACGAGACCACTCACGCTGAGTCGATACTTCTCTTTAGTGACCACGGGATAGTTACCCGTGATCGAATAGATGCGCCAGTGATCGCCAATGGGCAAAATCCCACCGAGACCCGAGCCGAAGACGTTACTGAGTGCGCCTTGGATGCTGTTGCCAAAGGCGACACCGAGCGCGCCGAGTGCCGCGACGCCGAGGAACATTCGTCGCCCGACGTTGACCCGCTTCTGCGGCTCGTCGGGCGTTGCGCTTTGAGACTCAACCGACATGGACGTCGCTCGATTCTGTTCTGCCATTCACGACACGAAACGACACCAGCGCACGTTGCGCGCGAGGGGACCCGTCCAGTCTGGCCCGTCCGCGCCACGAAGACACGTCAGGCGGGACAACACATGGGAGCGTGACGTCCACATCGATCATCGATTTTCCTTCCCCGTCGAAATGATTATGAAATCCTTTAGACCCGCGACGGTCCATCCGTCGCGGGTCCTTCCCTTTGGAGTTACACGTCGAGCTTGGTTCCAGTAATTATCGTGCCCTTCAACGTACCGGTCACCGTGACCAGGGCGCCCACTTTGACGTTCTTTGCGTTACCCATAGTGAAGTGAGTCATCGCGTCCCAGTGAACGACGTACGTCTTCGAGCCCGAAACGAAGCTGAACGAGCTCGTCGTGCCCATCTTGGCGTTGATCTTCGAAATCTTTCCGTGCCACGTGTGATCCATGGTCGTGTGCGCCCGCACGGTGGCACCGGCTGGACCAGAGGTGAGCGCGAGGCCGAGGCCAAATGACCCAACGGCGAGTGCGCTCGGCAAAACAAGGGCGGCAAGAATTTTCTTCATTTGCTGGTTCCTTCCTGCGCGGTACGCAGTGATGTCGGTACGTCGGACGACCTCGTCCATCACTACAGTTCCGCGCGAAGAAAAGGCGTTACAAGAAATCTGAACTTTCCTCAGGTGCTCGAAATTCCCCGATATCAAACCGGTTTAGATTCCTACTCTTCGTCCTTGAAGCGGCGAAAGAGCTCGGTCAGCGTCTCCAAGGCTTCGGGCGCGAGGTCGTCGGGTCCAACGAGCCCACTGGCCGCGATAGTGACGCGAATCTGCTCGACGTAGGCGCCACACGCGTCACAACCCGCCAGGTGCTTTTCGAGACGGCGGCGATCGCGGCGAGAGAGTGAGCCGTCGAGGTAGTCGCTCACCAGGTCGACTGCCTCTTGGCAGACCAGCGCGTGGGGAAGAACTCTCATGACTCACCTCCTGGCAAAGTGCTCTCGATCGCCGATCGTATGAGGGACCGGCCCCGGTGCAAGATAACGCGCACGTTGGCCTCAGTTAGTCCCAACAGCGAAGCAACCTCGCTCGTCGATAGTCCCTCCACGTCGCGAAGCGTTACAACAGTGCGTGGCGCGTCCGGTAGCTTTTCGATCTGCTCGCGCACTAGGGCGAGCATTGGAGCGTTCACGATGCCGTTTTCGATCGCCTCCGTGAAGGGAACGGGCGCTTCGCGCCAGAAACCACCATCGTCGAAGCGTTTCGACAACGCCGAACCTTCAGACCACGTGAGATCAATCGGCACGACCCGACTCTCCTTGGCTCCCGTGGTGCGAGCGCGGTTCACCAGGATTCGCAACAGCCACGTCTTAAACGATGAACGGCCCTCAAAGCGTTCGACGCCCTTCAGCACGGCGATCCAGGTGTCTTGAGCGACGTCTTCGGCACTCGCGTCGCTCTTTACGTAGAAACGCGCGACGCGAACCAACAGGGGTTGGTAGCGAGTCACGATCTCAGCGAAAGCGCGCTCGTCGCCGGCGAGCAGTCGCGTCAAGAGCTCGGCATCGTCCACTCCGTCACCATACCGGCGCCGGGTGGAAGAGAGAGAAAGAACGATCACCCCTCCTTCGATCCAACGACGCCAGGTACACTTCATCGCAACGAGAGCGACGCGGTCGCGCGTCGTCGTTGCGTCGCAATGACGCGTGTATCGAATGTTGAGTGATCGCTGAGTGAGGGGGGCCAAAATCATGGAACGTCCGTTCTCCCACGTCAACGCCGTCGGCAAACTTCGCATGGTCGACGTCACGAACAAGCGCCTGACCCGGCGCCAGGCACTGGCCCGGTGTCTGGTTGTGACGAGCGTCGACCTGGACACGCTCGAACCACGGAACGACGAGATCGATCCTGCACTCTGTGCTCGCATTGCCGGTGTCGCGGCCGCGAAGAGGACGGCGGAACTCATTCCGCTCTGCCACACGCTCAATTTGAACGACGTGGACGTTGAGTTAAGTCGTCAGGACAACGGCATCGAAATAACGGCAACGGTCACCGCGACGCAACGCACCGGCGTGGAGATGGAAGCACTGACCGCGTGCGCGTTCGCGGCCCTCAGCATCGTGGACTCTCTTCAAGGCGCGGACCCCAAGGCGTGGATCGATGAACTCGTCGTGCTGAAAAAAGAGGGTGGAAAGTCGGGCAGTTGGGGTCGACTCGTCGTGGACCCCGAAAAGAAGTCGCCGCGCTAGCTCAAAGTATCACTTCCCCGCAAGCGACGAGTTTCGCGGCGTCACTCAGGTCATCTCGCGTCTCACGTCGTTCCCCGTGAGATATTACGAGTCGCCATTAAGGTGAACGTCAGTGGAGCACATTGACCGTCCGATCACCTCCTGCGGGCACACGACGTGGGGAAGCGAATGACGACCCTCGATAGTGGCGCACCAGCGCCCGTCTTCGTCTCGGTGCGACCGCACGTTCGAGGCGGTCCCGGTGACGCGTCAACGAAGGACCGCGAACCGCTGGTCATGCCCGAGAGCGGCCCCTTGGTGGACCGTTACGCGCGCGTCCATAACGACCTTCGCCTATCGGTCACCGACCGCTGCAATTTGCGCTGCGTCTACTGCATGCCCGAAGTGGGAATGACGTTCCAGCCCCGCTCGGCTCTCTTGACGTTTGACGAAATAGTTCGCGTCTCGCGCGTCGCGCACGAACTGGGCATCACCGCCCTTCGTCTGACCGGCGGTGAGCCGCTCGTTCGAAAAGACTTACCGACACTCGTCCAACGACTTTCGGCCATTGGCTTTCAGGATCTCTCGATTACGACCAACGGGATGTTGCTCTCAGCGATGGTGCAGTCCCTGGCCGACGCCGGACTGAAGCGGGTCAACATCAGTTGTGACTCTCTTAAGCCCGAGCGCTTCAACGCCATTCGTCGTCGAGGCGACCTCCAGACCGTGCTCGAGTCAATGGACGCGACCGAGGCCGCTGGTCTCTCCCCGCTCAAGTTGAACGTCGTTATCCTGCGCGGTCAAAACGACGACGAGATTTTGGACTTCGCGGCCTTCGCGCGTGACACGGGGCGCGTTGTGCGCTTCATCGAGTTCATGCCACTCGACGCCCAGGGACAGTGGGATAACTCCCAACTCGTGCCGGGACGAGAGATCTTCGAATTGATCACCGCGCGCTGGCCACTCGAAGCCGTCGCCAACACCGACGGGGCACCCGCGGAGCGCTTCAAGTTCGTCGACGGAAAGGGCGAGATTGGTCTTATCTCGAGCGTCACGCAGCCCTTTTGCGGCACGTGCAATCGACTACGCCTCACGGCCGACGGTGCCATTCGTAACTGCCTCTTCTCCGACGACGAGCACTCGCTGCGCGACCTGATGCGCGAAGGTGCCGGCGATGACGTCATCGCTCTCGCCCTTCGCAAGGCCGTGTGGGAGAAGTTCCCGGGGCACGCCATTAACGAGCCCGGGTTTCTGAGCCCCACTCGTTCGATGTCGATGATCGGCGGCTGAGGTGACGAAATACCGTGCCGCGCAGGCGGCGGAACTGCTGGGCGTCAGTGCCGACACGATTCGCCGCTGGGCCGACTCGGGACGCCTTCCTTCAACGATCGCGAAGGACGGCAAGCGCTACTTCGACGGTGAGGCCTTAGCCCAGGTCGCCATCGCGACTTCAGCGAGCGTGAAGCCCAAGAGACCGCGCGCGCAGTCAACGCGCAATCGCTTCGTCGGTATCGTCACCAGGGTCGTCAAGGACAAGGTCGTCGCCCAGGTCGAGATTCAAGCAGGACCCCACCGGTTCGTGTCACTCATCACCCGCGAGGCGGCCGACGAACTCGAACTTGCGCCCGGCGTCGTCGTCGACGCCGTGATCAAAGCCACCAACGTCAGCGTGGAGATTCCCGAGGCGTTCTAGCGAGCGGCGAACCCCGTGACGTCGTCCTTCGTTACATCACTCGCGGCTTCCCAGAGTGCGATGGCGTCGCGGTCAAATAAAAGCTGACACTCCGCACCAACCTCAACCTCCAGCGCACCTCTGGTGCGCGCCAGTACTTCCACGCCATCACCCACGATGACGAAGAGGTCGTAGGACGTGCCCACGTCGACCACATCCTTCACAACACCAACGATTCCTTCGGCGTCGGTGTCGAGCCTCCGCGTCACTCGCACGTTTTCGGGCGCGACGCTCCACCACACCATCGTGTCCGCTCTCAGTTGAGTTGGCGGAATTTGAATTGTCGTTCCCGCGACCGCCATGGTGCTCACTGAGCTAATGGTGGCGAAATTGAGGTTCTCGCCGCCGAGTAACTTCGCGACGTCGGCCGACGCCGGTCGAGAGAACACGGATCGACTGGAGCCCGACTGCAACATCGCACCGTGGGCGAGGACGATTAACTCGTCGGACAGGAACGCGGCCTCTGCGGGGTCGTGGGTCACGAGCACCGTCGCGAGACCGGTCTCTTGTTGGAGGCGGCGCAGTTCTCGACGAAGTTCGAGGCGTATCGGCACGTCCAGGGCGGAGAACGGTTCATCGAGCAGCAACACCTTGGGTGAAGAACAGAGCACCTGGGCCAAACCCACTCGTTGACGCTGACCGCCCGAAAGCTCGGCGGGACGTCGGTCCTCTAAACCTTGGAGCCGAAGATGCTTGATCCAGTACGCACCGAGCTCGGGCGTCGCGCCCGCGAACATCAAGTGTCGCCACACTGACATGCGCGGGTACAGGGAGAAGCCTTGGGCCACGTACCCCACGCCGCGACGCTCGACGGGCACGTGTTGGACCATCTCCTCGCCGTACCAGACAGGACCCGGACTCGCCCCGTAGAGACCAGCGAGACAACGCAGCAGCGCCGTCTTTCCCGAACCCGAAGGACCAAGAATCCCCAAGTGGGGCGCCTGCGATTCGTGAGCGAGGGCGAGGTGAAACGTTCCGACGTGGTGATCGAGTTCGAAGCGAATCGGCCGCGTCGTCACCATCGCCGGCGCGACGGGCTTTGGCGCACTCGAACGTCGCGACGTGGGCTTGGTGATGTTCGCTCGGCTCAGCACCACCACGACGACCGCGACGCCGAGGGCCAACGCCGTAGGCGCCAACGTGGTGGGCAGTCCTCGTCCGCTGAACTGGTTGTCGGTATAGATCGGCAGCGACGCGGGGTTGTAGGCCAGAATCACCACGGCGCCGTATTCGCCAAAGGCCCGTAGCCACGTCAGCAACATGCCCGCACGAATCCCGTGTCCCGCCGTGGGCACCGCCACGCGCAAAAAGCGCGACGCGTCCGAGTGGCCGAGCGTCGCCGCGACGTCCAGCACTCCCTGGTCGAGCGAGGCGAAGGCCGCTCGTGACGCGACGATCAAGAATGGCGACGACACGAAGGACATCGCGATGCCGACGCCCACCCTCGAGTCAGTCAGGTGTTCACCAAAGAGCTGACCCAAGAAGGTGTAGGGACCAATGAGGTAGACGAGCACGATGCCACTCATGAGTGGCGGCAGCGCCAAGGGAATCTGCACGATCGTGCCGACGATCGTCGAAAACGGTCCCGCGGATCGAGCGAGGACGTACGCGAGCGGCACGCCGAGGACCGTGACGATCGCCAGTGAAATGGTCGCGCAACTTACCGACACCCAGAGCGCGGGCAACAGCCCGGGTACGTGAAAGCCACGTTGGGGCGACGTGATGAGTCGAACGACGAAGGCCGCTAAGGGATAGCCCAGGTAGACAACGAGCAGCCCGCCCAACCACGTGAGGGGGCTCTTCAGAACTCTCGGCTGGATCACGGCGTCGTGGTCGTTGAAGCGATCGTCGTCGACGCGATCGTAACCCTTGGCGGAACGATGGGCGTGACACCGTTCTTCTTAAGGATGGCTCGACCTGATGTGCCAAGCAAGAACTTAACGAAGGCCTTCGCCGCGGCTTCGTGTGGCGCCTTGTTGAGAATCGCCACCGTGTACTGACCGGCCAGTTCGGTTCCCTTGAGGGGCACCGTTTTGAGATGCGCCGCTGCGGCTTCAACGCCGTAGAAGAAGCCCGCGTCGAGTTGGCCCGCCTGTAGATCGCCAACGAGCGCGGTCTCGGCGAAGATGTTCGACGACGACGCAAGAGCGTCGAGGGCGGGAAGATTGTGACTGAGCGCCAAGCCCTCAAGCGCGTCAACGGCGAGAACGCCCTTCGGGTCGGTAGCGGGGTCGGTTCGCCCGAGCAAGAAGCCCGGCAGGTCAACAACCTTGTACCAGGGCATGGTCTTAAGGTCCCGCGCGAACTTGGACTGGGCGTAGTAGCCGAGCACGAGAGGAGAGTACCCGAACACGCTGTAGGACGACACCCAGTTCCCGTTGCTCGCACCCTCGAGTGTGGCGTTCACGGCTGGCGACGCACTTATGAAGACGTCGCCCACCTGCGTCCCGCCGGCAATCTCGTTCGCCAGTGCCGTCGAGCCGGCCGAAAAGCCACTGACGGTGTAGCCCGTCGCGTTATGGAAGGCCGGCCCAATTTTCTGCTCCATGAGATCTTGAAACGAACCGGCGTAGAGAACGTCGACGGTGCCCGAGGCCTTCTTCGTACTCGCCGCGCTGGCCGACATACTGACGAGCGGTAGCACGAGACCCACCGCGACGAGCGACGCGACTAAGAGTCGACGCACGGACCTTTGACGCAGATACTCTCTCGGGCGAATGAGATGGTGCGACATAATCGTGCCTCCTGGTATGTTGCATTTACAGTACTCGTGGCGCCTATTAGACGTAAATCACGTTATATTTGGCCACATACCACGTAAGTGCGATCAACGATTCCCCACCGCATTCGCACCGGCGACGGCGAGGTACCGCAACGCTCTCGTCGTGTGCTCGCCACTAGGGAGCGTTCGCGGGTGGACAATAAGATGTGGCGAATGTCGTCGGCGCCAACCTCTGATTGGATCTCCATCACGGAGAGTCCACTATCACCCGACGAACTTTCCGCCTGGGTGATTCGCCCCAACTGCGGGGCCGTCGTCACGTTCTCTGGCATAGTTCGCGACCACTCGAAATCGAGAGAGGGCGTTCTCGCGCTCGAGTACGAGACCAGTACCGAATTGGCGGAACAGCGCCTTCGCGACGTCGCCGACGAGGCTCGCAAACGTTGGCCCACGCTCGAAGCGGTGGCGATCCACCACCGTATCGGCCGCGTCGAACTTTCGGAGTCGACGGTCGTGGTCGCCGTGTCCTCGCCGCACCGTAACGTGGCCTTCGAGGCCGCTCGATTCTGCATCGATACGTTGAAGGTCAGTGTGCCGATGTGGAAACGCGAACTTTGGGACGGCGGATCGGCCTGGAGCGACGAGGTGTCGCCCATCGTCGAGGCGCGCGATCAATGATCTCGTACGATGAAGCTCGGCGGTTCGTACTCGCGAACCTTAAGCCGCTCGCCCCCAAAGAGATTGAACTCAACGACGCGCTGGGCTTAGTGGCGGCGCGCATCGTGAGTGCGAGGGAACCCTCGCCGCGCTTCGCGAACTCTTCCATGGACGGCTTCGCTCTACGTGCGAACGACGCCGCGGGCGGCGAAGTCCGACTCAAGATTGTGGACACCATCTTCGCTGGCGACGTCGCCACTAGGCCACTGAAATCAGGTGAGGCGGCTCGCATCATGACCGGCGCACCAATCCCCGAGGGCGCCGACAGCGTGTGCATGCGAGAAGAAGCCACGGTGGACCCAGCGGGCGTAACCGTTCTCATTCAAAGGACCGTGACGCCCGGAGAGTTCGTGCGCTTCGTCGGTGATGACGTCGCCGTGGGCCAGGAACTGGTGGGGATTGGCAGCGTGATGGGGCCGGCGCTGTTGGGCGTTCTCGCGAGTCAGGGCATCGAAACGGTCTTCGCCCACCCGCGACCCCGTGTCGGCGTGCTCTCTACGGGCAACGAACTCTCGGACTCGACGGACGAACTCGGGGCGGGAAAGATTCGCGACGCGAATCGTCCGTCGCTCCTCGCCTCCCTCGCCCAGTCCGGCTTTAGCCCCGTCGACCTCGGCATCGCCGGCGACACGCCCGGCGAGATCACCGACGCGTTCGAGCGCGGCGTGCGTAACTGCGACGCGATCATCTCTACCGGTGGGGTCAGTGTCGGCGACGCCGACTTCGTCAAATCGGTACTCGCCGATCTGCTCGGCGAAAGCGCGCGCTCAATGCAGGTGGCGATCAAGCCCGGTAAGCCCTTCGCGTTCGCCGTCGCTCCTTCGGGCGTGCCTTTCTTTGGCCTCGCGGGCAATCCCGTCTCGACCCTCGTGGGCTTCGAACTCTTCGTGCGCCCCGCCCTTCGCCTGCTCGCCGGCCAGCGCGAACTCGATCGCCCGACCGTCACCATGATCCTCGACTGTCCCCTGCCCCGGCGCCGAGACGGCAAACTCCATCTCATCCACGTGACGGCGCGCGCGCATCACGACGGACGACTCCACGTGACGAGCGTGGCCCGCCAAGCGTCGCACCTCTTGAACGCCATCGCTGACGCCAACGCGATTGCCGTCGTTCCCGACGGCGACGGGTTCGATACGGGACAAGAGGTCGAGGCCATGATCATCGACGCCAATCAACTGAACGGCGCGTGATGGCGAAGCTCATTCTCCTCGGTCCAGCCCACGACGCGGCCGGAACGCGCGAGGACTTCTTCGACGGCGACACTCTCGACGCCGTTCTAAACGAAGCCGTCGAGCGCTACGGCCCAGCGTTCGAAGAACTCCTGGACGTCAGTCAAGTCTGGCTCAACGGTGAACCGGCGTCGCGAAGCACGCCGCTCGACGTTCACGACGAAGTTACGGTGCTGCCGCCGGTCTCTGGAGGGTGAGGCGACCTTTCTCCTTGAAGAAGCTCGATGGCGTGCGGTAACACGTCCAGCACCGCCTCGAGACATTCAATCGCCCCCTTAGGCGAACCGGGGCAGTTCACGATCAAGCTTCGCCCGGCGGTGCCGGCTCGAGCGCGAGAAAGCCGACCGAGCGGATTGACGAGTCGCATCGCCTCACTCAACCCGGGCGCTTCGCGCTCAATCACTTCCAACGTGCCTTCCGGAGTGAGGTCGCGAGGCGAGAAGCCCGTTCCCCCCGAGGTGACAATCAAGCCGGCGAAGCCCTCGACGAGTGTACGAAGGGCGTTCGCCACCGACGCCACGCCGTCGCCAACGACCTTTAACTCGTCGACGCGAAATCCCGCCGCTTCAAGGCGCGCCCTCAAAAGAGGACCGGCGAGGTCATCACGGGTTCCCGCCGCCGACGAATCAGAGACGATCAGTATCTTCGCGGCGAGTTCCACCCCATTGAGCGTAGGGCACGTCGTTTTGGCGCGTTAGGGGTCTCGCCGACTTCCTACTTCGGATTGTCCGCCGCGAACGAGAAACCGCCTCGTCAGCCGCCCGCCATCGCCCCGATGACGAAGAAGGGCTCAGCCCCGTTGACGACGGCCTCGGGCAATGGCGCTTCTGGATCATCGTGTGAGATGTCCTCTTCGCACGCGTAGAAGCGCACGAAGGCGCGCCGCTTCTTCGTGGTGGTGTCGCGAATTGTGCCAAGCAACATGGGGTAACGAGTCTCTAATGCGTCGACGACCGAACGCGGGGTGGCAACGCCAACCACGTCCAGTTCGACTTCGCCGTGGACGTTGGCGAGAGTCTTCAAGTGGGCCGGTAAGACGACCCGAATCATGCCAGCGTTTGGACTTCGACCGACAACACGGCCGGCAGGTCACTGACGATCGGCTCCCAACTGTCGCCCTCGTCCGCCGAGGCGTAGACCGCACCGCCGGTCGTGCCGAAGTAGAGACCACATTTGTCGAGCGAGTCCACACTCATCGCGTCGCGCAACACGTCGACGTAACAGTTACTTTGTGGCAGACCTTTGGTGAGCGGCTCCCACTCGTTCCCGCCGCTACGGCTGCGGTAAACGCGAAGTTGCCCATCGAGCGGGTAGTGCTCGGAGTCGCTCTTAATCGGTACGACGTAGACGGTCTCAGGTTCGTGCGCGTGCACGTCGATCGCGAAGCCAAAGTCCGTGGGCAGATTGCCACTGATCTCCACCCACGAGTCGCCAGCGTTGTCGGTGCGCATCACGTCCCAGTGCTTTTGCATGAACAGCGTGTCGGGCTTGGACGGGTGCATCGTGATGTGGTGCACGCAGTGCCCGACCTCAGCGTCCTCGTCGGGGAGGCCCTCTGAGTGAAGACCCTTATTGATGGGACGCCAACTCTTGCCACCGTCGTCGGTGCGAAAAGCCCCGGCCGACGAAATCGCGATGAAGATTCGCTGGGGGTCCTGAGGACTCACGATGATCGAGTGCAAGCACATCCCACCCGCGCCGGGCATCCACGACGAGCCGGACTTCTGCTCGCGCAGGCCCGAAATCTCACGCCAACTCTCGCCGCCATCGCTCGACTGAAAGAGCGCCGCGTCCTCAACGCCCGCGAGCACATGATCGGGATCGGTGAGCGACGGCTCGAGGTGCCACACCCGGGCGAACTCCCACGGGTGCGGCGTGCCGTCGTACCACTGGTGGGTGCCGGGCACGCCGTCGTAGTTGAACTGATTGCCCACTGGCTCCCACGTCACGCCACCGTCGTTAGAGCGTTGGATGAGTTGGCCGAACCAACTCGTGTTTTGGGACGCGTAGATCCGATTGGGATCAACGGGAGAACCCTTCAGGTGGTACATCTCCCAGCCACCAAAGAAGGGGCCACTGACGTCCCAGTCCTTGCGCTTGCCGTCCGAACGTAAAATGAAGGCACCTTTTCGTGTGCCGACGAGAACTCGCACGCTACTCATAGGCGCTCCTTCACCGCGTTGCGCGGATGGTTTTCCATTCGTCAAAGAGTAGCGCTCGAAAGCCTTTTGGCCAATGGTTTTCTTGCTTGATTCCGGCAGAGCCCTAGGGGTGCGTCGTTGAACGTCGCCCGAGCGAACCGTCGATTGTTCATCGCGGCTGGCATAGATTGGCGCAATAGCAACCGACACCAAGCCTCGTACACGAAGAGCGCTCGTCGGCCGCGTCGTCGCGGTCGTCATCGCGGGACTCAGCCTCTACATCCTCCTTCCCGCCCTCGTGCGCGTCATCTCGTCGTGGCCACGACTCCTAACGCTCGAACCGTGGTGGTTGGTCGCGGCGCTGCTCTGTGAAGCGTCAAGCTTCTTCTGCGCTTTAGCGTTGCTCCGTCTCGTGCTGCGCACGAAGAGCTGGTTCGCGGTCGTGACCGCGGCACTCGCGGGCAACGCCGTCACCAACACGTTGCCCGGCGGCGACGCCGTCGGGGCGAGTGTGCAGTACCGGATGCTCGCGGGCAGTGGCATCGACACGGTGCAAGCGGCGAGTGGGCTCGCGGTCACCTCCATCATCGGCTTCGCCGGACTGTTCTCACTGCCCATCTTCGCCCTGCCCGTGCTGCTCGGTGGAGAGTCGGTGAGCGCCGGTCTCGTGCACGCGGGAGAACTCGGCGGTATCGGCTTTGTCCTCATCGTGGCGCTCGGCGCCGTCGTGCTGACGTCGGACAGGACCCTCTTGGCCATGGGTCAGGGCATCCAGTGGCTCACCAACAAGATTCGCCGGCACCGAGAACCAACGACGGACCTCGGAACACGACTCATCGCCGAGCGAGATCAGGTGCGCACGGACCTCGGCAAGAACTGGTGGAAAGCAGTGTTGCTCGTCGCTGGTCGTATTGGATTCGACTACTTCAGTCTCTTGGCGGTTCTTCGCGCCACCGGCACGCGTCCCGACCCGGCGCTCGTGTTGTTGGCCTACGCCGCGACCGCGGTGTTGGCGCTGCTCCCCTTAACCCCGGGCGGTCTGGGACTCGTCGAGGCGAGTCTTAGTGGGCTGCTCGTACTGGCCAACGTGCCCGTCGGCAACGCCGTCGTCGCGACCCTCGCCTTTCGACTGGGTTCCTACTGGCTGCCCACCATCGCCGGCGCCGTCTGTTACGTCCTCTACCGGCGCCGTTACGGCCCACTGCGTCAAGGCGAAGGCGTCGCGCCCTCGTCGCTGCCGTGACGCCCGAGGTAGCGTGACGCGGAGAGTTTGAGGCGAAGGGGGTGGGAGTGTCCGACGACGTGAGTGCGAACAACGAGGACGTGCCAACTCGTCGCTCCAAGATCTTGCTGCGCGCGCAGATCGACAACGTGCCCCTGCGCACCATCTTGGTGACAATATTTTCCGTTGCGCTCGTCCTGATCGTGGGCGAAGCCCTCTACCGGCTACGGGCCGTCCTCCTGCTCATGCTCGTGGGCGGCTTCATTGCCCTGCTCTTGAACCCACTCGTGCTCTTTTTCCAGAACTGGAAGCTGCCGCGCCGCGGCATGGCCGTCTTCGTCGTAACGATGATGGCCGTGCTCCTCTTCACGGGGCTGGCCTTCGCCTTTGGCTACCCACTCGTCAACTCCACCACCCACCTCGCCCACGCACTGCCGCGGTACATCAGCCAAGCCGAAAAAGGTAAGGGTTGGATTGGGCACCTCCTTCGTCACTACCACGTCAAGAGCTGGATTCACAAGAACGCCTCGAAGTTGGTGACTTTCGCTAAGGGTCTCAGCAAGCCCGCGCTGGCGCTCG
Organism: Acidimicrobiales bacterium; assembly: GCA_036511495.1. Lineage (GTDB taxonomy): Bacteria > Actinomycetota > Acidimicrobiia > Acidimicrobiales > RAAP-2 > RAAP-2. The sequence goes on along the minus strand of DATCCC010000019.1, from coordinate 9,344 downwards.
GGAGGGGTGCGGTCACCCTCCTATTTGAACTCTTCGCGTTGTTCGCGTTCGTGGTCTTGTTGTTGCTCGAAGGACCAAAGATTCGTCGTTCGCTCATTTCGATGATGTCGCCCGAGACCGTGACGTGGGTCTCGAGAGTCGGCTCCAGGATCGGCACGTCGGCGCTGGGCTTCATGCTCGGCGATCTCGCGATGTCCCTGACCGCGGGTGTGGCCGTCTTCATAACGCTGTGGACTTTGTCGGTGCCTTTCGCTTTTCTCTGGGCGTTGTGGGTCGCCCTCGTTGACTTTCTGCCCCAGGTGGGCGGACTGTTGGCCGGCGTGCCCACCGTCTTGTTCGCGCTCGTTCACTCCCTCAGCGCCGGCGTCATCACCGGTGTCGTCTTCGTCGTCTATTCGTTGTTAGAGAACCACGTTCTCTACCCCATCGTCATGAGCCGAACGGTCAAGATCAACCCGCTTACCGTGTTCATCGCCATCATCGTGGGCGCGGAATTCGGTGCGTGGGTGGGTGGCATCTTTGGTGGTTTCGTGGGCGTACTGCTCGCCGTGCCGGGCGCCGCGACGGTCCACGTCCTGTTCACCGAGATCTGGAACGCGACGGGGCCCTCGATGGTTACCGCCCAGGGCAGCGAAACAGTGGCCGGCGAGACGCCCGGCGAGTAAACCTGTCGGCGATGGATCAACGATGATCACACCCGACGACCACGTTCCCGCGTCCGTTCTCACCAACGCCCTCCAGAGAACCCAAGCGCTGATTCGCGCCTCGGCTACGCCGGGTTCACGACGCGAACGCGCGACGCGACGACGTTTTCGAAGGCTCTTTGTCGATGATCACGCCGTTGAGGTCACGATGACGTTGACCGACGAAGTGATGCGATTCGGCTCCGCGCGGAGCGCGTCGAGCGCCCTGCGCTCAGTCGTGCCGCACGTGTCACGTCGAGGCTTTGGTCTCGTGAACATGGTGGGTCTTCGTGCCGTCGCTCTGGCGTCGAGGGTCGCGCCCACCACGGCGATCAAACTGGTGAACGTTAGAGTTCGAGCCCTTACCAAGAACTTGATCTTGGACGCCGAGGCCCACCAACTGGCGTCGCAGTTTCGCGAGCATCAACGTGCCGGACTGCTGCTAAACGTCAACGTCCTCGGCGAAGCGGTGTTGGGCGAGCGCGAGGCCGACGATCGCTTCCGCCGCGTACTCGAAATGGTTCGGCGAAGCGACGTGAACTACGTGTCGGTGAAGCTCTCAGCGATCGCGAGCCAACTGCTCACCATCGACCACGAAGGTTCCTTGGCGCGGGTGTGCGCCAGACTGCGCGAACTGTACCGCGCAGCGAACGCCGCGGACACGTTCATCAATCTGGACATGGAAGAGTACCGAGATTTGCGTCTCACCTTGGACGCGTTCATGTTGGTACTGGGTGAAACCGACTTTAGGGACCACGCCGCGGGGATCGTGCTCCAGGCCTATCTTCCGAACTCACACAACGCCTTAGAAGAGTTGACCGACTTCGCGAGACGTCGACACCGAGAGGGCGGCGCCATCATCAAAGTTCGTCTCGTCAAGGGCGCGAATCTCGCCATGGAACGTGTCGAGTCCGAACTCCACGGCTGGACGCCAGCCCCCTACGCCACCAAGGCCGACGTCGACGCCAGTTACTGTCGGCTCCTTGACGTCGTGCTCCGTCCAGAGAACGCCTCGTCGCTTCGCGTGGGTGTGGCGAGTCACAATCTCTTTCACGTTGCGTGGGCGCTCGAACTCGCCGCGTCGCGCGGCGTGCTGGCACAGATCGACGTCGAGATGCTCGAAGGCATGGCGAACACCGAGGCCGGCGCGCTCGTCGCGAGCGGCCAGGCGGTATTGCTCTACGCACCCGTTACTCGTCACGACGACTTCGCTTCCGCCGTCGCCTACCTCGTGCGGCGCCTCGACGAGAACACCGCGCCCGATAACTACCTTCGAGCGGCACTCTTCATTGCTCACGACGACGCAATCTACGACGAACAGCAGCGGCGCTTTGTAAGGTCACTCAGCGAGCGACACAGCGTCGACGTCGCAGCGAGGCGAGGCCCACGCCCGCCTAACGCGACTGACGTCTTTTGGAACGAAGCCGACGGCGATCCCGCCAACGCCACCTACGTCGCCGAGGTCACTCGAGCGTTCGACGCGGTCCTCGCCCGCACCGGGGACGTCATCGACTCCCTGAGCGATCTCCAGTTCGGCGACGCGACGTCCTTTGAGGACGGTCGTGACCCGAGCAACCACGGTCGTCCCTGGTACCGCTACCGTGTGGCGTCAAAAGACACCATCGATCGTGCTCTCGAGAGAGCGCTGGAAGGTTTCGCCTCGTGGCAGCACGTTGACGGCGACGATCGGGCGAACATCTTGCGCCAAGTGGCGAACGTTATGGCGAGTCGACGGGCAGTGTCGACCGCCATCATGGCTCGCGACGGCGGAAAGACCGCCGCCGAAGCTGACGCGGAAGTGAGTGAAGGCATTGACTTCGCGCGCTTCTACGCCAGCCACGCACCGAATAATGATCTCTCCGAGCCACTCGGCGTCGTGCTCGTCGTGCCGCCATGGAACTTTCCCTACGCCATTCCCGCCGGTGGGATCCTCGCCGCCCTCGCGGCGGGCAACGCCGTCATCTTGAAGCCAGCACCCGAAACCGTCGCCGTGGCGAATGAGCTCGTCCACCAACTCTGGGACGGCGGCGTCCCGCGAGACGTTCTGCAATTAGTTCCCACGCGCGACGACGAGTGTGGTCGCCACCTCGTGACCCACGACAGCGTCAGCGCCGTGATCCTCACCGGCTCTTTCGAGACCGCGACGCTCTTCACGTCGTGGAAGCCGTCACTTCGACTGCTGGCCGAGACGAGCGGCAAGAACGCGCTCGTCATCACCGCGAGCGCCGACGTCGATCTCGCGGTCAGGGATCTCGTCCAGTCGGCCTTCGGCCACGCGGGTCAAAAGTGCAGCGCGGCGAGCCTGGCCATCGTCGAACGTTCGATGTACGAAGATCCAAAGTTTCAATCACAACTCATCGACGCCGTGACCAGTCTTCAAGTCGGAGCGAGTTACGAACTCGGTACCGTGGTGGGTCCGATTATTCGTCCTCCCGAGCCCGCGCTGCTGCGAGCCTTGACGACGCTGGACCCCGGTGAGTCGTGGCTCGTCGAGCCCCGTCGCCTCGAGGAGGAGGGCTATCTCTGGAGTCCGGGCGTCAAGGTTGGCGTGATGCCAGGATCGTGGAGTCACCTCAACGAATGGTTCGGACCGGTGCTGGGCGTCATGGTGACCGCCGATCTCGACGAGGCGATTACCTGGCAAAATCAGACGTCCTACGGCCTTACCGGTGGGCTGCATTCGTTGAACGAAGACGAGTGCGAACGCTGGATCGACGCGGTCGAGGTGGGCAATCTCTACGTGAACCGGGGCACCACCGGGGCCGTCGTGCGCCGCCAACCCTTCGGTGGCTGGAAGCGATCGAGCGTTGGAGCGACGGCTAAAGCGGGCGGGGCGCACTACGTTGACGCTCTTCGACGTTGGCGAGCCTTATCTAACGTGGAGAGCGCGCTGGCGAGCGCGACCACGTGGTGGACCGACTTTGGTTCGAAGGCCCGCGATGAATCGAGGCTCGAAGCAGAGTCGAACCTCGTTCGCTATCGTCACGCATTGAGTCCGGTCGCGCTTCGAATCGATGGCTCATTTACGTTGGAGCAGCTGAACTACCTACGTGGCCTCGTCGCTCTCGGGGGTCTCGACGTTGAGGTCACCGCGGGGGCGCCAGTGTCAACCGTGGCGGGGGTAACGATCGAAACCATCGATGAGTTCATAGAGCGCGCAACGTCGTTCGCGAAGATTCGCTGGCTGAGTGCTGAGACCCCGCCCACTCTCGCACTATTGGAACAGGGGATAAGTGTCGACCACCGCGAACTCGCCCAAAGTGGCTCGGTAGAACTACCGCGCTGGCTCGTGGAGCAGAGTGTCGCGATAACGAACCACCGCTACGGCAACGTTCACGCGGGACCCAAGCCTCGGTGCCCAGGGCTCGGCGTAGCGATGCCTCGCTGAGTTCGAGCGAAGAACTGTCGCTTAAACGCCGACGTCCTTAGGCAGTCCCAGCACGCGCTCGGCGATGATGTTTCGTTGCACCACCGACGTGCCGCCACCAATCGTGAGCGCCTGGGAGTAGAGAAAACCCCAGTACCACGACCTGCCCTCTTCACCGTCAATGCCTCCGGGTCCGTGGTTGGTGAGCATGCCCGCGCTGCCGGCCAGTCGCTGGGCCATCGTCATGACCTCTTGACCGTGGTCGTCGGCGAGCGCCTTGCGCAGACTGGCGTCAGAACTCGTCGCGCGGCCGGCCAACGCGTTGGCGTTGAGGCGCAGGCGCAGAAACCGAAGGATCTCGCCGTGCGACCAGCACGTGACGAGATCGTCGCGTTCGACCTTGGTCAACGATGCCCCCTGCGCACTGACGAGTTTTACCAGGTCGTCAGCCGTTGGGCCTCGCCCCCAGAGAACGCCTTCGCCCGAGAGCGAGACCCGCTCGTTGCCGAGGGTCACCTTCGCGAGTCGCCATCCCTCGTTCACTTCACCCAAGAGATAGTCCGCCGGGAGGCGGACTTCGTCGAGGAAGACCTCGTTAAAGGCGTGGTCACCCGTCATGTCGATGAGCGGACGAATAGTGACGCCCTCGGCGCGCATCGGACAGATGAAGTACGAGATCCCGTTCTGTGGCACTCCCTCGTTCGACGTGCGAGCGAGCAGAATCCCCCAGGTCGCGACGTGGGCGTAACTCGTCCAGACCTTCTGTCCAGTGACGACCCACTCGTCGCCGTCCTTGCGCGCGGACGTGGTCAGGGACGCCAAGTCACTCCCCGCGTCGGGCTCGCTAAAAAGTTGGCACCAGAACTCTTCGCCGCTCAGCAGCTTGGGCAGCCAGCGGTCTTGTTGTTCCTTCGTGCCGGCGGCGACGATCGTCGGGCCGGCCCAGCCAATGCCAATGGGGTTGATCGGACGGCGAACTTTGGCCCGACGAAGTTCGTCGTCAATGAGCAATTGATACTGCGCCGACGCGTTTCGCCCCCACGGCTCGGGCCACGCCGGAGCGACCAACTTCGCCTCAACCAGATCTCTGCCCGAAGGATCGGGGTGCTCGGCGAGCCACGCCCTCAGTTCCAAGCGCCGCGGATCGAGTTCGTCGGCGTCACTTTCGATGGAGTCGGTCATCGGGGCGAGGAGACCCCGTCCCTCGTCAAGCTCGTTACTACGCGTCACGACATTCTCCTCACCTCTACCTCCAACGTAACGCTCTTTGGCGAAACCTTGGATTCGCTCACTCTGGGGCAGCGGCGTCACGGCGACTCGCTTGAAGCAAGAGCGATTCGATCCTCCTGCGCCAGTGGTTCCCCTTCTCAAAATGGCAACCGCGCCAACCGTGTTGTTGAGCGACGGCGACATTGTCGACCCGGTCATCGACAAAGACCACTACCTCTCGATGAGATATTCCGAGATAGATCTCCGCCGCCGGGTAGAACGCGGCTTCCTCTTTTTGGTGGCCGAGTTGTCCAGAATAGGCAACACCTTCAAAGGGCATGAGCGGTGCCAGGCGACGCTCGAGGTACGCGACTCGACGACGCTCTTGGTCGGTCGCGAGTACTACTCGTGCACCACGACTCGACCACTCCTTCGCCGCACTGACTACTTCATTGTCGACGAAAAAGTCACCGTCGAACCAGCACGAGAGGGCGTCTTCAACGTCTATGTTCCATCCGAGAGAGGAAAACGCCTCGGCGAGTCCGACTTCAATGGCTTGGCGTCCCACAATGATCTCCGGCCACCACCGCCGAAAGAACGTGGTCCGCAGGTCGTCGGCGTCGACACCAAAGCGTCGAGAGAATTGGCTCAGCCAGTGGTCTCGGGGGTCATTCGGTGTGGCCAGAAGAACGCCGTCAACGTCCAACGCCAGCACGACACCAGTCAGTCGTGGGGAATCAGCCATACACAATCATCGTGCCACTACCGCCGATGCGTGCGGGCTCGACGTCGACGACTATCGCCGAGAATGAGGCGCTGTAGGCGATAAATGACTCTCTGGGGTTTGTTTAAATGCGGCGTTGGCGGCGGACTAATCCGATAACGCAACCGACGTTTGAGAATCTCGCTCGCGGAGACCGGCCCACCGTATGACTTTGAGGCGCAGTCCACGTGCCCGACAATACTGGCGAAACATTGCCGAGCCAGATAGTGGCGCCACCGAGCGCCGTCGATTGAGAGTACCCGAGTCTTATACTGCGAACTATGGCCGTACTTTTCTGGTTAATCATCATCCTCGTGTGTATCTTCGCGGAGATTCACACCAACGCCTTCCTCGCCGTGTTCTTTGGCGCTGGCGCGGTCATTCCCTTCTTTCTCGCACTGTGGAGTGTGCCGTTCGCGGTGCAGGCGGTGGTGTGGCTCATTATCTCTGGACTGTTGATTGGCATACTTCGTCCCGCGGCGTTGCATAGATTCCATCACCGTGGAATACTCGATCTCTCGGCACCATCAAAGAGTTCGATGACGAGTCTGACGGGCTTCGTTGAGGACACCGTTGGCGATGAAGGCCACCCCGGACACGTCAAGATTAAGGGCGAAGTGTGGAAGGCAGTGACCTCGTCGCCCGAATCGATTCCCGACGGGACTCAAGTGGTCGTCACGAAGTCCTTTGGAACCACGCTCTGGGTTGAGCGGATCTAGGCCGCGCTCGAGCGAGCGAGCGCCATCGCTGCGTAGAGGGCGATACCCGTCGCCATCGCGCTTTCGTTCAGTCGCATCCGGTTCGAATGGCAGGGCGCAACGTGAGAGAGCTCGACGCCCTCCGGGCAGGTACCAAGAAATACCATCGCGCCCGGCACACGCTCGAGCACGTAACTGAAGTCCTCGGCGCCCATGATTGGAGATGGAAGCTCCATCACGTGTTCCGCCCCGATGAGGCGCGTAGCTACGCCCCGGGTCCATTCCGCAATTGACGCGTCATTCACCGTCACTGGAAAACCGGAAGTTATCTGAACGTCCGCCGTCGCGCCGTGCGCTGACGCGATGCCCGTCGCCAGTTGGCGCACCTCGTTGTGCACCAACTCACGGGTTCGAGACGAAATCGCTCGTACGGTGCCGTGGATGGAGGCGCGCTCGGGAATGACGTTGGTGGTCGTGCCCGCGTTGATGTGAGCCACCGTCACCACGGCGGGATCGAAGATGTCAATCCTTCGTGTCACCATCGACTGTATGGCGAGCACTATCTCACAGGCTATGGGAATCGGGTCAAGCGCTTGATGCGGCATCGACGCGTGTCCGCCGCGGCCCACCACGTCGATGTAGATCTCATCAGCCGACGCCATGATCGTTCCACCCCTTGTGGCCATCATTCCGCTGGGGAAGTTCGGACTCTGATGGATCGCGAAAGCCACGTCCACCGCACCCGCGACGTCGAGTACGCCTTCATCAATCATGTACCGAGCGCCGTGTAGCCCTTCTTCGCCCGGTTGAAACATGAATACCACCCGACCGGTGAGATCGTCTTCGTGCGAGTGCAGCAGTGTGGCCGCGCCCGCCAGCATCGCAACGTGCGCGTCGTGGCCACACGCGTGCATCGCGCCGGGCACCGTACTGGCGAAGTCGAGGCCAGTATCCTCGGGCATCGGCAGTGCGTCCATGTCGCCTCGCAGTAGCACGGTCGGTCCCGGTTGGCCGCTGTCGAGTACCGCCACCACACTCGAGAGCGACGAGCCCGTCGTAACCTCAAGTCCCAACCCGTCGAGTGCTTTGAGCACTGCGGCCTGCGTGCGCGGTAGGTCGAGCCCGAGCTCTGGATGTGCATGAATATCTCTTCGCAACGACACCGCCGCTGGCAATAGCGCTTGTGCTTCGGCTAGGAGTGGCTTCAAGTTTTCCATTGAGCCAAGACTAGACACGTCACGAGGCCTCGCCGAGACGATGACCCTGGCCATTTACCAAATGACGGTCTTGTCCCAGAACGAGAAGATTACGTAACGAAGTGAAAGTATTTGACGAAAGGAGCCGTGTCCTAGCGGGGTTCAATCAGATGTCACACTTCACCGCCAGACCCCGCGCATTTCCGAAGTGCCTGTGAGTGGTTGAACTACTGCTTCGTCGTCGTTACTACCGCCGCGTTCTTCGCAACGTTCGTCACCGTCTTTATCGAAACGGTGACCGAGGCTGCGCCTTTCAAGAATGCGGCGACGGCCTGAGCACGCTTCTTCGCGAGAGCGGCGTTTGACTTCGCGTATCCGGTCACCGTCACGCTCGCCCCCCTACTCAACTTCTTTGCCAAGGCCTTGATCGCGCTCTTGTCCGAGGAACTGAGAGAACTACTCTTCGCGGTGAAACTGACGGTCACCGGCGCGGGCACGGGGTGTTTAGTGGGCGCCTTGGTCGTGGTCGTCGTGGGGCGTGTCGTCGTCGTCGTGGTCGCCGTGGCCGTGGTCGTCGTGGTGGGTGCCTCGGTCGTGGTCGTCGCCGCCGTGGCGAAAGTCACCACGGTTGGCGAGGACGAGACAGCCAGGTACGTGGCGTCCGCCGCCTTCGTCGCGGTTACCAGGCATGTGCCTGCGGTGGTGGCGCTGAGCGAAGAGCCGGTTAACGAACAACCCGTCGCGGTGCCGTTCGTGACGCTGTAGGTCAACGCCCCGGTACCCGATCCACCACTGGTGGCGAGAGTCAAGGTCGTGCCCACGGTGCCCGAGAGCGTGGTGACCGATAGCGCGACCTGGGACGACGCAGTGATCGCAATCGTGGAAGGAGTCGGATTCGTTGCGCTGAAGAACCCACCGGCGGCGGCGACGCTCGCGGTGAGCGAACAGGTGCCCGCGCCGACGTACGTCACCGTTAGACCGTTGCTTCCTACCGTGCACACGCTGGGGGTCGTGCTGGCGAGCGACGTAGTACCACCGCTGGACGTGGAGATCGTTGCCGTGAAACTGCCGCCGACGCTACCACTGGCGGGCAGGTTGCTGATTGTTGGCGTGCTGGGACTCTGCCCCGTCACCTCGATGCTTTGCTGGACCGTCGTGGCGGCGCTGAACGAAGGATCACCGTACTGATCGGCGTCAATCACGCACGTCCCAGCATCGGTGAAGTGGACAGTTCCTTCTGCGTCCATAACGCAACCCGTCGAGGTCTGGTCAATGCTCAATGACACTGGTAGAGCACTAGAGGCAGTCGCCGTTGGCACGTACGTTGGACCCCCCGCTAAAGCGCTGGTCGGTGCCAGGGACGTGAACGACACGGACTGGACGCCTTGCCACGGCGCGCTCGACGCGCTCAAGGCCGCGTTGATATTC
>DATCCC010000018.1:0-160848 GCA_036511495.1 Acidimicrobiales bacterium | reverse complement strand
TCTACCTACGAAGGACTAAGCGCCATTCGTTCGTCGTTCCTCGCCGCGGTTGAGGTGAGCGGAGGAGGGGAGCGTCTCGAGACGCTCGAACACGACGGGCTAGAGAGAACGCTGGCGTGGCCCCTCGACGCAACGATGTGTCTTCGTGACGTCACGCTCTACGAAGACGGACGGGCACTGGTGGTCAACGCGTCGGTCGCGATTGCCCCGGGCACGCACGTCGCGATCTCGGGCGAGTCTGGCGTCGGAAAGTCCACGCTGTTGCGCGCCATGGCCGCTCTTGACCCGATCGAGAGCGGAACCGTCACTATTGGCGAGATTGACCTCTTCGACATCGACGACACAGTCTTGCGCCAACGGCTGAGCTACCTCGCCAGCGAACCGGGTCTCACGCGCGGCTTCGCTCGAGACGTCTTGACTCTTGGCCGCACGGGCTCGAGAGATCCTCACCGCGACTTGGCGTCACTCGGACTCTCGAGCGACCCGACAACACGTTTTGACGAACTCTCGCGAGGAGAGCGGGTGCGCGTGGGAATAGTGCGGGGTCTCGTCACTAGTCCTGAGATCTACCTCCTCGACGAGCCAACGGCGGGACTCGGGCACGACGAAACGACCAGCGTGCTGGCGCTTCTCGCTTCGACCAGCGCCACCGTCGTCATCGCGACCCACGACGCTGACGTCATAGCGTGGAGCGACGTCGTACTGGAACTGCGCGACGGCGTGCTGCTCGCCCTTAGCCGTTGATATTGAGCATCCCGGCAGCGTGATACCGCTCGCCCGCCACCGCGTCACGAGGCACGGCCGCCTCGAGCGCCACGATGTCGGCGTCACTCAAAACGATCTCGCTCGCGGCGATATTGTCACGAAGCCACGTACGCCGCTTGGTGCCAGGAATCGGCACCACGTCGTCGCCACGTGAAAAGACCCACGCGAGCGCTAGTTGCGCAACAGTGACCTTCTTTTTTGCAGCGATGACTTCTAAGTTCTTCACGAGCGCCAAGTTGTTCTCGAGAGCATCACCGGAGAACCGTGGATGATGACCTCGAAAGTCCCCTTTCTGGTCGTGGGGGGTCGCGGCGTCGTTGGTGAGAAAGCCGCGGCCGAGCGGGCTGTAGGCCACGAAGCCAATGCCCAGGCGTCGACAAGTCGCGAGCACGCCGTCTTCGGGGTCACGCGACCACAGCGAATACTCGCTCTGCAGCGCCGCGACGGGGTGTACCGCGTGGGCCCTTTCAATAGTCTCGGAGGACGCTTCGGAGATTCCAAGGTAGCGAACTTTGCCAGCGTCAACGAGTGACTTCATGGCGCCCCAGGTCTCTTCGACGGGAACCGTTCGATCGACGCGGTGCTGGTAGTAGAGGTCGATGACGTCAACCCCGAGGCGCTCGAGGGATGCGTCACAGGCCGCGAGCACGTACTCGGGCGTGCCGTTAATGCGCAGGAACGACCCGTCCTCGCCGCGCTGGTTACCAAACTTCGTGGCGAGGACGACCTCGTCGCGGCGACCCTTGATGGCCTGACCGACGAGGCGCTCGTTGGCAAAGGGACCGTACATATCAGCGGTGTCGAGGAAGTCGACACCGCTGTCGAGCGCTTCGTGAATGGTGGCGAGGGACTCGGTGTCGTCGCCCGTGCCGTAGAACTCGCTCATGCCCATACAACCGAGTCCCTCCGCCGAAACTTCGAGACCTTGACCTAACGTGCGACGCTTCATGACATCTCCTTCATGTGAACTTGCTCACAACACCTTGATTACAGGGCTTCACGAACACAGTACCGGCATCGGAGGAACTAATTTCTTGGCTATTGGCTGGGGGTGCCAAACATCGAGCGCCCGTCTGTTCTGTTTCAGAGCAGACGGGCTCCGTTGTCTCAAGGACCCGATGCACTGGCCCGTAGGGTTGGAGCGTGTCGCTCCCTTTAACAAAATTGGTGCCGGGTTCGCCCGAGCGACCACTCCTTCGCGGTTGGCTCCACGTCGCCGGCGCGATCATCCTCGCAGCCTGCTCGCCCATTCTTTTCATTCGCGCACAGACCTGGGCCCAAGTTGGCTGGGTGCTCTGCTTCCTCGTCGGCGTTGAGTCGATGCTCGTCACCAGCGCTCTCTTTCACCGGATTCGCTGGACGCCGCGCCACCGGCGAGCCCTCAAACGCGCCGATCACTCAGCAATCTTCCTCGCCATTACCGGTAGCTACCTCGCGATCGCGGGCCTCACCATGCACGGCACGATCCGACTTGTCTTGCTCCTCGTCGTGATCGGGGGCGCCGTCGTTGGCGTCGCCATTCGTCAATTCGCCCTCGACACGCCCAAGTGGGTCAACACTTTGCCCTACCTCGTCGTCGGTTGGGCGGCCGTCGCGGTCATGCCCCAGATCTATCGAGGCGGCGGACCCTGGTGTTTTTCTCTCGTCCTCGCCGGTGGTCTCGCCTACACCTTGGGCGCGCTCGCCTACGCCCTCAAGCGGCCAAAACTTTCGCCACGCGTTTTTGGCTATCACGAACTTTTTCACGCCGCCACGTTGATCGGCGCGGGGCTCAACTTCTGGGCGATCGGCGTGGCTTTGCGCTAACTAGTTCAGTTCAGGTACGACGTTAAAGTTCACCAGTGATGGCACGCCGGAGCGGGTGGCGACGGTCGTCAACGATCCATTGTTCAATCTCATGCGCCACGTGACCGAACCAGAAACGCCGAGTGCCCAGATGACCGCCGACTTTATCGGCGAGACGTGAGAGACGATCGCCAAGTGTTCGTGTGATGAGTGCAAGAGACTCGATTGGTCGCCGAGCAGCGCGTCGAGTTCCTCGTGCACGCGTTGATCAACAGACGCGAGCGACTCTCCACCACCAAAGGCGATGTCGTGGTCGTGTTCAAAGGCTCGCCACTGCTCGCCCGTGAGCACACTCAGTGGTTGACCGTCGAGCTCGCCGTAGTCCACCTCAATGAACGGCTCACGAATCACGGGCGTGAGATCGGGCAGCGCGAGCGCCGCCGTAGAAAGTGCGCGCACCAACGGTGAAACCCACACGTCGCGGACGCCCCTGAGGTAGGGCGCGAGCGCTCGTGCTTGGCGTTCGCCCAGTTCGGTTAATGGCGGATCACTCCGCCCAACGAGAAGACTCTGTGCGTTGGTGGTTGTTTGGCCGTGACGGATGAAGATGATCACGGCAACAAAAGGCGACCGCACTCGGGACAGTCCATAAAGGTATCGGGTGCGTGCGACTTCCAGCGGTCAAAGTCGAGAGGCGAGAGCGCGAGTCGACAACCATCACAGCGTCCTTCAATAACGTTCGCGGCGCCCGAGGTTCCCACTCGCGCCAACGCCGCGTCGTAGCGCTTTGACAGCGCTGAGGAGAGTTCGCTCGCTCGCTGGTCGCGCGAGGCACGAAGGGCGACCAACTCGTCCTCGAGCGACGCCTGCAGTTCGTCAATGATGCCCAAAAGTTCGCCGCGGCGAGCTACGCCGGGTTGTGCGCGCAGTTTGATCGAAGCAATCTCGTCTTCTCGAGGTTCCAGGTCGAGCAACAGTTCGAGCTCTCGTTCTTCACTCGCGCCGAGAAGTTCGCGAACGTGCGTGAGTTCGGCCTGAATCGCGGCGAGCTCTCGGGCATTCGCCGTCGAGGTAGCAAGTCTCGCGTCCAGGTCGCTCGCGCGAGTCTTTAATCTCGTTGACTCCTGGGCCACTCTCTCAAAAGCGGCCTTCACGGGCGCGGCGACCTCTTCGGCCTCGTGCAGGTTCTTGAGAAGTCCGCGAAGTTCAGCTTCGAGAGCGGCGAGTTCGGTGATCTCTGGTAGATGGGTACGTTGAGCGCTGACTCGATCGATCCAACGATCGGCCTCGGTCAACGCGCGAAGATCGTCAGTGTCACTCACCTAATTAGTCTGTCACGCCAAAAGTAGCGACCGACCCGGCGAGTTTGCGCATCGCCGCCGCGAGGCCGGGCTCCGCTCGCTCGGCCGCCACGTCGAAATCGAACCAGAACACGTCGGGACTCTCGCCTTCAAGGGGCTCGGGATCGACGGGTGACGACACCAGTACGTAACGAAGGTCGTAGTGCGTGTGGCCCTTTGGACCGGGGTGCACGTCGACGTGAAAGATATTGACGGGGTTGAGATGATGACCGTCGAGTCCCGTTTCCTCCTTCGACTCTCGGACGCACGCCTCTTCCGGCGACTCGCCTTCGTCGACGTGGCCCCCGGGTTGAACCCAAATCCCGAGGCGACGATGGCGATGCAAGATCACGCCGCGCGAAGAGACAATAAACGCCGACGAGGTCACGTGGTGATCGTTCTCGCTTTCGGAAAACACACTGCCGGGCCAGGTGAGGCGTTCGAGCGTCATTTCAATCGACGTGGCTTCACGTTCATCAACGGGCGTGATCAACTGGATCTGGCGCCGCAAAACCTCAAGGATCATTGACTGCTCAAAAGGATCTGCACCGATGAGGGCGTTGCCACGTCACCCGATGCCATCGCCCCGTTGGTGTCCGGAAGTGGTGTGCCGTACACGATTCGCGTGGGCACGGTGCCGGACCAAATCGGGAGATTCCTATCTGCTTCTTCGTCTTCGGTTGGACCACTTGAGAGTTTGGCCGACGCCTCGTCAATACTTACAGCGACCACCATCGTGAGTCGAAGCTCCGAGTCCGCGATAGGGCGAACTTCGCTGGCTCGCCCTGGCAAGACACGCTCGACGACAAGATCGAGCACTTTGGCCTTTTCACTCTCGTCGTCAACTTCTCGGGCGCTCCCAACGACCACCACCGAGCGGTACGCAATCGATGACTCGAAGCCACTGCGCGCGAGACGAAGTCCGTCAAAGAGCGTCACCGTGACAAAAGCCTCACCCGCGCGCACGAGCGCCTTTAACACTGCGTTGGAGGGGCTGCCGTGAAGATAGAGGGTTCTTCCCTCGCGCGCGTGCAGCGTCGGTAACGCGACGGGCTTACCGTGCACGACCGCCGCCACGTGACAGATCTTCGCCTCGTCCAAGATCGCGAAGATCACCCTTTCGTCGTAGTTCGCCTTCATGGCCCGACGTCGAACGCGGGTTCGTGGTCCCGGGCCGAGCACGTCGTCGCTCATTAACGAATCTCGCCGCTGAAGAAGGTCCGCGCCAGGCCCGCCACTTCGACGTTGCGCTCAAAGAGCCGTGCGTACATCAGCCCGCCCCGGGCGCTCGCTTGGCGAACGGCGACTGTTGGCGAACCTACTTTCTCTACCCACCACGGTGACACCGCGCACAGCGCGCTGCCCGTGACCGGATCCTCCGCGAGACCGAGACGCGGGGCGAACACGCGAATAGAAACGTCAACGTCGGGTCCGCCGTGACAGGCCGCAATGACGACGGAACTCGGCACGAGCAAGAGATCCATCGGATCTACGCTGAGCCCGCAGAGCGCGTCGTAATCTTCAACGACGGCCAACACGCTCGAGGGTCCGGCTTGGAAGATCTCGGTGACGACCCCGAGTGTGCCATTCAATACCGCGGGATCGAGCGGTTCGAGGTACGAACGGGGCAGGTCAACGCCGAGTAGCCCGTCGCGCAGTCGACGCCCCGAAAGCACGCCCGAGCGCGTCGCAAAGTAAAATTCGCCCCCCGGGGCGCCAAGTTCGTTGAGTAACACGTGCAAGGTGGCGAGCGTCGCGTGACCGCAGAGATCCACCTCCACGGTCGGCGTAAACCAGCGCAGTGACCACTGATCGCCGACCCTTCGTACGAATGCGGTCTCGGAGACGCCGACCTCAAAGGCGATTCGCTGGAGTTCCTCGTCGGGCAAAGGATGCTCCAGTAACACCACTACCGCGGGATTCCCGCGTTCGGTCTCGCCAATGAAGGCGTCCACCCACCACAGTCGGTGACCGAAGGTCACGTTGACGGAATCCATCAGTAGAGACTGCCACACCGCGCAGAACTCCTCGGTAAGGTTGAACGGTGCGTGTTGCTGCTTTTAATCTGCACGCCGGGGTCGACGGTTGGGGACGACCCACGCGAGCCCTTGACGTGATCAACGAGCTCGACGCCGACGTCCTGTTTCTGCCCGAACTCTGGCGTGGTGACGAGGGCGTCGACTTCTATGACGATCTCACGACGTCGCTCGGTCTGAAGGGCGCCTTCGCCGCGCTCGCGAAGGGCGAGCGCGTCGTCTCCGGCGTTGGCGACGCGGGCTGGCAACCCCGTTTCGCGCACTTCGTCGGCGAGCGTGGCCTCTACTTTCATGAACACCGCTCCCTCACCAAATCCCAACACGCGAGTCGCGCCCGCCTCGAACACGTCGAAACTGGCACGTGGGGACTCGGGCTCTTAACGCGACTGGACGTCGAGGACGTACGCGTTGTCTCTCTCGGGCGCCTGCCGAGGGAAAAGGTCCAACGAGCCCTCGTCGTTGCGCGACTGCGCCAAGGCGACCGTTCCTTTTGCGCACTCGCCATTCACGGCGCGCACCTCAGTCACGGTTCCTATCTCCAGTACCAACGGGTGAGCGAGTTCGTTGGCACCTTGGATCCGACCTTGCCAATCCTCATTGGGGGGGACTTCAACTGCTGGCGACCACTGTTGCGGCTGTTGCTGCCCGGTTGGCACTCACTAGCCCACGGACGCACGTGGCCGGCACCGCGCCCGCACTCTCAGATTGACCATATTCTGGGGCGCGGTCCGTGGAGGTCACTCCAGAGTTTCACCCGTGACGGAGGCAGCGATCACTTGGCTCTCGTCGCGGACATCGAGCTCATCTAAGTCAGTTCCATCTTAGAACTCTCTGGCAGTCGCCAGAGCAGCGACATCAGAGGCAAGAGCGGCAAGAAGGTAAGCAGCGCGGGTAGACGAAACGAACCCGCGCCCGTTACGTGCACGCTGTCGCCAATGAGACCAAAAACCAGCAGCCCCGATATGGCGCCGAGCACTCCCGCGACGACGATCCAACCCGCCGCGGTGGCGCGAAAAGTGTGCGAGAAGAGTTCGGTACTGAGAGCGGCGATCGCGGGCGCTAACAGACCGCCTGCGGCGACGCCGGACATATAGCCAAATACGAAGGCCGTTTTTCCTCCGCCGTAGGCGAGCGACGCGGTGGCGGCAGTCGCCAGTGCGCCCAACGCCACCGTCCAGCGACGTCCGACCCGCCGTGAGAGATAACGGCTCAGCAGTAGTCCCGCGAGACCGGTGAGGGCACTCAGGGCGACGACGCTCGCCACGAGGTCGGGTCTGATCTTTAAGACCCCTTCGCCGTAGACAAAGGTAAAACCACTGGCCGGGCCCGAGATGACACCAATGACGAAGACAATGACGCCGACAATGAAGACGCGCTCGCGCGTGCCGCGAGGCACCGATCCCAGACGGGCCATCGTGACGTCATCACCGTGAAAGGTCGGCTCGGGTACTCGGCGCAGCAGCGGCCTAACGAAAAAGACGGGTACGAGAGCGAGGGCGAAGAGCCAGCGAAAGGAGTCGGGACCACGAATGGTGCCGTGCAAGATCGCGGCGAAGCCCGCGCCGATCCCGGCGCCAGCCGACATGAAGACGAGTCGGTGGATACGGCGCTTCGTACTCGAAAGTTCGACGGTGATGACCTGGATGAGTGTTGAGGTCGTTGAGAGCAACGGCCGAGCCAGAGCGAAACACAGTACGAAGATCCAGTACGAGGGGCTGAGTGACGCACTGGCGGTAATCACGAGTCCGACCAGCAACGTGCGACGAAGCACTGTCGTGCGTCCCCATCGATCGGCGAGTGAGGCGAGAGGTAAGGCGCCTAGTGACGCCAGACGAAGCACCGCGAGACCGATACCGAGGACCGATCCCGATAGGCCCACGACGCTCTGGAGGGACTCCTTGTTGGCGTGATGTCCAAAGTGTCGTGCAACGTCGTCGAGTGACGCGACGGCGCCAAACTGCGCAAAACCCGCGACGAGGGCAATGACGAAGAGCGCACCCGTGGCACTATGCCAAAATTTGCCCGGCACAATGTCCGTCCATACATCAGCCAAGCTGCACGCTCTCGTCCACGACGACGAGTGTTTTGCCATGGTTGCCGCCACTGAAAAGAAGATTGAGAGCGTCGGACGCGTTCTCGAGTCCCGCCACCAGATGTTCTTGGTGTTGGAGCGATCCAGAGAGCACCATGCCCGCGAGTTCTGTCTGGGCTTCAACGAAGCGACTCGCGAAGTCGAGCACGATGAAACCCTCCATGCGAGCTCGACGCGTGATCAACATGGACGTGTTTTCAATCCCGCGACGAGCGCCCGTGGCGTTGTACTGCGAAATAGCGCCACAGAGCACGACTCGGGCGTTCATCGCAATGTTCGCCAGTACCGCGTCGAGAATCTCTCCGCCCACGTTGTCGAAGTAGAGATTCACGCCCTTGGGGGCCGCAGTCCGTAGGCGTTGACGTAACTTCTCTTCCTTGTAGTCCAGGCACTCGTCAAAGCCGTACCGCTCGACGACTTCGGCACACTTTTCCGCACCGCCCGCAATGCCGATGACCTTGCCCGCGCCACGCGTCTTCGCGATCTGACCGGCAACCGATCCGGTCGCGCCGGCGGCGCCCGAGACGACGACCACGTCGCCCTCTTTCATCGCACCGACGTCCATCAAACCAAAGAAGGCCGTGATACCGGTGACTCCCAACACGTTCATCATCGTCGCGAGGTCGAGACCGAGACCTCGGGGAACCACGGAGAATCGATTCTCGTCCGTCGCGAGCACCCACTCCTGCCAGTTCGTCATGCCAAAGACAATGTCGCCAACGTCGTAGCGGTCGCTGCGCGACTCAACAACGAGGCCCGTGCCACTGCCACGAATGACGGCACCGACTTCGATGGGTGGAAGGTACCCAGGCGCGTCGTCCATCCACGTACGGATGGTTGGGTCAATGGACAACATCGCGACCTTGATGAGGGCTTGGCCGTCGCCGCACTGGGGTTGCGGCGACGAGGTCAACGTCGTCGTCGTCTCGTCAACTTGTCCCACGGGGCGCTTTGCGAGCACGATCTGTCGGTTGTCCATGTCATCTCCTAGGTGGCGAAGGCTCTCTAGATACTGCCATTACCGCAGGCGTGATACGAATTTGTTAGAAAGAGTGAACGGCACAGGAGCGAACATGGCCCGACATCGCAGTCTTCGTTCAGAGCTCTACCGAGACGCCCGACTCCTGGGCAACGTACAGGCCGCGTCCAGAGGACCGGGGGCCTACGCCCAGCGATACGCGCGTCGAAAGGTCTACGCGCGCACGAACTCGTTCACCCACTCAATTCTGAAGTCGATCAGCCTCAGTAAGTAGGAGCGAACTACACGCTTCGCAGTCGCATTCGGCGAATCACTTCATCGACGACCCCACTCGTTGAGGACTCTCCCCCAAGGTCAAAGGTGCGCACACCCTCCAAAGCGGCCGACAACGTCGTTTCGCGAAGGGCAGACGACGCTTCGGCGCACTGGGCGTCGTCGAAGCCCGCGTGCTCGAGCACGGCCGCGCAGGCCAGCAGCATCGCCATTGGATTGGCGACATTCTTTCCTTCAAGCGAGGGCGCCGTACCGTGGGGCGCTTCGGCCATCGCCACTGTCGGATCGAGGTTTTCGTCAAGCGACAGTAACACCGACTCAGCACCCGCGATCGAACCAAACATGGCGAGCACCAAGTCACTCAAACAGTCGCCATCGCGATTCAACGTTGGGATCACCACGGGCGAGTCCCAACCTTCGGTCATGAGACCGGCGTAGAGGGCGTCGATCAACATTGGTCGGTACATCACACTCGAGTGGCGTGCTGCCGCGGCGTCCATCTCCTCTTTGAGCATGCCTTCATAGATTGCCGACACGGTCCACTTAGGTCCGCCGTAGACGAGTCCACCGAGTGACGCCGCTGCGCGAAACGAATACTCCGCCACCGATCGACAGACTGAGCGATTGATTCGTTCGGTGCGCCACGCCGACTCTTCGCTTGACCCCGGCTCACCGTCGCGCCCTTCAAGCGCACCGTAGGCGTCGCCCACGGCCATGCGGACAACGACGATGGGGTGGCTCAGCGCGACGAGAGGCGTCACACCGGGTATGCGTCGACCGGTGCGAACGATCACCTTGCCGTCAATGCCTTCGCGCAGAATTCGGTTCGGCGAACCGACACTGCCGATCGCAGTAGGCGTAATGGTGGCGGCCTTTAGTCCGAGTCCCGTCTCCCTCATTGCCCTCGCGGCGTCAAGAACTACGCCATTCTTCGTTTTCTCACGATTGCCGAGCGAGAGGTCGTAGCGAACAAGGTCCAATTCGAATCCGAGGACGGATGCGTCCAACGCTCGAAGAGACTCTTCGAGGAGTTCTTGACCCGTCTGGTCGCCTTCGCAAACAACAATGGTGGGGCGAGTTGGCACGGTGTGAACTCCTGAACTACATAGTGGCGTTGCGACCATTTTATAGATGCCCGGCGGCCGCGAAGGTGCTCGACTGAGAGTTCTGTCGCAAAGCAACTAAAATCGTGACATGAAATACACCTCTCTCGGTACCACTGGCCTTCAAGTGTCACGAATATGTCTTGGTTGCATGAGTTACGGCGAGCCGACGCGAGGGAACCAACCCTGGTCGCTCGACAAAAGCGCCGCCGAGCCTTTCTTCCGTCAAGCCCTCGACGCGGGTATCAATTTCTTCGACACGGCCAACGTGTACTCAGCCGGGAGCAGCGAAGAGATTACCGGAGCGACGCTCTTATCAATGGTGCCGCGCGAGGAGTTAGTCATCGCCACCAAAGTGCATGGTCGCACGCGCCCGGGTCCCAACGGTCAAGGTCTCTCGCGCCAAGCCATCATGAACGAGATTGACAACAGCCTCACTCGACTGGGCACCGACTACGTCGACCTCTATCAAATACACCGTTGGGACTACCACACGCCCATCGAAGAGACGCTCGAGGCCCTGCACGACGTCGTCAAGGCCGGCAAAGCTCGTTACATCGGTGCTTCGTCGATGTACTCATGGCAGTTTGCGCAAGCGCTCTACACCGCGGACCAACACGGATGGACTCGCTTCGTGAGCATGCAGAACTACTACAACCTTCTCTACCGCGAAGAAGAGCGCGAGATGTTGCCGCTCTGTCTCGATCAAGGCATCGGTTCTATTCCTTGGAGCCCTTTGGCGCGCGGTCGACTGACACGTCCCTGGAACGAGCAGACGAACCGCTCCGAGAGTGACGAGTTCGGACGTTCGCTCTACAGCGAAGCGGACCGTCCGATCGTCGACACCGTGATTGACATCGCCACCAAGCGAGGCGTCGCCCCCGCCCAGATTGCGCTCGCGTGGGTGCTCTCCAGGCCCGCCGTCACCAGTCCGATCGTTGGCGCCACGAAATCCCACCATCTAAGCGACGCCGTCGCCGCGCTTGAGGTCGTCCTCGACGACGAGGAGACGAAAGCGTTGGAGTCGAGTTATCAACCCCACGCCGTCGCGGGCTTCTTTTAAGCCTGGGCTTTAGCCAACGTACGACTTGACGTCGGCAATCAATTTGTTTTCGATCTCCACGTTCCACAGAGAGTCCGCGATGTCGACGAACAAGAAGAGTTCCGAGATGAGGAGCGTCTCAATCGCGGCGACCCCGAGGTGCTCCAGCCACTTTCCGATGCCAAATCGCACCGAAAAGTCGTTCGGGCTACCCTTAATCGTCACCGTGAGAGCGCGGTCCGCGGCCACAATTTCCCGAAGAAAGCCGCCCTTCTTCGCCTGAATGACCGTACCTTCGTCGCTCGGCGTTGACGTTTGAACGGTGAAACCATCGTTCTTTAGGTACTCCTCGACGTGAGTTTGCAGCGCACTGAGTTCAGTGCCCTTACCTTCGAAGTGTTCTTCTTTGTCACCGATCACGATGTTCTCCTCTGTTCGACACGTAGACGAACCCTACTGGCGTTGCACTAAATCTCCCTAAGAGGCCCGACGCCGCTCCATTTCCCTAGTGAAGGCTCGGTTGCTACATTTTTGACGTGCAAATAGTTTCCTGGAACGTCAACGGCATTCGAGCAGTCTCCAACAAGGGCCTCTTCATGCCCTTCGTGGAGGAGCTCGGCCCCGACATCATCTGCCTCCAAGAAACCAAAGCGCAGCAGTCGCAGTCGGACGTTGAACTACCGGGATTCGAAGAACACTGGAACTCGGCCGTAAAGAAGGGCTACTCCGGAACCGCGATATTTTCGAAGATCGCGCCTCTCAGCGTGACGCCCGGCCTCCATCAAGGATCAATTGACCACTTCGGGGTGGTTCCCGACGCCTACGGCGATCCCAACGCTGAAGGTCGCGTGCTCACCGCAGAGTTTGACGAATTCTTTCTCGTGACGGTCTACACACCTAACGCCAAGGACAAACTCGAGCGGATCTCCCTTCGACACACCCAGTGGGACCCTGCCTTCTTGCATTACGTCAAACAACTCGAAGAAACCAAGCCCGTCATTTTCTGCGGCGACCTCAACGTCGCGCACACGCCAGACGACCTCGCGAACCCCAAATCCAACGTGGGCAAGAGGGGTTACACGAGCGAAGAACGTCAGGGCTTTCAGAACTTCTTGGACGCGGGCTTCATAGACACCTTCCGAATCTTTCACGAGGGCAACGGTCACTACTCGTGGTGGTCACATTTCGCCAACTCTCGGGCCCGAAACATCGGATGGCGTATTGACTATTTCTTGGTCTCCGAGAGTCTCGTTCCTCGCGTCGTAGCGGCCGACATTCACGCGAAGATCATGGGCAGCGATCACTGTCCGATCAGTCTCACGCTCAAGACGTAGCGTCATCGGCGCTGGCCGAGGACTAATCCGGTAGGCCCAACGAGGGTGATTCCGTGACTGACTGTCGGTACTTTTGAACTATCGAGACCGTCCGGGCGCACGACTCACCAATCGGCAGAGCGAGGAGCATCGCGACCAAGAGAGTCACCAACGTCGAACTACTTTGGCGGATAGAACCCTCCGCCGAGCGCAGTATGACGAGAAGGATGACGAGCGCGTACTCCGCCCTCGATCGGGTGAGGACGACACTCTTCGTTCGCTTTATCGCGCGAACAAATTGAACTCGCGATCGCAGTACGCCAATTGGAATGCCCGCAGAGGCACCAATAAGTGCGGCGAGAACGTGCCACGAATCCAACGTCAACTCGTGGGCCAGAACCGGTCCGACCACGATGATTGCCAGGAGCGGATCGAGGTACTCCAACGCTAGGGGTCGAATACGTTGGCGCGGTTGAAGGTCTTTGGCGGCGGGATCGGCACGTCCCTTTCGCACGAGCGTGGACGCCACGACCGCAAATAACACAATGACGATGAGTTGCACGGAGTTTTCAGACTGTACCTGAGTTCCAATCAAGTGACTGCTCCCTGTAACGAGCGGGACTCTCTTAAGCGTGAGCGGGGCAACGAAGTGAGTTCTAGGGACATGAGTTCTCTAGTGGACTCTAGGTCTGGAAGCGAACCAACCCCTTCATGGATCGCGTGACTTGGTCACCGAACTCAGACGAATCAGGGACTCTAGATAGTGTCTAGTTCTATGAAGAACGAACCCTGGCTAGACGACGCCTGTTCACTCGTTGACGCGTTCCGTGCCGGCACTCTCAGTCCGCTCGAGGGGCTCGACGCCTCGCTCGCTGCGATTGAAGAGTCGGACCTCAACGCCTTCACCCACGTCGACGTCGACGCCGCGCGCACGACGGCCGCCACCGCGGACGTCTCGCTTCCCTTCGGTGGCGTACCCATTGCGATTAAGGAGTTGGAATCGGTGGCCGGGTGGCCCTACACCGAGGCCTCGCTGGTCTTTCGAGACCGTGTCGCCGAGTTCGACAGTACCCAAGTCACTCGACTTAGAGCGGCGGGTGCAATCATCGCCGCGCAAACGACCGCGTCGGAGTTCGGCGGCATCAACTGCACGAGTACCAAACTCCACGGAACCACGCGTAACCCGTGGAACCTCGAGCGAACACCGGGCGGCTCGTCGGGCGGTTCAGCAGCAGCGGTCGCTGGTGGACTCTTCCCGTTGGCTTCGGGTGGTGACGGTGGCGGCTCAATTCGAATCCCCGCGGGCTTTACCGGTCTGTTCGGTTTGAAGTCGACGTTCGGACGCATTCCACGAGGTCCTCACGCCCAGCAACCGCCGCTCACGGTGACCGTGGGCTGTGTTTCTCGTTCGGTGCGTGATACCGCCCGCTGGTTCGACAACTGCAACGGCTTTGATCCTCGAGATACCTTGAGCCTGCCTCGCGTGAGTGGTTGGGAAGTTGGTCTCGACACCTTTGATCTCACCGGCAAGCGGGCAGTGATTTCCATTGATCTGGGTTCAGCGGTGGTCGAACCCGTACAAACCGCTCTGCTGATCGAACTCGCCGAGTCACTCATCGCCAAAGCCAAACTCAAACGAGTCGACCTTGCGATTCATATTCCTCACGGCGGCTTCGAGTGGTCGCTCTCGAACTTAATTGGCCTGGCCGGAGCGCTGGGGGATAGGTATCCAGGCTGTCACGACGACCTGACGCCGGAGATTCAAATCAGCATGAGAATGGCCACGTCACGACTGAATCTTCAAAGCGCTGGCGCCGCCGAGATGTTTCGAATCGACATGAATGAACATATGGCCGATATTTTCGAAGATACGGACTTCATCTTCGCCGCGACAAATCCTGACGTGGCTTTCGCGGCGGCCGGACCGATGGCTACCACCGTCGGTAAGGTCGACATGGTCGCCGAGTACGGCTTCGGGAGAGCTATTAGTAACAATGGAGCGCTCACCATTCCCGCCAATCTCACGGGTAATCCCGCCATTTCTATTCCCGCGGGCCTCGTTGACGGTCTGCCCGTAGGGCTTCAAGTCATTGGTCGCCACCATGAAGAGCCGTTACTTCTGGACTTGGCGCGCCTCGCCGAGCGGGAGCATCCTTGGCCGCTGGTCGTCCCGTTCGCTCAGCGCTGAACGAGTAAACATCGCGTCTCAAGAACCTTCAAGGCGCGAGCAGTCAAACGGCTCTCGCAATTCGTTTGTTGAAACCGAGGTACTACGTCGTAGTGGGCGTCCCTTGAATCGCGCTCACGCGCCAATGCTATTGAGTTCGCTCAGATCTTCTTCGCTAAGAGTCAACGACGCACCAGAAACGTTGTCGAGCAGATGCGCGACGGACGAGGTACCGGGGATCAGCAGAATGTTCGCAGAGCGCTGCAGGAGCCACGCCAGCGCGACGGCCATTGGCGTGGACCCGAGTCGGGCGGCGACTGATCTCAACTCTTCAGACTGCAGAGGAGAGAAGCCACCGAGCGGGAAGTAGGGGACGTAGGCGATACCTTGCGCGGCGAGGGAATCGATCAGTTCGTCGTCGATTCGGTGGGCGACGTTGTAAAAGTTCTGCACGCACACAATCGGCGCGATCGCTTGCACCTCGGCGATCTGATCGACGCTAACAGTGCTGACGCCGAGATGCTTGATCAATCCTTCTTGCTGGAGTTGAGCGAGCGCAGTGAATGCTTCGCCAATAGAGGCATCAGCAGGGCTGTCGAATCCTCCGACGCGAAGGTTCACCACGTCGAGGACGTCGAGACCGAGGTGCTCAAGATTATCGAGCACGCCCTTTCGCAACTGCTCGGGTGCGAGCGCTTGTGGCCAGCCGCCCTGGGCGTCTCGAAAGGCTCCGACCTTGGTGACGATGTGCAACGAGTCGGGGTACGGATACAGGGCTTCTTTGATAATCGCGTTAGTGACGTAGGGCCCGTAGTAGTCACTGGTGTCAATGTGCGTAATACCTATCTCCACCGCTTCGCTCAGTACGGCGAGTGCGCCATCGTAATCGGCGGGTGGGCCAAAAACGTGCGGGCCAGCCAACTGCATGGCGCCGTACCCCATGCGAGTCATCGTCAATCCTTCGGCCAAGTTGAACGTTCCACCAGGAAGCGTCGTCGATGTCATGAAAATTCATCTCCTCGTTGTGGTGGGTCCAACGTCGTCGCGCTACAGCGGCGAAGCTGCCATGTTCAGTTAGCGAGTTAGTGCGTCAACGACGCGTATCACACGATATCGGGATCGGCTCATTAATCGTCACCGAGAATTTCTCGGGTTCGCCTACCTAGGTAGGCGGAGCGAGACGTTCCAGCATTTCGTCGAATCGTTCCCGATACTCGGGGTGCGTCGTTCGACTGAGGTTTAGTCCGTCGCCAGCCGAGCGCGGAACGACGTGAAAGTGGACGTGAAAGACGTCTTGCCGGGCGTCAACGCCAGAACTGTTATATAGATGAACGTTGCGCAGACCCGGTTTTGATTCATACAGGCTTACGACAGCTTTGAGGGCTCGCGTGACTTTCACCAGTTGCTCTTCGGGCAGTTCAAACACATCGGTGTAGTGAGCCTTGGGGATAACCAAAGCGTGATACTCGCTGAAAGGATTCGCGTCAAGAAACGCGTACGTGGCATCGTCTTCGTACACCTTCCAGGACTTGGCGTCGCCGCGAACGATTTGGCAAAAGATACATTCATTCATTCCGCTTGGCCTTTCAATCGATCTCAGAGGTTCTCTGACGTCAACGCCAGCGCCTGCGCGAGGTCCGCAACCAGGTCCTCCTTCGCTTCAATACCCACGGAGAATCGAATCAGCGCCTCATCGACGATGTCCTCGTCGGGTCCAGGGCGCCGGCCACTCCACATGGCTGCCGGACGCGAGGCTAATGAGTGCACCGAACCGAGGCTGGCCGCGCGCGTCGTTAGACGCAGGGCGTCAAGCACACGGTCGGCGCGCTCCGCGCCACCGCGCGCGACGAAAGAAACGAGACCACCAAACCCCGTCATTTGACTCGCGGCCAGATCGTGTTGAGGATGCGACGACAGACCCGGGTAGTAAACCGAGACCACGTCGGGGTGATCATAAAGAAAACGGGCCACGGCGTCGCCGTTCTCGTTATGACGGGCCATGCGCACGTCCAGCGTTCGCAGCCCGCGCAACAGTAACCACGCGTCGAAGGGCCCGAGCACCGCACCGAGCGTGAGGTGCGTGCGCCACACGCGCTCGACGAGTTCTTCAGAGCCAGCTACGACTCCAGCAGCCACGTCCGAATGACCACCCAAGTACTTCGTCGCGCTGTGCCACACCAGGTCAGCGCCGAAATCGAGAGGGCGTTGATTCAACGGTGTGGCCACGGTGTTGTCCGCAACCAACAGTGCGCCGGCGCGGTGTGCGACGTCGGCGAATCGACGAAGGTCGGTGATGCCCAGGAGTGGATTACTTGGGCTTTCGACGAACACGAGCCGGGTCGAGGGACGTACCAATGATTCGAGTTCCTCGGGTGAACTTTGACCAACAAGGTCGGCGCTTACCCCGAAGCGCGCGAGCAGATCCGTGGTGAGTGTGGTCGTCCCCGGATAGGCGCAACGCTGCACCACCACGTGATCGCCAGCTTTCAATAAAGCCAGGGCGAGCGTCGAGACGGCGCCCATGCCGCTCGCGGTGACCATGGCCCGCTCGGCGCCCTCGAGCGTGGCCACCACTGAGGCGACTTGGGTGTGATTCGGGTTGCCGTAGCGGAGGTAGAACTCGTCAGCGAAACTTCTCGTCGCGACGTCGAGGAACTCCTCATTCGACGCGGCCGCGAACGTCACCGCCTGAACGATGGGAGGAACGACGGCACCGTTGCGAGCGTGCGCGTCGCTGTGCAGAAGTGACGTGGCAGGAAGATCGGCTGGCTCGTCGGTCACTGAATGTCTCCTCTCTTGTGCGATCAGGAAAACGAACGTTACAGAAGTCCCTGCAACCTATCTTCAAAACCACGAGTGGGGCAACGAGACTATGTTCGAATTCTCTTGCACCGCTGTTCTTCAGGCACGACGCCGCGTCTTTGGGACCGAGACGAGCCACCTGAATACCCTTCTCGTACCGCGAGCGCACTTCACTCGAACCCTGCTGATCGTGAGAGGTACCCCCTCTGCGTATACGTTGGAGCGAACGAGCACACCGTAGGGCGGGTTCGGTAGTCTGCGCTTGTGAAGCGTCCTATCCCCTACGAAGAGATCGCACGATTGCCACAGCCCGGGACTGCGGTTCCGAGGCAACTCGGGTTCGGGCCAGAAGACCGAGTGCTCACCTATCTGCACAGCCCAGAGCTCGGACTCAACCAACGCCTCTACGCCCTCGATCTCACGCGCGACAACTCGGAGCCGGTCGAGGTGCGTTTCGATGGCGTCGCCTCCAGCGAGGAAGATCTGCCGCTCGAAGAGAGGTTGCGCCGTGAGCGCGCGCGCGAAGTCAGCCTCGGCGTCACGTCGGCCACTTGGGCCGAAGAGGGCGACGTCCTCATGGTTCCGCTGCCTGCAGGGGTCTTCGTCCTGCGGGGCCTCGCGGCTGCAGCAGTGACGGGGGCGACCGACGTCGGCGCTGTCGAAAGGCTCCTCGTCGTCCGCGCCGGAGACGGCGGTCCTGTTGAAGACCCCCAACTCTCACCGGACGGCTTGAAACTCGCATTCGTCCGGGACGGTGACATCTACGTCGCGGACGCGACCGCTGCGGAGGCGCCGCTCGTGCGCCTGACGAATACGGCCACTGACGGTGTCTTCAACGGGCTAGCCGAGTTCATCGCCCAGGAAGAGATGAGACGCGACCACGGTTTGTGGTGGTCTCCCGACTCAAGTCTCATTGCCTACGCGCAGGTCGATGAGCGACACATCCCGATCTACAGGATCGCCCACCAGGGAAGTGACGGGCCGAACGGTGGCACGTTCGAGGACCATCGCTACCCGTTCGCGGGAGCGGACAACGCTCGGTTGCACCTTGGCGTCGTTCCTGTCGCGGGAGGGGCGACCGTCTGGATGTCCCTTGGCGAGTCCGGCGCCGATCTTGGCGACGCGTACCTTGCACGGGTTGCGTGGTTCCCTGACGGCTCACTCGCTGTCCAGGTCGAGGCGCGGGACCAGAAAACCATGGACGTCCAGCGCCTCGACGTGGCCACGGGCGAGTCAACGACACTTCACATCGAAAAGGTCGAGCCGTGGATCAATCTCCACAACGACTTCAAGCCGCTCAAGATGAGTGATCCTCTCGGTTGTTACCTCTGGAGCTCAGAGCGCTCGGGCTATCGGCACCTTGAGGTGCGTGGTCCCGATGGGTCGCTCATCACGCAGCTCACCTCGGGTGAGTGGGCCGTCGACGAGTTGGGGGCGGTGGACGAAGAGCGTGGGCTCGTCTACTTCACCGGGGCAATGGACGACTCGACAGAAAAACACCTCTACTGTGTCCCACTCGAAGGCGGCATCAGCCGGCGCTTGACGGCGGAGCCCGGCGTCCACGACGTGGTTCTCAGCCGTCGAATGAGCCTCTTCATTGACAGTTTTTCTTCCCTCGACCGACCTCCCGTTGTCGTGCTCAAGGCCTTGCCAGAGGCGAACCTTGCCCGACCGATATACACCGATGCGGACCCCCGAGTCGCTGAACTGGATCTAGATCCTCCGGTCATCGCGAGGATCCCGGGAGCAGACGGGACCGAGCTCAACGCGATGACGTTCCGTGCGCAGGGCGCCGAGGTGGACATCGGACCGCCGCCTCTGGTGGTGTATGTCTACGGCGGTCCGGAGGGGCAATTGGTCCAGAACAGTTGGCGGAGTACGGTGATGCTCCGGGCCCAGGCACTCACTCGACTCGGGTGCACCGTCCTCGTGGTCGACAATCGCGGCACGTCGCGGCGCGGTCTCAAGTTCGAGGCGCCGATCCATCTCCTCGCCGGTCACGTTGAACTCGACGACCAGGTCGCCGGTGTCCGCTGGGCCGTTGAACAAGGGATCGCGGACCCAGACCGCGTGGGGATCTATGGCTGGAGTTATGGCGGCTACATGTCACTGATGGCCCTGGCGAGGGCGCCGGACGTGTTCAAGGCGGCAGTGGCGGGCGCGCCGGTCACGCACCACGACGGTTACGACACGCACTACACGGAGCACTACATGGGCACGCCCGGCGCCAACCCCGACGGCTACGAACGCTCGAGCGTACTCGCCCACACCCACAACATCCGCGGGAAACTCATGTTGGTGCACGGTGGCATCGACGAGAACGTCCATTTCCGCCACACGGCCCGCTTGATCAACCGGCTCATCGAGCACCGCGTCCCCTACGCGCTCCTCCTCTTCCCGAAGGAACGGCACCTCCCGCGAAGAACTGAAGATCGCGCCTACATGGAAGAGACCGTCGTCAACTGGTTGGTGGAAGCGCTCTCCTGAGCGTCGATGTCCCCTTGGTGACCTTTGTCGCGAGATGTCCATCGCCGCCGCTCTCACGGCTCGGCCGGGTGAACGCCTCCGACGAACTTCGCGAACATCGACGACACGTTCACCTCTCCATCATCGATGAGCACATTCGCGTCGCTGACGAGTCGGGCGAGTTCCTCGCGAGATCGCGCTCAACCCTGAAGTGAACTACCAAACGATGGCCAAATCTAAGAAAACTCAAACTTCAGGGTTTCGTTTGTCCGCGATGTCTCACAACATCACACAAGTGGACCTTGACTCCCCCAACACGAACCAGGCGCATGTCGTTGAAGGGCCAATCACCGACCTGACCCGACCCAGACGATCGGCCTATAGGAGACTGGTGGAAACGACGAGCTGACGCCCTCGGACTCTGAGGGCGCCGCTACGTTCGCGGCCGGGAGGCCGTGACGATCTGGAACGCGATTGGCGCGTCAAAGCGGCCATCAATGCGACGAAGGCCAGCGAGGTGGCGCTCGAGCGAGGCCCGAGCCTTCTCGAGGTCCACATCGGAGACGCCCATGAAGCTCGGCTGATCGTCGTCGACGATCGCGTCGCGTTCGACGACGACTGTCTTCTCATACGTCGTGCAGATCACCTCGCTCCAGCCGACGCTTTCGAGCAACCCCGCGGTCCGGACCGGATCGTCGAGACTGAACGGACTCGTCGAGCTCTTACCAGGGGCGAGTGTGGGCGGCGAGGGGAGATATGGGCCGATCGCGTTGCCGATATGCCAGGCGTTGCGATCGATTGGCTGCCAGCACGCGAAACCGAGCCGTCCTCCTGCGGTGACGTGATTGAGGATGTTTCGGAACGCGACCGCCGGTTCGTCGAAAAACATCACGCCGAATTGGCTCATCGCCACGTCGAACGGTGCACGCTCGAACCGATCGTGTTGCACGTCGGCGACGACGAAGTCCACGTTAATAACGCCCCGCTCCTCGACGCGGTGCCGGCTGAGATCGACAAGAGCTTCAGAGATGTCGGCACCAAGGACGCTCCCGGTCGCGCCGACGAGCCGGCCCGCTTCGATCGAGGTCAAGCCGCCGCCACTTCCGACGTCGAGCACTCGCTCGCCCACCTGAAGGCGAAGGTGTTCGAGCAGAATCTCGGTGACGGCATTGGTCAACTGCTCGCGTCGGGGCCAAACCGTCGACCAGTAGGCGTCGTTCCAGCGCCGCCTCTCCACCTCATTGGTCTGCACCCCCGCGGCCTCGGTCATTTCCCTCCCATCGCTCACTAATCCGAAGTTACCTCCGTTGAGATAAATGTTCGCGCTCCCACCTGAGGCCGTGCTTTCGTGGGCTGAATTATTCTGACTACACGAGTTTGGGGGGTACCAATGCACCGAGAGGTTCTAATCCTCGGCGCTGGGTTGTGGCCGCAGGATGCGCGCCTCAAAATGCGTCGCCATCGAGCCTCTACCTCCGCGCACCAGGCTCGAACAACACTCCTGGGGAAGCAGTTCATGCACCGTGGGCCTGGGCCGACTCACCTGGCTCCCCTGCCCCGCCCGGTAGTTCCCACTGCTGCCTTTTGACATTGAGGCCGAGCAGCACTGATTGGCCCCAACTAAGTACGAGGAGTCCGGAGTCCGCGATCCAAAAGAAGGAACTGATGTCGTTTTAGCTGTCACCTTGTCGACTAATGCAGCAAAAGTCCAGGCCGCTCAAGGAGGAATCGCTCCGCTTCCTCGCTCACCAGTCGGACGACGTCCGCAGCTGGTCGGATAACGTCGACGAAGCGGGCGGACTGCCCAATGTAGAGCGGCGCCCCTGGCGTAGCGCCGTCGCGGTGCTGACGGAGCTCCGCCTCGTGCTCGGCCCATTCGTCGGTAAAGGCGTCACGCCGGACTCGCGCCCCGATGTCGGTCGGCCACGGTAGCCCCGACGCGATGTCGTAGGCACGGGTGAACACCGTGTCTCCACCATCGCTCGCCATAATCGCCGCCTTATAATCGTCGCCAACCTCGATAGCTTCAGGCGTCGCGAGGAAGGCGGTGCCGAGCCAGGCGCCGTCCGCGCCAGCAAGCAGTGCAGCCGCGAGTGCGCGCCCGCTGGACATGCCTCCTGCGGCCAGCAAGGGCACTTCCGGATAACACTCGGCAATCCCGACGAGGAGTGGAAGAAGGCCCATCGTTCCCGTGTGCCCCCCAGCTTCCGTACCTTGCGCGACAAGGACATCAGCACCCGCCTCAACCGCGACGTCAGCGTCATCGAACCCCTGAACCTGACAAATGATCCGCAGGCCCGCGTCCTTAACTCGCTGGGCCCACTCGCCCGGATCAGAGAACGACAACGCAATGGCGGCGGGGCGTGCGTCGAGCGCAGCCTGGAACTGACTCTCGGCGAAGGACAGGAATGGCGTGATGAACCCGATGGCGAACGGACGATCAGTCCGATCTCGCACTCGCGCAACTTCCGAGCGCACCCACTCCGCCTCACCGCTCGCGTGGATGCCCCCAAACGAGCCCATGCCACCCGCAGCGGACACAGCGGCGGCCAGCGTCCCGCCGCTGTGCATGGCCATGGGAGCGCACATGACCGGGTGTTGGAGACCGAACATTTCGGTGAAACGAGTGCGAATCATCTCCCAATGTTATAAAGGCGAAGCGCACGGGGCGGCGTCGAACGTTCATCACTCGTAATCACAGTCAGGCAACGAAAGTGCCTCTTGCACGATGATCCACGCTAGTAACCATAAAAGTCTTTGGCAATCCTGAGCAAACATCCAGGGACGTATAGCCACTGATTTCAGAAAACATTGAACGACCGCGCGCAATGACAAAGGAACAACATGGCATGCAAAAGATTCGAGCCTGAGAACCCACCGAACGTGCATGCTCTCTTCGAAACCCACAACAATCCGCACGATGGAACACAAAGGCACCTACATTGAGTCACGTTGTCCAGTCGACAAAGGCGCACTAGAAGTGGCAAGGCCAGAGTCACGCAGATCAGGTGGTGGATCAAGTGAAAGAGAGCAGCCCCGACCTCGACCAGCTTCCATTCGCCCCGGCACCAACTAGTGGTGCGTAAGGTTCCTGGAACAACGAGGGGATTCGGTCAACACGGTGCTTTCCATCGAGAGAGATTGAGGTCATAGATCTTCGCCGCCACGAACTCGCACCCGACATCGACGATGCCTTTCAAACATTTAGTCGAGCGGAAATTGCTAATGGTACGTTGCTCGAGCTCGTTCGCTCCGGGAAATTATGAGCGACAAAGTTGGTGCGGTTTGAACGTTGTGGTTCAGTCGTGTGGTTCCGGGTAGGTGACTCGACCGTCAACGACGAGCGGCTCGGGCCCCCAAGCACCGAGTCGGTGCTCGATCACCTTTCCAGCACTCATGATGTGATGCACAGCCCAGTCGCGCGCGACGAGGGTGTTGGCGATGAGCGAGCGGTGACACCTCCACGGAAGCGCCTCGGAGCACATGAACGCGACGCGTAACGATTGCGCCACGCTGGCCAATTGGACAATTCCCGCTTCGTAAGCGCCGCCGAGGGTGTAATCGGCATAATTCTTAAAACTAGCGTTGCGCCACGCCGCGTTTATTGCCGGGTCGACATCGTAATCTCGATTTCGTCGACCACCTAGATCACTCGCGTGTTGGTAGATGACGGCGTCATCGGCTAACCATATACTCATCGTCTCGCGTCCGAACTGCGGACATCGGCGAGAGCCGGGAAAAGAGCGCACGTCGACGAGCGAGACAATGGCGTGCTCGTGCAGCAAATCGAGAAACTCTTCAGTCGAGCGCGTGGAGTGACCAATCGTCCAGATCTCTCCAACGTGTGACACACTGCGCTCCACAACATTCAGAGTTTCGGCCGTGTTCATGTAGAAATGCTCGTCCTTCGCTTAGCTTCGTACTCGCGGACTGTAATTCGAAATCTTGGGGTCTGGGTTACGCGGCGCTTTGACAAAATACAAATCTTCCTCACACCGGGTTTTCTTAGAACGAAGCGCCGCTACCGATGTTCCCTTACGACATTACAATTCGGTCTTAGGGTTCCCCGCGTCACCGGTACGATTGCTCGATGAGCGACTTTGAGGGACTATGCAACGCGAGTCGAAGTTTCTTCGCTCGTGACGTACTCGAAGTCGCCCCAGCCCTTCTCGGCTGCGTGCTCCAACGCACCGATGCCGGGACCACGATTTCGATCCGGATCACCGAGGTCGAAGCGTACGCTGGCGAACGCGATCCCGGGGCGCATTCTTATCGGGGCATGACCAACCGGAACAAGACCCTGTTCGGTCCACCTGGTCACCTCTACTGCTATTTCACGTACGGCTTGCATCATGCGATTAACATCGTCGTGGGGCAGGTGGACCAGCCGTACGGGTGTCTCATTCGAGCGGGGGACGTCATCGAAGGCGCCAAGCACGCGCGTGTCCGCCGAGAACAAAAACCACGGAAGATTCCCCTCCTCGAGCACGGATTGGCCCGGGGTCCGGGGTGCGTTGCTCAAAGCTTTGGCGCGAACCTCACCAACGATGGTGACGACCTTTTTTCCAGTCCTTGGCGGTTCTTCGTTCCGGTCGATGGCGTCGTCTTACCTCACCTCACAGGGCCACGGGTTGGCGTCAGCGGGCCGGGTGGTGTTGCTGCCGCGTTTCCCTGGAGATATTGGTTGGCTGATTCCTCATCCGTTTCGACGTACAAGCCGGGACACCCCTAACTCCGTCACTCCTTGACAGGACGGACACGGTTTACCAGGTGAGTGAGGTTCCTATCCAAAGAGTGTGATGTTGAATCGTGGGACCCGCATTCGGTCGGCCGCATGCCGTGCTATACCAAAAGCCGTGGACATCGTCAAACTTAGCGACATACCTGGGTACGACGTCAACAAATTAATTGCGCGGCCGCTCATCGAGGGCTCACAGTCCAATGTGAGAGTGATCAAGCTCAGTCCGAGTCAAACCCTACCGCCTCACCGGCACGGTTCGTCCGATCTCATGCTCTTCGTGGTGGAGGGTGAGGGGGTACTCAAAACCGAAAGCGGTACGGTCGACTTCTCGGCAGGTTCGCTCGCCTTTTTTCGCGGCGACGAGGAGTTGCGCGTCTCTAACGAAGGTCGAATCGGGCTTACGATGCTGGCGTTTCTCGCCCCGCCATTCCCACCTCGTTCCGAGAAATGAGCTACCAGAGACGTGCGGATAAGTGCGACTAAAGCCTGACCACGACGAGTTGCTCACGCACTCAAAGATCTCGCGCGACGTCGTCGTGAGTTTCCAGGCGTAACTTACAACGGGCGAGAACAGGGTCGCTCGCGGTCAATCGAAAGCGCGTCAAGTCTATGCATTCTCCACGAAAATCCGTGGAGCGGTGGACGGAGATTGAACCCGCATGGCCCGCGTGGAAGGTTGGATGACCCAACAACATTGTCGGAGTTATAACGCTGATTAAGCGTCACTTCTATAGAATTCTCTTGCCCGTCCATACCGTTTGAGTACCCCGCGGGCGCTAAGTAAACGTAGTCAATCCGACATGTGCCGTGTGGGTTTTCGTTCGAGAGCCGACGTCAACAATCTAATGGCGAATAAGCCGTTGGTCGCCTCAGTGGAAGATGTGAGTGACTACAACTAAAGGGGGGTCTCCATGTCAGTGTCCGAATCCACCCTGCTCGCTGGCGGCTCCGAGAGGAACTGGTAGGGCCTGTCTGTGCTCCGAGCGCGAGTTCCGCGTATGGCGGAGTGAATAGCGGCGTCTACTTGTAAGGCGGGGCCGAACCCTTCACGATAGGTGTCAGACCGAACTCAAAGCCGGCCCAACACGAATTGATATTGCCTTCGTAGGTGGCGCTATTGGCAGCGAACGAGATGGTCGCCTTCGACAGTGGCGCGACACCTGGAAGACGAACCGTGATGCTGTTCATCAAGCACCGCGGACCATCACCGTACTGCTGGTCAAGAGTATCCACGTAGGAGACGCCAAACGAAGCCCTGCCTTTGGGCATCACGATCACAGGCTTGGCTTTGGCCGTGGCATAGATCTGTGAGCGTGAAGTGCGTACGAAGGTCACCGGGTGCGGGCTCACGGCCGCCGTGTGGGCAGTGAGCGCCGGGAACCCATCGAGCAAGCACGCCTTAGACCCGTGGTTGGTGATGATGACCGGGAAGCCCAGACTCCCCGCTGCTCCCCCACCAATGCCTACCGCCATGGTCAGCGCTGAAGTTGTACAAACTGACACCGCTGTTGCCCCGACAGTTGTAGCTTGTGACATCAGGGTCGCGGGTATGAACAGCGCCACTCCAGCGAGGGCTGCCAGGGGGACAAGACATCTCGAAATCCGACTCATTCTCGACCTCCAACTTCATCGTAACTGTATTAGGGCCCGTCGTCACCACGTGGGTGCATTCTCTGATGCTCCTATGACTGTTACGTCGCTGACCCGACACGAATAATCCGCTACCAGAAATTGGCGGCCTCTCTAACCTAGGCAATTACGCTTTCCGACGCTGCGCGGTGCCACCATTCGTGGATCCGTGTAACGCTGGCTCCGGTGCGGACAGTACTGGTAGTGAGATCCATTGGGGACGAGGTGACCGCTTGGGCGGCCGTTCTCGGCAATGACGGCGATGCTTTCGTCGCTATCTTCGACAAGCATCGCGACCGTGTGTTTCGCCACGCTCTCCGAATGACCGTAAACGTACACGACGCCGAAGATGTCACGGCCGGTGCGTTCCTCGAACTTTGGCGACGGCAGAAGTCCGTTCGGGTCGTCGACGGTTCCGTACTGCCCTGGCTCCTCGTAACGACGACGAATCTGGCGCGAAATCTGACGCGCGGTCTTCGTCGTTATCGGGCACTCATCGCTTCGCTCCCCCGTGCCGATGTCGCGAGAAGTGCGGAAGACGTTGCGTTGGAGCAGATGGCGGAGTTCGAAATCGCCGCAAAGGTACGAGACGCGCTGACCAACCTGTCGCCCTCGGACGCCGCCCTCATCACACTCACCATGTTCGAGCACTACTCACCTGCCCAAGCGGCGGTTGCCCTTGGCATTACCGATGGCGCAGCTCGCACACGCCTTCACCGCGTGCGAAGTCGCATGGCCGCGGCGCTCGGAACCTTGGAGGACGACGAGAACATCAATGCGACAAAGGAGACGAGTCGATGAGCACCATGGAGATGGATCCAATCTTTACAGCAGCCTTGCGCGAGGCCCTCGTGGCGACCGTCACGGACACTCCTCGCGTGCGACGTCGCTGGCGGTGGCGCGTGGGAACTGGCATGTTCCTCGGTGTAACCCTCGTGGCCGGCGGAGTGGCCCTGGCGTCGGGAGTGTTTTCTCTCCCCGGCGCGCCGGTGGACTCTGCCCTCGGCAATGTCATTACCGCAACGCGAACCGGAACCGCGACCATCGATATCGGCGCACCGCCCGCAACGGCTACCGATGTTTCACTCGCTTTGACGTGCCACAGCGTCGGCACGTTCTACTTTCCTAACGGGTCCAGCCAGAGTTGCGACGCGGCTGATATGAGCCGTCCGTCAATCCTTCCACGGGCCAGCGAAGTTGTGCCGCTCACCGCGGGCGTAGACACGGTGACCATCACTACCAGCCCGAACGCAACATGGACATTGCAAGCCATGTACGTGAATCAAGTCACGACCCCCTGGGGCATCAACGCGAGCGGAGAGACGTACGGCGTGCTGAATCAGAACGGCACCCCAGACCTCGTCGCCGTCACTATCAATCAGGGGAGTACTCACGGCTACGTCAAGGAGAGCGAATTGAACTGCGCAGGAGGCGGTGACGTGAAATCTCCCGCGGAAGCTGTCGCGTGGGACAGGGGGAGTCAGAACAGGAATGTCTCCATCCCCGTTTACGAAAGCGATGGCGTGACGGTCGTTGGTACTTTCACTGTTGGTAGTGCCACTGGACCGAATACACAGACGGTCCCGCTCTCGTCTCTCTCACTGGGCTGCTAGACAACGTGCAGAACCGCATCCCTCCACGAAGTCAAGAGACTGAGTGAGGGTTCCAGTCGTGGACCCGACGCGTCAGTCGTCGCCTTCTTCTAGTGCTGTGGGTGCAGGCACTTCCTCTGTTGACCGAGTATTGAGTCCCGCTCATCGTGACTCTAAACCGTCATCCTGGCGACATCGCCGGACATCCAACCGAGCCGGCACTAATGGTAAGAAGTTTCACTTTCGTCGCCGGCGCTTGATTTGGCTCCTTCGACAGATAGCCACGTATCGTTCCGGTCTTTGTGACCGCTGCGTACACACCGCTTTGCGCACCGTTTGTCGAGAACGCAGACCCGTACTGCTTCTGCGCCTGCGCGAGGGTGTAATCAACTCGGAGACCACGAGGGGTCACGCCGTTGAACGTTGGCTCGGACTTGCCAGTGACATAGTTCCCGGTCTGATATCCGTCGAACTTGCCCCGATAGAAGTAGGCCGCGAAGTTCGGCCAGTACAAGGCGCTGGAGATGATGCAGTCACCCTGATTCACTTTCTGCATGCCTCCATCGGACTTGCCGATCAGTTTCACGAGAGATGTTGCCGCAGCGCTCTGCGCTTCGCCGAAGCGAACCGATCCGACGGCGTCACCGCTCAGGGTGATTGTGTCCTTCGGGGAAGTGGCACCCGTGGCGACGCTTGAGATCGGGCTTGTCGCCGTCGTCGGCCGCGCTCCGTTGCCGATATGACCAATGCCGTACGCGACGACGGCGGCCAGCACGACAACAGCGAGCAGGATCTCGCCCATTATGAGTCGACGCCGACGGGTCTTTCGTCGGGCTTCCTTGATCAAGAGTTCGATCGGGTCGGGCAGTACCTGACTACTCGCTTCCCGGGCTGGTGCCAGCCTCATCTCTTCCCCCTGGTAATTGTAAAATAATGATACTATCTGACATAGTACTATGCAAATACCGGAAATCAGCAAGAACGAATCGATGCCTATCTACGAGCAGGTGGCCGCCGAGATTAGACGAGCGATCGCGGACGGTGAGGCGAAGCCGGGCGAACGCTTGCCGCCCGCTATCGACTTAGCTGACGTGCTCGGTGTGAACAAGAACACTGTGATTCGTGCCCTGCACATCTTGCGCGACGAAGGTCTCCTCGACTTTACGAGAGGACGTAGCGTGCACGTCGTAGGTACGCCACAGCAGAGTGCGGTACTGGTACGAATCAACGAGCTCTTGGCATTCGCGCGCGAGCAGGGCTATCGCCGCGAGGAAGTCATGACAATTATTGAAGCCCAGGGCCTGCGATGACTCTGGGGATTGAGGCGCTTCTCACTGATGACCGCTCCGCGGGCGAACCGTTCAGTCGATTGACCTCACTTACAAAAAAGGTCGTGCACCCGGAACGAGTCCCCACTTCTCGTGCGCGCAAGTTGGCTCGAGCGGATCGTCAATTCCTTTCTCATCACGATTGCAATCGCGCCTCAGTGCAAAGATGCCCAATATGAGTACTCGTATTCAAAGAAGAACAAGATGAAGGTTCCAGTGCCCCGTGGACGCCTCATCGCAGCAATGACCATTGCGGTTGCAGGGATCACCCTTAGTTCGTGTGCGACTACTCCGACTGGCTCGAGCGGTGCGACGACGACTGCCCCGTCCCGACACGCGACCTACGTGAGGGCCATCGCGGAACTGCGGAACTACCTTCAATCGTGGCAAGGGCACGGCCCGGTCGTGGCGGCACGCGAGTACATCTCCGCGGACCAGCGACCAACGGGTCCACCGTATGTACATCTGAGCCGTGGACGAGTCATCAATTATCAACCGTCCGCCTGGACTTCGAGCCATAGGTTCACGCTGCTTGTAAAGATGGACTTGCATTTCTCTGGTTCTCCTGGGGCGTGGAATGTAGGGCACAACGACCGATTTGCGACCTTCACGTGGTCATCTACAGTTGGCCGCTATCTCATGGATTTCAACACCGGACCCTGACGGATCAATTACGGACTTTTCCGGAAGCGAAACAAAACACGAGTAATTCTCATTACTTGCGTGGCCCAAGCACCGCGATTGGACGCGACATCCTCTATAAAGGCACCCGCAAACTGCATCATCTCGATTCAGAGCGACACAGTGTAGAAAGTTGCTGACTCAGGAAGAGTCTGAGATTGTTGGTGTCGGAGATCCGACGTGCACAGTGTCCGACAGACGGTTGAAATCGTGGACTTGACCACGAAGAGTCGGCCGAAGGTCGGCCGTAGGGTGGGGCCTTGAGATGACTGCTCAATTGACGCGGCCGGCTACACCTTGCGCCACACCGAGACGTGCTTCTCGCTCTCAGAGGTGAACGGGGTGTCGTCCCAGTCTTCGACACGGCTCTCCAGTTCCATCCCGGCTAGTTGCGCCATCAGGTCGCACTCCGCGGGCCAAATGTAGCGGAAGTGTCCAACGCCGTACCGCATCGTTCCGTCGGGCTGGCGCGTGTAGTGGTGGGAGTTGCACCCCTGCGTTACTAGGTCGAACGTGTCGAAGCCAGTATGAGCCTCGGACACGTCGAAGGGCACAGCGACCTGGCCAGGGGGAAGACGCCGAAGCGGCGGCACGAACAACTCGATGACGAAGCGTCCTCCGGGACCGAGGTTGCGTGCGGCGTTGCGGAAGCACTCCACCTGTTCCTCTTGCGTCCTCAAGTTAGAGATGCTGTTCCACACCAGGTAGACCAAGTTGAACTCACCGAGTACCTTCGTGGTGGCCATATCCCCCACTACGACCGGAAGATCCGCCTCGCTGACCTTTGCCCTCAGGCGCGAGATCATCGACTTAGACAGTTCGATCCCTGTGACGGGTACACCCCGTCGCATGAGTGGAATGCCGATGCGCCCGGTGCCGATCGCCAACTCGAGGGCGGCGCCGAATCCGGCGAGTCGAGCCAGGAAATCGACCACAGGATCGACAATTTCCGGCGCGAACATCTCGGCGGCCTCCTCGTCGTAGACCGCCGCCGTCTCCTCATCCCAAATGTCACTGCTCACCATGAAAACAGAATACGAGTTACTTCGTGCCCGGACTTTGCCAGCCACGCCGTTGACCGTGCCGGTTCACCAGCGGTGGGTTCTTGTTGAGGAGTTGATCGAATGGATCTCCGTGCCCCGACCACTTTGAAGTGTCCGTTCACGGCGTTCCATCGCTCATCGTTCTGCCAGGAGATGTGGAGATGAAGCAGTTGCAAATTGTTGGTGTCGGAGAGGGGACGTCAACAATCTTCGACTGGAGGATTCGCACCCGGTGACCATGACTGCAACTTAACGACGAGGAACATCTCCAAGAGTTAGGACAGGCTCCTTGAAGCAGCAATCCAGGTGAACGGCTGAAGAGCGCCGCTGGGCGTCGCGTGGACTTCTCTGCGCTGCTCGACCACTGTGAACTCGTCACCGAGGACCTCAACTAATTGATCGGCGTTGTAGCGGGTCACCGGTAGTCCAGAGCACCATTCCGGCCCGTCCGGCGCGAAGGTGGCCATGATCACGGATCCGCCGGGAGCAACTGAACGGCGTAGGAGATCTTGGTAGACGTTGATCTCGTCGGGCAACAGGAAGTGGAACACTGCTCGGTCGTGCCAAAGCCCGTAGCGGTACGTTGGCTCCCATGTCAGGAGATTGTGGGCAATCCACGTCACATGGGCATCAGGGCCGACCCGTTCTCGGCTCACGCGAAGCGCGCTCTTCGAGATGTCTAGGACGGTCAAGTCGGTGAAGTCTCTGGCTAGCAGGAAGTCGACAAGGATTGACGCGCCACCTCCGACGTCAACCACCCGTGCGTCCTTTTCGACGCCGAGTATGTCCACAAGTTCCAATGACACAAGTGGCTCCTGTTGGTACCAGCTGACGCCGTCGACCTGGCTGAGCTCGTAGACGGATTCCCAGTGAGTTGTTCGTTCGTCCGCGTCCGGAAAGTGGTCGACCACGTGGAACAGTTTAGGATCGTCGTCGCTTTGAGCGTGCTTGCCGACCAATGTCGCATGTTCCGGCCTGGGATGGCGGGGCCAGCGCTAGCGCGCACTTTCATCACGGCAGCAAGCGCTCATCCATAAGGCCCAAGTGTTTCACTTCACGGTGACCCAACTCGCCAGTTTGAGTCAGACACGCGTCAAAATGACCACCTGAATCGAGCAAGTCCACCTTGCAACCACAGTAAACGGAACCCGCATCGGGCTCTGGGCCGCCTCGTCCCACGGCTCACGAGCCTCTGCGCCCCACGCACTCGAGGTGCCACTTGACTACGGGCAGATCCGGCGTCTTCGATCAGCATTCTTGCAGTGTGATTCGAATTGTCCCATCAGTGAGTCGGTGTCGCGCACGCGCTGAACGTCAGGCTGCTGCACCGGTGCGGGGTCAGAGTGCGCGTTGTGCAGGAATCAGCAACTGGCGTGAAGATAATACTCGTGGAGCACTTTCGCTGAAGGACCGTTGACAGGCTCAAAATCGCCGTGAAGCACGTCCGGATCAAAATCCACACCGTTCGGCCACCCGATGGTCCCGGCGACCTCGTCGACGGCGACCAAACTGAATA
This sequence comes from Acidimicrobiales bacterium, assembly GCA_036511495.1. Taxonomy (GTDB): domain Bacteria; phylum Actinomycetota; class Acidimicrobiia; order Acidimicrobiales; family RAAP-2; genus RAAP-2. Next base: position 128,155 of record DATCCC010000018.1, on the reverse strand, counting down.
CGCTGACGTTCTTCAACGCCTCAAAAACAGCCCCCTCGAGAGCGCCGTCAAAGTCCAGTTCTCTGACGAGTCCATCCGAAAATGTCAGCAGAAGTCGATACTCGCCAAGGTATTCGACTGCGACGATCCGGGCCAACGAAGACATTGGCATATTCTACCTGAGCGGTTCGATCGGTTCGAGAGCATCCGGCTTCTGCGCCCGCTCCCAGTTCGCTAGGAGCTCCGCTCGCCGCACCACCGCCCACTCTTTGACGAGACGCTCCGCCGTCGCTGGGAGGGACCCGGCGAGGATGCTCCCGTCGTCGATTCGGATCTGTGCCTCCTGACCCGAGTAGATAGCGTGAAAGTGCGGTGGAACGTGATCCTTCCAGTACATGTAGATGACTATTCCATAGAACTCGGCCCTAACTCTCAGGTCCGCGTGAGACACTTGCCTGACAAATTCCATTCCTCTGGGCGAGACAAGTGACACCAAAGACCAATGACAACAACCAACGCCACGAAGGTGGCAACGCATGAGCAAAATGATGACGTGGACAACAACAGTGACCCCGCGGCTCAGCCCACGAGGCGCGTCATCAGCACCAAGGAAAAGTTAGAGATTCTCTCGCGCTACGACGCCTGTGAACCCGGCACCAAGGGCGAGTTCGCCCGTCGCGAGGGTGTGTACTCGAGCCAGTTGACCGAGTGGCGACGTCAGCGCGACGCCGGCACGCTCGGCACCAAAAAGCCCGGCCGAACCCGCAGCGAGAACCGCGAGCTGGATCAACTCACCAAGAAGAACCAGCGACTGGAACAAGAACTCGAGCGAACGCGATTGGCCCTCGACATCGTGGGAAAAGCACACGCGCTCTTGGAGACTCTCTCCAAGAGCGCGGACACCGAGTAGTCGTTGACGAGATTCTCTGCGCGGTGCACGACTCGCTCGTGGCACTGGTCGGGGTGAAGAAGTCCTGCACGTTGCTCGGACGAGTTCGCTCGACGTACTACAGACGACGAAAACCCAAAGTGGCGAGGGTGCCCGCGGTTCGCGCCGCCCCGCCCAACGCGCTGCGTGCGAGCGAGCGCCACGCGGTGCTGGCGCTGCTCAACGAACCCGTCAACTGCGACCTCGCGGTCGACCAGGTTTACGCGCGCACCCTCGATGAGGGGATCTACCTCTGTTCGCCCGCCACCATGCACCGATTGCTGGCGGAGAGCGGCGCCTCGAGCGATCGTCGGGCTCAGCGCACGCACCCCGCGAAGAAGAAGCCCGAACTGCTCGCTACGCAACCCAATGAAATTTGGAGTTGGGACATCACCAAACTGCGCGGTCCGAGGCGCGGTCTCTTCTACGACCTCTACGTGATCCTCGACATCTTCAGTCGCTACGTCCTCAACTGGTTGGTGGCCGCGCACGAAGACGCGCAGCTCGCTAAGGAGTTCATTGAAGACGCGATTCTCACCCAGGGTGTTGCTCGCGACACGCTCACCATCCACGCCGATCGCGGCGGGGCCATGCGCTCCAAACCGGTCAGTCAACTGATGGTGGACTTGGGCGTGACGAGGAGCCACAGCCGACCCCACGTCAGCAACGACAATCCCTTCTCCGAAGCCGCCTTCAAAACACTCAAGTACTGCCCAACGTTTCCCGAACGCTTCGGGTGCCTTGAAGACGCGCGCAACTTCGCCGACGGGTTCTTCAACTACTACAACCACGAACATCGCCATTCGGGAATTGGGCTGCACACGCCTGCCTCGGTGCATTACGGCACGCACGTCGAGATCCGAGAGCAACGTCAAAGCACGCTGGACGCCGCTTACGGAGCCAACCCAATCCGATTCCGTCGACTCGCGCCGAACGCACCAAAGATCCCTCAACTGGTGTGGATTAATCCACCGGAACTGGAGGTCGCTGCTAACAGATAAATTCGACTGCGTGTCTCATTCGACCTGAGGGGTTCCGCTCGAACCCCCGACCTGCTGAGTGTAAATGGGACACGATGTGTCGCGACTAGATGTCAATTGTCGAATTCGTTGATCTTGACTGAGCTTTTCGTCGTCCGATGTCGGTTGTGTCGTGCAGGGTTAGAGAAGTGTGAGGGATGAATTGAGGGATGAATTGAGGGATGAATTACACCGCCTCAATTGCATTCGAGACCAAGGGCAAAGCTGAGAGAGTCCCTTCGAGCGTGGTTGCCTATGCCGAGCGATGAGGGCCGGGGTGGCCGAGTCGGCGAACGCATGCGGACTTGGCGCGAACCATTAGAGCACCGCACCGGTCGTCTTGGCGGAGTTCAAGAATCTTACGCACGGAGAAGTCCGCGCTACCGCGAGCACGTTCCAACGCTGCAAGCAGAGCTTTCTCCGGATCGGCTCCATCGGGCCCCCAGCCCGAAGTCATAGCAACTTCCATCTCGTCCTTGGACAGGACGCTCGCAGTGTCTGCGTCGAGTAATCCTGCACTCACAACTGCTCGACGCATCCCTTCGGGTGCTGGCTCCGGACGGTAGTCCCATCCGTCCAGGCCAACGTCTTCCGTCACGACGTCCAGAAGGCCGAGCGCCTCCCATAACTGCACCACCTCTTCTTCGGATAACAGGCCGGTGCTGGTGATCGCGGTTGCCATGTCGTAGACCTCTGAGTCGGAGCGTGGGCCTACACAGAGCACCTCAACGAGCCCGACACTATCCGTGATGGTGGCTTTATACACGACTCGATATTCAGCGACTAACACGTCGAGCGTGTTCCATCCAGAGAGCGGGCTACTGAGGGGATGCTTGCCCCCGGGATCCTCGCAGAGTCGAACGATGTCAACTAATACGTCTATCCGGTTGGCTTCAGTCAAATCTTCCAGTTGCTCGATGATCACATCGGAAAAGACAATCTCGGCTTGGTCGTCTGGGAAGCGACTCCCGCGTCTCACCCTCGCTTTGCCGTGGCACGCTCGCGCACCCGCAAAGGATCAATGTTTAACTTGGCGCACACCTCCTCCAGCGTGAACTTGTTGGAACGTCCCAAAGCAAGTTCACCCGCAGTCTCGACAACGTACCGGCTTGCTTCGCGAACTCGCCTCAGATCCTCGTCAAGGCGCTCAGCCGAATCCACGACCGCAATAGGACGGCCGTGGCTGGTCAAGACGACCCGACTCTTTTCGGCTTCGGCAGCGAGCTTCGAGACGCCTTTTCGAGATGCAGTAGTTACTGGCATGCGAGTTGATTTCATATGTTGCAAGACTACACAGATATACACGGTTTTGCAACCACAATTGGTCTAACGTCCCCCGAATTCGTCAGACCTCGCCGTAGATGGCTAAATCTCGGACTTTTCGGTGCCTCTGCCCGCGCACGGAACATTCAAAAAATGTCCGCTTCGTTCCTGAAGGATGCAGCTAGAAGTTACGCGACTTCTTTCGCCCCCCAAGGCCACGCTGTTCACCCAGCCCGTTTCAGAATTCACTCTTCTAATAACCGCATTTAGAGGCCACGTCGGATAAATCATTCGCTTTCCAGCCACTCGTCAGTGTTGACAATCAGAATGTCAAGACGTCCGTACGTCATCTCATGGATTCCATCGTGACTGATCTGAGCCCTGATCGGGAAGGTCTTTCGCGGAGTACCAACTGCAAGTAGAGCGGAAACGCGCATGAGAAGACCGCACTTCTTGCAATTTACGTAAAAGTATTCGTATTGAGATCCTTTGCCTCACCCTAAAACGGACTCCGTTTCAAGGCCAATAAATACCTCCTGACCAGGTGGCGCTGAGGTCTGAGGTCTGAGGTCTGAGGGACTCAAACTCCCGACCTGCTGAGTAAATATCATCAGGTCTACCTCACCCATTTCGTTGCCCTTCCATGGATACGCCATTGGTGGAGCCGGGCCATCCCTCAAAGAATCCCTCTCTCGTGAGGGATTCTTTGAGGGAAAGTGCTTAGCCGGATCGTCGTCGTGTGGAGGAAAACCCAACAATCACTTGGTCCCTACTCGTGGACCTTGAGTCACACAATAAGAACCAGTAGCTCACGTTCTTTGGAACGTCCTCGACCACCGCACTCAACGAAACATTCGTTGCGGTAGGGAGAGAATTTATGGAGCGAAAGCAACCGAACGGCGACCGTCGGGCGTCAAATGACAATCGCGCGTCCGCAGAGACTTAATAGTACATATTTGTACTACACTAGTCATATGGTGAGCGGAGACCTGATCAAAGAGGCTCGATTGCGAGCCGGACTGACTCAAGCCGAATTGGGTGCGCGCCTTGGCAAAGCTCAGTCTGTAATTGCCCGCTGGGAACGCGACGACGTCTCACCGAGTCTTGAGACACTCCGAGGGGCAGTACGCGCCTGTGGTTTCGACCTCACGTTCTTCGTGTCCAAATTTGATGACTCCAATGTGACGATCATTGATCAGCATCTCCGAATGACACCTGCCGAACGGTTCGCCGATCTCATGACCCGAGTTCGGTTCCACGAACAGCGCGAACAGAGAATGGCGAGACACAGTGACTGAATCGGTCCCCTATCGACCAGACGAAATCCTCGAGGTTCTCGAGCGCCATCAAGTTCTTTACGTAGTCATCGGTGGACTCGCCGCCGAGCTCCGCGGGTCTCCCTACGTCACTCGTGACGTCGATGTCACACCCGCACGTACCAGTGAGAATTTCACGAGGCTCGCGACAGCGTTGAGGGAACTTGACGCCAAGCTTCGGATTCCAGATATGGAAGAACCATTAGCGATACAACTCGACGAGCGAACATTCGGGCAAGGGACGACCTGGACCTTCGTGACCAAACACGGCTATCTGGACATCGCGCTTCTTCCTGACGGTACACGAGGCTACGACGACCTGCGAAGATCAGCTACTCAGGAGCAGATTACCGATACCGTGAGAATCTTCGTTGCTGCGCTCGCCGACGTCATTCGTTCCAAAGAAGCAGCCGGCCGCGAAAAGGATCGCGCCGTGCTCCCGATACTTCGCCAAGTCCTCGAACGCTCACGTAAGAAGGATCGCAGCGACCAAGGTATGGAAATCTGACTCGTAGATATAACGAGGTCCAAACATAGGCGCCGTTACGACTAGACAGACAATTGAGTTCGCAGTCCAAGGCAAATCACGATGATCCTCACGAATTACTCAAACCATGATTTCCAAAATCGAATCGTTCCAGCATCTCGCATCGTCATGTTCCGTTCGGTTCTTATTCGACCTCGGAGTGGGCGCTGAGGGACTCGAACCCCCGACCTGCTGAGTGTAAATGGGACTCGATCCGTCGGTGTAGGTTGTCGATGGTCGCTTTTGCCGATATTTACTGGGTTTTGTGTCGCCCCTCATCTGTTTTGTCGTGCACCGTCGGATCACTGTGAGGGATGTTTTGAGGGATGAATCGCGGTGCTCTTCTCCTCTCAAACTCTGCTGTTTTCATCTGGTTACCGCGCTCACTCCTTCGGTCCACGTGGTTCGCGTTTGGTGGCGGTGAGATGGATACTCCATATTTTCTAACTCTAATTCGAGAAGTTTCTAACTTTGCAAATTGACCAACGGTCACAACGGACAACTTCAGGTTAGACAAATGGGTGAGATGCTCAAGCCCCCAATTCTCCGAGATGCGAACTGGCCGAGGAACTCGAGCGTCGCTGAAATACCGCAATGGTCCCAATCCCCTCGCGGGGTCGCGGGCCAATCAATCATGTGCTCAAGTTGTCGATCGTGACAGCCGACCACACCCTGAACCGGGTGTTCCGGGATGAGCGGATGCGTTGTGTAGCAGTTCTCTGATACGAACTGAATGGATATTTTTCTTCAGCGTTCGGCGTTTAGCGGACTTTTGAGTTGATTTAGGGCTCCTAGGGGCTGATTTACCGTATTTAGGCAACGCGTGCCTCACGTCACGATGCTGGTACAGCCGTTGACCAACTCAGCGATGCCGGGCAAGCCGGAGAAGAAGAGGGGTTGTGGACGACCGAAGGGCTCGAAAACAAAATCCGGGCTCAGTTCGTTGCTCGTATTGGTCCTGTCGGTGTATGAAGGAGCGTTGTCGCATTAGCACTGGCGCCACGCAGCGGAATGACCTTGCTGACTGCGACCGAAACTGTGCAGTAGTCCCCAATAGTGGACTCTGGGATCAGTCCCTTGACGGTCAGCGTCGTGCCATCGGGATTGGTCGAAAGGCTGTAGCCGTTGAGTGCTCCACAGGGAACGGGGGCGGCCGTGATGTGGAGGCTGCCGTTCGAGACTCGACCATCTTGTATCCAGGAAACCGAGACCTGTTCGATGGCGGCGAGTAGCCGGGGCTTCGCCGTGGAGTTCTTTCCGCCGGTCTGATAGGTGAAGGCAATGGGAGTGCCGGTCGTTGCTTCACTGTTGGGCAGGCCGTACCCACTAACGACAACAGTCAGCGGCAGTGAAGCTATCGCTGAGGCACTACACCTACTCGCTGCACTACAAGGCTTCGACGTTGCGATAGCCACCCAGACGGGCACGCTGTGGAGTTTCGGCGCTCCGCCTTGCGAGACGTTGAGCGTGATGTCACCAAAGCCGAAGGCAACCTCCGTCTGTCCTCGAAGGGCAGTGGTCGCCCAAAGCTCGCCCGCCATCTGGGTCGCCGAGACCCGAGGCTTGACCGACGTCAAAGGTGGGGTGATGGTCAGACCGTCAAGGTTCAGCTCCGTACGGATCCGGCCTTTGCTAACGAGTGCCGCTGCCATACTCCGGGTCCAGGTTCCGTAGGTAGCGCCGGACGGTGTAGTGGCGCTGTACTCAACCCAGGACGAGTTAACCGCGCCCAGTGCGAAGCCGCCGGACACTGCGGTGGGTGATGAACTCAGAAACGCCACCGCTCCGGACGCGACGAGCACAACAGCCGCGGCTACTGCGCTCACACGCAGCGATGCCCGCTGCCAGATAGAAGTGCGTTCGCGCTGTGCTTGGACAGCAGGCTGCTTAACGCCGGCAAGTACCCGGGTCATCAACTGGTCGTAGGGCACCAGCTCGTCGAGCGCGTCGTCGCTGAGGTCGCGAACGGGGTCGATGTCGGTCATCAATGTGGTCAGTAAGTCTTCGTTCATCCGAGTGTCTCCTTGTTCGGTAAGTGCGTGATGCTGGCTGTGCTGCTGGTTTCGTTGAGTAGTTGTCGCAGGTGCTGGCGAGCTCGAGAGATGCGAATACCAGCCGCCTTCTCACTACAACCGAGGACGAGCCCTATCTCGCGATACGACAGACGTTCCCAGTAGGTGAGTTGGAGCAGCTCTCGCTCTTCTGGTCGTAGTTCGGCCAGAGCCGCCATCAACTGCTTGATGTCCTCTTCGCTATAACGCGGCGTGTCCTGGTCGTGCTCTCGCTCGAAGGCCAGGCGCATCTCTAAACGCATCGAGCGCTGACGACCCCGCAAAGTGTTCGAGAGCACACGCCCAGCGATGCCGTAGAGCCAGAACAACTCTTGGTCTCGCGGTGGGATCTCATCGAAGCGGCGCCAGACGACTACAAAGGTCTCGGCTACGAGGTCTTCGGCAGCGCTGTGGTTGTCGAGGCGACGAAGCGCATAACGCAACAGTGCTTGACGATGCGTCGCGACTACTCGCGCTAACTCCGCGTTCTTGTCGTGTACCTGTTGCTCAGTTTCTCTCATCACTATGTAAATGTCCGGCTGGCAGAAATCCCTTCACTAGACCATCGCCCACCTTCCTCACTCCGACTGGCGCGACTGGGTAAGTGAGTGCGCGAGTGACTGAGTGCCACGTCCTTGCCGGCAAAATGAAGTGGACCCCGGAAACTGGACACTGACTTAAGTTGTGAGCACTGATGCATCCTGGAGGTGCTCGTGCAAGGAAAACGCAACAAGTTCAAGCCTGACTTCAAGGCGAAGGTCGCTCTCGAGGCGTTGAAGGGTGACAAGTCGACGGCCGACCTCGCCCAGATTTATGGCGTGCACCCCGCGCAGATCTCCGCTTGGAAAAAACAGCTCTTAGAGGACGCGCCTAGCGTTTTCGAGGGCAAGCGCCCATCGAAGGCTGACGCGATCGACATCGACGAGCTCTACAAGAAGATCGGAAAGCTTGAGATGGAGCGCGATTTTTTAGCGACACGGCCGGGGATCTCTGGTCACTCGACCAGAGACGAGCGATGATCGACCCCGACCACGAGCTCTCCATCGCCGAGCAGTGCCGGCTGCTCAATGTGCCGCGCTCCACCTATTACTACGAGAGCTGTGGCGAGAGCCCGGAGAACCTCGCCCTCATGGAACGCATCGACCGGCTCTACCTGGCCCACCCCGAGAACGGTTCTCGCATGATGGTGAAGGTCTTGGCGCGCCAGGGGGTCAACGTCAATCGCAAGCGGGTCCGGCGCCTCATGAACCTGATGGGCATTCGGTCACTGGCGCCCCAAAAGAAGACGACCATTGCGAACAAGGAGCACTTCAAATACCCTACCTGCTGCGAGGACTACTGATCGACCGACCGAACCAGGTTTGGTGCGCCGATATCACTTACGTACCTTTCAAAAAAGGTTTCCTCTACCTCGTGGCGATCATGGACTGGCACAGTCGCAAGGTCCTCACCTGGCGCCTCGCCAACACCATGACCAGTGACTTCTGCGTGGCCGCCCTCGAAGAGGCCCTCGCCCTCTACGGCACGCCGGAGATCTTCAACACCGATCAGGGGTCGCAGTTCACCGCGAACCCCTTCGTGAAGGTGCTGCTCGACGCCGAGGTCGCCATCTCGATGGACGGGGTCGGACGAGCGATCGACAACGTGTTCATCGAGCGGCTCTGGCGCACGGTCAAATACGATCACGTCTATCTGAACCCCGCCAACAGCGGCAACGAACTGCGTGCCGGTCTCAACGTCTTTCTCAACTACTACAACGAGGAGCGCCCGCACAGCTCGCTCGGGGATATGACGCCCGACGAGGTCTACTATCGATCAAAGCTTCAACAGCGAGCGGCCTAACTCGCTGACAACGACCTGCTCATCGCTTAAGAAGGCTTCAAGGCTGTCCAAGAGATGCGGTCCACTTCAAAACTGACGCTACGCGCGCCGCTGCCTAAATACGGTAAATCAACCCCTAGGAGCCCTAAATCAACTCAAAAGTCCACTAAACGCCGAACGCTGAAGAAAAATATCCATTCAGTTCGTATCAGAGAACTGCCCCAAATAAGCAGTCTTGTCCATGACATTCTGACTCTCAATGACGCCCCATCCAATCACAAATTCGCCAGTCGGTAATTGTCGTAGCTACGGCAACGTCCAGGCGACTTTCAGAATGGATCGGTCCAGCTAACTCATGGCTCCAAACTCAGCGCGATATCACTGACCTTTCGCGTATAGCGAAGAACGCCATCGCCAACACATTGAACAAAGCCGTATTTCTCATAGAACGAACCAGCTCGCTCGTCGAGCGCGTCGACTACGACGTACCTACCGCCGACTCGATCGCTAGCGCCAACCGCTCGACTCAAGGCATCAACGAGGAGTTCCGCACCGAGTCCCTGACCTTGGTGCTTCGCATCAAGCGCCAGTCTGGCGAGAAGGATCGCGGGAATCTCATTAAGGTCACCGCGGCCTACCTTGTCAGATAGCTCCGCGCGACCAATGACGTGGGGCGCCAGCGTGAAGTACCCGACCACCTCAGTATCCTCCGCGCACCAGACGTATGTTCGGCTATTTCGCTTCGCGTCGGTGTTCCGAGCAGATTGTCTGAGCCACCGATCAAGTGATTCGACACCCGAATCAAAATGCTCAAGTACATGATGCTCCCCGAGGGGCTCGGAAACGAACACCAGTTAGCGCTGCGTGAAGCGAAGTTCGCGCTTGGCCACCACCGCCAGGGAATGAATCGCTACGGGCGGCTCATCCAGGGCCGAAAGGAGATGGTCAAAGTAGTCGCTCGGCACCGGCGTCCGAGTGGCGAGGACATCGTCAGCACGTCGCGACGCTGCACTCAACACAAAGTCAGTGAGCGATTCGTTCGACGCTTGGGCGGCCGCAAACAACTTGGCTTCGACCGTTTCAGTCGTTCGAAAATTGAGTCGCTTTTCTTTCGTCGTCACTGCAACATCCTTTCCTTGGTATGTACATTGTACATACACCCCAGCCAATTAGCAATTCCCGTTTTGGTACCGCGACTAGGGAACCGTGTTGAAATCTAGGGTCCCTCTGTCCCTCCATCGGGAATGTCAGTCTCCGCCGAGCCAATAAGTAAAAACTGCTCCAACGAATCAGCAGGCCAACCTCACTCGTTTCGTTGGCTTTTCAGGGGTACTCCACTCGTGGAGACAAATCATCCCTCATAAAAACCTCACTCGTGAGGGTTCTTTTGAGGGAAAGTGCGAATCCAGATCGTTGTCCTATGGAGTAAAACCCAATAATCACTTGCCTCTGACTGGTGGGCGCTGAGGGACTCGAACCCCCGACCTGCTGAGTGTAAATCAGCTGCTCTAACCAACTGAGCTAAGCGCCCGAGGACTTCAATCCTAGATGGTGCCAGCTCGCTGCATAAATGAGAGCAGTTCGTTCGTCGCCGCAAAGACTGGACGACGACGGACACGCTCTCTCGTAACGAGTTCTTGATTCTCGTATTCTGCAACCACGGCACCGGCCTCTCGAAGAATGAGAAGCCCGCCGAGATAGTCCCAAGGATTAAGCGTGGACTTTTGCGCCACGCTGTACACGTCGAGTGAACCGTCGGCAACGAGACAGATCTCCAAACTCGCCGAGCCCAGCGCGCGATACTGAGCCCAACCGAGGTGACGCGACGGCAGTCCCGAAAAGGCCACGATGGCCTTGTCGAAGTCGGTCTCCTTACTGGGCACGATGGGGGCGCCGTCGCGCGTCGCGCCGCCTCCCTGTTCCGCCTCAAAGATGGTGCCCGTTGCCTGATTCATCACGAGCGCCGCGACGAGTTCATTACCCTGGAGCACGGCGAGACTTGTCGCGAAAAATGGAATGCCTTGATCACAGTTCGTTGATCCATCGATGGGATCGATGACCACGGTTACTTCACCACTACCCGTGAGGCCCGACTCCTCACTCACGACTTGAAAGCCCGCGCCGTGCAGCACGCGCAGTGCCACGTCGTCAGCGGCTACGTCCAGGTGATACTGCGTCGCACGAAGGCCCGAGTAGCCCTCGTGTTGGCCCGAGCGCACGACCTCGCCAATCTCGTGCGCGCACGCACGAAGTGTCGTTAGAAACGAGTCGGTCACGTACTAACGGTAGTGGGGTTGGAGGCTATCCTGAGTAGTAATGGCCGCTATTGACGTTGCAGGATTCGTTGCTGACCTCAAAGACCATGCGGTGACGCACGGCTTTCACGTCCACGACGAACGGCACTTCGTCGAGACCTACTCACTGCGCCAAGCCTGGGAAGTCGATCTGCATCCCGAGGACGGTTGCGGCGGACCCGTGGATCTCCACATTGAACTCGACGTCGATCCAAGGACGCTCTTGGCTTTTGAGGACGCCGTGTTGGGACTACCCGATGAAGTCGACCCGCCCGATGAGTTCCATTTTCCCCTCGTCCTTACCTGGGGCCTGCCACCCATGCCCCACAGTCCCGATCTGTTGCGTCTCGCGATTGACTTAGCGCCTATTGGTGGGCTCGAAATGCCCCTTGAGGTCACCGCGACGGACGTCTTCGCGTCGCCCACCGAGAGTTCCGAGCGACGCATCTCCATCATCGCTCGACGCGCGATCTCGCTCAGCCAAGTTGCCAAAGGTGAAGATCCGCTTTGCGACATATTTGAGCGCGGACGCAGTGTGAGTGATTTCTTGCTGCAGTCCGCTGACTCGTGGCTCGGCTAACTCGGACCTTCGGCGTCTTCTCGGCACTCACGTTGGCGAGCGTGGTTCTTTCGTCGTGCGGAACCGGCGGCGCCGTCACTGACGTACGCCACAGTTGCGTCTACGTCAAACGCGCCCTCGCACTGGAAAAAGAAAGCGAACAAACTGATTTGAGCCAAGCACGGCGCTCGAAACTGCGATCTCACGCGCTCTCTCAGCTGCTGAAGGGCACACCTTCGGCCGCGGCCGCAACCTCAATTGACGGTAGTTGGAACCCTCTCATGACTGAGATTAACGAAGCCGAGCGTGTGCCAATTCCCAACCTCGCCGCCTCACTGACGCGCATGTGCAAAATCGCCGACTCGTCGACGCCGTACCTTTAGGGATAGACGGGCAGACGCTCGTGAAGCCACGCCAACGAGTTTGGCTCGAGCATGGCCTCTTCCCAGGCTTCAATGAGGTCTTCGAGCGCGGCGAGTGAGGGTACTTTGCCAATCACCACGACCGTCAGATCGTTGACGACCTCTCCCGATACCGAAAAATCTCCGAACATGTCTTCGGTGATCTGGGCCTCGGGCTCGACCATGAGGTAGAGCTCACCGGTCGCCTCAACCCACGAGAGTTCGTACTCGTTGTCGACGGCGTCGGTCCACTCGTTACCGAACTCAAACTCGGCACTTTCGCGGCGCGCTTCGTTCTGTTCGTAAAAGGCTTCGATGTCCATGGCCCCAGCCTACGTCGCGTCTATGTGCGTGGCGAAGTGCGCGGAGTCCTTCACTCTGATGGTTATGAAAAGTGCACTAACGAGTGGCGTTCGGTGGGTAGAGGCGACGTGCGCTCAGAGCTCTCTACTAGGCGTCATGACGACAAAAATAGACCTCTTAGGAAATCTGCGACTTGAATGGCGACGGGTCGGACGAAGTTCGAGCGCGCGCGAGTCCTGTGAACGACTCGCTGCTCGCTACCCCGAGCTCGAACTCGGAGTGCAGATCGATCTATACGACGTCGTCCTCCTGCTCGAGACCAAGAGTGGACGTAACGTCCTCGAGCGGGCTCAGATCGTGCGGGCGCTGCTGATCGAAGCGAGTGACCCCGACGTGCATCGGGCGCTGCTCCAGACTCTGCTCCCCGGCGTGGTGAGCGTCTGTCGACAGTTGCGTTTCGGTGAGGGCATCATCGACGAACCCAGCGACACGCTGTCCATGGCGGTGTCACTGCTCAGCGAACTCCTCGTTGACTGGGCGGGACAGTCACGCCAGTACGCCGCACCCGATCTCCTCTCGGCCCTTCGTGGTCGGCTTCGTCGATGGCTCTTGAAGGAAAAGGCGGCGCTGCGCGCGATCTCACGTTTCGACCAGGTTGACGAACCGGCCCGCGAGGCCTCGCCACTGCTCACCCGTCTCGAAGGCCTTCGCGGCGGCGAACATGACCGGCTGGCTCGTCTCACCTACGCGCGCGTTTTCGAAGGACGATCAATTCGCGAGCTCGCGACGAACGATCACAGCGCGCCGGTCTCGCTCCAGTCGGAACTTCAATACTTTGCTATTCGATACTTAATCTAGAAAACGTGCACGGCGCAAATGGCAATAAATCAACCTCGTCCACTTGCATTACCTTTGGAGTACGCGCATGAAACTGTCACGTTCCCTCAAGAGCACACATTGGGTGACGTGGTCGAGCCCTCTATTGCTGCTGGTCTTGGTCTTCACGCTCACCGCGACGTCAAAAGCGGCGCCACCCGTGGCGACGGCGCCTCCGATAATCACGACGTCATCCACAACGATCTCGTCGGCGATACAGACGCCTCCAACGACGACGACGCCACGTCGGGTCACGAAGGACGCGTCGACGCGAACGACTCCAACGACGACCTCCACACTGACCAGCAGTCTCGGTACCACGCTCACGCCGCCCGCAAGCAGCTCCTCGTCCAAGACCGACTCGAGCGTCAAGCCCGTCGCCGTCGCCTCCGGCGAGAACGTGACGAACGGGGAACTGTCGGGTCAGCTCACGCCATCCTTCGACGTGGCCGACGTGCCCCTCGATGGACCAGGAACCTGGACGCTCGTCACGAGCGCGCCCGCCGCGGCGACGCTGCAGTGCGCGAACGCTTCGACAAACGTGCAAAGCCAGATCGTCATCGCCGCCAAAAGCAGTTGCCAGTTCATCATCACGCCCGTCACTCGCTCGAACTCCCTCACGTGGCAACTAACACCCATCAGCTAAGACGTCCTTTCGCGACGCGAGTGCAGGGCGCCGCAATAGTCCTCTACTTCGCGCTTTTGCCCTACGTCGTAGTCTCGAAGTGGCGCCTCACCCAGACCGAGAGTCACGGCACGCTGCTTCGTTTCCTGCTGGTCATCCTCGCCGTTTTCTGGGTGGGGTTCCTTCTCCAGGTGGCGTTGAACGTGTGGCGGCTTCGAAGGGGACGTCGGACCCACGGTGGCGGCAGCGTCTGGTTGGCCGGTCTGGTCGTCGCGCTCTTCGCGCTAATGGTTCCAACGTCGAGCGCCCCGTTGAAACAGACGACGACGCTCAGCGTTCCTCATCAGGACGCGCTAGGAACGTCGCCCACCCCGCGCCACCATCTGCCCATTCCTGTCACGGGTGTTGGCGTGGTACCCCTGGCGCTCTTGGCCAAACGCCGCAGCGATCTGCTCCGTCAACAAGACGCCGCCGATGATTTTGACGTTGACGAGTCAATTGGACTGCTGCGCGCGCGCAACCCCGATCTAATCGGTCGCCTCGTCCAACTGACTGGTGACCTACTCGAGGGCGTACTCGACGTACGCGACGGCGATGTGGCGTCCGCGGCGTCCTCTCCCGTGTCGCCGGTGGTGGCTTGTGCGCTCGGGCCATCGACCGACGGAACCTTCGTCGCCTTCGCCCGCGAAGGCGGACAGCTCGCGATTCTTCCGACGTGGTCGAGCATCGACGTCGTGAACAACGTCGTAGCGTTACACGACGGGAAACTACTCTTCGCGCACAGCGAGGCGGAGCTGCTTCGAAGCCTCGCGACGCGCTCGCTACGTCAGCACGTCGTCATCTACCTAGGCGCGGTATCTGATCTCGACGATGAACTCGCGGCGTGCACTATCACCCTCAAGCCCTTCGTCGACCCCGCGCGCACGAGCGATCGTTACGCTCACCTCGCGCCCAAGGACGCACCCGTCTCGGGTGATCTGCGCGTCGAACTCCTGCGCGCGGATCCTCAGGTGTTGGGTCTCGTTGAACCCTTTATTCCGACGCTTCGTCGTCGCTGCGTCGAGATGGTGGCCTACCTAGCGCTGCATCGTCACGAACCGGTGACCGGCGAGCGACTTCGTACTCGCGTGCTCACCCACGCCGACGTCGACGCCTCACTTCGTACGCTGGCTAATACCGCGAGCGCCGTGCGGCGAAGCTTGGGCCTTGACGCGCGGGGCCCGCGCCTTCATCCAGTTACGTCGTCGGGCCTCTACGTCACGCACGGTCTCTCGAGTGACGTCGAGGTCTTTTCGACGTTGATCGCCCGCGCCCGCCAGCTCCCCGTCGACGACGCGGCGCCGCTGGCCCACCAGGCGCTCCTTCTAATAAAGGGTGAGCCGCTGGCGAGTGCGCTGCGCGGTTTTGAGTGGTTCTTGGCGGAGGGTCACGGTGCGCGTCTTGCGCGCGATGGCGAGTGGGCGGCGCTCGCGCTGCACCACAGTTCCTTGCAACGACGCAACTACGAGTTGGCCTTTTGGGCGTTGCAACAAGGTCTGCTGATCGATCCCTACAGTGACGCACTCACTGAGGCGCTCGCTCGAGTACCGCGACTACGCGAGTTTGGCGGCGATGGAGCCCGCCGAACGCAAGACCAGACCGTCCGCGCCGGCAGCGCTGTAGCGATGAGCTGGTCGTTCGCGCGCTTCACTCAACAGGTCACGAAGTAGCGTCGCGAACAACAAGGGTGGATTAACGAAGAGGTGTTTGGCGAGCGAACCCGGGATGGTGTTGATCTCGTTGACGAAGAGTTCGCTCTCGCTCGCCAGAAAGTCGACCCGCGCCACGCCACGCACGCCGGCTAGATCGGCGATGACGGTGGCGAAACGAACAATGTCGTCGTGTTGCTGCGCTGGCAGCGCGGCGGGAAGTTCACGCGGCGCCGAGACCATTCCCTCCCCCCCGACGTACTTGTCGCGATAGTCGAGAATTTCCAAGTCCTTCGAACGTCGCAGTGGTCGCTCGATGGCCGAAAGTTCGAGTAACGGATAGGTCCGCAGCGCGATCTGCAGATCGGAGAGATCACGACGAAAAGGTTCAATGACGCACCCGTTCGCCAGGTGCGGGTTCGTCGTCAGTCGGGCTTTCGCCGTTACGAGGTCCGCCACCACGTCGATGCCAATTGATGAGCCCCCAAAACGTGGCTTCAAAATGTACGGTCCCTCAAAGGACAACGTCGCCGTCGCACTCGAGAGGAGTACTCGTGGCAGCGTCGGCAGTCCCGCGGCGGCGACCAGCGCTCCAAAGGCCCACTTATCCATCCCGAGCGCCGCGCCAGCCACGCTCGGACCGCTGTAGTTGAGGCCCGCTAAATCCAACGCGCCTTGGAGCGTGCCGTCTTCTCCCGGTCCGCCATGGGTAGCGAGCACCACGGCGTCAATGTTGAGGCGACGTTCACGCCGGCCACTCGCGTAAAAACCGCCCTCGTCGCCAAGGCGCAGCGCCAACGCGTTCGAGCCCTTAGGAACACCGTCGAGAAAGACTTCAGCTTCGGCATCGCCGTCGAGGGCGAAGAACGATCCCGTTTTCGTCCAGTAGATGCCGGTGGCGTCGTGCTCGCTTCGACGAAGTTCGCGCAGTGCCTGCAACCCAGTCAGAATCGAGATGTCGTGTTCGGGTGAGGGTCCCCCAAAGAGCACTCCACTAGTCACCGATCACCTCGTAACGACGTCATTTAGACATTAAGGGTAGTGGTCGGGCAGGTCGTTGAGATACAGCACGCCGTCGTCCGCCACCAGTGAGGAACGAACCCACGCCACGGCTTCCTCGCGCGTATCAAAACGCGTCACCGGTTTTCCGTACGCACTCTCAAGGGCTACGACGTTCGTTCGGGCCACCACGACGAGCTCGGCCGGCACGGCGAGAACTCGAGACGCCAGTCGGAGGTTTTCGCTGTGTTGCTCATCTCCGAGTTCAACGAGTCCGGGGGTCACGACAACGCGACGACCGCTGAGAGAAAGTGACCCTAACGCACTAAGGGCGACAATCACACTCGCTGGATTTGCATTAAACGTGTCGTCAATTACGACGACGCCCGACTCCGCAGTCACAACGTTCAACCGATGAGCGACGGACGTTACGCGAATGAGTCGCTCGAACAGCTCTCTGGTCTCGACGCCCAACGCCATTGCCGCGCCGAGCGCGCAGGCCACGTTGGTCGGTTGTACGCCAACAATCTCATCAATCGTGCCGACGTTGACGCCATCAACGATCAACGCCCACCGGTGCGCTTCGCTCACGACACGGACGTCGGCCTCAGCATTGGTTGAGCCCGCGCTAATGACGCGCTTTCCCTCACTGCGCAGCGACGCGGGCCACGTCGAAAGTCGTGCGTCGTCAACGTTCACCACGACTGTCTGTGCGCGTTCGGTAATCTCACGTTTTGCGGCCTCGACGATATCCAGGGATTTCATGCGCTCTAAGTGAACGGGACCGATCGCGGTAACGACCGCGATTTCAGGCACGCACCACGACGTCAGTTCGCTAATCTCGCCCGGCCCGTACGTACCCATTTCCGCGATGAAGACACGTGTTCCGTCGGCCAGACTTTCGTTAATCGCGCGCGAAAGTCCGGCTCGATTGTTGTAACTGCGTGGCGACGCTACGACACCGCCGTCCCCGCGTAAGAGGTCAGCGAGATGGTTCTTGGTCGAGGTCTTGCCGTAAGAGCCAGTGATCGCGACCACGCGCGGGCGGACCTGCTCAAGGCGCCGCTGAGCCTGATGCACGAATTTTTTCGCCTTGCGATTTTCCGCGGGCCGCAGAACCCGCGTGACGAGATCGAGGACTGGCGGCACCGCGATGACCATGATGATGGCGCCAATGAAGTGCTCTGGCGTGAGAGCACCGAGGACCGTAATGACGGCGGCCAGAAGGAATGCCACGATCGCGACGGTGCGCAGTCGACGAGTCCATTCGAGGGGACTCGTTCTTCCGCGAATGGAAAGTCCTTGGGGGCAGAACAGTCCATAGAGCCCGCTCGCGACGGCGAGCAACGCGTACGCGCGCAAAAGAATCGTTCCCACTATCACCACGATGAGCACGTGGCTGAGCGTAAAGGGGCGCCGCTGGTGCGCCTTGGTACCGAGCCTCGTACCGGCCTTCGCGCTCGACCTGGCGGGCGAGGACCAGCGACCGAGGAATCGCAACATCGCTGAAGGGTCGTAGTGCTCGCGCTGGAGTACGCGAAGCCAGCGCGACATCTGCGCGGCGTAAGCCAGCGCGAGCAGTACGGCCAGGAACGACGCGCCGACCACGTTCACGAGTGGAGAACCTTCACCACCGCGCTCACTAGATCTTCCGGCGCTTCGAGCGGAAGGAGGTGACCAACGCCGACTACCACGCGCAACGTGTGATCGCTCTGCAGAAGCGACGCGGCTCGCGTCGCCACCTCGAGAGGAACGACCGTGTCGTTCTCGCCCCACACGAAGTCAACTGGAACGACGATATTTGTGAGTTCATCCTCGTAGCTTTCGTTCACGTTGGCGACCAGCACGTCGCGCATGACGCCCTGCGCCCGTCGATAGTCACTCGAGCCGTACTTTTGTCGAGCAGCCTCCATTCGTCTCTCGCTCACGAGTCCCTTGGCGTAAAGCCAACGAACGATTCGATAGCCCACGCGCGGCTTCGAGGCGGGGGCGAGACGAAGAAGCGGCACGCCCGAGAGCACCAGCGCGCGCACTGATTCGGGGTGGCTGCGCGCGACCACCACCGCCACGCGACCGCCAAAGGAGTGCCCGACGAGAACGAGCGGCTCACTCGATATCTCGCGCAGCGCCGGGGCGATCAACTCCGCGTAGTGACGTGCGCCTCCGGCGACGTCGGGCACGGGCGAAGCGCCAGAACCGGGAAGATCAAGCGTTACCGAGGCCACTCCCCGATCGGCCAAGGCACTCGCCGCGAGAACGAAGTCGTCACCTCGACGCGCCCAGCCGTGGAGCCACACGACTCGAACGGGCCCTTCACCGTAGGTCTCCCCAAACAGTTTCGAGTCGCCGTAGCTACGAAGCACGTCCTTCAGGTTAGTGAGGCCGACCACTTGGCTGAAACCACGTCACCCCCTACCGGTAGCGTCGTAAGCACCATGAGTGACGAGACGACATTCTCCAACGAGCTCCTCGTTGGCCTTACGCCCGAGCAGCGTGAAGCGGTGATGTCGCCCGCTCGTCGCCACCTCATTCGCGCCACGGCCGGCTCGGGCAAAACCCACGTGCTGACGTTACGAATTCAGCGTCGCGTTCAGGACGAGGAGATCGCGTCCGATCAGGTGCTCGCGATGACGTTCACGAGAAAGGCCGGCGACGAACTGCGCCGTAGGCTCTTTCGCGCAGGTGTCGGCGACGTGCGAGCTGGAACGTTTCACCGAGCCGCGTTGAATCTCGTCACGCAGTACCGCGAGGATCACCATCTACGTCCCCTCACTCTCGAACCAAATCGACGAAAGCTCGTGAGCGCCTTGGCTAAGCAACTTAGCGAGTCGGGCGCACTGAGACTCGAGGACTGGCAGCTGCCGCGACTCGAACTAGAGATTGGTTGGGCGCTGAGTCAGGGTTACAACGGTGCGCTCTACGCCAAAAACGCGCGCCGGCTGCGCCGCGACGCACCGCTCGCGCCCGCGCAGTTGGCCGACGTGCTCGATCGCTACGTGGGACTTTGCAAGAGTCGCGGCGTCGTGGACTTCGATCTTTTACTCAGCGAAGCCATTACCTTGTTGCGCGACGAACCCGACGTCCTCGCCTCGTTTCGTTACCGCAACCGCTCGCTCTACGTTGACGAGACCCAAGACATGAATCCGTTGCAGTTCATGCTGCTTCGCCAGATGGCTGGCGACGACCCTGATCTGTTTTGCGTGGGAGACCCCAACCAGTCCATCTACGGCTTTAATGGCGCGACCCCGACGTTGATCAATGAGATTCTCCTCACCTGGCCCGATACCGTGGTGCTCGATCTCACACGCAATCACCGTTCGACGGCCAACATCATCGCCGTGGCGAACACCTTGCTCGAAGAGGGTGCTCGCGGCATCATGCCCGCCAAGGACGAAGGTGACGTGCCACTGGTACGCAGTTACAACACTGACGAGGAAGAGGCCGAGCACGTCGCGACCTGGCTCGCCGCGAAACATCAGCCGGGTAGTTCGTGGAAGTCCATGGCGGTCCTGGCCCGAACCAACGCACAGCTTGAACTCGTCGCGAGCTATCTCGACGCCGCCAGCGTTCCTAGCGAACGACGTGGCCCCGAACATTCACCAGCGTCCGATCTTTCGGCGCCAGAGTTAACGTCGCGACGACTCGACGAGGCCGAACGCGACGCCGTCGCCCTTTCGACGATTCACCGAGCGAAGGGTCTCGAGTTTCAACACGTCGCGACCATTGGCTGGGCCGAAGGGCAGCTGCCGAACTACAACGCCACGACACCGGCCCAGGTCGCCGAAGAACAGCGACTCGCCTACGTCGCCGTTAGTCGCGCCGAACGATCACTACTTATTACGTGGAGCCGGGGGCGAAACGATCCTCGCTACCCAGACCGGTCGCCATCGCGATTCTTAGCGCCCATCGAAGAGGTCATTGGCGAGCTCGAGGAAAAAAATGCCCCACTGCGCGGTGACGCGCGCCGGGCGCGCCTTTCGGCCATTCGTGCCTCGCTAGCTAAGAGTGTCGAAGAGCTCGAACACGATCCCTCCTCGTCAAAGTAGAAACGGACCGCAGGTATAGTTCGCTGCGAGTGACGTAAGAAAACCAACAAGGAGTTCACGATAATGAACGGTGCGCACGCGCTACTGGCCACGCTGGACGCGAACGACGTCAACGTCTGCTTCTCCAATCCCGGTACTTCAGAGATGCACTTCGTCGCCGCCCTCGATGACGCACCGCACATGCGCGCGATCCTCTGCCTCTTCGAGGGCGTCGCCACCGGCGCCGCCGACGGGTACGCCCGCGTGAAGGGAACTCCGGCCGCCACGTTGCTCCACTTGGGACCAGGACTGGCGAACGGGTGGGCCAACCTGCACAACGCTCGTCGTGCCCACGTGCCTTTAATCAACATCGTGGGCGACCACGCCACGTACCACTCCATCTTCGACGCGCCGCTGCAGAGCAATATCGAAGCACTGGCCAGTGGCCTCGAGGGTTGGTACCGACGAACCACGTCGAGCGACGATCTCGCGCGCGACGCGGCCGACGCAATCAGTGCGGCCTGCGCGCAACCGGGGCGCGTCGCGACGCTGGTTCTTCCGGCGGACGTGTCGTGGAGCGAAATGAAGGCCGCGCCGCCGTCGTGGCCCCGTGCGACGAAGACTGCGCCACACGCCATTGACGACGCGACGTTCGATCGAGCACTGCGCGCGCTTACGTCGAAGCGATGCACGCTCTTCCTCGGCGGCAGTGCCATGAGCAACGTACAGTTGAACCTCGCCCAACGAGTGGCCGCGGCGACGTCGTCACGATTCATGATGGAGACCTTCGCGACCGTGATGGACCGCGGCCAGGGCGTCGCGAGTCCGGAACGACTTATTTATCTCAGTGAATTCGCGGCCGATCAGTTGAAGGAATCTGAAGCCGTTATCATGCTCGGCGCGCGCGAGCCGGTGGGCTTCTTCGCCTATCCGAACGTCCCGAGCCGCCTCGTGCCCGAAGGCTGCGAGGTCATTGATCTCGCCCCACCGGGCAGCGACACGCTCAGCGCCCTGAAGGCTCTCGTCGAAGCCCTTAAAGCTCCCGCGGTAGAGATCGAGCGCGGCGATCCCGCGAGTCCACCAACCGGCGAGCTCACGACCCACTCTTTTGCCCAGGCCGTTGGGGCCACACTCAAAGAGGGCGTCATCGTTGCTGATGAGTCCAACACCAGTGGCATTCACCTCTTTGGCGCCACCCGTCATTCGCCCGAACATCAGTGGATGACGTTAACCGGCGGGGCGATTGGCTACGGACTGCCCGTTGCGTTGGGCGCGGCGGTCGCTAGCGGTCGCCGGGTCCTCGCGCTCGAGTCCGACGGTTCCATGATGTACACGTTGCAAGCGCTCTGGACTATGGCGCGCGAGGGCCTCGACGTCACCGTCGTGGGCTTATCGAATCGGAGCTACGCGATACTCAACATGGAGTTAACCCGCGTCGGTGCGGTGCGCGAGAGCGCCACGAGCGCGCGCATGCTCGAACTCGACGACCCCACCCTCGACCTCGCCGGCCTGGCGAGCGCCCAGGGCGTGCCGAGTACGCGCGTTGAAACGGCCGACGAACTCGTTACGGCGCTCGAGCGTTCCTACGCGACGTCCGGACCCATGTTTATTGAAGCAACGATGCCCAAGGGCCTGGGCTAAAGAAACAATCACGTCCTTAGGTCTCGTCAGCGAGAATGAAAAACAGTTCAGTTTCGACGGCCACTTTTCCCTCGAGCGTGGCACGACCGAAGCCTTTTCCTCCACGCGCCGAGAGCTTGGTCATCTCGCACTCCACCAGCACCGTGTCACCGGGCACGACCTGACGGCGAAACCGCGCCTTCTCAACACCGCCAAAGAGCGGTAGACGCTTCGCGTAGCGAGGGTCGCTGAGCACCGCGACCGCGCCACACTGGGCGATCGACTCGAGGAGCAACACACCCGGCGTCGTGGGACGTCCGGGAAAATGCCCAGGGAAGAACCATTCGTCGCCGCGAAGGGTCCAGTGACCACTCGCGCGCAAGCCGGGCTCGATGTTCACCAGTGCGTCGATGAGCAAGAACGGGGGCCGGTGCGGCAACCAGTCCCGTGGGTCGAGTGAGAGTTCGCTCACAGTAGGGCCAGTTCGGCGATTCTTCGGTCACTGTCCACGGTAACGAGACGAAACGAGCGTTGGTCACCGCGATTGAGCACGTCCCTGGCGCGCGCGGGCGCTGGGGAGCCGAGCGACGTCGTCGGGGCGTAGCACTCCACCTGCTTGGCGCTCTTTAGCTGCACCTTGATGACGGCGCCGTGCGAGGTGAAGGCCGTCACTTCTCCTTGAAGGTGGGCGCCCACGCGGTACGTGTTGGTAAAGAGAGTGAAGTCGGCCTCGGGATTGACCGGTTGACGACCACGGCGTAGCGCCACCGCCGGCGGCGTCGCCGGCGGCGCGATCTTGGTGGCCTTCTTCGTGACCTTGGTCGCCGTCGCTTTCGAGGCCTTTTTCTTAGTCGTCTTCTTCGCCGCGTCCGTTACCTTCGCCGACTTCTTTATGGGCTTCGTCGGCGCTTTCGGCGCGACTCGCTCGAGCACCTTCTCTGGTTTCGTCGCCGCCTTCTTCGCCGGCGCGGCCTTTTTGGCGGCCTTCACAGGTGTCAACGTCGTGCCAATCGCGGGCTTGGCGCCACTCGCCAACGTGAGCGCCAACTTCTTAGCGGCTCGGGTCACTTTGACACTTCGAACGGGCAGTCGCGACGTGAAGACCCAACCCACACCGCGAACGGGCTTGCCGCCAATAAGTCGACCAACGTCGAAGAGCCACGGGTACTCGTCTTGAAACTCTTGGAAGGAGTCGTTACTCAGCACCACGCCGTCGATGCGATCGGCAATCTTCAAGATGAATGCGTCGCCACGTCCAACCGCTCCCGCGGGCGGAGTAACAATTTCACCGGCAAGCACGGCTTCGCTAAAACGACTTCGTTCGTTTGACGCGGCGCGATGTTCAAACGTCGCGTCCGCCACGACAATGATCTCGGCTGTTGGATTCTCCTCGTGAAAGGCCCTAACGGCTTCATCGAGTTGGTGGAGACTGGGCGTCACGCGACCTTCGGTGGCGAGGTTTGAACCATCAACCACGACGCGAAGTCGAAGACCCTTGCTCGGACTCACCCGATTGCTCGAACGATGAGGTCAGTTTGCTCGGCGGCGTGTACGAGTCCACTGCCCGTGGCCGGACTCGCTGACTCCGCGCGCGCGACGTGCGAGACTCTCACGTGACGTAGGTGATCGTGCATCCGAAGGTGTACGAAGGGCCACGACCCCATATTCTCCGGCTCCTCTTGCAGCCAGACCACTTCTTTGAGGTTGGGGTAGTTCGCCAGTACCCGTTCAATCTCATCGGCCGGCCAAGGATAGAGCTGCTCGACGCGCACCACCGCAACCTGGCTGGCCACGAGGGCGTCACGGCGGCCGAGCGCCTCGTGGGCCACCTTGCCCGACGCGAGCACGACGCGAGTCACGGCGTCGGTGTTCTCAACGTGATCATCGAGCACGGTCTGAAACGAACCATGCTCGAAATCGACCAGTGGCGAGCGAGTCTGGACCGCGCGCAACATTGACTTTGGCGTGAAGACAATCAACGGCGTGACGCGTTGGCGAAGAACTTGGCTTCTAAGAAGGTGGAAGTACTGCGCGGCCGTGGTGGGTTGGGCCACACGAATGTTGTTACGAGCGCTCAGCGAGAGGAATCGCTCGATACGACCGCTGGAGTGCTCGGGGCCCTGGCCTTCGTAGCCGTGGGGCAACAACATCACCAACGACGCGCGTTGACCCCACTTGTCCTCGGCGGCGACCAGGAAGTTGTCAACGATGATTTCGGCGCCATTTACGAAGTCGCCGAACTGCGCTTCCCAGGCCACCAACGTGTTGGTGGCTTCAACGGAGTACCCGTACTCAAAACCGAGCGCCGCGTACTCAGAGAGGAACGAGTCGCGCACCGTAAAGAATCCCGGCGCGCCCATACTCGCCAGCGGCACGAACTGTGCCCCAGTGTCGTAGTCAATCAACGCGGCGTGACGGTGGGAGAAAGTACCGCGACGAGTGTCTTGACCGGTGAGTCGAACATTCGATCCGGCCAGAACGAGTGAACCAATCGCCAGTGCCTCGCCAAAGGCCCAGTCGACTTCACCACCTTCGAGGAGCGCGAGGCGCTGGGAAAACCGACGTTCGAGTTTGGGGTGAATGGTAAACCCCTCCGGCGCGGTGATGGTGGCCTTCGCGATCGCCACCAGAGTGTCGCGATTGACACCCGTTTCTGGCGCGAGCGCGTCGAGCGGAGCGCTCAGGGCTCCGACGCCCTTTAGTTCGGGCACGGGAACGGTTCGCACTTCGTCGAGGACGCTCTGGAGGCGGGCGTTGAACTCATTGAGCGCGGTCTCGGCTTCGTCGATGGAAATGTCGCCACGCCGCACCAACGTCTCGGTGTAGACCTTGCGCACTGAGCGCATCTGATCGATGATCTTGTACATCTGGGGCTGGGTGTAACTCGGATCATCGCCCTCGTTGTGGCCAAAACGGCGATAGCAGACAATGTCCAGAACGACGTCGCGTTCGAAAGTTTCGCGGTACTCAAAGGCCAGTCGCGCCGCACGGGCGCAGGCCTCGGGGTCATCACCGTTCACGTGAAGGATCGGCGCTTGAATCATCTTGGCGACGTCAGTGGGATAGAAACTCGAACGCGCCGATTCGGGCGCCGTCGTAAAGCCCACCTGGTTGTTGATCACGATATGAAGGGCGCCGCCGACGCGGTAGCCCGAAAGTTGGGAAAGGTTCAACGTCTCGGCGACGACGCCTTGACCAGCGAAGGCGGCGTCGCCGTGAATCAAGACAGGCAGGTACGGGTGCTCGACGTACGTCTTCTCTGGGTTCGTACCGTCACTGGGGCGAAGGACGAGGTCTTGCTTCGCGCGAACGATTCCTTCGACGACGGGACTCACCGCTTCGAGGTGCGATGGGTTCGAGGCCATTGACACGTCCATCGTTTGGCCGCTCGCACTCTTAAAGACACCGCGGGCGCCCTTGTGGTACTTCACGTCACCGCTGCCTTGGACGCTCTCGGGGTCAAGATTGCCCTCGAACTCTGAAAAGATATCGCTGTAGGACTTGCCCACGATGTTCGCGAGTACGTTTAAACGTCCCCGGTGCGCCATGCCAATGACGGCTTCTTTGACGCCTCGATCGGCGGCGAGGTCGAGAATGGTCTGCAAGGCGACGATGGTCGACTCCGCGCCCTCGAGGCCGAATCGCTTCTGACCCACGTAACGAGAGTGCAGGAAACGCTCGAAGACTTCGGCCTCGCTCAACACGTTCAAGATTCGAAGCTGCTCTTCGAGAGAGGTGTGAGAGCTGACGCCTTCGACCCGCTCTTGAATCCACCGCTTTTGGGTCGGGTCCATGATGTGGCCGTACTCAATGCCCGTTGTGCGACAGTACGCGTCGCGAAGAATTGCCAGAATCGTCTCAAGCGACGCCTCGTGCAGGCCCGCGAGGCCGTCGACCACGAAGGAACGCTGAAGATCCCAAATGGTGAGTCCGTAGTTGGCCAAATCCAATTCCGCGTGCAACGGCGGCGGCTCGCTGCTCAAGGGGTCGAGATGAGCGTTGAGGTGGCCACGAACCCGGTACATGTTTATAAGGGCCTGCACGCGAATCTGCTTCAAGATTCGTTCGGTTTCGCCTTCGCTGGTGGAGGCGTTGGAGTCCTTGGCCCAACGTGCAGGTTCGTAGGGAACGCCGAGCGAGGCGAAGACTTCGTCGTAGAAGTCGTGACCGCCGGTCAAGCACTCGGCCACGAACTTCAAGAACAGTCCCGACTCCGCACCCTGAATGATGCGATGGTCGTAGGTCGACGTGAGGGTCATGATCTTGCCAACACCCAGTTCGGCCAACGCCCTCGGATCAGCGGCTTCGAAGCCCGCGGGCCACGCCAACGCGCCAACGCCAAAGATCGCGCCCTGACCGGGCATGAGACGCGGCACCGACTGAACGGTGCCGAGCGTGCCGGGGTTCGTGATGGACACCGTGGCGCCCGCGAGATCGTCCGCGCCGTACGCGCCACCGTGCACCTTTCGCACGAGGTCTTCATAGGCCAGGAGAAACGCACGAAAGTCCATCGTGTCCGCGTTTTGAATTACTGGCACGAGGAGCGTGCGCGTGCCGTCCTTCTTCTCAACGTCGACCGCGAGGCCGAGACCCACGTGCTCGTGGTGACGCACGCCCGGTGTCCCCTTGTCGTCAACGGCGTCGACGAAGGACGAGTTCAGCGAAGGAATAGCTTTGAGGCCCTTCAAAATTGCGAAGGCAATGACGTGCGTGAAGGAGACCTTCGCGCCGCTCGATCGCGCCAATGACTCATTGAGCGCTGCTCGATTGATCTCCAGAAGTCGAGCGGCGACGGTGCGCACGCTCGTCGCGGTCGGCACGGCAAGACTCGCGTTCATGTTGGAAACAATGCGCGCGGCGGCTCCGCGTAGCGGCGTCGCCTCAGCGTCGATGGCCTTGGGCAATGCGGCCGGCGCGGGCGACACCGGGGTCGCCACCGTCGGCAGCGCCGAACGTTGGTAGTCGGCAAAGAACTCGCGCCAACTTTCCGCTACCGACGTAGGGTCGGCCAGAAATCGGTCGTACATGTCATCCACGAGCCAGGCGTTGGGCCCAAAAGAGCCCTTCATCGAGCGAGACGACGAGGAATCTGGGGACGTAGTCACCCCTCCAGCCTAGAGGTCGTCACCCGATATTCGATGAGTCGGGGCTTGGTGATCCCCGGTAGGTTTTCTTCGTGACCTCTCCCCCGACGCCACTCGAGCGACTTCACTTCGTCTCAAACTCTCCCGTCGAGGGGCTCGCCGTCGCCGAGCGCCGCGTCCTCGACCCCGACGCCACCGTCATCTGTGTCCACGGAGGCCTCGACCGAGGTGGCTCCTTCACCCGTCTCGTTCGACGTCTCGAGACCTTTGACGTCGTCGCGTATGACCGAAGGGGCTACCAGGGGTCGCGCGACGTGGGCCCTCTCGACCTCGCACACCACGTCGACGATCTCACGGCGCTCGTGGCGCACGAGTCAAAGAGTGCGCCCGTAGTGGTCGTTGGCCATAGCTTCGGAGGCGTCATCACGTTGAGCGCGGCGATGCGCGACGCGTCGCCCATTCGCCTCATCATCAACTACGAGTCGCCCATGCCCTGGATACTTGATCGCCAGGACGCTCGAAACAATCTCACGACCGACGCCACCCTCGAAGCCGAAAACTTCTTCAAGCGAATGGTCTCAGAAGACGCGTGGGCGCGCTTAAGCGAGCAGGAGCGAGCCTCACGTCGCCTTGATGGTCCGGCACTTCTCAGCGATCTTCACGCGCTTCGAGGTAACGAAGCGCTCTTCGATTTGGGCGAACTGAAGACTCCTTTCACGTACGTCTATGGCGACAACCGTGATCGTCTCGAGCACTACCGCGCGCTCAGCGAGGGCCTCGTGATCATCAATCCTTCAACTACAACGATCGAGATGGCGCACGCGCCTCACGCCGCTCACTTAATGAACCCCGACCAACTCGCCGCCATTATCCGTCAACAGTGGCAGCTCGCGTGCGCGTCGCTCTAACTGGCGCGTCGGGCCTCATTGGCCGCTCGCTCGTCGAGGCCCTGCACGAGCGAGGCGACACTACGGTGACGTTCGTCCGCCCTACGACCAAGGTGTTCGCCGGCAGCACCGTGCGCTGGGATCCCTCGCGAGGTCTCGTCGATGAAGACGATCTCAAACGAGTTGGCAACTTCGACGCGGTCGTCAACCTCGCGGGTGCAGGAATTGGCGATCGGCGCTGGACCGCTGCACGCAAAAACGAAATCCTTCGCTCGCGCGTTATCGCCACGACCCTCTTGGTGAGCACCCTTGGCGAACTTGCCAACGGTGGCGGCTTTCTGGCGAACGCATCCGCGATTGGCTGGTACGGATCGCGTGGAGACGAGAGCCTCGACGAGTCGTCACCTCGCGGCGCGGGCTTTCTCTCGGACGTGTGCGTTGCCTGGGAACAGGCGACGACGTCACTCGAGGATCGTGGGATGGACGTTGCCCACTTGCGCAGTGGCATCGTCCTCAGCTCGAGGGGTGGCGCGCTCAGAAAGCAACTTCTTCTCTTTCGCTGTGGACTCGGGGGCTACCTCGGCACCGGCGATCAGTGGATGAGCCCTGTCTCTCTCTTCGACGAAGTCCGCGCAATCCTGTGGACTATCGACCACCGTCTCGCGGGACCCGTGAATCTCGTAGCCCCTCAAGCGCTCACGAATAGAGAGTTCACTCGCATTTTCGCGCGAGCTCTCCATCGAAGCGCTCCGCTCAAGGTTCCCAAGGCGATCATCAAAGCAGTGCTCGGCACGGAGATGGCTGACGAGCTCGTCCTCGCGAGTCAAAAGGTGAAGCCGGAGAAACTGTGTTCTTCGAACTTTCAGTTCGAACATCCCGACACCGTCTCAGCGTTGCAATGGGCGTTGAATAAAAGGGATTAAGAAGAATAGCCGCGGTGATCTGCGTGCTCGTGACGCCCCAGAGCGCATCGAGCGCCACTACAGTTTGAACTAAACCGTAGGGGGCCGGCCTCTGATCGTTGCCACCGGGGTGGCGCTGGGACTTAATTCACAATGCACTTTCAAGGCAGATTTCGACTGCACATCGTTCTTGCGGTTGCACTCAGCGCACTAGCGCTGACCATGTCGGTGCCGGCGATAAGTCAGGCCGCAACCTCGAGGACTCTCACCTTCGCCGAGGCGCCCGGTGCAAGTCCGGACTACATATTTCCTTACGCCAGTTGCCTTTACGATGCGCCCAACAACATCGGTCAGTTTCAGCAACTGATGTTTCGCCCGTTGTACTGGTTTGGCGTGGGGTCCGCGGCGGGCGAGAGTGCGGCACTTTCATTGGCTAACCAACCCGTTTATAACAAGACCAACACCGCGGTGACCATCTCGATGAAGGGTTGGAAGTTCGCGGACGGTCAAATCGTCAACGCGCAGTCAGTGAAGTTCTTTCTCAATATGTACGTTGTGAACCCTCTCGGGTTTTGTGGCTACGAGCAAGGCCTCGGAATTCCTGACCAGGTTCGTTCCGTGACCTCGGCTGGCAACACGGTTCACATTCGTTTCACTAAAGCAGTAAACCCGACCTGGATGACGGACAACTTCCTTTCACAGATCACTCCCATGCCCACCCGTTGGGATCGAGTCTCGGCGAGCCAACAAGGACATTGCTCCACCGGCGCCTACGGCGCGAGCTCGACGATTGCGTCGTGCAAGTCAGTTGAGACCTACCTCAATAGTCTCGCCACCAGTATCAAAACTTTCACGACCGCGCTGTGGCAAGGGGGTGACGATGGCCCGTGGAAGTTGACGACCATTGACAACACGGGAAATGCCACGTTCGAAGCTAATCCGCACTACTCCGGTCCCCAAAGGGCTCAGGTCAAATACCTGAAAGAGGTCGCCTTTACCTCGTCTGATCAAGAAGTGACCGACCTCAATAAAGGAACGATTGATCT
The DNA here is from genome assembly GCA_036511495.1 of Acidimicrobiales bacterium. Taxonomy (GTDB): domain Bacteria; phylum Actinomycetota; class Acidimicrobiia; order Acidimicrobiales; family RAAP-2; genus RAAP-2. The sequence goes on along the minus strand of DATCCC010000018.1, from coordinate 97,943 downwards.
GGGCTACGTCAACCCTCTGACGCTGCCCTCGAGAGCGACGCCCAAGAAGCCCGGCCCGAACATCGCGGCTCTAAGTTCGACGTACAACCTCGTGGTCGGCTCCTCGTGGGGCTTCAACGACGCGGTCTTCAACTTCAACGAAACCAACACCAAATCTGCCGCTATCGCCGAGCTTTATATTCGCCAAGCTCTCCAAGAAGCGGTCAATCAGTCTTCGATAGTGACGAACGTAATCAATGGTTACGGCTACGTCACCGACAGTCCTCTGCCTCTCGCTACGCCCACGAAACTCTCCAAAGCTGTCGCCGACCCCTATCCCTTTAGCCTCGTCAACGCGAAGACACTTTTGACGAGCCACGGCTGGTCGGTGGTGAACGGCGTTATGACCTGCACGTCACCAGGCACGGCCACTACCGAGTGCGGTGCCAACATCAGCGCGGGATACACCCTCAATTTCAATGTTGTCTTACCCGGTGGTTCACCGGAGCTGAACGCCGCGTTCAATCAAGAAATAGCAAGCTGGGCTCAAATTGGTGTTCTCGTTGCGCAGACCTACGACACGCCCAACAACGTCGTGAGCGACTGTTCAGCGACGTCGATCTATCAGCTCTGCGTGCTCGAGACGGGTTGGAACTACGCAGAAAGTTACTTTCCCTCGGGTGAGGAGCTTTTTACGCCCACCGGTATGGCCAATTTTGGCGCGTACAGCGACGCGCACATGACGGCCCTGATTGAAGCGACTACGTCCGGAGCTGCGACGTTAACGAGCTACGCCTCGTACGCCTCACGCGACTTGCCCGTTCTATATCAGCCCCAGATCGATCAAACAATTGAAGTATTAAAGACGCTCAAGAGTTCAATCGGATTCTCGCCGAGCCCTCTCGGGAACTTTACGCCCGAGTACTACCACTTCTAACGAGCCCCTTCCTTCACAGCACGCGACGTTGCTCGTCGGCGAAGCAGCCAAGAGAGAACGCCGCCGAATCAGTCGAAAGGTCGACGCTCGCTTCGAAACTGGGGACTATGGGAGCCCACTTCGTGAGCGGCGCGAATGAGAAAAGTCCCAAAGTCAGCGAATATTGGCCCTCGGCGCCAAAAACTTGGGTCGTCATTGACCTGAGTTCGACGCCCGTGAAAGCCAGCAAAGGCCAATTAAAATATGGCCAACGGGCGCAGAGATGTCGTTTGGAACCAAACTCTCGACTATTGCAACAGTGTTATTTCCTCCTTAGGTGAACTTGTCTGTCCTCTTACCCTCCAGTACAGTGTGGCCAGACCGCCGACAGGGGCGGGTGTGTGATTATTGTGACCACTTCGGTGGCACTGGGAGGCATTATGTTTCGAAAAGGCAAATTACGCCTTGCGCTGACCCTCGGGTTGGTTACCGCTGCGGCATCGCTAGGGCTCATCATCCCAACAATAAGTGGCGCCGCTGCGCCAACGGGGACGATCACTATCGCTGAAGGCGCGGGCGCTAATCCGAACTACATCTTCCCCTACTACTCGGGTCAGTTCTGCTCCGTGGCGAATACGTCACAGTTCCAAACATTGATGTACCGCCCGTTGTACTACTTCGGACTCGGTAAGAGCGCGGCACTCCAGCCCAAAATTTCCACGGGCAACCTCCCCAAGTTCTCTAACGGCAACAAGACCGTGACGATCAAAATGAAGGGCTGGAAGTTCGCGGACGGCCAAACGGTCAACGCCGAATCAGTGATGTTCTTCTTGAACATGGCCAAGGCGGTTCCCGCAGACTTCTGTACCTACAGTCCAGGTCTGGGAATACCTGACCAGGTTGCCAGCGCAACCGGACACGGCAATACGGTGACCATTCACCTAACGGCCGCCGTGAGTCCGCTCTGGTTCACCGACAACGAGTTGGCAATAATTACGCCAATGGCCAACGCGTGGGACAAGACCAGCGCGACGCAGACCGCTAAATGCGCGTCGGGCACGTACGGGGCTGCTTCGACGAAAGTGGCTTGTACGAACGTCTACAACTACTTGAACACCGTAGGCGCGAACCTGTCGACCTTCACCAACAAGATGTGGACGAGCGGTACTGACGGCCCGTGGAAGTTGACGAAGTTTGACGACTTGGGTAACGCGACGTTCGTCCCCAACAAGACCTACTCGGGTCCTCAGAAGGCTCAAGTCGCGACCGTCAAGTTGGTTGCGTTTACCTCCACGACCGCCGAAGAGAACCAGTTACAGGCTGGCGCTATTGACGTCGGCGGCGTTGACCCCTCAATTTTAACGTCGGACGCGCCCGCACCGGGCAAGGTCGGCGCCAACTGGGGCCAACTCTCGACGCGGTACAACTTGGTGACAGGACAGTCGTTCGCGGACAACGAGATGAATCTCAACTTCGGGAAGAATCCTGGCTCTGTCTTCATTAATCAGCTCTACGTGCGACAAGCGCTGCAGTCCTCGATTGACCAAGCAACGATCGACAAGGTCGCCTTCAAGAACTACGCCGTACCCACGTTCAGCGCCGTACCGTTGTCCACGCCAACGTCGGAATCCGCCAAGTTCACCGCGCCGTACCCCTTCAGCATGAGCGCCGCAGAGGCGTTCTTGACGAACAACGGTTGGACGATGAAGAGCGGTTCAGTCGTGTGCACGAGCCCGGGAACGGGAACGGGTGACTGTGGCGCTGGCATCACCAACAACGAGAAGCTGACCCTGAACGTACAGTGGAGCTCGGGCGTTCCGTCAGAAAACACCGAGATGGCCGCCGTTATCGCTGACTGGCAGACCTTGGGCATCAACGTCAATCAGTCCCAGGCAACGTTTAACAACGTCATCTTCAACTGCACGGCTGAGTACAACCCGTCCACCACCCAGGACATCTGTAACTGGGGCGGCGGTTGGCTGTACGCACCGGACTACTACCCTTCGGGCGAGCCACTGTACCTAACGGGTGCTAGTTCAAACTACGGTGTCTACTCCAACCCCACGATGGACTCACTGATCAAGGCAACGTTGTCGAGCAACACGACCTTGACGGCGTACGCGAAGTTCACGGCGACGAACCTCCCTGACCTGTGGGACTCACTGAACATGGGGACCGGAGAAATCGTCAAGACGCTGCACAGCAGCATCGGCTTTAGCAGCGTTCTCCTAACGCTGACTCCGGAGTATTACCACTACTAAGCCTGTCCGAGACGTACGCAACGCCAGCGAGCGTTGCAACAAGAAAAGGGGTCCGCAAGGACCCCTTTTCTTGTTGGCGAAAACCTTTCTGAGGGAATGAGATGGTAGCGTTACAGGGTGTTCTCGTATATTTTGCGGCGTCTCGGACAGTCAATCGTCGTTTTGTTCATCATCATCGTCCTTACATTCACGCTGCCCTACTTTCAACCGCACGGAATTCTCGCACCAGCGTTCGCCGCACTCGGGAGTCGAAGTAGCAACTACAACGTGCATGTCTGGGCCGTGCAGCACGGGTTGACCCAGCCATATCTCGTTCGACTTTTCAAGTACGTATATCAGTTGTTCTTCCACTTCAACCTGGGCTTCTCATATAAGGAAGGGCTCTCGGTTCGATCAATTATTTCTATTTACGTGCCTCGTACTCTGTGGTTGGCCTTGAGTGCATTGATCTTTACGATTGTTATCGCGATTCCTCTGGGGATTTTCCAGGCTTCGAGGCGCAACACCGTGGCTGACTACGCAGCCACGGGCACGGCGTTCGTGCTCTACGCGATGCCAGCGTTTCTGCTCTGCCTACTCGCCATTGACGCGTTCGGTTTCCACTTTCCACATCTGCCAATTGAGCCCGTTTCGGGTATCGCTCCGTGGGCGATCTTCACCGACCCTAAATCCTTCTTGCTGCCCGTCGGATGTCTGACGCTGCTGTCCGTGGCGGGTCTGAGCCGCTTCATGCGCGGAACGGTACTCGAGGTCCTGGTGCAGGACTACGTTCGAACCGCCCGAGCCAAGGGCTGCGGCTCTCTTCGAGTGTTGTGGCGCCACGCTTTTCGAAATGCCTTGGGTCCGATTGTCACGATACTTGGGCTGGCAATTCCTGGACTTTTCGGTGGAGCCCTCATCATCGAGTACGTCTTTAACTACGCAGGACTAGGTCTTCAAACCTACAGCGCCGCCCTCAACGTCGACGTACCGGTCGTGCTCGGCATCACGATACTCGTGGCAATCTTCACCCTCATCGGTAATCTCTCCGCGGACGTGGCGCTCGGACTCATCGATCCGCGAATTCGTATTGAGGGCTCTGCCAAATGACCGCCGTCGTCGACCCTCTTCTAGAACTCAGCGCTGACGAGCGTCCTCCAGTACCGATGTGGCGTCAGCGTCTCAAGATTTTCATGTCCAATAAACTCGCGATTGCTTCCTGCGTGTACGTCATTCTCCTAGCGCTGGCCTGCTACCTAGTCCCGCATATTCATCCAACGAATCAAACGAATCAGGCCATCGCGTTCGCCACCCCGGTAAACGAAGCGCCCTCGAGCGCCCACTGGCTCGGCACCGACAGCAATGGTTTTGATGAATTAGGCCGAGTCTTCTTCGCCGGCGAGTACTCGTTAACCCTCGGCTTTCTCGCGGGCTTCATCACCATTGTCGTAGGAACTCTTTACGGCATGATCTCGGGATTCTTCGGGGGTCTGGTCGACACCGTCATGATGCGCATCATCGACGCGTGCCTCTCAATCCCTTACATCTTCCTGCTCATCTCGCTCATTACGATTTTTGGCCGATCCACGATCTTTCTCATCGTGGTCATCGGATTGACCGGTTGGTGGGGAAACGCACGCATCATCCGTGGTGACGCACTGCTCATTCGACATCTGGATTACGCGAACGCCTCAACCTCGATGGGAGCGAGTAAGTGGCACGTCATTCGCCGCCACGTCTTTCCGAACTCAATCAGCAACATCGTCACCGTCGCCACCTTCTCGGTCGCTGACGCCATCTTGTTTCTCTCTGCTCTTGGTTTCCTCGGTCTGGGGATTCAGACCCCCCAGACCGACTGGGGAACGATGCTCCAGTCGGGCACGGAGCAGATTTATAACGGCTTCTGGTGGGAAGTGTTCCCGGTCGCCATTGTGTTCATTCTCGTTGTTGTCGCGATCAACTACATTGGCGACGCGCTGCGTGACGCTTTCGAAGTCCGCCTTCTCGAGCGCTAATTGGGTGTTCGCTTCGCAAGCGAGTCGATATTTCGGGTCCTGTGGTTTGGTAGCGAACTAGCTACTCGTCCCTGGCGCAACCTAGGTTCAGATAGAAATTGAAACAGGCGTTCTCAGCGGAAAATGGCACGCCGCTTGATGACGGTCGCCGTAGTCCAGCATCGGAGGCTCGACATTCGCGCACAGATCTTGCGCGCGCGGGCACCGAGTACGAAAACGGCAGCCGGAGGGTGGGTTGATCGGCGAAGGCAACTCGCCACGCACCTGTTCGCCACGCTTACTCCGAGCTTCTCGCGGGTCAGGAATTGGCACCGAATCGAGGAGACCTTGGGTATAGGGATGCACGGGCTGGCGAAAAACGGACTCCGCGTCACCAATCTCCACAATCTTGCCAAGGTACATAACCCCAATTGAATCGGCCATGTAGTACACCACGGCAAGGTCGTGACTGATAAAGACGTAGGAGAGCGTATGAATTTCTTGCAGGCCCTTCATTAAATTCAAGATCTGCGCCTGAACAGAAACGTCGAGAGCGGACACCGGTTCATCGGCCACGATAAGTCGAGGATTAAGAGCCAGGGCTCGCGCCAGACCAATTCGTTGACGTTGACCACCCGAAAATTCATGCGGATAGCGATTAGCCGCGAGATGATTCAGTCCGACAATGTCAAGTAATTCATATACCCGACGCTGTTGGTCGACCTTGGACCCTTGTCGCTGAACGAGGAGGGGTTCGCCGATAATGTCGTTGACCGTCATACGCGGATTCAGCGATGAGTAAGGGTCTTGAAACATCATCTGGCGATCGCGATGGTCGTCTTTGGTGGTCTTGTGGTTCTTCTCGGACACCAACTTGTCATCAAAGAAAATTTTCCCAGAAGTGATGGTTTCAAGCCCGACCAGCATGCGCCCTACGGTCGTTTTGCCACAGCCAGATTCGCCGACCAAACCGAACGTCTCTCCTTCCGAAATCGAAAAACTGACGTTCGAAACTGCGTGAACCGCACCTACTTTGTGGCGAATCACGCCTGCCTTAATGGGGAACTCTTTAACCAACTCTTCGACCCGAATGATCTCTTTCTTCGATCGCAGTGCGGCCACACGCGCGTCGCTACGAAGAACAATTGGCTCGGGACCATTGACGGGATAGAAGCACGCAAAGGAATGATTGCCCTCAGTGGTGAGACCGGGGTCCTCGATTCGGCATCGGTCCTGCGCGTGGGCGCAGCGTGGCGCAAAGGGGCAGCCAATAATGGTCCTCGTAAGGTCCGGTGGCATTCCAGCGATCGAGACGAGTTCGTGCTTCGTCGCGTTCTCCAAATTGGGCATCGAGGCCAGAAGGGCCTGCGTGTAGGGGTGACGCATCGAATCGAAGAGTTCGGTCGTCGGGGCCGCCTCGGCCTTTTCGCCACCGTACATAACGACGACGCGATCCGTGCGCCCGGCGATGACGCCCATGTCGTGGGTAATCAAGAGAAGACCCATGTTGAGTTCAGAGCGAAGTCGATCAATGATGTCGAGAATCTGCGCCTGAATCGTGACGTCGAGCGCCGTCGTTGGCTCGTCCGCGATGAGCAGTTTTGGCCTACAGACCAACCCCATGGCGATGATGACACGTTGGCGAAGACCACCAGAGAGTTCAAAAGGGTACTGATCTAAGCGTTCCTTTGGTCGAGGCATCTCGACCATATCGAGCACTTCGAGAGCTCGCGTGCGGGCTTCCTCTTCCGAGGCGCCCTCATGGATGCGCAGCCCTTCACCTATCTGTCGGCCGATCTTCGTCGTCGGATTGAGCGAACTCATGGGGTCTTGGGGAATCAGCGCCACGGACTTACCGCGATAGTGGCGCATCTCTTTTTCGCTCAGTGTCGACAAGTCCACGCCGTCAAGGACCACGGTGCCTTCGACGATCTTGCCGTTACCCGGTAACAGCCGCATAATTGCGAGGCCCGTCGTTGTCTTGCCACACCCCGACTCGCCGACCAACCCGACGCTCTCGCCGGCGTTTATCGTGAGGGAAAAGTCGTTGACCGCGGTGGCGAAAGTGTTTCTGGTGGCGAACTGAACCTTCAGACCGTTGACCGAGAGCAGCGAAGACATAACTAATCAATCCTAGTCTTTTGGATGGCAACGTTCGTGGCCATGACTCCCCACATTGACCCCGAAGTCCCCGTTCATTTCGAACTCCTAGGGGGTAAGGACCACGACTGACGGTGATGAGGCGAAGGTCCATTTCTCCGTAACGCTTCGAGATGGGCGGGCGCCCCGTAGCCCTTATTAGCGGCCCACCCGTACGCACCACTCTCGGCGTCGAGGGCGACCATCATCGCGTCGCGATGGACCTTGGCCAGCACCGAAGCGGCGGCGATGGTGGCGCAGCGTTGATCACCCTTAACAATCGTGGTCACCGGTAATGAGCCGTAGCGAAGCTCCGGCCCTAACTCTTCGCCGAAGGCAACGTTCGCGGGGGCCCGCAGCAGATTGAAGGGGCCGTCAATGAGCGCGTGGGTCGGAACGAGTGACAGAGCGTTTAGCGCGCGCGTCGCGGCTACCGCGAGCGCCAGGCGAAGTCCCCACGCATCAATTTCGCAAGCACTGACTGAGCCAAGGGACCACGCGGCCGCCCACTGACCCAGCGGCTCCACCAGCGACTCTCGTCGGACCCGAGTGAGAAGTTTTGAGTCGTTCAGTCCCTCCGGCGGCGCTTCTTCGCGACAGATGGCCACGGCGCCCACCGTCATCGGGCCCGCGAGAGCGCCTCGACCAACCTCGTCGATGCCGACCACGATCTCACCTCGTGCCAGTAACGCTCGTTCGAATTCGAGCAGATCAGAGGACGTGACGCTCACCTAAGTAAGGGTACCCAGGCAACCGCCACGTAGCATGCACCTCTATGACCGAGGCCATTGTTGTCCCCCTGAAACGATTCGACCTCGCCAAAGATCGACTTCGACGAGACGACGACCTCGACGTCGCCAGTATCGCCAGGAATCTGGCGCAGGGCGTCATCGGGGCCAGCGCGCCGCGTCAGGTCATTGTGCTAAGCGAAGACTCCGAGGTCTCTGACTTTGCGACGTCGTTGGGCGCCGAAGTCTGGCGCTCCGATGCCACCAGCCTCAATGAGGCCGTCCAAGACGCCTACCAGGGGCTTAGAGAGCGCTTTGTGCGCCTCATTGTCGTCCACGGCGACCTGCGACGACCCGGAGGGCTGGGTAGCGCCGAATTCGAGCCTGGTATCACGCTGTTCGCGGATCATCACCTAAAGGGCACCAACGTTCTGGTCTTACCCACCGGACTGGACTTTCGTTTCGCCTATGGATCGAACTCGCTCGCGAGCCACAGCGAACAAGCTGAGCGTCTCGGCGTGGCTCACCGGATCGTTACGAACAGCCCCTGGCGCTTTGACGTCGATGAACGAAGCGACCTCGACGGTCCCTAAAGAGCACTCGAGGGGGCCGTAGGGCCCCCTCGAGAACAAACTCTCCGAAGAGAAATGACTACTTCTTTTTAGCGGCTGCCTTCTTTGCAGGAGCGCGCTTTTTAGCAGCCTTCTTCGCAGCAGGACGCTTCTTCGCGGCCTTCTTTGCAGCAGGACGCTTCTTCGCGGCCTTCTTCGCAGCAGGACGCTTCTTCGCGGCCTTCTTTGCAGGGGCGCGCTTCTTAGCGGCCTTCTTTGCTGGAGCCTTTTTGGCTGCAGCCTTCTTCTTCGCGGCTGGTGCCACTTTCCCTCCTTGGGACTCAACGTTGAATCAAATTGGGACCTCGAGGCACCGCAATGGCGTTCTCAAATCAGGTACCGCATTGATATCGCGTGTACTCGGCCATGTACCACCCAACCTCACGGCTGTGCGGCGACTGATCGCAGTGCACGGTCCTTGCGCGACGGAGCTCTGTACTTCGCGTCGTAAACAACGCAAAGAACAACATGAACCTCCTCCGCAGAAGGACATCTAAAAGTTCAGTCGTTATTCACACCAATGTCAAGTATTTAAAGATTTATTCCGACCGATGGTTTGACGTGCTTTCGACGTCGGGAATCTACTTAGGGCGCGGTGCACGCGGTGACGCAATGAGTGGGCCCGAACGTTCAACACTCGTGTTAGGTCCAACGCGCAGCGGAAAAACTTCTTCGATTATTGTTCCGAATCTCCTGATGACAAGTGATGCATGCGTAGTGACCTCAACGAAGAACGACGTCGTTGAACTCATGGCGCGAACACGTCACGATGGTGCGACATTGCTCTTTGATCCATCGGGAACAGTCACTACTCCGCCCGGAGTGCATCGAATCGGTTATTCACCTCTAAGACAATCTTTAACTTGGGATGGCGCGGTTTTAGCCTCGCGGAGCCTATTAGACGTCGCGCGACGCGGTCGCGTTGATCGAAGTGACGATCACTGGAGTGAACGAGCTGGTGCATTAGTCGCGCCGTTGATGCACGCGAGCGCGCTCCGAGACGAATCACTCGGTCAACTTGCGGCGCGCGTCGACGAACGAAAGTGTGACGATCTACTGATCGAGTTGAACGAACGCCACGGCGATCGTCACGCATCCGTAACATTGTTACGCGGCGTCTTGGCGACCGAAGATCGTGAACGTTCGAGCATTTGGTCCACAACCGCGGGTCTCTTCGCCGGCGTTCGCACCGAGGCCGCGCGAGCGGCGGCGCGCGAGGCGCCACTCGACGTTGATGAGTTCCTTCGAGGCCCTCATCAGCTCCATATCGTGGCACCCAGTCGACACCAAGCGGTCTCGATCCCGCTCGTCGTGGGTCTGATCGAAGAACTCGTTCACGCCACCTACGACAAGCACCGCGAGGGCGCGCGACTGCTCCTCGCGCTCGATGAACTCGCGAACGTGGCTCCCCTCCCGCGTCTGGCGAGCATCGTTTCAGAAGGCGGGGGTCAAGGCGTCCTGACGCTGGCGTGTCTCCAAGACCTCAGCCAAGCGCGGAGCAGGTGGGGAGCCTCCGCTGAGGGATTTTTGTCCCTCTTCCCAACGACGTTGGTCCTGCCGGGCATCGCCGATCGCGCCACCCTTGAGTTGCTCCAACACCTCGCTGGCCGAGAGCTCGCGCCCTCGCCCAACGTGCAAAAAGACGTTAAGGGGCGAGCGCTCGGGCACTCGGTTAGTTGGGTCGAACGCGACCGCGTGACGATGAGTGAACTCGCCCGAGGGCGTGAGGGACACGCACTCGGGCTTGACCCACAAAACCGCCTCCGGTGGGTTGAACTGACGCCCGCCTTTCGTGACGCGCGCTTTCGCCCCTACCTCGATCGATCGTCGCGCGATCGATCCATCTCGCGCGAGCGTTGACGCCAAGCTTCGAAGTCCCCTCGCTCCAGCGGTCGTGGGCCGAGTGCTCGCAGCGGTCCCATCATGCGCGCCTGCGCTACTCCAATTGTCGGTTCGTGGACTCCTCCACGACCCAACAACGCCGGATAGAGTCCGTCCACCGACTGGACGAGCGTGCGCGGATCTTGACCAAAGGTGGCGGCGTTCGCCCACGCGGCGAGGACGTGGCGACGGGCGACGTCGTGGCGCCCCTCCAAGGCACCAGCGAAACGATGCTCATCGAGAACGTCTCGAGCGTGCGTGGGCGCGTGCACGAAGCCGATCGGTTCGTACTCTTCGAGGTCGCGCGCCCACGAAGTCAACGTTTGTTCACGGCTCCACGCCAGCTTCTCTCCCCGATCGCTGTGATACCCACCCCATAGCGCGCGATGACCTTCGTCAAGTCCGACCACGTGCTCGATCCCTTCAAAGGATCGCCACGCCGACCACGGCGTGCGCTGGGCGAGTTCGAAGCGAAATGACGCGCGATAGAGGGCGTCGGCGCTCGGTGCGTGGGCGTAGAGGGCGCGCGAGTCGAGAACGTTTGACGAATGCTCTGGTCGCGCGCCCACGAGCACGTGGTCGTGTAGGTGAGGCTCGCCGTGTCGATTGAGACCGTGGGTGAAGCTCACGACGCTCTCCCATCGAGCGCTGCTCTCTCGCGCAACACCACCTCGCTGCTCTCGAACGACGAGGGCGCGATCTTCTAAGTACGACACCGCCGCGCGAACGGACGCGCGATGGGCTTCAACGACACCCGGCGCGTGCTCAGGATCGATCGCGAGCAAGATTGAAAGTGGCCGTGGCGCCGCAATGATGAGGTCGTAGCCTCGAATCGCCGAGCGTTCACTCGTCACGAGCACTTGGGCGACACGAGAGGGATCACGCGTGTCGCCCTCACCGCGAAGCCACCAACCCGCGGTTCCCTGACGGAGCCCATCGAGTTCGTGCGCGGGGTCGTTCGTAAAGTACGTGACGTCAGTAGAACGCCGGGGAAGTAGACGAAGCACGGGCACCTCTTTCGCCGTCCCAACGGTCGTCTAGAGCAGTGCGGCGATCCTTCGAGCGAGGGCGTGTCCGGCTTTGGCGTACTTGGTGGTAGCCACCACCGCGCCCGCGCCGGCCCGCAACATCAAATGATCAACAAAAAGGGCGCCAGAGGCTCGGAACTTGACCGCCAGGCGCCCGTCATCGAGCGCGAGCCAGGTGGCCCCGGGCAGAGGCTCAAAGAGCCAACGATTATCAGCTTGCACGATGACCACGATCTCGTCACCTTCCTCGCCCACTTGAGTCAGCCAGTTCGCTACCCGGTCGACGGGTCGCTCGCCGTCGCCCGACGACGTCGCCACGACCGCGTTGATGCGGTCGACGCGAAACGTCCGCCAGGCCTGGCGCGTGGTGCAGTACGCGCGAACGTACGTGTGACCGTTCAGCACCTTCATTTCTCGGGGTTCGATGGTCCGAGTCTGAGACTCGTCACTGACCCCGGAGGTGTACTCAATCTTGATCTGCGAATGGTCTTCGATGGCTCGCTCAACTTGACCGAGCAACGACTCATTGGAGGCCATCTCCAGCTGCACCGGGATGCTCGTGGCCTTCTCAATTTTCTCGATGGCGGAAAAGATCGCCGGATCGGTGTAGAGACGAGAGGCCTCGCGAAGAGCAATATTCAGTTCAAAGAGATCGCGCCACATGAAGGGCGACGGATCGTCGACGCCTTCGGGCAGATCGGAGAAATCCGCTCGGTAGGTGGAGTCGTCGTGCGCCTCGTCATCCCAGTCGTCACAGTCTTTTATCAAGTGCGCCGGGAAAGTGTCGGTGCCGTCGGTGGATTCAGCCAACGGCTCGAGCGAGACGAGTCGATCCATAATCAGTCGAACGTGATCTGGTGAGAGAGAGAATCGCCGGGCTAGCTCGCCAATGCGTAGTCCGTCCTCACTCAGATAGACGGCGTGGAGCAACTGCAGGGTCTGACCCAGTACGTCGTTCACGGGTGACGAATCGAAGGTGAGACTCTCGACCTTTGGGCTTTGGCCTCGATTGACGTCCTTTAACCACGCCGCGAGCTCACCCTTCAGCGACTTTGGCGACTGGAGTCGAACTCGATCGGCACTGTCGAGGATAAAACGTAAGGCCGCGCGAGGATGATCAAAGGTGATACCAATCTCGACGACACCGTTGCTCTTTCGAGCGGCCAATGACTCGGGATACTGTCGTGCGAGAAGATCGGCGTAGTTCTCGTTCGTGGCCACCACGACGTCGACGGGGCGGAGGGATTTAGAAAAGGCCGGTCGCCACGCGCGAGCCGTGGCGACCGTGGCGTCGTCAACTTCGAACGTGTCGGGCAATACCACGGGCATCGAGGTCATACGCGTAAAGCGATACCCCTTGATTTCATTGGTGTCCTTCACGCGCGCTACGAGGTACGTCGCGCCCTGAAAGACGTCGATGACGAGTGGTTCGACGAGCCGAGATTTCTTCGTCGCCGAGAAGTAGTCGAAGGCCAGCGCGCGCCTGAGGTTGTAGGCGCGCAGCACCGGGGTGTAGTAGTTCGATGACTCTAAACCCCCGTCACTCGCGGGCACCTCGTTAAAAACGCTGAAGGCGCCCGATTTGCCAAAACCGCAGAAGGCCAACGCCAGTTTCACCACACGCTCTTCTTCGGTGCTGAAGTAGATGGGCGGCGCGTACCCACTGGAGGGGTCGATCTTGTAACCCACCGTGCCGTCGTCGTGAGGAACGGTCTCGATCTCAAAACCGAGCTCTCGAATGCGAGCCTTGTCCCGCTCAAACTTCTGTCGCACCGTGCTCTCGGTGCCCTCATAAGCGCGGATCTTGCGAGGTCCCTTCGCCGCGACGGGGTACTCATCGATTGTGAGATCGCGCAGAATCTCGTCTTGGGTGAGGGTGCCGTACTGCCAGGCGCGCTGGAGCAGCAGGACGAGCGCGACGAGTCGTTCACGACTCTGCTCGACGCCCCCTCGAATGGTGCTCATCTCGCTCCCGTTCTCATTGGCTAGAGGGTAGCGGGCAATCTCGCGAACTCTCCGGCTTGACGAGACTAGGGCGTCGACGAATCGTTGGCCGCGGGCGCCTCTTCGCGGCGCCAGTTGCCCGAACGACCGCCCGACTTCTCCCAGAGCGCTACGTTCTCTATCGTCATCGTCCGGTCGCTCGACTTACACATGTCGTAGATCGTCAGGGCCGCGACCGTGACCGCGGTCATCGCCTCCATCTCAACGCCCGTGCGGTCGATGGTGTCGACGCCCGCCTCGACGTCAATGTGCGTGTCGGCGATCGTGAAGTTCACGTAGACGTTGCCCACCAACACCGGGTGCGACATCGGCAGCAGCGTCGAGGCCTGTTTCGCCGCTTGAATACCCGCCACGCGTGCCGTGGCGAGGACGTCGCCCTTGTTAAGCGTGTTGCCCGCCACCGCGGCCGTCGTCTCGGCGAGCATCGTGACGCGACAACGCGCGAGGGCGCGCCGAGCACTGACCTCGGAGGGACCTAGATCGCGAGGAAACGCTGCGCCGAGAGGGCTACGTCGAAGTTGGTGGAAGTCGTCCACCCCGCCATGTTACGCCAGGATTGACGAATCTTTCTTGCCCGGTACACTGCTCTAGTTACGTTGTCCATCCGGAGCCATTAATGCCCACCTACGAATACGAGTGCCAGACGTGCCACGAGCGCGTCGAGGCCGTGCAAAAATTCTCCGAACCCTCGTTGACTATTTGCCCGCTGTGTGGAGGCGAACTTCGCAAGGTCTTCTCCGCCGTGGGCATTGTCTTTAAGGGCAGTGGTTTCTATAAGAACGACAGCCGTCCCTCTGAAAAGTCGCCGTCGAAGACGAGCGCGAGCGCTGAATCGACGCCATCGACGTCAACCGCGCCGACGCCGGCGCCCAGCCCGGCTCCGAGCGCTACGCCAGCGCCCACGCCGACGACGAAAACACCCAGCACCGACTAAGCGCCCGAAACGGCGATCTCCTCGATCGCGAGCGTCTGACCGGCCGCGCTGCCCGGCAGCCACTCGACGTCATTGCCCACGTGGCTCAAGTCCAACAGCATGCGTTGCAGCGTCGAAGCCACCGTGAGTTCACGAACCGGTTCGGCGAGTTGACCATCTCGAATCATGAGACCCGTGACCCCCACGGAGAAGTCGCCCGAAATCGGGTTCACGCCCGAATGGACACCCATGAGCGATTGCACGAACACGCCGTAACCGACGTTCTTGAGGATGGTCGCCTGATCCTCGCTGCCCGGTGCCAGCTGTAACGCACGACACCCCGCCGAGGGAGAGCCGGCAATCCCGCCACGAAGCGCACTCCCCGTCGAGGCGGTACCGGCACGTCGCGCGGAGTACGTGTCGTAGACGAAGGCCCGGAGCTGACCGTCCTCTATCAAGAGGTTCCTTCGACAGGCCAGTCCTTCACCGTCGTGCGAACTCGCGGCGAAGTGCCGCTCGTCCGTGGGATCGTCCAACAGGCTAAAGAGTGGCGACGCCACCATCTCGCCGATTCGATTGGCGAAGAACGAACGACCTCGAACCACGGCGTCACCACTGAGGGCGCCACCAATGATGGAGAGCAGCGTTGCGGCCGTTCGCGGTTCAAAGACCGCCGTACACTTCATCGACGATGGTTTGACGGCACCGAGCATGCGCGTCGCTCGCGAAATCGCGTCGCTCGAGGCCTGCTCGAGGTCGAGGTCTCGCGGCGCGCGGCCCACACTCAGACCCCAACCCGTCTGATCGTCTCGGCCGTCGCTCGCGATCGCCTCCACCGAGAGAAAGGCGCCGCTGCGCGAGTACGAGGCCCGAATTCCCGCCGTGGACACTATGGCGGCTTCTGCGACGAAGTCGGAGTAGTTGGCCGAGTCGACTTGGCGAATGCGTGAGTCACCGCTTCGCACACGGCGTTCAAGTTCAATCGCTATGGCAATCTTCTCATCGAGCGGCGTCGTCAGCACTGACTCATCGCGCAACGTCAACGACATCGGGTCAACGCCGTCGGGGCGCGCGAAGGCCACGTACTCATCCTCTGAGGCAAAGCGAACGTTGTCACGGGCTTCGCGCAACGCTTCGCGTACGGACTCGTCGTCCAGTGACCCCGCCCACGCCGTGCCGACCTTGGCACCGCTGGGACCGTCACGCAGAACACGAACACCAACGCCCGAAGAGCTGGCGCTCGATAGATTCTCTATCGCACCCTGGTACGCCTTGACTTCAGTCTCGACGCCGCTTGAGACGTAGATCTCGACTTCTTCGTCACCCTTAGCGGATTCGAGGAGTCGATCGGCCTGTTCTAAGAGTGCGCTCACGCCGCCGCGCCGCCGATGGTGATGCCACTGAGACGCATCGTCGCTTGGCCACAGCCCACCGGCACCGACTGGCCGTCCTTGCCGCACGTGCCGGGCATCATTGAAAAGTCCCGTCCCACGGCGTCAACTCGCTTGAGAATCTCGGGTCCGTTGCCGATGAGGTTGCAGTCGCGAAGCGGCGCGGTGATTTTGCCATTCTCGATTAAGAACGCCGCCGTCATGCCAAAGACAAAGTCGCCGGTTGCGGTATTGACCTGACCGCCGCCCAATTGAGCGACGTAGACACCGTAAGGCGTCTGGGCGACGATCTCGTCAGCGTCCGACTCGCCCTCTAAGAGGTAGGTATTGGTCATGCGCACCATGGGCAAGTACTGATAGCTCTGGCGACGGCCGTTTGCCGACACGCGACCGTCTTTGCGCGCGCGCAGGTAATCCCACATGTAATCGGTGAGCACGCCGTTCTCAATGAGGACGTTGCGCGAACTCTGGTGTCCTTCGTCGTCAATGGCGAGATATCCCCACTCGCCGCTGACCGTGCCGTCATCAACCAAAGTGACGAGTGAACTGGCGACCTGTTGGCCGACCTTGCCCGCGTAGACCGACGCATCCTTCATAATGGCGTCGGCCTCGAGACCGTGACCACACGCTTCGTGGAACAATATGCCACCCGATCCGCTGGCGAGAACGACGGGCAAGTCGCCCGACGGTGCGGGTCGCGCGTCAAGTTTCGTGATGGCCTGGCGTGCGGCACCGCGGGCCGCTTCTTCAACGACTTCACGACTCAATAACTCAAAGCCCCTCGTGCCCGCGACGGGACGGTACCCGGTCTGCATACCGGTGTCGCCCGTCGCGACACAGGACACGTTGAACCGTGTGCGCACTTGGTGATCCGAAGCGTAAACGCCCTCAGAGTTGGCTACGACGAATCGACGAGTTGAGTCGCCGATCGCCACTTGCACTTGGGTGATGGAAGAACCCTCTGACCTGGCGACGTCGTCGGCCTGGAGGAGCAACTCAATCTTCTTCGACTTGCTGACCTCTCCCGGCTCTGTCAACGCCGTCGACGGATTCGCCCGCAGCACGTCGAGGGCAACTTTTCGTACCCCGCCCCCGCCCGCTCGGGCAACGGCCGCCGCGGCCTGAGCGGCCGCGTGCAGACCCTTCTCGCTGAGGTCGGCCGTGTGCGCGAAGCCCGTAGTTTCGCCGATAACCACCCGAATCCCCGCGCCGCGGTCGCGGCCAGAGCTGAGTTCTTCTACCCGACGCTGATCGAGCATCGCCGAGGACGTGGTGCGATCCTCGACAAAAACTTCTGCGAACTCGCCACCGCGACTCAGCGCCTCGGCGAGTGTGCTCTGAAGAACGTCGGCCTCTACCAATTGGGTACTCATAAAACTCAGGTTACAAGCCAATCTGCTCGGACTCTTCGCTCCACATCGGCCCCGATAGGCTTGACTGCGTGATTCTGCCGTCGATTGAAACTCCCGCCGACCTTCAACCGCTTTCCTACAGCGACTTACAAAAACTCAGCAAAGAAATTCGCGAATTCATCATCCAGAACGTCACGAAAACCGGTGGACATTTGGGCTCGAACCTGGGTGTTGTTGAACTCACCATTGCGTTGCATCGCGTTTTTGAGTCACCCAAAGACATTCTTCTTTGGGACACCGGTCACCAGGCCTACGTCCACAAACTCCTCACCGGTCGTCGCTACGGGTTTAAGAACCTGCGCCAGCGAGGTGGGCTCTCGGGCTATCCGAATCGATCCGAGAGTCAGCACGACTGGATCGAGTCGAGCCACGCCTCCACGGCACTCTCCTACGCGCACGGTCTTTCGGTGGCGCTCCAGCAACGACACGAACTCATTGGCCGCGGTGGCAAACGCCACGTCGTGGCAATCGTGGGCGACGGTTCGCTCACCGGCGGCATGGCTTACGAAGCGCTCAACAACTTGGGCCACTCGAACCAACGCGTGGTCATTGTTCTGAATGACAACGGACGAAGCTACGCGCCCACCATCTCGAAACTCTCCGCCTCACTGACAACCCTGCGGCTCAATCGAACGTACTTAACGTTGCGCGACCGCGTGCGCCGACTCTTGCCACGCCTGCCGGGCGTGGGCAAGGCCGCCTACCTCGGCATCGATGGTTTCACGTCCGTCGTTCGTGAGATGGTGACTCCGCACACGTTCTTTGAGAACCTGGGTGTTCGCTACGTTGGCCCCATCGACGGACACAACATCGAGGCACTCGAGAACGCGCTGAAGAGTGCCGCGGAGTGGGACGGGCCGATTGTTATCCACGCGCTCACCGAAAAGGGCCGAGGGTACGAACCGGCCGTTAGCGACGACCTCAAGATGCATGACTACAAACTCCCGCCGCGTGCCCAGAACAACGGGAAGCAAACCAAGTCCTTCGCGCAAGCGTTCTCGGACTCGTTGGTCAGTCTCGCGACCGAGGATGAGAGAATCGTCGCCATCACCGCCGCCATGGCCGGGCCGACCGGTCTCTTAAACTTCGAGGCTCGATTTCCCGATCGATTTTTTGACGTCGGCATTGCCGAACAACACGCCGTCACGGCGGCGGCCGGTATGGCCATGGGCGGTCTTAAGCCCGTCGTCGCGGTCTACGCCACGTTCTTCTCTCGCGCCTTCGATCAGGCTCACCTGGACGTGGGCCTCTTGAACTTGCCAGTCGTCTTTGTGTTTGACCGAGCGGGCATCACCGGTGACGACGGTCCTAGCCATCACGGTCTCTTGGACATCGCGCTCTGTTTGGCCATACCGAACATGACTGTTTTTGCGCCATCGACGGCGGAGGAGGTTCCGGGCATGCTCGAGACCGCGTTGTCGATGTCCACGCCGACGGCCCTGCGCTATCCCAAGACGCTGCCGAAGCCCTTTGACGGCGTCGTGGGCTCGGGTCTCGACGCCAGAGAGGTCGTACGCGGTGACGGGTCGCTGTGCGTGTTGGCCGTAGGAAAGATGGCGCCCGCGGCCTACAGGGCCCTGGAGCTCCTTGGTGAGGACGCCAGCGGTGTCACGCTCTATGACGTGCGCGTCTTGCCACCCGACATCGCCATGATCGACGACGCGTTGAGCCACGAACGAATTATCACCGTCGAAGACGGGACGCGCCACGGCGGCGCCGGCACGTTGATGGTTTCAGCCGTGCGCTCCAGAGCCCAAGAGCTTGAGCGTCCCTTTCCCATGACGCGAATCCTCGGCGCGCCCCGGGCCTACCTTGAACAGCACCAGGCCGATGAACTATTGGCCGAACTCGGTCTCGACCCCGAGGGTCTCGCCGCTTCCTTCGCCCGGCTCTTGGCGAACCAGCCCGAGTTCCCACGAGTACTGCCCGAGGCCCCCCGTCCGAACTACTTCTAGGTGGTTCTTAGTGGGCACCAATAAAATGGCGTCGTGAACTACGAGATCGAAAAGACCGAAGAGGAGTGGCGAGACGAACTCTCCCCCGAGCGCTACGCCGTTCTACGTAAGGCCGCCACCGAGGCGCCCTTCACCGGTTCGCTGCTCCACGTTGACGCCGACGGCGTCTTTAGTTGCGCTGGCTGTGGCCAAGTGCTCTTTAGCAGCGCTCAGAAGTTCGACTCGGGCTGTGGGTGGCCGAGTTTTGACGCTTGTGAACCGGGCACGGTCATCGAGCGCACCGACGCGTCGCTCTTTCGAGAGCGCACCGAAATTCTCTGTTCGAAGTGCGGCGGTCACTTAGGTCACGTCTTTAACGACGGACCCACGCCGAGCGGACTGCGCTACTGCGTCAACTCGCTCTCGATCGACTTCGACGCGGCGAAAAGCTAAACGTCGAGGAATCGGCGAATGGCAATCGCCGACCCTACTGAGCCAATCACGACGCCCACAATGAGAACGACCAGATTCGTCCCGACGAGTGCGCTGGTGTTGAGCCGAAACTCGTTATGCAACGGATACCAGGTGTGCAGCGCGGTGACGGCCAAGATGGCGACGACCGAACCGAGTAGACCCTGGATAAAGCCTTCGGTGATGTAGGGGATGCGAATGAACCAGTTCGTCGCGCCCACCAACTTCATCACCGAAACCTCTCGACGTCGCGCGAAGATGGCCATACGGATGGTATTGAGGATTAACACCGTCGCGGAGAGCAACAACACGCCCGCCAGCGCCAGGAAGACGATCTGCAAGACGCGAATGGCGCGGTTCATCGAGCGAATCTGTTGATTAGGCCCAGTTACTTTATAGACGCCCGGCTGATGCGCGAAGGTCGACTCGACAATGAACGCGTCGGAAGGAACGTTCGGCACGCACTGGAACGAGGAGGGCATTGACGACACGGTGAGGACCGACCACTCGTCTTGGGGTAACAACACTCGCGCCTGTTTTAAGTCCTGGGCCTGGGTGTAGTAAAGGCAACTCTTCACGACCGGCAAATTGGCGAGTTGGCCTCGAATGTCATCGATCTCGCTGGTCGAGGCCGTAGGTTGCATCCAGACCGTCACGCGCGTTCCCTGTTGCCACTGCGCCGACGCTTGCGCGGCACTTTGCTTCAGGAGTAAGGCCGATCCGACGAGTGAGAGCGAGACGGCCACGGTCAAGACTGCCGCGATCGTCATCATGCGGTTGCGCCAAAGGTTGCTGAACGTCTCTTTAAAGGCGTAGCGGAAATACACGCGCATTAGATGGACGCGCCTTCGTCAATGCCGTACACACCGCGCACTTGGTCGCGAATCATCTCGCCCCTATCGAGTTCGACCACGCGACGACGCATCCGGTCGACGAGGGCCTTATCGTGAGTCGCCATCACCACGGTCGTGCCGGTGCGATTAATTCGCTCCAAGAGCGCCATAATCGACTCAGAGTTCGAAGGGTCGAGGTTTCCGGTCGGTTCGTCCGCCAAGAGAATGAGCGGCCGATTAACGAAAGCTCGCGCAACGGCGACGCGCTGCTGCTCGCCACCGGAGAGTTCGTGGGGCAGGTTCTTGGACTTATCGGTAAGGCCCACGAGCTCCAGAATCTGAGGAACCTGCGACTCAACGGTCGAGCGCGGCCGACCAATGACCTCTAGGGCGAAGGCCACGTTCTCAAAGACTGACTTATTAGGCAACAGGCGAAAATCTTGGAAGACGCATCCAATATTGCGTCGCAGGTACGGCACTCGCCACTTGGGTAACTCACCAATGTCGCGACCCGCCTCGAGAATTCGACCTTGGTCGGGGTGTTCTTCACGAAGCAACAGGCGCAAGAAAGTTGTTTTACCTGAACCCGACGCGCCAACAAGAAAGACGAACTCGCCCTTTTCAATATCGAGTGAGATGTCCTTGAGGGCCGATGTGCCGTTCTTGTACGTCTTGGAGACATTCTCGAAACGAATCACGGCAACACCCCCTCGGGTTTTTTGGTAGATGTGCGACGAACGGGCACGTTGACGTATCTATTCTAGTTTGGCGAACTCACAGATTCGCACCACGAAAACCAGTCAATCGTTGTACTTCGCAACATTTATGATGTGGAACGCTGTCGTCGTAGCTCGGCTTCCATAAAGTCATCGAGGTCTCCGTCCAAGACTGCGTCAACGTTGCCAGTCTCGAAATCGCTGCGGTGGTCTTTTACGAGTTGATAGGGCGCTTGGACGTAGCTACGAATCTGTGAACCCCACGCGTTATCACTTCGACTACCACTGAGCGCGTCCATTTCAGCTTGGCGCTGGGCTCGCTGTCGTTCGGCCAATTTCGCTTCCAAGATCTGCATCGCGCGAGCACGGTTTTGGTGCTGCGATCGTTCGTTCTGACAACTCACGACGATGCCGCTCGGCAGGTGCGTGAGGCGAATCGCCGAGTCAGTCTTGTTGACGTGCTGTCCTCCGGCGCCCGACGAGCGGTACGTGTCGACGCGAAGGTCCTTCTCGTCAATCTCCACCTCGCCCGCGTTGTCGTTCAACAGCGGCGTCACGTCGAGACTGGCGAAACTTGTCTGGCGACGAGCTTGTGAATCAAAAGGGCTGATGCGCACGAGGCGGTGCACGCCTCGCTCCACCGAGAGCCACCCGTAGGCGAAGCGACCCTTGACGATAAACGTTGCCGACAACAGTCCGGCTTCTTGACCCTCGGTGGCCTCATCGATCTCCACGCCAAAGCCGCGCCGCTCGGCCCACCGCGAGTACATGCGCAACAACATCTCGGTCCAGTCCTGCGCGTCGGTACCACCGGCACCGGCGTGCAGCTCAACAATCGCCTCGTTCTCGTCGTAGGGGCCGCTGAAGAGGCTCTGCGTCTCGAGCGCCGCGATGGCGTGCGCGAGTGCGTCGACGGAACTGGAGAGTTCATCAAAGAGCGACCAGTCGGCTTCGCCGGCGCTGAGCGACTCGCGCGCGAACTCGGCCAGGACCGTCACGTCGTCGAGCGAGTGGCGAAGGGCGTCAAACGACTCGAGGTCGTTGCTGAGGCGCCCGAGTTCGGTCGTCACCTGACGGGCGTTGTCTTGGTCGTCCCAGAGATTGGGGTCCTCGGCGAGCGCCGCGAGCAGCACGTGACGGGCTCGACTCGCGTCAATCTTCAGGTACTCGCTCGCCGCTACCCACCTGGTCTCGAGTTCCCCGATCGACACCAGAGCGTTGCGTAAAGCGTTTTCAGCTTTAGGGTCGGCCATGGCACTGCTTGAACTTGCGCTTCGAACCACACCAGCACGGGTCGTTACGACCAATCTTGTCGCCCTCTTTGGGGTTGTGCTTCTTTGGCGCTTCGTGAACCGGGAGCTCCGCCGCGCCAGGCGCGACTTCGTTGGCGTTCGTCACGGCTCCGTCGAGTCCGTCGTCCTCACTCGCCGCCACCGGAGTCTGCGACGCTACCTCAACGTGCGTGATGTAGCGCACGTAGTCGAGATCGACCGCTTCGAGCAGGTGCTCGAACATCAGGTAGCCCTCTTTTTGCCACGCCGTCAGGGGGTCCTGTTGGGCAACTTGGCGAAGGTGGATACCGTCGCGCAAGTAGTCCATGTCCGAAAGGTGTTCACGCCAACGCTGGTCGAGGATCTGGAGCATCACGTCGCGCTCGATCTCCTTCGCGGTGTCGAGACCACCAACGAAGTTCTCCGACTTCTTCTCGTAGAGGCCCACGGCGTCATCAACGACGAGACCGGCAATATCGTCGGCTTTGGAATACGCGCTCAGGGTGTCGAGGTCGAGCTGCGTCGGATAAAACGACTGCAACTCTAAGAGCAAGGCGTTGAGATCCCACTCCTCGTTGAACTGTGCCTCGAGTTGGTCGTGCACGGCTTCGGTGAGGCTATCTTCAATGAGTTCAATGGTGGCGTCGTGGATGTCCTCACCGTCGATGACTTGCTGGCGACGCTTGTAGATAACCTTGCGCTGTTCGTTCATCACTTCGTCGTACTTCAAGACGTCTTTACGAATCTCGGCGTTGCGCGCTTCGACGGTATTTTGGGCGCGCTCGATTGCTTTCGACACCATCTTCGCTTCAATGGCTTCGTCGTCGGGCATCGTGCGGTCCATGACCCACGACACGGCACCGGTCGCGAAAAGTCGCAGTAACTCATCCTCTAGCGAGAGGTAGAAACGGCTCTCACCGAGGTCGCCTTGACGACCAGAACGTCCGCGCAGCTGATTGTCAATGCGTCGCGAGTCGTGTCGTTCCGTGCCAAGGACGTAGAGGCCACCCAGCGCTCGCACCTCATCACCGTCGGCTTGGGTTACGGGCTTCCACTTCGCGACGGCCTTTTCGTACGCAGCGTCGTACTCTTCGCTGCCGATTTGGAATCCCTGAGCGAGTGCGTCGCGCGTGGCGAGACCTTCAAAGTTGCCGCCGAGAATCACGTCAACGCCTCGTCCGGCCATGTTGGTCGCCACGGTCACGGCACCTTTTCGTCCCGCCTGGGCCACAATCTCCGCCTCGCGAAAGTGCTGCTTCGCGTTCAAGACTTCGTGGGCAATGCCGGCTTTGGAGAGTTCGCGCGACAAGAGCTCGGACTTCTCCACCGACGCCGTACCCAACAAGATCGGCTGACCCAGGTCGGTGCGTTCACGCACGTCCTCGACGATGGCGGCGAACTTCGCGGCTTCGGTCTTAAAGATGAGGTCGGGCTGGTCGAGGCGCACGGCCGGCTGATTCGTAGGAATTGGTACGACGGACAGTCCGTACGTGTTACCGAACTCCGCGGCTTCGGTCTCGGCCGTACCGGTCATGCCCGCCAATTTCTCGTAGAGACGGAAGTAGTTCTGCAAGGTGACCGTCGCCCACGTGTGGTTCTCTTCTTGAATGCGCACTCGTTCTTTGGCCTCGACGGCTTGATGGAGTCCGTCACTCCATCGACGACCGTCCAGGGTGCGACCGGTGAACTCGTCAACGATCTTTACTTCGCCCGCGTCAACGAGGTAGTCCTTGTCGCGATGGAAGAGTTCTTTGGCTCTCAGGGCCTGACCGAGTTGGTGCACGTAGTTCGTCGCAACGGCGTCGTAGAGATTGGTGACGCCCAGTTGACGCTCCACCTTCTCGATACCGGACTCGGTCGGCACCACGGTCTTCTTCTCTTCATCGACTTCGTAGTCGGCGTCACGCGTGAGTGAGCGGGCAATCGAGGCGAACTGGTAGTAGAGCTTGGTGACGTCCGACGCCGGGCCCGAGATGATGAGTGGCGTACGTGCTTCGTCAATCAAAATCGAGTCGACCTCGTCGACGATGGCGTAGTGGTGACCACGCTGGACCATGTGATCGGCGCGCCGCGCCATGTTGTCTCGAAGGTAGTCAAAGCCAAACTCAGTGTTCGTGCCGTACGTCACGTCCGAGGCGTACGCTTCGCGCTTGGCTTCAAAGTCATCGAGGTCAGGTCCCACGCGGCCCACGGTGATTCCAAGCCACCGGTGCACTTCGCCCATCCAGTTCGCGTCACGAGTGGCCAAATAGTCGTTCACGGTGACCACGTGCACACCTTTTCCGGCGAGCGCGTTCAGATAGACCGGCAACGTCGAAACGAGGGTCTTACCTTCACCGGTCTTCATTTCAGCGATCCAGCCAAAGTGCAACGCCATGCCACCCATGAGTTGCACGTCGTAGGGACGTTGGCCGAGCACTCTGGTGGCGGCTTCACGAACCACGGCGAAGGCCTCAATTAAGAGGTCGTCGAGGGTTTCGCCATCGTCGAGGCGCGCTCGGAACTCCAAGGTCTTGGCTTTGAGCTGCTCGTCGCTCAACGCCGCCATCTCGTCGGCGAGGTCGTTGATGGGCCCGACGAGCCCGGCGAGTTCACGAACTCGCTTGCCTTCGCCGGCCTTCAAAATCTTCTGAAATACGCTCATATCGTGCTTTACCCTACCGGTCAAACGGGGACTTCAGTAGGGCTACGAGTGCTGACCTGGTCTTTGACCCCACACCTGCCTGCGGCGGTGTCCGTGCGCACCGGGGCAGCTTTCGCTCTCCCACGATGATCTCGCACACTTCACCGGCTCCCTTAACGATCAGCTTGATCGCCTCGGGGCAGGACTTACTTCTAAACCGCGCCATGCTCAGCGTCGTAAGACGCCTTACGTGGGTCGTTTCGCCCGCGACTGGCATCGACTTTCAACCACAGACCACTCGCAGCCCAGCGACCATTCTAGAACACTTACCATTTAGGTTTTTGGGCGCGCCAGAAGTACGAGCAGTAGGCGCAGACTCAAGACCAGGCCCGCCACCGGTGCGAGCGCACGACGCCAACCCTTGGCGGTCTGAAACTCAAAGCGCAGGGCGCCTCGGTGGTGCGCAATGACCATCTCGCGAGAAACACGCGCCCGTGAGACCCCCTCGATGTGGGTCACCGCGGCGCCGGTGGTGCCGGCCACTTTGAATCCATGCTCTCGTAGCTGCCAACACAGCGCCATGTCTTCAGCGAACATGAAGTACCGCTCATCGAATCCACCCACGGCCTCGAACGCGGAGCGAAGTACCAAGAAGCACGCACCCGACACCCAGTCGACACTGCCGTCACTTCTCGCGGAGCGGTACCTTTTCGTCGCCGGATTCGACGGCCACCACGGCGCCAACATCGCGTGCAGTCCCGCGAACCAGACGTTGGGAAACACGCGCATCGAGGGATAGACGCTGCCGTCGGGTCTGAGAATCTCGGGTCCTACGAGCGCGACGTCGTCGTGTTCGACGAGGTACTTGACCATCGACGCCACGGCGCCCTGATGCACGACGACGTCCGGATTCGAAACCAACAAGTAGGTCGTGGGATGAGCGATCGCCACACCCCTGTTGACACCCCGTCCATACCCTAGGTTCACGCCCGGCGAGACGACCACTACCCCGCGTTCGAGCAGCGACGCGGGGGCTGAACCAACTTCGCCGTTTTCGACGACGACAATCTGATCAACGCCGTTTGCGAGCAGAGAATCCACGCACTCAATGAGCACCTGATCGGCGTGATAGTCGATGACGATCGCGGCCACGTCGTTGGTCACGTCGCTCATTGGGCCACGTTGTTTACTTGGCGATCACGTACGAGACGCGCGACAGCGTCGCGCCAGGGCGCCAGAGCGCTCCATGACGAGGCGAACTTGGTCGTGTCGAGGTCGCTACGAGCAGGTCGCGTGGCCAGGGGGGCCGGCGACAACTCGCCTGTCGCGATCGGGGCTGCGAATTCGTCGTCTCGGCCAAGAAGGGCACCGACGTAAGCCGCGATGTCGAACCACGTCGTCGCTTCACTGTTCGCCACGTGCCACGTACCGCCGGGACGTTCGCGAACGAGCGTCGCGAGGGCGCGGGCGAGATCACTTGCGCCACTGACGGTGCCCGTCTGATCGTTGACGAAACGAACGTTCTCGCCCGCCGACGCCTTCTTAGCGATGACGTGAATCACGTTCTTGCCTCTCACTCCCATGACCCACGACGTGCGCACGATCGTGTCACTCGTTGAGCAGTGAAGCTCGCCGCCACGTTTGGACGCTCCGTAAATACTCAGGGGGTGGGTCACGTCGTCCTCGACGTAGGGTGCACCCTTCGTACCGTCAAAGACGTAGTCGGTTGAAATGGCGATGAGGTGCGCGCCGACGTCGCGCGCGCCCAGCACCATCGATTCGGTCCCGTGCTCATTCACGTAGAAACAGCTCACGGCATCTTCTTCGGCCCGATCGACGGCGGTGTAGGCGGCTAAGTGCACCACGACGTCGGGACGAGCCGCGCGCAACGTTTTCAATACCGCGTCGCGGTCGGCGACGTCTAACTCGCCTCGGGTAAGTCCGAGCACTTCGAATTCGTCGTTGTCAATTGGCCGACCATCGGGTTGGAACCTTGCGTCGCCCCCTAAGGGAGTGCGACCGCTCAGTACGTCGACGAGGTCGACGCCCACTTGTCCTCCCGCTCCGGTCACCAAGACGCGGGTGGGTCGGCTCATTGCGTGCCACTTTCCGTGGGTCGTACGTGCACGACATCCCCCACGCCAAAGGTGCGTGTTTCGCCGTCGACATCGACGAGGAGCTGTCCAGAGTCATCAACTCCCTGTGCAGTCCCCTCGACTGAACCACTGAGTTGTTCCACGCGAACTCGCTGGCCGATCGTGGCGAGTGCACGCTGGTACTCCCCGCGAAGAAGCCGACGACCTTCGTCACTCGAGAGCTGCTGACGACGAGGCTCGATCTCTTCGAGGACAAGATCCAGAAGCGCTCGCGGCGCGATCGTGAGGCCGGACTCGTCAAGAACGCTGGTCGCGTTGACACCTTCGGGTCCCTGGTAGGTCAGATTCACACCGAGGCCGACGACGACAGCGAAACCGAGTTCTGTAGCGACCACTTCAGCAAGCAAACCGGCGATCTTCTTGTCGCCAACGACGAGGTCGTTCGGCCACTTCAGTTGCGGTCGCACGCCACTCAGTCGAACCAGGGCCGCGCGAGCGGCGAGCGACACGCAGGCCACCACCATCTGGAGTCGGTCCGCGTCAAGTTTGGGGCGCAGCAGCATCGAGCAGAGTAGCGAGGCCCTTGGCGGCGATTCCCATTGTCGGTCTAGCCGTCCGCGACCGGAACTTTGAAAGTCCGCAATGGCGACCAGTCCTTCAGGCGCGTCTTCACTGACCTTGGTGGTGAGGTAGGTGTTTGTTGAGTCGATCTCGTCAAAGTGCTCAACGCGCCAAACAATGGGTCTCACGCTCAAACATTAGAGTTTGGTGGACGGGTGCTAGAAAATAACAGGCTCAATACGGAGGTTTCGGTGTTAAAGAAAGTCCTTATCGCCAACAGGGGTGAGATCGCGGTGCGCGTGATCAGGACCTGTCGCGAAATGGGTATCGCCACCGTAGCCGTGTACTCCGAGCTTGACCGCAATGCTTTACACGTGCGCTTGGCTGACGAGGCGTACGCGCTCGGGGGCCAAACAGCCGCCGAGAGTTACCTCAACACCGAAGCGATTCTCGACATTATTGAGCGTTCCGGCGCGGACGCGGTTCACCCCGGGTACGGCTTCTTCTCCGAAAACACCGACTTCGCTCGCGCCATCACCTCTCGCGGCGTCACCTTCATCGGACCGCCGCCCGAAGCGATCGAAGTTATGGGCGACAAAATCTCCTCACGACTCGCCGCCGAAGCCGCTGGTGTCGTCGGCGTCCCGGGTCGCAGTAAGGAACTGAAGAGCGCCAAAGAAGTCATCGCCTTCGGCAAAGAGTTCGGCTGGCCCGTCGCGATTAAGGCCGCGTACGGCGGCGGCGGAAGAGGCATGAAGGTGGTGAACGCTCCCGAGGAAGCCGACGCCGCTCTCGAAAGCGCTCAACGCGAGGCCCAAAACTACTTCGGTCGTTCGGAGTGCTACGTCGAGCGCTACCTGACGTGGCCCCGTCACATCGAAATGCAGGTGCTCGCCGACGCGCACGGTAACACGCTCTGGCTCGGTGAGCGGGACTGTTCAGCTCAACGGCGCCACCAAAAACTCATCGAAGAGTCACCCGCTCCGAACTTCCCCGACAATATTCGCCAAGCCATGGGCGAAGCTGCCGTGAAGGTCTCGAGGGCCTGTGGCTACGTCAACGCCGGCACCGTTGAGTTCCTTTTTCAAGACGGCGAGTTCTTCTTTCTCGAAATGAATACGCGCCTCCAAGTCGAACATCCGGTCACCGAACTCGTCACGGGCCTCGACCTCGTGGAGTGGCAGTTACGCATCGCGGCCGGTGAAGCGCTCGACTTCACCCAGGAAGACGTCCAACGAAACGGTCACGCGATTGAGGTTCGTATTAACGCTGAGGACCCCGCCGGCGGCCGATTCATTCCTTCGCCTGGCACGATCACCAAGTTCGACCAACCCTCTGGTCCCGGCGTTCGCCTCGACGCCGGCTACAGCGTTGGCGACACGATCTCGCAGTACTACGACAACCTCATTGGCAAACTTGTGGTGTGGTCCTCGGACCGCGAAAAAGCGCGCCGGAGGATGTTACGCGCCATTGAAGAGACCACCATTGAGGGGGTCGTGACCACTTTGGGTGCCGACGTCGTCATTCTCTCCAGCGAAGAGTTCGTCAACGGCACCCACTCGACCAAGTGGGTAGAGACCAACCTCGACTTCTCGGCGCTACCCAGTCCCGCCACGGCGGCCATTTCGGTCGGCGACGGCCACGTTCGAAAAGACGTCACGGCTGAAGTGAACGGTCGGCGGGTCACCGTCGCCCTTTGGGTACCCGAATCTAGTGACGATCTCCCCGCGCGACCACAGAGCACGGCCGCCAAGCCTCGCCGCCAGCACCATGCCGGCGTGCTCGGCAGTGGCTCGGGCCGAGTCGCGGTACCAATGCAGGGCACCATCGTCAAGGTCAACGTCGTAGTCGGCCAAGCGGTCGAGGCCGGAGAGACCGTCGTCATCCTTGAAGCGATGAAGATGGAAAACGCCGTCAACGCCGAGAAGTCGGGTGTCGTGAAGTCCATCAACGTCGCGACCGGCGACTCGGTCAGCGCCGGTGACGTCGTGGTGGTTATTGAATGACGCCCGACGCCAGAGCTACGGGCGCCATCGAAGACGTTCGCGATGAACTCGTCGCACTGAGTCACTTCATTCACGCTCATCCTGAACTCGGTTACGAAGAGTTTGCGTCCTCTGAGGTACTCGCTCGTGCGGCCGAAGGGTGGGGCTTTGAGGTCGAACGAGGCATCGCGTCGCTGCCGACAGCCTTTCGCGCAACCAAGGGTTCGGGTTCGCTCAACATTGTCTACTGCGCCGAGTTCGACGCGCTGCCCGACGTGGGTCACGCCTGTGGTCACAACATCATCGCGGCCTCCTCCCTTGGCGCCGCTCTTGGACTCGGCGCGGTGGCCGACGAACTCGATCTCACGGTGACGTTGCTCGGCACGCCGTCTGAGGAGGGCGGCGGCGGCAAGATCGACCTCATCAACGCGGGCTACTTCGAGAACGCGCACGCCGCCATGATGATTCATCCCTTCCCGAGCGAGCGACTCGACGCTGCGTGTCTGGCCGTTGACCACTTTGACGTGACCTTTTATGGCAAAGAGGCCCACGCGTCGGCCGCGCCGTGGGAAGGCGCGAACGCTCTCGACGCGCTCACCATTGCCCAGGTCGCCCTCGGTCTACTTCGCCAGCAGTTCCGTCTCCAAGACCAAGTACACGGCATCGTCACCGAAGGTGGTTCAGCCGCCAACATCATTCCGAGCCGGGCCGTCGGACGATTCATGGCTCGCTCGACCACCAGTGAGCGTCTCGGTGAACTACGCCGTCGCGTCAACGCCTGCTTCGAAGCCGGCGCCCTCGCGACGGGCACCACCTTCGCCATCGAAGAGCTCGGCCACCCTTTCTCGCATATGGACACCGACCCCGACATCCTCGCGCACTACCGTGTCGCCGCCGAAGCCCTTGGTCGAAGCTTCACCCTCGACGACGAGGACGTCGCTAAGCCAACGATCTCGACCGATATGGCCAACGTCTCTCTGGTTGTTCCTTCCATACATCCGCTTTTGATGATCCCTACGCACGGCGCGGTCAATCACCAGCCGGAGTTCACGAAAGCCTGCGTGACCCCCGCCGCCGATCAGGCCGTCATCGACGGCGCGATCGTGCTCGCCGCTACCGCCATTGGCGTTGCTCAGGACACGGCGCTGCGCGAACGACTGCTGCGACGAACGTGATGCTCGAACACGCGCTCTTGACCGTCACGACGGGAGAAGAAGGCAATTTTGAGGCTTCGATGCGAGAGGCACTCCCGATTATCGAATCAGCCGAGGGATGCTTCGGCGCCGAGGTCCGTCATCAGGCCGAGGACGAGTCGGTCTATCTCTTACTCGTAAGGTGGTCCAGTATCGAGGCGCACATGGCCTTTCGAGAGACCGAACTATTTGGCGCGTGGCGCTCGCTCACCCATCACTTCTACAGAGTGACGCCGATCGTGACGCACTTTCACGAGCCGCTCGGGCGCTAGCTCGCCTTGTAGACCCCGAACTCATCTCGAAGGACGTCGGCCACTTCACCGAGCGTCGCCAAGCGCGACAGCGCGATCTTCATTGGATAGAGCAAATTGCCTGAACCCTGCGCGCAGGTCCGGAGGTCCTCGAGTGCCGCGCGCACGGCGTCGTTTTCGCGCGTAATTTTCAGTTGGCGAACGCGCTTCACCTGGGCCTGTTGTTGTGCCTCGTCTATGGGAAAGACGTCCACCTTGGTGGACTCACTCTCGGTAAAACGATTCACGCCCACGACGACTTTGTCGCCGCGCTCGACGCTGCGCGCGAACTCGTACGCCGCGGCTTCGATTTCGTCCTGTAAGTAGTGCGCTTCAATCGCGGCGACCGATCCGCCCATTTTGTCGATGGTCTCGATGTACTCTCTCGCGAGCGCTTCGACTTCGTCGGTCAGCGACTCAACGAAGTACGAACCGGCTAAGGGATCAACGGTGTCGGCGATGCCCGACTCGTAACCGAGGATCTGTTGCGTTCGCAGCGCCAGTTTGGCCGCACGCTCCGTCGGCAGTCCCAGTGCTTCGTCAAAGCCGTTCGTGTGCAGGCTCTGCGTACCACCCAGGGCCGCGCCGAGCGCCTGCACGGTCACGCGCACCATGTTGTTCTCAGGCTGCTGAGCGGTGAGCGTGGAGCCGCCCGTCTGGGTGTGAAAGCGCAACATCGTCGACTTGGGGTCGGTTGAGCCAAATCGATCACGCATGATCGAGGCCCACAGGCGCCGCGCCGCGCGATATTTGGCCACCTCTTCGAAGAGATTGTTATGAGCGTTGAAGAAGAAACTCAGTCGCGGCGCGAAGTCATCGAGGGCCAACCCCGCCGCCAGCGCGGCTTCGACGTACGCAATACCGTTCGCCAGCGTAAAGGCGATCTCCTGGACGGCGGTGGAGCCGGCTTCACGGATGTGATAGCCCGAGATAGAGATCGTGTTCCATTGGGGCATCTCTTTGGCGCAGTAGGCGAACGTGTCGACGACGAGACGCATGGAGGGGCGCGGCGGGTAGATGTAGGTGCCCCGCGCGACGTACTCCTTCAAGATGTCATTTTGAATGGTGCCGCGTAGCTGTGCACCTTTGACGCCGCGTTCCTCCGCTACCAATTGGTAGAAGAGCAGCAGCGTCGCGGCCGTTGAGTTGATGGTCATCGAGGTCGTGACCTCGTCGAGGGGTAGATCCTTTAGCAGGAGGCGCATGTCCTCGAGGGACGAGATCGCTACGCCCACCTTGCCCACCTCGCCCTCGGCGCGAACGTGATCGGCGTCGAGGCCCATCTGCGTGGGGAGGTCAAAGGCACACGACAGTCCCGTCTGACCCGCGCCGAGAAGGAACTTGAATCGCTCGTTGGTCGCCTCCGCGGTACCAAAGCCCGCGTACTGGCGCATGGTCCAGAGTCGTCCGCGGTACATCGTCTCTTGCACGCCTCGGGTGTAGGGGTAGCCGCCGGGATCGCCGAGCTGTGTAGCTTCGTCGAAACCTTCTAGATCGGCGCCACGGTAGACGGTCTTGATCTCGATACCCGAATCGGTCACGCGCTTCTCGGTACTCACGCAACCAAGATTAGGCGGTAGCTTCGAGCGTCGAAGTCCGACAAGAGTCCCGACAGCGAATGGAAAGTTGGTGAGTTGTCGCGCCACCAAGCAAGATAGAGAGATGAACTGTTCAAACTGCGGCACGGAAATGATTGGGACCAACTGTCCAGCGTGCGACAGAAACCTGCCCGACGGCGCTCGAGGTCCGATCGATCCAACGACGGGGCTGATGCTCGCCGGATTTGGCCGTCGCGTTGGCCAGATGTTCGCCGACGAACTCGTACTCATCATCCCGGTGTCGGTCTTCATCGCGGTCTTCGACCAAGTTGGTGGCAACTTTCTCGGGGCTCTCGCCGGTTTCGTCTTGGTAGGCCTCTACCTCTTCAAACTCACGAGCGGGGCCCAGGGCCAAACACTCGGCAATCGAGTCGCCGCGACGAGGATTCGCGACGCCGCGACGGGCAAGATGTTGACCACCCGACAGGCGTTACAGCGCACCGCCATTGTCGTGTTCTATTTCGTCACGGCCTTCGCGCTGCCGCGCGCCTTGCTGGTGTTCGTGGTAGCGGTCGCCATCATCGACAACTTGTACCCGCTCTTTGACGCGCGCAACCAAACATTGCACGACAAAATCGTGGGCACGATTGTGGTGGTCGCTTAAGCGAGCACCGCGTGTGGCATGCAGAGGTCGTCGTACTCAGCGATGACGATCTCGCCAGCGTTCTCACCGCAGGCTGGGCACTCAGGATCGCGACGAACCTTAAACGAGCGAAACGACTGGTCCAAAGCGTCATAGGTCAACAGTCGTCCCACGAGCGGATCGCCCAATAAGAGCAACATCTTGATGGTCTCTACTGCTTGAATCGATCCAATGATGCCGGGCAAGACACCCAGCACGCCCGCTTCGGCGCAGCTCGGCGCGAGTTCCGCGGGCGGCGGCTCGGGAATCATGCAGCGATAGCAAGGTCCCACGTAGGGGTTGAAGACGGTGGCTTGGCCCTCGAATCGAAAGATAGAACCATGGACGACCGGAATGCGCTTGACGAGCGCCGCGTCATTGACGAGGTAGCGCGTGGGAAAGTTATCGGTGCCGTCAACGATGACGTCGTAGCCGTCGAAGATATCGAGGATGTTCTCCGCGCTTAGGCGCGTGTCGTAGGTGAGAACCTTGATGTCAGGATTCATCGCCGTCAGGGCGATCTTGGCGCTCTCCACTTTGCGCATGCCGACACGATCGAGCGTGTGGAGGATCTGTCGCTGCAAGTTCGATGAGTCAACGACGTCCATGTCGATGATGCCAATCGTTCCCACCCCGGCCGCGGCGAGGTAGAGGGCGGCCGGTGAGCCGAGCCCGCCCGCGCCGAGCAGCAAGACCTTGGAGTCGAGCAACTTCATCTGACCTTCTTCTCCCACTTCAGGGAGTAAGAGGTGTCGTTGGTATCGAATGCGCTGGTCTTGGCTTAAGGAGCGCGGCGTATCCCACGTAAGACCCTCGTCCTTCCATTTGTTAAATCCACCAGCAATCGAAACCACGTCGGTGTAGCCGAGATCTTGGAGGGTCTTCGCGGCGAAGGCGCTGCGCGTGCCACCGGCGCAGTAGACGGCAACGGGTGCGTTCTTGTTCAGGAGCCGTCCTTCGATGGAAAACTCGAGTTGTCCGCGCGGCACGTGCACCGCACCGGGCAGGGCGCCTTGTTCGTACTCTTCGGGCTCGCGAACGTCGAGTAGCTCGTAGTAATCGAGACGAGCCGCCACGTCGTGGGGGTCAATCTCGCGAATCTCGGCTTTGGCGGCGTTCAGTAGGTCTCGTGGTGAGGACAAGGGACGCTCCTTTTCAGTGCCTAAACCTTACCTGTCTGGTCAACATTACAAAACGGGACACCTGCTAAACCCGTCGCGTGGAACTTCGCGAACTGCTGGCCGCTCGGCGCATGATCCGCTCTTTCGATGGGACTCCCGTTGATGAAGTCGTGCTGGACGAACTCTGCGCTCAAGCCTTGTGGGCGCCTACCGCCGGCAACAGTGCGGGCGTACGGGTCTACACGCTGGGCGCTTCTTCGGTGGTTGGCTACTTTCAACACGCCACCGACGAGCTCTGGCGTGAGCGTTCTCGACGAAGCGACGGACTCCGTCGAGCCGGCGCGGTGGTCCTCGTCACCGACCGCGCTCAGGACTACGTAGCGCGATACGGCGAAGACGACAAAGCCAAATCGGGATTGAGTGATCGAACAGCGTGGCCGGTGCCCTACTGGCACACCGACGCGGCGATGGCGACCATGGCGTTGTTGTTATTAATTGAAGAACACGGCTGGCAGGCCACTATCTGGGGCAACTTTCGAAACGACGAAGCCGTGTTGCGCTGGGCCGGCATCGTCGATGAAGAGCTCTTTTGT
The DNA here is from genome assembly GCA_036511495.1 of Acidimicrobiales bacterium. Classification (GTDB taxonomy): domain Bacteria; phylum Actinomycetota; class Acidimicrobiia; order Acidimicrobiales; family RAAP-2; genus RAAP-2. Next base: position 62,800 of record DATCCC010000018.1, on the reverse strand, counting down.
TCAATTCTGATCGGTCACGGCGACGAGAACAACGTCGCGTCGAAGTCACTTGAACGCGACGTACCTACTCGTCGCGAGCGCGTTCGACGCTTAAATCCTTAAACGCTCGTCGACGCTGCTAAGGCCGTGAGGTACTCAACCAAGGTGCGCGCCGTAAAGGCCGTCGCGCCCTTTGTCTGATAGCCCCGCGCGGCCTCGGCCCGTCCCGGACCCGCGATGTCCAGGTGCGCCCACGCCCGGCCGTTCGTGAATCGACGCAGCAACAGCGCGGCGGTGATGGAGCCGGCCCGAGGAGGTTTGCCGATGTTCTTCATGTCCGCCACGTCTGATTCAATGTGGGACTCGTAACTGTCGACGAGGGGCATACGCCAAAGCGCTTCGCCGCTTCTAGCACTCGCCGCGGCGAGCAGTGACGCGAGTTCATCCGTCGAGGCGTACATCGCACCCACTTCATCACCGAGGGCGACGTTCTGCGCACCAGTCAACGTCGCGACGTCGATGATGGTGTCGGCGTTCGTCTCCACGGCGAGACTGAGGCCGTCGGCCAAGATCAGTCGACCCTCGGCGTCGGTATTGAGCACCTCAATGGTCATGCCGTTGCGAATCGTGAGTACGTCGCCGGGCTTGGTCGCCCTGTCGCCGAGCAGATTCTCCGTCAGGGGAGCAATGGCGGTCACCTTGACCTTGAGCGTCAATCGGCTCGCCATAGAAAGTACGGACATCACAATCGCCGCGCCCGACATGTCCGTCTTCATTGTCATCATGCCCTCGCCGGACTTAATGGACAGTCCTCCCGAGTCAAAGGTCACGCCCTTGCCGACGAGCGCGACGTGCGGCAACTCGGTGCCCGGCGCGGGGTCGTAGGTCGCGTAGACCAGTCGCGTTGGTTGGGCGGAACCCTGTCCCACGCCGAGTAGTCCGCCGAGCCGTTCCTCTTTGATCCTTGACTCGGTCCAAATATCCACCTTGACGTGCGCGTCCTTCTCGAGGCGCTCATCGATAGCCCTGGCGAGCTCCTTGGGCGGAAGGAAACCGGCCGGTGAGTCGATGAGAAACTTGGCCCAGTTGACCGCGTTCGCGATGGTGACCCCGCGCTCCACGCCCTTAGTGATGTCGTCGTGTACCGACACCGACGGCAGCGGCACGCCAAGGGGCACTACGTCGAGCGTGGCGTCACCGACACTGTTCTTAAAGCTGTACGAGGAGATCAGCGCACCCTCAACGAGTGCTTGGGCCACTTGAGCGGGGTCGCTCAACTCGTCGGTGGCCAAGAGAACCGCGATCGAACCTTCGCCCGCGGCGCGGAGAGCCCCGGCCCCCACGAGTCGGAAGTTCTGGGCCTCCGAAGTGTTTGAGCCGAGAGAGATAAAAGCGACGTTGGGTCCCGACATCGATCGCAACACGACGTAACTGCCGGCCTCGTCCTTGAGGCCTTGTTGCGTGCACCACTCTCTGCTCAACGCTCGCGGAATCTCTACGCCGGCGAGATTGGCCGGTATCGCGTCGCTCACGATGCCCACGTCGTCGTTAAAGATCACCACGACGCCAATGGTCGTCTGCGCGAGCGCTTCCTTCAACGATGTGATACGAGCAGTACGAGCCATGGCGTGCCTTTGTTAGTCGTGAACCCGGGCGGTTCGATGTTGCGGTCCTTCGGCCCAACGAGCCATCGTCCACACGAGGTCGCTCAGTCGATTGAGGTAAGGATTGACGAGCGAGCCATCGAGGGGGTAACCCACGGCGATGCGTTCCGCGCGACGAATGACCGTGCGCGCGACGTCGAGCGCCGCGGACAACTGAGTCTCACCCGGTACGACGAACTCCTTGGGCATCTCGATCTCGGAGGAAAGTGCGTCGATCTCGTTCTCGAGACGGTCAATCATGACTTGGGTGACCAGTGACTTCTCGGCTACGAGCTTGTGTCGATTCGCGGGCAGCGTCGCCACCTCGGCCATGAGCACCCAGAGATCACGTTCGATCACGATGAGTAGCTCACTCAAGCGCGATCCCGCGTCGCTCAGCGAGCGAGCCCACCCGAGCACGGCCTGCGCTTCGTCGACCGCACCGTTGACTTCAATGGGCAGAGAACTCTTCTCAACGCGGCCACCAAAGTAGAGACCCGTGGTGCCGTCGTCACCGCCGCGCGTGTAAATCTTCACGTCGTCAGCGTAGTGAACGAGGGCATCACCAGTAACCTAAAAGACCAATGGAGCCAACCTTTCGTCTGCCGTTTCCTCGACCGAGCGCCGACGACCCCTATCTGAAGGCCCTAACCCAGAGAGTGCTCATCTACGACGGTGCAACGGGTACCAATTTCCAGCTCCAACAGCTCAGCGCCGACGACTTTGGCGGTGCCTCTTTGGAGGGCTGTAACGAGATTCTCTGCGTCACTAAGCCCGACGCTGTTGAGTCGCTGCATCGATCGTTCCTCGACGTGGGCGTCGACGCCATCGAGACGGACTCCTTTGGGACGTTTTCGGTAGTCCTTAACGAATACGGCATAGGCGAGCGCACCCACGAAATGGCTCTCGCCTCGGCCCAGATTGCCCGACGCGTTGCCGACAGTTACGCGAGCGCGAATGAACCAAGGTTCGTCGCCGGCTCCATGGGACCGGGCACGAAGTTCCCGACGCTCGGCCAGATCACCTACGACGCTCTCTCGGCGAGTTACGAAGAGTTGGCCTACGGACTCTTAGAGGGTGGCGTCGACCTCTTGCTCGTCGAGACGATGTTCGACCTCCTCTCGGGTAAGGCCGCCGTCGCCGCCTGTCATCGAGCGATGGCTCGTCACGGTCGCGTCGTACCAATCCAAGTGCAAGTAACCATTGAACTCACCGGTCGCATGTTGCCCGGCACTGAAATTGGCGCGGCCATCACGGCGCTGTCACCTCTGGGTATCGACGTCATTGGACTCAACTGCGCAACGGGACCCGTGGAGATGTACGAACCACTTCGCACGCTCTCGGACAACGCGTCGCTCGCGCTCTCGTGTATGCCCAACGCGGGACTACCGAGTGTCGTTGAGGGCAAAATGCACTACGACCTCACGCCCGACGCGCTCGCTGAACACCTCGCCAAGTTCGTCACCGAATACGGCGTCCAGGTGATCGGCGGGTGCTGTGGCACGACGCCGGAACATCTCTCACGCGTCATTGAGACCGTTCGACCACTCAATGCCGCCAAGCGCTCGCCCGTCATCGATCACGCGGTTGCGTCGATCTACTCGCCCGTCAGCTATCAACAAGACCGGTCGGTCCTACTCATTGGCGAACGGACGAACGCGAATGGCTCGAAGAAGTTCCGTGACGCGATGCTCGAAGGCGACTGGGACTCGTGCGTCGAGATTGGACGCGAGCAGATCAAAGAGGGCGCGCACATCCTGGACGTTTGCGTTGACTACACCGGGGCCGACGGTGTGAGTGACATGAACGAACTCATGAGTCGTCTCGCGACGCAGTCGTCAGTGCCCGTAATGATCGACACCACCGAAGCACCGGTCGCTCGTCAGGCGCTCACGTGGCTCGGCGGGAAACCTCTCCTCAACTCCGTCAATCTCGAAGAAGGAGATGCTCCCGGTACTCGTCTGGACAGCTTTTTGTCACTAGCGAGCGAATTCGGTGCGGCGATCGTGGCAACGTGCATCGACGAAGAGGGCCAGGCGCGAACGGCCGAGTGGAAGGTGCGTGCCGCAAAGGCCATTACCGAGCTCGCGGTATCGCGCTACGGACTCGATCACCACGACATCTTCATTGACACTTTGGCACTGCCCCTCTCGACGGGCATGGTCGACTCACGTCGTGACGGCATCGAGACCCTCGAAGCGATCGCCCGGATCAAAGCCGAGATGCCCGGTGTCCAAACGATCCTTGGACTCTCCAATATTTCCTTTGGCCTCAATCCCGCTGCTCGTCAAGTGCTGAACAGCGTCTTTCTTCACGAAGCGGCCGAAGCCGGGCTTGACGCCGCCATTGTCCACGCGTCCAAGATTCTCCCTTTGCACCGGATCGATGACGAAGCGCGTCAGGTCTGTCTCGACCTTATTTACGACCGCCGACGCGACGACTACGACCCGTTGAGTGAGTTGCTGCGTCTCTTTGAGGGCGTGAAGACGTCCGACGACTCGGGGCCGTCCCTGGACGACCTGCCGCTCAACGAGCGTCTGAAACGACGCATAATCGACGGCGCTCGCGTGGGTCTTGAGAACGATCTCGACGCGGCAATGGCCGAGGGCGCAAAGCCCCTCGACATCGTGAACGACATCCTCTTAGACGGTATGCGGGTCGTTGGCGACCTCTTCGCCAGTGGCGAAATGCAACTTCCCTTTGTGTTACAAAGCGCGGAAACCATGAAGTCGGCCGTGTCGTTCCTCGAACCACTGATGGAGAAGAACGATCAGGGTGGACGAGGACGGGTCGTACTGGCTACCGTCAAGGGCGACGTGCACGACATCGGTAAGAACCTCGTGGACATCATTTTGACCAATAACGGCTACGAGGTCATCAACCTCGGCATCAAGGTAGGCGTGAACGAGATGCTGAGCGCCGTGGAAGAACACAAGGCCGACGCCCTGGGCATGAGTGGGCTGTTGGTCAAGTCCACCCTCGTCATGCGCGAGAACCTCGAGATTATGAATGAACGATCCATGTCCGAGGTTCCGGTGTTGCTCGGCGGTGCGGCCCTTACGCGCACGTACGTAGAGCGCGACCTCCGCGAGGTCTACGCCGGTCGACTTTTTTATGGTAAAGACGCCTTCGAAGGGCTGCGGGTACTCGACCAGCTCGGTGATATTCGCCGGGGCGGCCCCGATGACCCGAACTTTGGGCGTGAGCTGTCGAAAAAAAACGTGCAGCGCAGGTTCCGCGACCCCTCACCAGAGCCCGATCTCACGTTGCCCCGTCGAAGTCCCGATGTGGAAGAGGACAATCCCCTCTTCACCCCGCCCTTCATCGGAAGTCGCGTCGCTAAAGGTATGTCGATTGACGAGATCAGTGAGTTTTTGAATCTCACCGCACTGTTTCGTAATCAATGGGGCTTTCGTCCTGAGAAAGGCGAGGACGACGCGACGTTCAAAGTCCGCGTCAGCGCAACGCTTCGCGAGCAGTTAAGCGTCGCCATCGAAGAGGACCTTCTCGTTCCTCAAGTCGTATGGGGACACTTTCCCGCAGCCGCTGACGGAAACGATCTCGTCATCTATTCCGATGAGTCACGCGAACGTGAGACCACTCGATTCCACTTCCCTCGGCAAAAGGACGCACCGAATCTTTGCATCGCCGACTTCTTTCGATCCCACGAAAGCCCCGAACTCGACTACGCCAGTTTCATGCTCGTCACCATGGGCAGTCGAATCTCCGATCGCGCCCACCAGCTCTTCTCAGAGAATCGATACACCGACTACCTCATGCTCCACGGACTGGGTGTCGAAATGGCCGAAGCATTAGCCGAACTTTGGCATAAGCGCATTCGCGAAGAACTGGACTTCGTGCAAGAAGACGGTCCAACGCTGACCGGCCTGTTTCGCCAGCAGTACCGCGGCGGACGTTATTCCTGGGGCTACCCCGCGTGCCCAGACTTGACGGACAACGCCAAAGTCGCCACACTCCTCGAGTCAGAGCGCATCGGCGTCTCAGTGTCAGAAGGTTTTCAACTGCACCCCGAGCAGACGACGGACGCCATCATCTGTCACCACCCCAAGGCCAAGTACTTCGTCGCCTAGGCGACGCCACCAACGCGTCGCCTCAGTGGCGTCGTGCCGGTGCCGCGACGGGTGTTGCCTCGCTGAGGGCTTCACGCGCGTGGTAGCTCGATCGCGTGAGTGGCGACGACTGCACGTGACGTAACCCCAAAAGTCGACCGCGCTCAGCGAGGTCGTCGAACTCCGCTGGCTCCCAAAAGCGCGCCACCGGTAGGTGTCGCGCGGTAGGACGAAGGTACTGACCAATGGTGACGATCTGCACACCCACCGCCGCGAGGTCGGCGAGCGTCTCCTCGACTTCGTCAACGGTCTCACCGAGACCGACCATTAGTCCCGACTTCGTCGTGAGGCCCGCGTGCGCACTTCGTGCGAGTACCGTGAGCGAGCGAAGATAACCGGCGCTCGGGCGTACGGCGCGCTGGAGTCGCGCCACCGTTTCGATGTTGTGATTCAACACGTCGGGTCGCGCGTCGATAATGAGTTGCAGGGCATCGGGGTCGCCCTTTAAGTCGCTCGTCAAAACCTCGACATTGGTACCGGGTGATCGCTCGCGGATGGCTCGGACACTTTGAGCGATGGCGCCCGCGCCCCCGTCGTCGAGGTCGTCGCGGGCCACGCAGGTAATCACGGCGTGGGCCAAGTTAAGTCGCACTACCGCCTCGGCGACGCGCTCTGGCTCAGTGGGATCAAGCGGCAGCGGCTTACTCGTGTCGACGAGGCAAAAACCACACGCTCTCGTGCAACGCTCACCGTTCACCATGAACGTCGCAGTGCCCGCGGACCAGCACTCGAAGATGTTCGGACAGCCCGCCTCTTCGCACACGGTCACGAGCCGTAAGTCCTCGGTCAGTTTGCGAAGTGACTGAAACTCACTGCCCATGTGCGCTTCGATTCGAAGCCAGTCAGGTTTGCGCGTGTTGAGAGGAAGGCCTGCGTCCGGATCGACGCCGGCCTTCCTGAGTCGTCGAAGAAGGGGACGCTCGTTCGACATGGTGGCCTCACTGCGATCAACGCGAGCAATCCGCGCGGGGCCACCGAGCACACGCTCTAACTCTTCACCCAAGATGGCCTCAACGTCAAGCGTCGTCACAGAGAGACCGAGCGACTGAAGTGACCCGACAGGCTTGTCGGGTATGCCACAGGGCACGATGGCCTTAAAACCTTCGAGGTCGATGTCGACGTTGAGCGCCACGCCGTGCAAGGTTCGCCGCCGTCCCGCTTCATTGCGTTCGGTCCGCACGCCCACCGCGGCGATCTTCTTCGGGGCATCTTGCGTATCCGCCCAGACACCGGGGTAGCCATCGAGACGGTCAACGACGCCGAGGCGCCCTTCAGGATCAGTACGGCGCACGGTCGCGATCACCGCGTCTTCGAGTCGATGGACGTGCGCCTTGCCGGCGGCCGGATCGTCCCCCACGCTCACGATGGCCCAGGCAACGACTTGGCCGGGCGCGTGATAAGTAACGTCACCGCCGCGATCGGCGTTAACGACTACCGCGTTCAACAGTGCGGGATCGATGAGGAAGTTCTCCTCCCGTGTTCGAACGCCTTTGGTGTAGGTCGGCGGATGCTCGAACAACAAGACGTAGTCGTCGCTGGCTTGAAGAAGTGCGCGCTGAAAGTCATTTGCTTCAACGAAGGAAACTCGCCCTAGGTGGCGTCGTCGGAGCATCTATCGCTCGCTCTCGAGATCCATTCCAGCGAGCAACTCGGCCACTCGTTCAAGGTAGCTCGCCGCGCCCACGGATTCACAGACTCGGTGGTCGAAAGAGAGGCCAAGCACCACGCGCCGGCCGACCTCGACCGTCGTAGCACCGTCCCTTACGATGACTACGGGCTCGAGACGCACGGCACCCATCGAGAGGATTGCCACCTCAGGTTGGATGATGATCGGTGCCGTCCACAGCGTGTGTTCACTTGGTGAGCCCGCGATCGTGAAAGTTCCGCCCATTAGATCATCCGTCGTCAACTGACGCGACGCGACGCGTTCGTCGAGTTCATTCACGCGGCGCGCCAAAGCCCGTAACGTCAGACCCGCCGCCGCGTGGACCACCGGCACCAACATGCCGTCGTCGACCACGGCGCGCACGACACCCAGGTTCACGGTGCGGTGAAGCGTGAACTCATCACCGACGTAGGTGGCGTTGAGGAACTCGAACTCAGCGAGCGCACGAACGGCCGCCAAACTGACGACCATTTCGTCACTAATCGACACACCGTCACGCGTCACGCGTCCGATCGCTTCGAGCTCGCCAAAAATCGCGCCGTCGACTTCAATCGCGACGAATCCGTGCGGGGTGCTTTGACTAGAGACCGACATGTGCTGGCCCATGCGTCGGCGCCCGTTACTGAGCGGAACAATGATCTCTTCAGTCGGGCCCTGCGCCACGGCGCGCTCAGCGTCGCGACGCGTTATTGCCCCGCCGGGACCGGTACCTTGAAGCGTCGATGGCTCTACGCCACCGTCCGAGAGGATTCGCCGGACGACCGGTGAGACGACGACACCATTCGCCGTGACCTCTGGCGAGGGCGCTGGCCTTGAAACACTCGGCGGCGTTGGCGGCAGTTGCGAAACCGGTGCCGTCGTCGCTTCGCTGATTACTGGCGCCGTCGGAACTGCGGCCGAGGCTGACTCATCGATGACGGCGACGCGAGAACCGGTTTGGACGGTGTCGCCCTCGTTGGCGAGAATCTCGGTGAGGACACCGGCCGCTGGGGAGGGCATCTCGGAGTCGACCTTGTCCGTCGAAACCTCAAAAAGCGGTTCGTCGCGCGCGACCGCGTCGCCGACCTTCTTGAACCACTGCGTGATAATTCCCTCGGTGACCGACTCACCCAAACTCGGGAGCGTGACGTCAGCCAACGTGAAGACCTCTTCCGGCTAACGCGAGCAACGTTTCGCCAAAGGTCTCGGACAGGGAAGGGTGCGGCTGAATGAGCGCGGCGGCCTCTTCGGCGGTCGCTTCCCAGTTCACGGCGAAGTAGCCCGCGCCGAGTTGCTCGGTGACCCACGGACCGGCCATATGGACACCGAGAATCTGACCAGCCGTGCCGTCAGCGCGCTTCTCGGCAATGACTTTGACAACACCTTCAGTGTCACCAATGATCTGCGCCCGACTGTTACCGCCATATGGGTCCTTCTTCACGACCACGTCATAGCCCTTCTCCTTGGCCGACGCTTCGGTGAGACCACAGAACGCCACTTCGGGATTGGAGTAGATGGCCCAGGGAACTCGGTCGTAGTCGACCGGTACCACGAACTCACCCAGAATTGACTTAATGGCAACAATCGCTTCGGCGAATCCCACGTGCGCGAGTTGGGGCGAATTGGCCACCACGTCACCCACCGCGAATACGTTGGGGTTACCGGTTCGCTGATAGCTGTCAGCGACAACGAAGCCCCGCTCGTCGAGTTGAACTTTCGTGTCGTCGCTTAACAGGCCCTCGGTGCGCGGACGACGTCCAACGGACATCACGACCATGTCGGTGTCGACGGACTCTTCGCCTTCCATGGCAATCGTGGTGGCACCCTTCTTTGGCGTGTGGCCAGTGATCTTCACGCCGACGCGAATATCAATGCCGCGCTTTTTAAACGAGCGCTGCACCACACTGGCGACTTCGCTGTCGCAGCCGGCCAAGATAGAGGGCAGTCCCTCCAGAATGGTGACTTTGGTTCCCATGTCCGCGAGGAGCGACGCGAACTCGCAGCCAATCGCACCACCGCCGATGACGGTCGCGGTATCGGGCAGTGCGCTGAGATCAAGAAATTCATCCGAGGTGACAACGATCGTTCCGTCGACGTCAAAACCGGGCAACGTCCGTGGCACCGAACCAGCGGCCAGAATAACGTTGGTGCCTTTGGCGATGACGCCGGCGTCCGCGCCCTCAGAGATCGTGACGCTCAAGTCGCTTTGGAGCTGACCCGTGCCTTCAAAGATCGTCACCTTTCGGCCCTTCAATAGGCCCGAGAGGCCCTTGTAGAGTCGATCGACTATCTCGTTCTTGCGAGCCTGGCTGACCGCAAAGTCCACCGACACGCCCGTCGCGCTAATGCCAAAGTTCGACGAATGTTCGACCGTTCGCCGAACGTGCGCGGTTTCAAGAAACTCCTTCGCGGGCACGCAACCGCGGTGCAGGCAGGTGCCACCGACCTTGTCGCGCTCGATAATGGCGATGTTGAGGCCGGCGGAGGCGCCGTAGAGGGCCGCGGCGTAACCACCAGGTCCTCCTCCGATTACGACGACATCGAACTGCTGGGCCTCGTTAACCACGACTTTCCCTTCGGTAGTACGGCGACTTCCCCCGGAGGAAATCCTAATGTTTTTACGCTTTGGCTCAGACGGTCTACGAGTGCTGGCTTCGCTGCGTGTCCGCGGCCCTGGTAGCGAGTTCGTCCACAAAGTCGTTCATTCGATCGCCCGAATGACCTTTCACTTTCGAGAACGTGACCTCGCGTCCGCTCTCGAGGGCCAGTGGCAACAGCGCCTCCCAGAGGTCGCGGTTCGCCACCGGTTCGCCCTTGGAGTTCTTCCAGCCTCGGCGCAGCCACCCCACGTACCACGAGTCGTGAAAACATTTCACCACGTAGTTCGAGTCGCTCACGATCTCGACGGGGCCATCTGGATGATCTCTCAAGGCCTCAATGACCGCGAGCACTTCCATGCGCTGATTAGTGGTGTGCTCTGCCGCGCCGCTCGCGTACTCGTCTGTTCCACTCGCCCACGCCCAGCCACCCGGTCCAGGGTTACCGCGGCAGGCGCCGTCGGTATGAATTCGATTCATATGATTCGAGTAATCCAAGCGTCGGGATCGCTCGTGAATCGCGTCACCGACTCGGGCAGATCGCCGCGAAGTACTTGACCCAACGTCACGTGCTCGAGCACTTCACGAAGCGCACCTCGTACCGCTACCCACACGTCGCGCAAGTGCGTGGCTTCGCCTTCGTACTCGAGCGTCTCTGGTCGCATGCCCCTCACCCCGGCCATCGGTCCACTCACTACGCGCAGAATGTCGGCGATCGTGATCTGATCAGGGTCATGGGCCAACTTGAAGCCACCCTCAGGACCGCGCTGACTCGTCACAAGTCCCCCGCGACGAAGGTCGGAGAGGATGGCACCTAGGAATTTGGCCGGCAGGGCCTGCTCGTGGGCGAGATGGTCGGCACTCACTGAGACGTCGCTCGCCGCCAAGGTCAAGAGCGCGCGAATGGCGTACTCGGCTTTGGCGGGAATCTGCATAGTCCTATTCTGCACCACCTCGTTGCGACGACGGGACACAAGTTCGCCAACTTCTAGAGTGGACGAGGTGTTCGACCTCTCTACGCGACGTCTCTACCTCTGTGTCCCCGCACGTAACGATGTGGCCGACTTCCTTCCGTCGGTCCTTCGTGGTGGTGTCGACGTGGTCCAACTGCGAGAAAAAGACGCGCCAGCGCCACTACAGCTCACCCTGGCTCGTCTTATGGTGCCAATCTGTCGCGAGTTCAACGTGCCCTTTGTCATGAACGACTCACCCGAGCTCGCTCTCGACGCCGGTGCCGACGGGGTGCACGTGGGTCAAGACGACGTCAGCGTCGAACACTGTCGAGAAATTCTTGGCGACGAAGCGATCGTCGGGCTCTCCACGCACTCGTACCGCGAGTTCGACGAGGCCCTCAAAGGCAACGCTACGTACTTCAGCGCTGGTCCCATCGTGCCGACCCCCACCAAGCCCGGACGCGAGGGTACGGGCGTTGACTACGCCGTGGAGAGCCAAGCCCGCAGTACCCGCCCAGTCTTTGTCACTGGGGGCGTCAACGCGGCCAACGTGGCCGGTCTCGTTAGGGCCGGCGTACGTCACTTCGTCGTCGTGCGCTCACTCACCGAGGCGACGAATCCAGAAGAAACGGCACGCGACATTCGCCGCGCACTCGATGCAGCTCTTTCAACGGTGACGATCGAGCCAACCTAGCAACGTTGCCACCATGCGCGGGTCGGCTCGTAACTGGTGACCAGCGCCTTGAATGAGACGAAGCTCGGCTCGTCCATCGGCCGCCGCGAGCAAGTCCCGCGCGTCAAAGGCCGGTACTTCAACGTCGTCGGTTCCGTGACCGATGAGAAGTCGCCGGGGTGGCAGGGTGGCGATGGCGCCGATTGGATCGATCGCGAGCAGGTCGTTATAGAGATCGTCGGGAGCGAGCAGATCCTTCTCATCACCCACCACACCCGCGACCTGGACCGCGCGGTGAATCTCCTTGGCCGAACCGGCCCACGCGGCTAAATGCGCGGGTGAGGCGAAGGTCGCGACGCCGCGAACTCGGTCGTCATTGGCCGCCGCGGCGAGTGCGAGGGAACCGCCAAAGCCAAAACCGGCGAGTGAGATTCTTTCTTCTCCTTCGGTGACGCGCTCGAGAATCACACCGAGGTCGGCGCGCCACTGGGATGCAGAAAACGTGCCGGTGCTGCCGCCCACGCCGCTGAGTGTCCCCGTCGCTACCGTCCATCCCGACTCGTTCGCGACGTGTTCCGCCAGTTCGGGCAACAGTCCCGCCGCCTGACGCCCCATACCTACGAGACGAGGAAGTCCGTGCACGATGACGAGAACGTGACCGACCACGGGACGAGCGTTGGAAGTGCAAATTCGTAGATCGAGCAGCGAACTGCCGCTTTGGAGTTGCTCGTGTGCGAGCACGAAAACTAGATACCTAGGCGCTGCGCCAGAAGCTCACGGTGATACGCCGGGTCACCTAGGAAGAGTTCGGAACTCTTCGCGCGCTTGAAGTAAAGGTGCGCGGGGTGTTCCCACGTAAAGCCGATGCCGCCGTGAATCTGAATGTTCTCCGCGGCGCAGTGAAAGTAGGCCTCGGAACAGAACGACTTAGCGAGGCTGGCTGCGATGGGTAGCTCGTCGCTGAGCTCTTGGGCGGACCAGGCCGCGTAGTACGCCGCGGACTTGGCCGACTCCACGTCGAGCAACATATCGGCGCACTTGTGCTTAATAGCCTGGAACGAGCCAATGGGACGTCCGAACTGCACGCGAGTCTTCGCGTATTCAACCGACGCGTCGAGGACACGCTGCGCGCCACCAACCTGTTCAGCCGCGAGTGCAGCGGCAGCGACCTGCAGCGTGGCGTTGAGGCCCGCCAGTGCGCCACCTTCTTCACCCACGAGCTTGGCGGGCGTGCCCTTGAACTCGAGTCGACTCTGTTTGCGGGTCTGATCCATCGTCGAGAGCGACTCGCGCGTAAGACCCTTCGCGTCACCGGCGACGGCGAAGAGCGAGAGGCCCTTGGCGGTCATTGCGGGGACCAAGATCAGGTTCGCCGTCGAGCCGTCGGTGACGTAGCTGCGAATACCGTCGAGCACGAAGTCTTCGCCCGAACCAGTCGCCGTCGTCGAAGTAGTGCCGAGGTCCCACCCACCGGCGTCGTCGGTTAACGCAACGGTAGCGATGGTCTCGCCAGAGGCAATGCCCGGAAGGTACGCCGCCTTGTCGGCGTCGCTGCCCACAAAGAGCAACGCGTTCGCAGCCAGGGCCACCGTCGAAAAGTACGGCGAGCACAACAGCGCGGCACCCATCTCTTCAAAGACCACGTAGAGCTCGACCGGCCCAAAGCCCTGCCCCCCGAACTCCTCGGGAATGCCCAGTCCCTGAAGGGCGAGCTCGTTGGCCATCTGGGCCCAGACCGCTGGGTCGTAGCCCTCCGGGGTCGCCATAAGACGGCGAACTTCGCTTTCGGGCGACTTCTCTTCTAAGAAGCGCCGAACCATTTTGCGAAGTTCATCTTGTTCTTCGCTAAAGCCAAAGTTCATTACGAGACCTCATCTTCTCCGGCGCTCTGCGCGCCAAGGTCGAGAATAGTCAATCTGGAGGCCCTAGATTTTCGTGCCATTCTGGGAGCGTGGACAACGTCGAACTGATCTGGTCAGACGCCAATGCTGAAGTGCACCGCTTCGTCGTGGGGCCCATCGAGAACAACGTCTACGTCGTGCGCTGTAAGCGCACGGGCGAGGCCACCCTGCTCGACGCGGCCAACGAACACGACCGGTTACTAAGGGTGGCTACACGTCTGGGTGTGACGTCAGTGCTCGAAACACACGGTCACTGGGACCACATCGGCGCCGTCGAGCAGGTCCGCGAGGCGGGCATCGACGTGTGGGTGCGCCAAGAGGACGCCGGCATGTTGCCGAGCTACGACCACCTCCTAGAGGACGACACCGAGCACACCATTGGCGATCTCCGTCTTCGAACCGTGCACACGCCCGGTCACACCCCTGGAAGTATCTGCTTCGCGCTCGTCGACACGCCCATGCTCTTCACCGGCGACACCCTCTTCCCGGGCGGCCCCGGCAACACCGCGTCGGACATCGGCGATTTCTCGACGATTATCACCTCCATCGACGAGCGTCTCTTTCACACGTTCGATGCCGACACCACCATTTGGCCGGGCCACGGTGCACCATCGACGATTGGCGACGAGCGTCCTCACCTCGAAGAGTGGGTGCAGCGCGGCTGGTAGTTAAAAGTAGTGATTCCCTGCTTCGCCAGTAGGCTCACTGCGTGCCAAAACCACTCTTAGAGCTACGTAATCTCCACGCCGAGGCCGAAGGCGCCCCGATTCTTCGTGGCGTCGACCTCGTGGTGAACGAGGGCGAAGTCCACGCCCTCATGGGACCCAATGGCGCGGGCAAGTCCACGCTGGCGAGCGTGATCATGGGTCACCCTGGTTACACCGTGACCGGCGGCGAGATTCTGCTCCACGGCGAGAACATCGGCGCCTGGACGCCCGATCAGCGCGCACGGGCCGGCATCTTTCTCGCCTTCCAGTACCCCGAAGCAATCAGCGGCGTCTCGGTCATTCAGTTTCTGCGTCAAGCCATCGCCGCGCGAAAGGGCCTCGACGAGTTGAGCGTGCTGGAGGTACGCCTCGATCTCGCTGAATGGATGGACCGCCTTGGAATCGACAGCGCCTTCGCTGAGCGTCACCTCAACGACGGCTTTTCGGGCGGCGAGCGCAAGCGCAACGAAGTCTTACAAATGGCGCTCCTCGAACCGGTGCTGGCCCTACTTGACGAGACTGACTCGGGACTCGATATCGACGCGCTACGCGTGGTCGCCAAGGGCGTCAGCACCGTGCGCGAGCAACACCCAACAATGGGTGCCGTCGTGGTGACCCACTACGTCAAACTCCTCGACGAGATTCAACCCGACTTCGTGCACGTCCTCGTGGACGGTCAAATTGTCCACTCGGGCGGCCCCGAGCTCGCCACCGAAATCGACCACGACGGCTACGACGCGTGGCGACCGGTCAGCGCGTGACCAGCTTTAGTGCCCGTCGCGTTCGCGCGGACATTCCGTTGCTCGCACGCGTCGTGAACGGGCGAACCATTACCTACCTCGACTCCGGCGCCAGCTCACTCCAGCCCCGCGCCGTCATTGGTGCGATGAGCCGCTACTACGAACTACGCCACGCCAACGTCCACCGCGGCGTCTACCAGACAGCCAACGAGGCGACCGAGGCCTACGAAGGTTCCCGCTCGGCCGTCGCTCGCTTCATCAACGCCCCCGGGGGCGCCGACGAAGTGGTCTTCACCAAGAACACGACCGAGTCTTTTAATCTGCTCGCGAAGTCGTGGGGTGCGGCCAATCTCAATGCCGGCGACGTGGTGTTGCTCTCTGTGATGGAGCACCACGCCAATATCGTGCCGTGGTTTCAACTTAGAGACACCACGGGCATCGAAGTCCGTTTCATCCCCGTCACCGACGACTTCCGCCTTGATCTTACGAATCTTGATGAGTTGCTGAAGGACGTAAAACTCCTCTCGGTTACGAGCATGTCGAACGTACTCGGTACGAAGAATCCAATAAAAGCCATCGCCCAGGCCGCGCACGCCGTGGGCGCACTCGTCGCCGTCGACGCCGCCCAGTCCATAGTGCACGAACCGACCGACGTCACTGATCTTGATATTGACTTCATGGCCTTCTCTGGCCACAAGATGCTCGGACCCACGGGTATTGGCGTGTTGTGGACCCGACAACGTGTCCTAGACACCATGCCACCCTTTCTCGGCGGTGGCGGCATGATCGCCGACGTACGCGTCGACGGCTTCACCCCGGCCAAGGGCGTGGCCCGCTTCGAAGCCGGTACGCCACCTATCGCCGAGGCGGTCGGTCTCTTCGCCGCGGTGCGTTACCTCGAAGGCCTGGGCATGGACAACGTGGCCGCACACGACGACGAACTCACCGCAGACGCGTTGGCTCGTTTGGAGTCGACGTTTGACGGACGGGTTCGCGTCATTGGTCCAAACACCGTCACCAATCGCGGCGGCGTCATCAGTCTCGACGTCCAAGGCGTGCACCCCCACGACGTCGCCCAGGTACTCGATCAGTTCGGCGTCTGCGTTCGGCCCGGACACCACTGCGCGAAGCCGCTCATGAAACGGTTCAATCTCTCAGCGACCGCGAGAGCGTCCTTTGGCCCGTACTCGATGACGAAAGACACCGACGTACTCCTCGAGGCGCTCGAATCAGCCCTCAAAATGTTCGGCTAGACCGTGTCGAACCTCGAAGACCTCTACCGCGAAATCATCCTCGATCACTATCGTTCACCGCGTAATCAAGGTGAACTCCCGACTCCCCCAGCGCACAAGGTCGAAGGATTCAATCCGCTCTGCGGTGACGAAGTGACGGTCTATCTCGATGTCGAAGATGGCGTCTTGAGGGACATCAAGATGACCGGCCACGGATGCTCGATTTCGCAGTCCTCGTCGTCGCTCATGGGCAATGCCGTCAAGGGCAGGCCGCTCGATCAGGTTCAAGCAACTATCGACACGTTTAAACAACTCATGACGGCACACGAGACCACGATGTCGAAAGACACAGAGCGCGATGACGAGGTTGACCTTCGTAGGTTGGGCGAACTCGCTGCCTTACAGGGCGTCGTGAAATTTCCCGTTCGCATCAAGTGCGCGGTGTTGGCGTGGAATACTCTGCGTCAGGGCCTCGAAGAGATCGCCGGCTAGCTCGGCGTACAGGGCGTCGGATCGAAGACTGGCTGGGCCAACGTCGGATTCAGCGTCGTCGTTGTCGTCGAAGTCGACGTTGACGTAGACGTAGAACTCTTCTTCTTGGTTGCCAGCGTCGTCGTTGATGTTGGCAGCGTTGACGTCGTCGTGGTGACCACGGGCGGCGGCAGCGACTGAAGGGCCGAATTCGGGGGAGGGTCCGCCGGCGCGGTGAGGCCACTGCCGAAGATGTTCACGAGCAACTGCTGCGCCGCGGGTTGTTGGACGAAGAGAACGTCACCGAGCGTTCCGAGGTTGTTCACCGCGTAGTTCGGCAACGTCCAGGTCTGAATGGCGCTGGTGTTGATGGAGTGAAAGCGCACCGCGAGACCCACGAGTTCACGCAAGGTGAAGTTACTGTCCAAACTGATGCCTTGGGGCAGCGCCGAGAGAAACGAGTTCAGCGTCAGGGGATTGTAAAGTTTCTTGGCGCCATCCACCATCGCACGAAGAAAGTCATCCTGACGAATAATTCGTCCAAAGTCACTCGAACCGTCGTACTGCCACCCGAGACTCAATAACTCGCCGTAGGAATCAGTGAGGTGAGGAAAAAACTTGGCGCCGCTGGTGTTGTAGTAAAAGTGGCGGCTTCGCGAGAGCGCTAACACTGGAAAGCCCTTAAGAAGTTGACAACCGGGATGGAGAATACGAAGACCCGACTCGGGGTCCCACGAGGGATAGCGGAAGTCGAGGTAGACGCCGCCCAGAGCGTCGGCGGCGTTAATCAGGCCCGCGAAACTCACCACAATTGTCTGATTGATCGTTATGCCAAAGTTCGCCGTAATGGTCTGGGCCACCAGTGATGGCCCTTTACCGAAGTTCACGTTGATGCGGTTGTACTTGCCGTAGGTCGATTGATTGGCTAACAACGTCACCATCGTGTCACGAGGTATAGAGACGATCGAGATGGTCCCGGCAGTGGGGTCTACGTGAACGATCTTGACGCTGTCACTGCGTTGCCCAGAGATCCCGCCGGAGCCCGCACCCGACTGCTTGGCCACGAGTCCCGTCAGACCGGCTCGTGAGTCTGATCCGATCATCAGAATATTAAAGGGCTTACCAGATATTGGTTTCGGACCCTCGCCCACCACCGTGATTTTGTGGATTTGATCGAATCGCCAGTTCGCGTAGAAGTACGCTCCACCCACGACGCCGGCGATCAGGACCACGAGCGCGATGCCCGCTATCGCGAAGTTTCGACCCACACGACGGCGACGGGTCTTGCGAGGTTTACGGCGTCCGCCCTTCGTGCCGCGCTGTTGATCAACGGCGTCGCCGAGCGCCATTAGGCGATGTTGGTTTGCGAGGTCCCTTTTGGAGACTGACCCGCGACCGGTTGTCGGCTCTTCAGGAGTGTTGTCACGTCCTCTCGCCATTCGACAAGGCTACTGGCCTAGTCCGCGTTCTTAGATTCACCTTGAGGCGCCACGAAAAACCTCGTATCCATCGCGTTCCAACGTGACCGCAAGTTCAGGTCCACCCGTCGCAACGACTCGTCCGTCATTTACGACGTGAATCATCGTCGGCGTTAGTTCTAAGAGCAGTCGGCGAAAGTGAGTAATGGCCAACACGCCGCAGTTCCACTCGGTGGTCGCTCCGACGAGACGTTTCGCGACCGCGTCGAGTGCGTCGACGTCGAGTCCCGAGTCGATCTCGTCGAGTACGGCGAACTTGGGACGCAGTACGCCGAGCTGAACCATCTCGGCGCGTTTGCGTTCACCTCCCGAGAGGTCCACGTTGACGAACCGATCGAGAAGCTCCGGGCGCAGTTCAATTCGCGCGGCCTCTTCGAGCATGCGTTCGCGCAGCGTCGCTGGCTCGGCACCCGCGGCCTCGAGGAGATCGAACGAACGAACGCCGGGTATTTCGAAGGGCTGCTGGAGGACCAGCATCAGTCCGTGACGAGCCCGCTCAGTGGGCGTCATCGTCAAGAGTTCGACGTCGTCAATGGTCACTGAACCGTCAAGTACCCGGTACCCCGGGTGACCGGTCAACGCGTGAGCCAGCGTGGACTTACCCGAACCGTTCGGACCCATAATCGCGTGAACTTCGCCCGATTTCATGGTGAGATTAAAACCCTTGAGGACCTCTTTACCAGCAACTTCTACTCGGAGTCCTTCGATCTTGAGTGTCGAGGTCATGGCACGACCACCTCGAGACGTCCGTTGTTCTCTTGGACGTCGTAGTGCTGCACGGGTCGCGTCGCCGGCAGCGAGACCGGCTCGCCGTCGCTGAGACGGAACATGGCGCCGTGGCGCGCGCACTCAATTTCGGCCGACTCCATGTCCACCTCACCCTCGGCCAAACTGAACTCTTCGTGGCTGCATCGATCGTTCAAGACGTAGACCGTCTCGTCAATTCGTACTACTACGAGAACTCGACCATCGACGTGCAATTGGCGCGCAATCCCCTGCTCGAAGTCGCTCAAGACGCCTATGTCGATCATCGTCACGAGGTCACCACCGCGACGCTCGCCAAGACGGCCGCGATGTCGCTCTCAACCAGTCCGGCCAATTCGCTCGGCAGGGCGGAAAGCATCTCGAAGAAGAAGCCTTGAATCAAGAGGCGTTGCGCGTCCTCGCGGCTCACACCGCGGGACTCTAGGTACCAACGCTGCAGTTCATCCAGGGGACCCACGCTCGACGCGTGGGCGCACATGACGTCGTTTTCCCTGATATCGAGGTTGGGAACGCTGTCGGCGTGGGCCAAGGGCGACAGCAAGAGATTGTGGTTGGTCTGACGCGCGTCAGTTCTTTTCGCGCCCTTTTCAATTTCAATGAGTCCGGTGTAGACCGAACGCGAACGATCGGCCACGGCACCCTTGGAGAGCAACGTCGACGTCGTCCGAGGTGCGACGTGGAACTGACGCGTTCGAAAGTCGTGAACCTGATCGCCCGAACCAAGAAACGTCGTACGCAGTTCATTGGACGCGCCCGCGCCCAACAGCTCAGCGTCGTTGCGTGAACGGTCGTAGTGTGCGCCAAGACCCACCACCGCCTGGTGCAGTCGCGCGTCACGGGCCAAAAGTCCCGTCGTACGCGCCACGTGCCACGCGGAGGCGTCGAGGCGCTGGTAAGTGATTAGCTGCAGTGACGCGTTGTCCTCAACTCGGTACTCACTCACCGGAACAACCAGCGCGTCAATACCGCCTTCGAAGTACTCAACGAACGTCACGCTCGCGCCACGTCCAACGACGATCTGGGTTCGTGGAAACGACGCGCCGGCACGGGACTCGTTCAACACCACGATGGGTTGGGCGAGGTTGACGTTCGCGGCAACGCGAATCACCGTCGCCGCCGGCGCGAGCGCGGCGTTCAGTAAGGCAAAGGTGTCACTCTCGTAGCGTTGAAGAAGCGACCCTCCAGCGAGCGACTCATTGGATTCATCGATCTCGACGCTGACGCCTTCGATGACCTCGCCGGTACTGACGCAAAAGCCGTCCACGACGCGAATTACTAATCCAGCTCGCTCGCACAGTTGCGCGGCGAAGAGCGAATCAGGCCTTGACTCTGGAACACTGGGGACGAGGAATCGCTCAAGACCCAGGTCACCCAAGGGCGCGTAGCGCCACACTTCGTCACTCGTCGTTGGAAGTCCCACCGACTCAAAGACCGACCACGCCTGACGGCGCGCGGCCGCGTCCGGCCGACCGTCAATATAAGTAGAGGCTGACTCAGCGAAGGTGTTCATAGGGAAGAAGGACTCAGGCAGTGTACCGGTCTCCAGCAACTCCCCTACGGGTGCGACGTAGGCTGAACCTTTGTTCAAAGGGGCGACGTGGACTTTTCATCGGAGGTGCTTACTCTCGAGGTCAGCGGCCACGTCGCGACTCTGTGGCTCGATCGTCCCGAAGCGCGCAACGCGCTCGGTAGTGCGTTATGGCGCGATCTTCCTTTGGCCGCGCAAGCGGTCGCGGCTAACGATGGAGTTCGCGTACTCGTCATCGCCGCGAGGGGCCCGCACTTCACGGTGGGGCTCGACCTCAAGGAGTTCGGCGGCGGTTTCATCGCTGGCGCCGACGCCGCGTCCAAAGCCACGGTGAACGCACGAACCTACCAAGCGGTGCGCACGATGCAACGCTCCCTCACGGCAATCGCCGAATTGGAGATTCCCGTCATCGCCGCGGTCCACGGCTACTGCATCGGCGGCGGTGTCGATCTCATCAGCGCGTGCGACATACGTCTCTCCGCGGGAAACGCCACGTACTCGATTCGTGAAGCCAAGGTCGCCATCGTCGCCGATCTCGGCACACTCCAGCGTTTACCGAAAATGGTCGGCGCGGGCCACATGGCCGAGCTCGCCTACACGGGTAAGGACATCGACGCACGGCGCGCCGCCGAAATCGGACTCGTGAACTCAGTGCACGGACAAGACGCCGATGACGTTGTCAAGGCGGCGCTAGAACTCGCTACCGAGATCGCGGCTAATTCTCCGATCGCCGTTCGTGGCACTAAAGCAGTGTTGGCGGCCAATGACGGACGAACGATCGCCGACGGTCTCGACTTTGTCGCTCGGTGGAACACGATGTACCTACAGAGCAACGACCTCAAGGAGGCGATGACCGCGTTCCTCGAACGACGTGCGCCGGTCTTTCGCGGCGACTAACGCTGCCAGAACTTCCAAGCGCGTCGATCTTTCTTCGCCTGTTCCTCGACCTGTCGTCGGCGTTCGTCGACCAACTTTGGCGCCACGGCGTTCACGATATCGCTGGCCGCTTCTAATAACTCGCGACGATGCTCTAGGGGGACATCCGAGGGCGGCGCTTCGACGGGCTTGTCGACGAGTGTGCCGTGAGACCAACCAATGTCCACGAATCGACGCTCGTAGGTAACACAGTTCTCCGGGCACGACCACGGTTGGTCCGGGGCGCGACCGAGCACGCAGAATCTCGCGACCTCACCAGATTTGTAAGTTCGGCTTTGGAAGTGCTTACACTCTTCGCGCATTGCCATAGACACATTGTTCCACGCCTTTCGTAGCCGTAGGCTTCATTCTTATGAAGAGCGACCTTCACCTGGACGAATCAGCGCTGTCTAAGGCAGAACTCACGAGTGCGGCTCGGGTGGCCAGTCGTGCGTTCTTCGACGATCCCTTCTTTCAATTTCTCTCGCCCAACGACCGACTTCGCGAACGGGGCCTGACGATCTTCTTTCGGGCCAATCTCGCTCACCTTGGTGAAGGTGCGCGCGTCGTAACGGTGCGCAGCGACGACCACGCCATTCAAGGTGTCGTGGGATGGCTGCCGACCGGGCGGTATCCCCAGTCCATTCCAACCCAAATCGCTCAGGTTCCGGGCACGCTTCGCGCGCTCTATCGCCGACCTCAAGCGCTGCTCGATGGCAACAAGTATCTTGCCCAAGTCGCCAAGACGCACCCCAAAGAGCCGCACTGGTATCTCTACTTGCTCGTCGCCGATCCTTCCATTCAGCGAAGTGGCATTGGCACGACGCTGATGGAACAGGGACTGGCCCACGCTGATGAAGAGGGCGTGGGGAGTTACTTAGAGACGCAAAACGAGGACAATCTCGCGTACTACCGACGATTTGGCTACGAACTGCGCGACACGCTGCGGCCGGTAAAAGAGGGGCCACCGTTGTTCACGATGTGGCGTCGACCTCGTTAACCGATTGAGCCTTCCATCTGCAGTTCGATCAGTCGTGACCACTCAACCGCGTACTCCATGGGCAGCGTTCGCGTCACTGGCTCGATGAATCCGTTGACGATCATGCCCATCGCCTGGCTCTCGGTGAGGCCGCGACTCATGAGGTAGAAGAGTTGGTCGTCCCCGATCTTCGAGACGGTGGCTTCGTGGCCAATGGAGGCGTCTTGCTCGCCGACCTCCATGTAGGGCCTGGTCTCAGAGACGGACTTCTCGTCGAGGATCAGCGCGTCACAGCGAACGAAACTCTTCGCTCCGGTGGCGCCCTCTTCGACTTTCACCAGTCCTCGATAGGCCGTGAGTCCGCCGTCCTTGGAGATGGACTTCGAGATAATCGTCGACGTGGTCTCGGGCGCGCAGTGCACCATCTTCGCTCCGGCGTCTTGCACCTGACCGGGTCCGGCGTAGGCGACCGAGAGGACTTCGCCCGAAGCCTTAGGACCCATGAGGTAGACCGAGGGGTACTTCATCGTCAGGCGCGATCCGATGTTGCCGTCAATCCACTCCACGTGCGCTTCGGCTTCCGCGCGGGCGCGCTTGGTGACCAAGTTGTAGACGTTGTTCGACCAGTTTTGGATGGTCGTGTAGGTAATACGAGCGCCGGGCAGCGCCACGAGTTCTACGACGGCGGAGTGCAACGAGTCCGTTGAGTACACCGGCGCCGAACAACCCTCGACGTAGTGAACTTGCGATCCTTCGTCGGCGATAATCAGCGTGCGCTCGAACTGACCCATGTTCTCGGTGTTAATGCGGAAGTAGGCCTGCAAAGGCTGGTCGACCTTGACGCCCGGGGGCACGTAGATAAAAGACCCACCGCTCCAGACCGCGGAGTTGAGGGCGGCGAACTTATTATCGTTCGGCGGGATGATGGTGCCGAAGTACTTGCGAACGAGTTCGGGGTACTCACGCACCGCGGTGTCCATGTCGCAGAAAAGTACGCCGAGGCGCTCGAGGTCTTCACGGTTGCGGTGAAAGACGACTTCAGATTCATACTGGGCCGTAACGCCGGCTAAGTACTTGCGTTCCGCCTCGGGGATGCCCAACTTCTCGTAGGTGTTCTTGATCTCGTCGGGCAGATCGTCCCAACTGTTGACTTGGTGATCAGTGGGCTTGACGTAGTAGTAGATGTCGTTGAAGTCGAGGTCGGGCATGCGATCGGCGAACCACGGCACCATGGGCTTGCGCTCGAACTTCTTTAACGCGTCGAGACGAAACTTCAACATCCAGGGCTCTTCGCCCTTCATGGCGGACATCTCACGAACAATGGCCTCGTTGAGGCCCTTTTTCGGTTTAAAGACTGGCAACTGGTCGTCCGACCACCCGAGCTGGTATCGGCTGAAGTCCAGGTTGTCAATCGCCATCGCGCTCCTTTGGAATAATCCCTATGGACATAGTACTAACTCCCCGGTCGGCTTTGACCCTAATTGCTGGTTAAGTAGTGAGGTGCTAAACCCCCCTACGGTCCCTAAACGCCCCCACGCCATCACTCGTCACGGTGACACCCGAGACGATCCGTACTACTGGTTGATGGACCGAGAGAGCGAAGAGGTCTTGTCCCACCTTCGTTCAGAGAACGACTACCTCGCCCAAGAGCTCGCACCACTGAAAGCGCTGGAGAGTGAGCTCTTCAACGAGATCAAGAATCGCATCGAGGAAACGGACATCTCGGTGCCGGTTCGTAAAGGTTCGTGGTGGTACTTCGAGCGCACGCGCGAAGGGCTCAACTACCCCATCAGTGTCCGCGTCCCCGCGGTCGGCGACGACCTCACGCCGCCCACTATCGATCCAGCTACCACCTTCGAAGGCGAGCAGGTAATTCTCGACGAGAACATCGAAGCCGGCGACTCGGATTTTCTCTCAGTGGGCGTATTGGCGCTGAGCCCCGACGACACGTGGGTCGCCGTCGGTACCGACTTTGAGGGTAACGAACGTCACCACGTCACGGTGCGCCCGCTCGCCAATCAGTCACCGATTGACGACGAACTCGACGACGTGTACTACGGCTTCGCCTGGGCGAGCGACAGTCGCCACTTCTTCTACACCCGCGTCGACGACGCGATGCGACCCTGGCAACTGTGGCGCCACGAACTATCTACCCCATCAACCCAGGACGTCCTCGTCTACCAAGAGGACGACGCGCAGTACACCGTCTCAGTTGGTCGCAGTCGTGACGACGCCATGATCGTCGTCATGGCCAACTCGTCAATGACGAGTGAGGCGCACTACGTCGCCGCCGACCAGCCAACGGCGGCGCTGACGCTGCTCGAAGAACGTCGACACGGCGTCGAATACGGCGTTGAACACTTCACCGACGCGAGTGGACGGGGCTGGTGGCTCAAGATCACCAACGAAGGTGCCACCGACTTTCGCCTTTTAGCTCGACGAGTTGACGGCGAACGGTGGCGTGAAATCGTGCCCGAGCGTCCCGGCAACCGTCTCGACGGCGTCGACGCCTTCCAAACGTTTTTGGCCCTCAGTGAACGCGACAACGGATGCGCGGCACTTCGCCTCGTACCGATTCTCAACGGCGATGACCCCTTTGGCGAGGAGTTGCTCGGCCGTTCCTCGCTAGTGGAGGGAGACTCCTTTCCCAATACCGTGGGTATCTCAGCGAACCCCAACTTTGACACCACCCAACTACGGGTGTCCATGACCTCACTCATCACACCGCGCCTCATCGGCGACGTGGTGGTCGCGACCGGCGAGCTACTCGTGCGAAAGCAACAACAAGTGCTTGGTGGCTACGACGAATCGAACTACGTCACTGGACGTCTCTGGGTCACCACGAGTGACGCGCTCCAAGTGCCGGTCTCGATCGTCGCTCGTCGTGACCTCGTCGTTGTGAGCGACGACGGCTCGCTCGAAGCGCGCGTACCATCACCTTTCTTGCTATACGGCTACGGAAGTTACGAGATATCGATCGACCCCTCGTTCTCATCGCTTCGACTTTCGCTCCTCGACCGCGGCGTCATCTTCGCTATCGCCCACATTCGAGGCGGCGGCGAGATGGGCCGCTCGTGGTACGAGATGGGCCGCCTGGCCCAGAAACCTACGACCTTTAGTGACTTCGTCACCGTGGCGCGCTCACTCATTCGCCAAGGTTGGACCACGAGCGATCTACTGGCCGCACGAGGCGGGTCGGCGGGAGGTCTCTTGATGGGCGCGGTAATGAACGCGGCACCCGAACTCTTTCACGCCGTCGTCGCGGAAGTTCCCTTCGTCGACGTCGTCACGACCATGCTCGACGACTCCCTTCCCCTCACCGTTGGTGAGTGGGAGGAGTGGGGCAACCCCGACGCCAGCGCGACCGCGTACCGGACAATGAAGGGCTACTCGCCTTACGACAACGTGCGCGCGAACGACGAAGACGGCGCCGTTACCTACCCTCACCTCTACGCCTCGGGTGGATTAAACGACTCTCGCGTGGGATTCTGGGAGCCCGCAAAGTGGGTACTGAAACTTAGAGACGCGAACGTAGCGAACCGGGCAGTTCTGAAGACGGAGATGGGCGCGGGCCACGGCGGACCGTCGGGTCGTTACGACGCGTGGCGTGACGAGGCCCAAGTCCTTGCTTGGCTGTTGAGCGAGATCATCCCAAACTCGTAGTCGTCGTCGGCGTAGTCGTCGTCGTGGTCGTCGTTGCGCGAAAGACCAGTACCAACGTGGGTGGCAGATGCGCGGGAAAGACCACGGGACTACTCCCGACACGGACCGTCGCGTTGGACGGCGAGCCAATGGTGATGCGCGAGTTCCCCGTCATCTTGAGCGACTCAACCTGACCTTGGGCCACGGTGCCCTGCCACTCCAACGTGTTCTTTGGACCCATGTTGTAGACGGCCCACGTGGGGCCGCGTGTTCCCGACACCTCGACTTCGTACGAAGACGCTGAGACGCTGTAGTTGGCGTCGTCGCCACTCGTCGACGCCGCTGTGAATGAAGTGGGAAAGGTCGACTTCGTTGACGTAGCCGCACTGGTCGTCGTGAACGACGTAGTGGGGTCGCTCGCGGTTCCCTTGGGGGCCTTCGTTGAGTGAAGGTTCACGTAGTACGTCACGATCACCGCGATGATGATTCCAATGAGAACAATGATCACCAGACGTCGCACGACAATAGAAAACGCGGAGCGGTGCGATGAACGCGATAGCGACCAATCGTCGCCGTGACGCAAGTGCGACGTCACCACTTCGTCGGTGTGGGACGACGATTCACTAAAGACGTAGCGACGATCGGGATCGAGTCGCGGACGCTCCACGGGAGGTCGTGCGACCGGTTCACCCGCCCCGTCGAGCAGACGAAATCCCTTGGACGGCGCGTAGGGCGACGGCGGCGGAGAAAACAGTCGGCGCTCGACGGGCTTAGAGAGTTCGCGCATGTCGTCGCGTCGAAGTTTGCGAACCCTAAGAGCCGTGCCGACAACGACCAACGCCACGACGAGGACCGCAGCGATCTTAAGGACGAGAATCACGCTCGCTCCTTTGGAGCGCCGATTCGATCTGCCACCCTAGCCATAGAACGAAGCGTAGTGAACTCCGTCTTCCACGGCGAGGGGCGTCGCCACGAGCAGGGTCGAGGGTCGAAATCGTTAAACAAGCGGGGCACTTTTTACGCCTTGAAGAACCTCACGCAGCGCACTTCGCTATCGACGCGTTCCTAGAGGACTAGGTCGCAAGTGAGTAGGTCTGTTCGTTTCGCGTGATAAGTCCGTCGCGTTCGAGGCTCGCGAGCACTTCGTCGCGTCGCTCTGGCGTTACGCCCGCAAAACTCGTACGCAGTTGTCGCCGCGAGTGGGGACGATCTCGTAAGGCGTCGAGTACTCGTCCACGAAGTTGACGGTTCGAGCCCTCAAATCGTGGCTGGGGTCGTGAGACGCCCGCGCTCAGCGGCGCCGGATCGTCACCGCCTTGTTGGCGCCACGCGCAGTGTTTCGCTAGTGGGCACTCTTCGCATCGGGGCGTCGCGCGACAGAACTGGGCGCCCAGGTCGAGCATGGCCTGATTAAAGAGCGCGGTGTTCGAGCGAGGAAGTAAGTCGGCCGCGAGAGAGCGGGCCTCGTTAGGGCGAAGCCGTCGATTCACGAGCGCGCGCGCGAGTACGCGACCAACGTTGGTGTCGAGCACCGCGACCGGTTGAAGAAAAGCAAAGGACGCGACCGCACTCGCGGTGTACTCGCCCACTCCAGGGAGTATTCGAAGTTCGGCGAGGTCACTTGGTACCTGGCCCGCGAAGTCGTCGCGCAACGTCTTGGCCGCTTCGTGCAGGGCCTTCGCGCGACGGTGGTACCCGAGTCCCCGCCACGCCGTCAGCACGTCAGCGAGGGGCGCGTCGGCGCACGCGCTCGACGTTGGAAACTGGGCAATGAAGCGCTTCCAGGGCTCTTCGACCCGCGAGGTCTGGGTCTGTTGGAGCATGACCTCACTCACGAGAATCGCCCAGGGACTCTCGTGGTTAATCCACGGGAGCGGCCGGGCTAATTTGGGCGCGACACGACGAAGCTCGCGTCGAAACGCGGCGTAGTCGTTACGACCAGACGTCGTCACCGTAGGGACGTCGCCTCGCCGGAGCGAACTCACGTTTCCACACCATGACCTTTCGGCGGAAGTAACAGACTTCGAGTCCGTCTTGATTAAAACCCTTCGACTCAACGACCACGATGCCCCGATCGTTCTTCGACGACGAAGGAATCTTCTCCAAGACGCGCGTCTCGGCGTAGATCGAATCGCCGTGAAAGGTTGGATTTCGATGGATGAGCGACTCGACTTCGAGGTTCGCGATCGCCGTGCCCGACACGTCGGGCACGCTCATGCCTAGAACGAGCGAGTACACCAAGTTGCCCACGACCACGTTCTTCTTGTGCACAGTCTCGTTCTCGGCGAACCAGGCATTGGTATGCAGGGGGTGGTGGTTCATCGTTATCATGCAAAAAAGATGATCGTCGGCTTCGGTGATGGTTTTGCCGGGCCAGTGTTTGTAGACGTCGCCAATTTCGAAGTCTTCGAAGTACCGACCGAAGGGTCGTTCGTAGGAAGTCATAGCGCTACTCTGCCTTTCGAGGACGTCGGGGACTTACTCTTCTTCAACGAGTGCGCGCGCCGGACGGGTCGTAAATGAGACCAGACCGCCGGGCAGCGTCTCGCCGTCAACGACCATGCGCCAGGTGTAGCGAGCGCCGTCACTGAGGGGAATCGGACCGAAGTTCACCGCGATGGGCACGTCAACGGGCGTGCCGACGGGCACGTCGTCTGGCGCTGTCGCGCTAAAGTCGCCGCGTACTTCAATAATCTGTGAACCCTCGGGGGTCTCAAAGCGCACGGGCTGACCGTCGGCGTCTTCGAGGAAAAGTTCCCAGTGGTGCGACGTGTTGAACTCATGGGAATCGACGCCCACCTTGATCGCTACCGCGGAGGGCGTGGGATCGGGTCCGGTGACGGACCAACCGCCGCCGAGGACGTACAGCTTGCCGTCGGCCACTTGAGCGGAGTCAGCGAGGAGCATGGTTATATTCACCTCGCCAGCCTACGACTTTGCGCTTGATGGAGAACCTGTACATTTCTCCT
Organism: Acidimicrobiales bacterium; assembly: GCA_036511495.1. Taxonomy (GTDB): domain Bacteria; phylum Actinomycetota; class Acidimicrobiia; order Acidimicrobiales; family RAAP-2; genus RAAP-2. Next base: position 33,853 of record DATCCC010000018.1, on the reverse strand, counting down.
ATGCCTTCACTGCCGCTTGATCTCGACGTCGCCACCTCACTCATCGATCAAGCTCAGTCGGTCGTCGACGCGGGGCTGAAGGAACTCCTCGCGCGCGGGGGTGTTGACGACAATCAGGTCTTCGCCTACGACCTTGCACACGCGGCGAGCGCGGTCGCCACCGCACGATCGTCCCTTGCCTACGCGGCCAAGGGCGACGAGGAAGCACGACTCTTCGCGGCGTTTCTCGCGATCGCGCTCAGCGACCTCGCGGCCCGGGTGCTCGGACGAGAGGCACTGTGGGGCGTTCGCGACGCGTGGTTCGCGCCGTTTCAACCGTTCGTCGCGACGTACCGGGCCCCGGCCTTTCTCTCAGGTCTCGCCGAAATACCGGGCCCTCGCCACCTTGGCGAGGACTTCGAGATGGTGAGCGCGCTCTTTCACCGCTTTGCCGAAGAACAGGTTCGCCCGCACGCCGAACACGTGCACCGAACGAACGCGGATATCCCCGAGTCCATCATCGAGGGGCTCAACGAGCTCGGTGGCTTTGGACTCTCCATCCCCGAAGAGTTTGGTGGTTTCTCTTCGGGTGGTGAATCGGAGTACCTGGGCATGGTCGTTGCTACCGAAGAACTCTCGTGGGGCTCTCTCGGCATTGGCGGTTCACTGATTACCCGCCCCGAAATACTCACCCGAGCCCTACTCAATGGTGGCACGAAAGAGCAGAAGGACCATTGGTTGCCGCGACTCGCGAGCGCCCAGACCCTCTGCGCGATCGCCGTCACTGAGCCGGACTACGGCTCGGACGTGGCGGGAATCACGACGAGTGCTACGAAGACCGAGGGTGGGTGGGTGATCAACGGTGCGAAGACCTGGTGCACGTTCGCTGGACGGGCCGAGGTCCTGGTCCTGCTCGCGCGAACGGACCCCGACCGTTCACTCGCGCACCGAGGCCTCTCTCTCTTTCTCGTCGAGAAGCCGCGCAGCGACGGCGCGGGCTTTCTCTTCCACCAAGACGCGAAGAGTGAAAACCGCGCGGACCCGGACGGCCGCTTAGAAGGTCGGCCCATCGACACCATTGGCTATCGCGGAATGCACTCGTACGAGCTAAGTTTCGACAACTGGTTCGTGCCCGAGGACAACTTGGTCGGCGGCGAGGCCGGTCTCGGTCGAGGGTTCTACTTTCAAATGGCCGGCTTCGAGAACGGCCGGGTGCAGACGGCCGCGCGGGCGCTGGGCGTGATGCAGGCGGCCTACGACGCCGCACTCGAGTACGCCCGTACGCGCGTGGTCTTTGGCGAGGCGATCATTAACTACGAACTCACCCGGGCCAAACTCGCGACGATGGCGGCCATCATTCAGTGCGCTCGCCAGTTCTCGCTCGACGTTGCGCGCCAGATGGGTCGAGGCGATGGCGCCTTGGAAGCTTCCATGGTCAAGGCCTACGTCTGTCGCGCCGCCGAGTGGGTCACGCGCGAAGCCATGCAGATCCACGGTGGCATGGGCTACGCCGAGGAGTACCCGGTGAGCCGGTACTTCCTCGACGCGCGCGTGCTCTCGATCTTCGAAGGTGCCGACGAGACGCTCTGTCTCAAGGTCATCGCTCGGCGACTCCTCGAAAACGTGCGCTGACCTACGCTTCGTCGATGGTGAAGGGCTTGTGCACCGCGCCGAGGGTAATGCCCGCCGAGTGCAGGTCGGGTGACTCACCCCGGGCCTGTTGGGCACGTAGAGCCGAGCGTTCCCAGCGTTCTTCGACGTGACCGTACTTCCAGTACCCGAGGGCGAAGACCCAGGTCAGGACGAAAATGCCCACGATGGCGAAGCCGGCCTTGTTGATGTTGAAATCGGCCGCGTAGTTCCAAAGTCCTCCACGCAGGTGAATCTCTTGGGTCAGCACCTGCATTAACTCGAGGGTGCCGATGTAGAAGGCGACGAAGACGCTCAGTCCCGTAATCGCGATGTTGTAGTAGACCTTGCGCACGGGCTTGGAGAAGGCCCAACCGTAGGCGAAGTTCATGAACGATCCATCGATCGTGTCGAGCAGACTCATTCCGGCCGCGAACAGCAGAGGCAGGCAAAGAATCGCCCATAACGGCATTCCGGCCGCGACCGACGTTCCGGCTAACACCAAGAACGCCACTTCGGTCGCGGTGTCAAAACCGAGACCAAAGAGCACGCCCACGGGGTACATCTTCCAGGGCTTATCGACCGAGCGCGCGAGCGGACCGAAGAAGCGCATCATGAAGCCACGAGCATTGAGGTGCTTTTCGAGTTCCGAGTCGTCGAAGCGGCCCTGCCGCATCTGAATGAAGAGTCGCAAAATGCCCACCAGGATGATGAGATTCAAGGTAGCGATGAGGTAGAGGAAACTACCCGACACGAGCGTGCCAAATAACCCGGTCCAGTGGTGCAGCGGCGAGTGGGCGTTGCGCACCTGACTACCGAGCGCGCGCGCGCCGAGTCCCAGTAACACCGTGAGCAGAAAGACGATCGTCGAGTGACCGAGAGAGAAGAAGAAGCCCACCGACATGGGCCGCTTGCCTTCGGACATGAACTTGCGCGTGGTGTTGTCGATGGCGGCGATGTGATCGGCGTCAAAGGCGTGACGCATACCAAGGGTGTAGGCCAACACGCCCGTGCCCACGCCGAGTAACTTGCCACTATTCGCTCCGTAGTGCTGCATGGAGGCAATGATCAGAATCGTCCAACCGGCGACGTGCAAGAACAGAATGAAGCCGAACATGCCGTAGAGGCGGCGCCACTCTGAGGGCGTGAAGGCCGCTCTTAGTCGGCTGCGTCTCGACGGGGGCGAGACAGTCACGGTAGCCATAGCCCCACCTTAATAGGAGGGGCTCCTAGTAAGAAAGGACTAGTTGGGCGATCGGGTCATGCCTGATCGAGCGCCTCTCGCGACGAAGGAGTTCGCGATTTTGGCCGAGGCCTCGTCAATCATCTCGTCACCAAACATCACCGCGCCCGTGAGGTTGTCCTCGGTCGCTATCTTGTACGCGTCGAGAATGTCGAAGGACTTATCGAAGAGCTCTTGACTTGGTGAGTAGACCTCGTTCAAGACCGTCGCTTGATCGGGGGTGAGGGCCCACTTGCCATCAAAGCCGTACGACGCGGTAATCGTGGCGGCGAAGCGCAGCGCGTCGAGGTCGCGCACCTTGAGGAATGGTCCATCGATTACGTGCAAGCCGTTGGCCCGGCCCGCCATCAAAATCTTGGCGAAGACGTACGTAAAGGGGTTCGACGGAGCGTGGTGAATTGTCTCGTCGATGGTGGTGACGGGCATGCCAATCGAAGCCGCGAAGTCGGCGGGACCAAAGACAATGGACTCCAGGCGCGGTGAGGCCGCACAGATTTCTTCCACGTTGATCAGGCCTTCTGCGGTCTCGATCTGTGCCTCGATGCCAATATGGCCAGCGGGCAACCCGGCGTTAAGCTCCACCTGGGTGAGCAGGAGATCGAGCGCCACGACGTCCGAGGCCCGACGGACCTTGGGCAACATCACCTCGTCGAGTCGTTCGCCTGCTCCGCCGACGACCTCAATGACGTCACCGTAGGTCCACGGGGTATCCCAGGCGTTGACGCGAACACACAGCACCCGGTCATCCCATGCAAGCGTTCGAATGGCGTTGACGACTTTGGCCCGAGCGGCGACCTTCTCTTTGGGCGCGACCGAGTCCTCAAGGTCGAGGAAGGAAAAGTCAGCGACGGCGGTCGGGGCTTTGGCGAGGAATCGATCCGACGACCCAGGCGTTGAGAGACACGAACGGCGAGGGAGACTTTTCGAGCGCTTTGACATGGGCACGAGCCTATTCGCGAGGCGAGATATGGCTCGAATCGCGGGTCGAGTTTCGTGGCAATTAGGTGCAGGCGAACGGCCATGACCAGGAGATATAGAGATTCTTACGAAACTTCGGACCCCTGGAAAGGGCCTCAGCAACTAGCCTGGTCGAGTGACTGACGTCGAGCACAGCGTGCTGACGCCGCTACGGCCCCTGAGGGAACCTAAGCAGTTCCGGTGGATTCTTTCCATCTTGGCTGTCGTCGCAGTGTCTTTCAGCACTGTGGCCATTTCGCCACGCAGCGCCGGCGCCTCGAATCTGTCGAACGATCGAACCAAGGCGAACACCTTGTTGAAGCAGATCAATCACATCAACAACGAGGTCGGCACGCTCGGCCAGCGCTACGACTTAGCCGAAATCAAGCTTAAGAAGTTCAATAACATCATCACCAACACCAAAGCGACGGTCGCGGCCATCCAGGGCAACGTCGACAAGGGCAACGTCCAGCTACGAGCGGACGTGGTCTTCGCCTACGTCACCAACGGCGCGATCGTCGGTAATAACCCACTTTTTACCAAGAACGCCTCAAAAGTCAGCGCAACCAACGTCTACTCCCAACTCGCTGAAGGCAATATCAACACCACGATTGCTGGTCTCAAGAGCGACCGCATCAAGTTGACCCAAGAGCGCGGCCTTTTAAAGGCCGAGGACGCCCACGCTCGCGCGGTCGCTTTTGACGCCGCCAAGTCGTACCACAAGTCCAAAATTCTCCAGGCGACGCTCAATAACACTCTGGGACAAGTCAAGGGGCAGATCGCGACCTTCGTCAGTCAAGCCGAGGCGGCTGCCGCAGCGAAGTCCGCTGGTACGTTGCAGAACGCGCAACCCGTCGCCGGCTTTCCCGCACCGCCGCCGGATTCCCGGGCCAATATCGCCATACGCGCTGCCATGACTTTCATCGGTGTGCCCTACGTCTGGGGTGGCGCCAGTCGCTCGGGCGTCGACTGCTCGGGTCTCATCATGTTGGCCTACGAGGCGGCGGGCATTGACTTCCCCCACTATTCCGGCGCGATGTACCAAGACACCACCCGGGTTCCTCTCATTGACATCGAGCCCGGTGACCTTCTCTTCTATGGCTATAACGGCGACGAGCACGTCACGATGTACGTTGGTCACGGCGAAATGATCGAGGCCGAACAGACCGGAACTCTTGTGAAAATCGACCCGGTTCGCCTCGGCTACGGCTTCGTCGGACTCGGTCGCCCGCGGGCCTAGGCGTGTCGGGCGTTCCCACTTCGTTTCACCTCGGTCCCCTGGTCTTTCACACCTACGGCGTTGGCCTGGCGATTGCCGCCTTCGTGGCCTACGTCTACGCGCGCCGTCGACTCGAACGCTCGGGACTGAGCGTTGAACCCTTCGCTCGCTTCACTATCTGGCTCCTCATAAGTGGACTTATCGGTGCGCGAGCGGCCAACATTGCCACCAACTGGGGTTACTACTCCGGTCATCCCAGTCGGTGGGTCGCCGTCTGGCAGGGCGGGCTCGCCAGCTTTGGGGGCATCGCGCTCGCGCTGGTTGTGGGACTGATCCTGCAACGTCGTTGGTGGCCCGGATCACGACTGACGACGTTCACTGACGCGCTCGTGCCCGCGCTCATCGCGGCCTGGGCGTTAGGTCGATTTCTTGGTCCACAGTTCATGGTCGACGGTGGTGGACACCTCACGCACCAATGGTTTGGACTGCACTACGCCGGTCAAGTCGGCAAACGGGTGCCCGTCCCGCTCATTCAAGGAGTGGAGGACGGACTGCTGTGGCTCTTCCTCCTCGCACTCGAGCGCACGCGCATCAAGCAATCTGTCGGCGTCATAACCTCAGTCGCCATGATCATTTGGGGACTCGTGCGAGCCCTTGATGAGCGACTCCTACTGGGTCAGGAGTCCCATAGTGGATCGGTAGGCGTTCAACTCGCCGGCCTCGCGCTGGCTCTCGCTGGCGTCATTACCTTGATCGTTCACTTTCCAAGGCGCGCGTCGCGCAACGTCAGCGTCGCTCACGTCGACAACGAAGTCCCGAAATGCTAACTGCCATCGGCTATTAGATCTGGGCGTTCCACTCCGGCGTCGTGAGTTGGCCAAGTTGTTGGAGCTCGTCGAAGCGCACGCCAGAGACGATGACGCGGCCGTCATCGATGTAGGAAACGTGGTCGAGACCTAAGCGGCGCCAAGGTTGAAAGACCGTTCTCGTCGGTGCGCTGTTCGAATAGATCGGGCGAACTAAGAGTTCTTCGCTGGACGCCGCCACAACCAGTACGGGTCGATTCTTCGACGTCACGTCGGGTAGCGCAGGGTCCTTGGCGTCAAAGGGAACATCCAGCACGAGCACCGCCCCCGCAAGAGGATGCCCCACGTCGAATCGAGCCAGCTCCAGCGGCGTGAAGAGTAAGCGGCGGCGTTCCTCAACTATCGGCGGTGTCGTAAGAGTTGGCGAGGCAGTGCTGACCTCGGGTCGAATCGGTGATCCACCCTTCATCTTTGTAGGTCGTGGTGGTCGTGACGGAGAAATGGACTTTCGGTGCCGCTTTTCCTCTTCGCGACGAGCTCTGCGCTGTTCGCGAATTTCGGGACTTACCTCGCGCGCTGGCGCTAACACGCTCGGCGCGACGACGTCAGGGAGTTCGGGCAATTCGAGTTCTGGGCGTTCTTCGAGTAGGAGGCGACAGTGCGGCGCGGCCGCGAACGACTCACCCACCGCGAAGGCCAGCACGGCCACGACGTCGTCGGTGGTCGATCCCGTGGCGACGATCTCGTCGACGGCGGCGGCCATCTGTTCGTACGTCGGCGTTTCGACGTGATCACCGAGGGCGGCAATGATCTTTTCCAGTGGCTCGTGGGCGACCAGCTCGAGCAATCCCTTGACGGCCACGATCGGCGCCGTTGTCGCAAACGCGGTCACGTCGCGTCGCTGCTGCAGTCGGCGCAGGGGTACGCCCACGACCGCACTCACCTTGGCGTGCGCTCGAAGATCGAGCGTGTCGACCGCCCGAAGAGTGACCTCGGGGTCGATCTTTAGAAAGGCGCTGCGCACGATAATGTTGGCGCCGCCCGATGCGTCGGTCATCGATCTACTTAAGGAGGTACTTCGCGACGGCGACGCGCTGGACCTGGTTCGTGCCTTCGTAGATTGGGGTGTTCTGGCAGGACCGTCCCCTCCGTCTTGTCAGCCTGAGATTGTCCGAAGATTCGTCCACTGCGTTCACACGATCAAGGGTAGTTCGCCCGAGTTGTAGGGACGAAGGTAGGGAAGACCCCTCCGAGAAGCTTTGCCCAGCGTGTAACGTCGGGTCTTCGACACTGGCTTGTCCGCCGGTCCCCTTCACCATCGACAGTCGCACCGATCAATCAATCTTGACTAGGTCGAATTTGAACTCGAAAGCAACAATCAACACCCCTGGCTCCATTTCATTGCTCATTGATCGTTCGCCGTAACGGTAACCCAACGGCGAGTAACGTCTGGATATTCGACTCCGTTCGTCGTTTCAAGGTCCGACGACCTGTAGTCGTACCTTGAGGAAGGGACAGTGCCATGTTCAAAGTTGTCGTAGTTGGGGCCGACGATTCACCGACCGCTCGACGTGCCGTCGAAGCCGCCACGGAGATGGCGACGATGTCGAATGGTGAGTTACATATTGTGACGGCCTACGAAGTCACCGCCGCGCGCGACGGTCATCTGCCCAGCGAGTTCCGTCATCTCAGTCACGACGGCGAGATTGACTCCGTCCTCCAGGTCTTGTCCTTCATTCCTAAGAAGCGAGGCATCGAACCAACGTTGCACTCGGTCACTGGCGATCCGGCTGAAGCGATTATCAAGAAGGCCACGGAACTCAAAGCTGACCTGGTCGTTGTTGGTAACCGCGGAATGCGCGGTGTCCGGCGTGTCCTCGGGAGTGTGCCCAATACGGTTGCCCACGGCGCGCCCTGCTCCGTGGCGATCATTGACACCTCGGAGTAACGTCCGCAACATTGATCTAAGTTGAGCCGTCGCTTGCTTTGACACGTTCCACCTCCGAGATGCCTTCGGCGATTCTCAGTTTCTCGGCACACCACCGGCCTGGGCCATTTCCATAACAAAGTTGGTCGCCGATTGCACGCCGTTCAGGAACAGTGTGTTCTGTTGCTTTGGCGTTAGGTCAAAATCGGTGGCGGTGAGACCGGCATTATCGACGAAGATGGTTCGAGCGGCAGTCGAGGAGTGCGTCGAGTGCGTATCCCACTCGTTGGTCATGGTCTTTAAACTGCGCAGCGCCACGGCCATCGCCGAGTCACACGCTTGGGTTGAAGGGAACTCCGTCTGGAGCCGCGACAACTTTATTCCAATGGTCGGCCACCGGGAGGCTTTTCCGTCGCTTCTATCAAATGCGTGAATCGGAAAGTTCGCTAACATGCCCCCGTCGACCCAGGTCTGGGTTCCCGCGGCATAGTGAATGACCGCTGACCCGCCCCCGGGCATCGGAAGTTCAACCGTCGCGTCTTCGGACTCCACGTGCACAGGTTCAAAGAAGAAGGGAATGGACATCGACGCTCGAACGGCGTCGACTGGATCTTGCTCGTCGGGCGACTTTCCGTACATCGGAAAGTCCCAGGGCAAGCGGACCAGTTGACCCCGCGTGATGTCCGAGGTGTGCACAACCAAGCGATAGTCCTGACCGGTTGGCAGACTGAGACCCGGGTCAACCTCGCTGGAGAGTTTGAGATTGGCGAACGACGTGATGCCAAGTTGATCGTGCAGAATTGGGCGGAGCCAGGTAACCAGATAGTCGCCCGAATAGATACCTTGCTGACGAATGAGGATCGCGACGTCGGTGCCCACGTCACCCGCATGACCCATCGCGCGATCGAAGAACCGATGAAGGTGCCCTTCGGGCATGAAGTTTGAGAAATCGAGCGTGCGAATGTATCGCAGAAGTTCCGTCATCTCCTTCCCCGCTTCAGAGATGCCCGCCACGAGACTCGCGGCTATCGCGCCCGCGCTAGTGCCCGCAACACCTCGAAAGGAATAGCCCGCTTCACTCAACACGAGGATTGCGCCGACGAGCCCGATGCCCTTGACGCCCCCGCCCTCAAGAGCGAGGTCGGCACGCAACTCTCGGCGACCTTGGTTTTCGGGATTCGCCCAGCCGTCAACCTCTCGAAGATGCTCCGCGGCCGCCAGGAACTGCTCTTGGAGCTCGGGAGGTCGCTCATAGCCGAGCGGACTTTCAGAAAGTGAAATCGAATCCACCACACTGGCCTCCCCGATCGAGCGAGAACAAAGCTAGAACGCCGATGAAACTACACCGTTTCTAGGATGTTCGCTCGGAAGATCCATCAGTCGATGGCTTCCAGTGCTTCACGAGCTCGGCGTTCCACATTCGCGTAGCCACTCGCGACGCTCACGTCAAGCGCTGCAGTGAGAAGATCCTGCGCCGACGTCTGGTCATCGACCGCTCCCCGCTCAAGGAGGGCCTTTCCCCACAAGAGATTGGTGCGTGCATTAAAGAATTTTGCGCCGGCCCTCTGGCATTGGTCAGACGCTTGTTTGAAGTACTCAATGGCCTCGTCGTAGCGACCGAGAACGGTGGCGAGACCCCCGAGGTACTGAGCGACCGGACTCTCAATCTCGGCCCCGCTACTGGGCCAGAGATCGCGCCAAGGCTCGAATCGATCAAAAATAGGACCCGCGTGCGCAGGATCACCCATCAAAATTGCCGCGTCGGCCCACCACGCCATGGCGAGGAGCCACGTCGCGTCGAGCGGATGATTGTACCCTTCGGTAGCAAACTCTTCGAGACATCGACGAAGTTCTTCGCTACTCCCCGCTTCGCCGTGCGCGAGGGCCAGCGCTCCTCGAACGACCCCACTTACTTCAGGCGCTTGCTCTACCAACTGTTCAAGAATCGGCACCAATTCTCCGAGCGTGCCTCGTTGAAAGTGCACCGAGATGAGTTGGCCTCCGTACATCGTAAACGCGTCCGGTTGAGCACTTGCGGTACCTACTTCGAAGGACTCTGTTGCGATGCGTTCGAGGACTTCGACGTCACCGTCAACGATCGAGCGCCACGCTTTAGTGAAGAGGTAGACCCAGCGCAATGTTGGTTGATCGAGTTGCTCAACCAGTCCTCGCACGATCTCGAGAACACGATCCATCTCTTCAAAATCGCCAACGCAGGCCGCGTACTCTTCGCGCCAGTGATTGGCGAAGAGAATCTGTACCGGGTCACCGACTCGGTACGCTCGTTCCATGGCCTCCGCGGTACGCTCGCGAGCCGCCTCGAGCTCTTGGGGCACCATGAGGGGAAAGGCGATGCTGTTGAGTACTCGCACGATCACTCCGTCGTCTCCAGAGCGTCGAGCGATGGTCAGCGCCTCCTCCGCGAGCGCCTTACGTCGCTCGAACGAGCTGCCAACACCCAGTTCCGCACAGAGCGAAGCCAGCACTAGTGCGCGCGTTGGGTGATCCGCGTCAAGACGATCTAATGCCAACTCGAGAATCGCGACTTTCTCAGCGTCAATGGCGCCAATAGCGCTAAAGAACCCACGATTGGTCGCAAGACACGCCTCCACCAATCGATCCGTGTCGTCGAGTTCGGCCGCTCTCTTGGCCGCGGCGAGCAGCGTGTCTCGAAAGGCGGGGTCACCAGTCTGTCGTTGCGCCGTGCCGAGCCCGATAGCAAGATCGAGTTCGAGTACCGAATCGTGACCGTCACTGTGCGCGAGAAGATCTATGGCCTGCTCGTAGTAGCCCAGCGCGTCGCCAGGTGCGAGAGCGCGCAGCGCGGCGTCGGCGGCTTGGCGCGAATAGGCGATCGCTTTTACGAGGTTGCTGGGCTGGGTTGCGCTCGTCCAATGCCGAGCGAGCTCACCCACGCGCAACCCTGGTTGACCCTCGAGGATCTCTTCCAGAGCAATGGCGATCTGTCGATGCGCTCGAGATCGGCGCGTCGCTCCGAGATCGTCGTAGAGCGTGTGCTGAATCAACGCGTGCGCAAAGCTGTATCGACTCGAACCGTCGCGCACTTCACGCACGAGCGCGGCGCTCGCGGCCGCGTCCAAGGTATCCATCAATTCATCTTCTGAAGCCCCTGAGACTTTCGCCAAAAGCTCTACGTCAAAGTCTCGACCAATGACCGCGGCGAGACCCAAAATCCGCTCCGCCTTTTCACCCAGTCGAACAACGCGCCCACCAATGACCTCACGCACGCTGTCGGGCAACGCCATCCGGTCGAAACTTTCTCTGACGCGCCAGCGTCCCGTCTCATCCTGAAAAATCACGCCGGTCTCACTCAGATGGCGCAAGACCTCACTGACAAAGTATGGATTCCCGTCGGTCTCGCGGTAGAGCGCGTGCGCGAGGTCAATCTCGGTGTCCTCTAATGTTCGTCCCGCCGCGACTTCCATGTAAGTAATCACGCCGAGGTCGTTCAGACCCGAAAGTTCGATTCGACGCACGCTGCGTCGTTGTTGAAGGGCGCCAAGTGTCTCTCGCAGTGCGCTCGCTTGCGATAGCTCGCTATCGCGAAAAGTACCCAAAATGAGAAGACGTGATGCTTGATCCGCGCTGATTAAGTGACGCAAGAGCAGCAAACTGGCTTTGTCCGCCCACTGCAAGTCTTCAAAGACGAGAACAACGAGTCGCCGTTCGGACAACATTCCAATAAGACCCACCGCCGCGGAGAAAAGCAAAAATCGCTCGGTGTCGGCATCGGTAGCCCTCGACGGCGGCAAGTTCGGAATTCTCTTCAATAGCGCCGGGGCGAGACCCGCTAGTTCCGATCCGTGCACCGCGACGTGCGCCAGGAGTTGCTCTTCGGGCGCGTTGGCCACGTAGTGTTCAAAGGACTCAAAAAAGAGTTGGTAGGGGCTGGCGAGATCTTCTTCGCAGTGACCAAAAAGAACGAGTGCACCACTATCGAAGGCAGTTCGGGCCACTTGACTTACCAATGTCGTTTTGCCCATACCCGCTTCACCCGTAATCAAGATGAGTTCACGGCCGCCATTTCCCGTGACCTCCTTCAGCGCGCTCGCGATCTCGTTGGTCTCCATCTCGCGGCCAATCGTGCCAACGGGGGGTCGTACGGCCAATCGGCCGGGCAACGGTATATCGGTGTCGCCAGCGGGCTGCCAAAGTATCTCGACGACTTCAATTGCTTCAGTGAGTCCCTTTAACGTCGTAGGACCCAAGTCTCGATAATCGTGACGACTTCGCCGTCCGGCCATCGCCTGGACGAGTCGCGACGCCAGAATCTGTCCACTCTCCGCGTTCGCGCACAGTCGCGCCGCTTCAATGACCGGATCGCCAAAGTAGTCACCGTCCTCGAGGGAAACTTCGCCCCCGCTCAAGCCCACTCGCAGGCCGATCTGGTGTCCGACGACCACGTTGTTTCGCTCGACGCCTTGTTGCATGACCACCGCACTCTGCAGGGCCGCTGAAGGCGAGGTATAAACCACCATGAGACCGTCACCTAAGTTCTTCACTTCGGTGCCACCAAGTTTGGAGATGGCTTGGCGCAGGATAGAGAAATGACGACGACGGAACTCGTCGGCGTCTGGCGCGGAGAGCCTCTGCGAAAGTTCGGTCGACTTCACGAGATCGGTAAAGAGGACGGTAACGTTGACGGTGTCGGCGTTCATAGTCATTAGGCGTTGATATTTGCTTTTAGGTACTTGGGCTCAATACGCCAGCAAGTCGCGGGGAGGCCGTCCATCGACTCTTGCAATAGGGCGAGGTCGGCTCGAAAAGCGCGAAAAGCCTTGGCGCCACGTGCGTCGAGTGCCAGAGAAGAGAAGTCACTCATGAGCGGTGTACGTCGTACGTTGAGATTGAAGTTAGCGTTCACCAAACGCTGGTACACGTCCAGTGGGGGTCGTTCGCCATTTTGGTAAACCCTGACTGGCTGGGCATCGTTCCACAACTGGTAGTTCCACACTCCAGATCCGAGGACTTCGTGTTCGACGGTCGTCATGTAGATGAACGTTGATATCACGCGAACCGCACCCTCCAGGCTTAAGGGGGTACCAGCAATGTCGCTAACGCCTCGGGGTAAGTACGCGCCGAGAGATTCGATCCACTGAGCGACGGCCGCGTCGTTGGCGAACGCGTCGTCGCCCTCGAAGTAGAGCGATAGGTAGCGACGAACGTGCGCCTCAAAAACTTCCATCAACGCGAGATAGTTCTCCAACGCTGGCGTCTCCACGTCGGGCGCATCAACGCCGCGGCGAAGAGCGTCAATCGCCGGATTGAACTTTTGCAAATCAAAATTGGCCCACGTCGCCTCGTAGAGCTCACACATACCTCGATGAGTAAAACTAAAGATGTTCTCGAAGTCGCCACCCGGCGTCATCTGATCAATAGTGACCATTTGATTACTCGCGTGCGTGGCGTACACGTGGGGCTGCAGCAAGCGGCGAACGGGGTGGTTCTGATTCAGGCAGTTGCGCGTGACAAAGGACAGAGGACCACCCCCGACGAGGTGGAGCCAGTTGAAGTGTCGCACAAGAGACGAGTGGGTTGTAAGTCCACAGAGGGCCAATCGCAAAGCGGGCTCCCACTCGCTCGACCCCGGGGTGCACGAACCTAGATCGCTCTCGATACGCGTTGCCCGCAAACTTCGGGTGTGCGTGTCAAGCGAGAAGTCGACGCGCGCACCCGGAGGGCGCAGGCCCGCGTGACACTCAAAGTCATTCAGTTCGAGAAAATCCCACTTGAACGTGCTGGGACCCGTTCGCTCGAGATAACTCGTGTACGGACTAGCGACCGCGAGGTGACCAAGGTCGAGGTCGCCAACAAACTCCGGCGGTCGACGAGGTGGCGCAAAACATTGTCGATGCTTCTTTGAGTAGGCCTGGGCTAAAGCCACTTCGGGATTGGCGTCTATGGGTTCCAGACCCGACTGCATCGGTGAAAAGACTCGGTAGAGCCACGATTGAAGTCGACAAAATAGCAACGGGAGGCGTAGCATCTCGTCGCTCGGAACATGGTCGGCGACGACGACGCCCGAAATTGCGACACTGGGGAACGCGCTGACCAGCGAAACCGCAACGATCGGTCGGGCTTGGGCTGTTGGCGAAGGAATCACGAGAGGTTTGGCGTGACGGTACTTGAACGTCATGAATCCGTTCCAGAACGCTCGCCGCAGCCGCCACATGGAGATTCCCTACGACCCGGCCGCTACTCGCCACGGCTTAAAGGCATTGTCCACTTCAGAGAGAGCTCGATGCAAGTTGGGAAAGTGCCGCAGCAGTACCGACTTCATGGTGTTGTTCTCGATCCACTCGATCCCCTCTTTGGTGTAGACCTCGGAGCGGTAGTCGTAGGTATAAAAGCGGTCACTCTTGAGACGTCGGGTAGCCATGAGAATGAAGACACGAAATGCGGTGTCACTAAAGGCGAAACCCTTAGGCGGCGCCTCGGCGAACAAGCCGACCATGAGGTCAACCTCTTCAACGTCGCCGTAGATTCGTCGCAGATCCGCGACCACCCCAGGATCCGCGCTGAACTCCTCGAAGGTCTCCGCAGGTTTCATCCGGAACTTACGACGAAACTCGTTGTATCGGGGAACTCCGCGTTCGCGGCTACGAAGAATATCGGTGGCGGCCAAGTCAATGATGGTGCCGTCCGGCTCGTGAAACTCGCGCAAGCGATTCGGATAGTTATGTAGTTCGATCGCCCCCGGGTGACTCGTGCCAAAGGAGTAGAACAGGTCGTTCATTTCAATACGAGGGTCCTCAAGTACGTTGTGGGTCTCGATGCCAGCGAGCTGCGTGAAGTTCAACTCTTCAATCACCCGATCATCGATGACCTTGCGCAAGCTGTACTCGTCAGGAATCAACGGATGCATGCGGTAGACCGAGACAAACTCCTCGGTCATCGAGTAGGGCTCGCCGTGGTAATAGAGTTGCGATCCAGGTACGCCGCTGAACTCTTCGCTCTTAGTGAGACGGCCCAAATGTTTAAGTAACCACTCGCCTTGAAAGCCCCACCAGTTCACTCGCATGCCCAACTCCAGGTCCGTGTCGGCTAACAGAGCGGGCGTCCATTCGACGGTATGGATTTTCGCAATCAATGCCGCATTAATGAGTCGAGCGTGATCGAAAAGTTCTTGGTCGTTCCACTCAGGATGCAGCGACTCCAGGAAGTCGCAGATGGCGTTGTGTTCGCGCATGAAGAGCGTGTGCATCATGGCTAGGCCGAGCCACCAATTACCCGTTACCCCGGCGATATCGAGGCCGGGGATGGGAGGCATGCTGGGCGGATCAAAGGGGACGTTACCGTTTGGCGTCAGTTTCAAGCGCCCCCCAACGTTGACGCGGATCATTTTTTCAATAATCGGGCCACTGCCGTAAACCTGTGAGGCGTCCCACCAATGAGTCTCTGTGTTGCGATACGTCGGTGGACCTCCGTCGGACGTGGTGTCGACTTGCGTTCGACGAATTTGCATCGGGTGCACGGGCCAGGGATCGTCGTCATCGAGATCGATCTCCCAAGGGTTGTCGATCTCATTGGTACCGTGACTCATCCAATCGTGGACTTCGAATTGAAGCCACGACGCCACCAGAAGATTCAACGTCGAGGCCGGGATGAACTCCTTGCGTGCTAGGAGTTCCGAGCTGATGGTACGAGGGTTGGGACTGAGGACACCTTGGGGGTAGGTGCCCTCAATTGGGACGTTTCTTCCGAAACGAGTTCCCGCGCTGCCCATAGCGAGAAGCAAGGGATCGGTACCGGTGCCGTCGGGGGTTCGCACCATGCTCCGTTGGCCAGCCGGGGGAAGTTCGGGTCCCCAGCGCACCGATTCACCCGTCGTATCAAAGAGATTCTGACGCCGCAACGTCATGCGCAGGCCAATCAGCGTCAAAAGTGCAAGAGGTTTCGGAAGTCGATCCCAGCCTCGTCGCTGGTCCAGCCAGGTGGTCACTCGCATGAATGCTTTCTTTATCAGCCCGTCTTTCACGATGGTCTCCCCTGATAGCGAAGATAATTCAATCAATAGTTCGTGATGTTAGTGCCGATTTGTTGCCCACGAAAAAGTTCGCCAACCGGCCTCGTGGCCGCGATTGACCAAATAGACGGCTGTTCAAACTGTCCCCTTCATGGACCTCGAACTATTATGCAGCGACCAGCGAGAAGTCTCTCGATTCAAAGTCTCTGGTCGCACGACTTTGTGATGCCAACGCTCGTCACCTCAAACTTAATCACCTCAACTACATGCTTCTTGACCATCTCGACACCGCGGGAGAGGGGATCCGACGGGACGTTCCTTCGAAGCCGGTCTGAGAGGTTTGGCTGAGCAACTCAACGGTTGCTCGGAGATTCGAGAAATTCTCTCGGTGCAACGCCGTCCGCTAGCATCCCCCGGGCGAACTACGCTCAAGTCGAGTTCTGAAGAAGGTCAAGAAAGAGAGAACGATGCGCATACCGCCAGAAGGAATCGAGATGCTGGCTCAACGACCTCTGTTCGCGGGCCTTTCTCGAAAGGAGTTGGAATCGGTGGCCGCACTCGGCGTGACGCAGGAAATTCCAGCTAATCAGGTGCTGACCAAAGAGGGCGCGATCGGCCAGGAGGCGTTTCTGATTGTTTCCGGAAGGGCGCACTGCTCCCTCGGCGATCAAGTTGAGGTGGCGAACCTCGGCCCCGGTGATCTGTTCGGCGAGATGTCGCTTCTTGACGGAGCTCGCAGGAGCGCTACGGTGATTGCCGATACTGACATGACCGTCACGGTGTTCGATCGGAGAGAATTCGTTCGCTTAGTTGAGACATCGCCTACCGTAGCAATGAAGTTATTGGCGACCATGGCCGCTCGTCTCCGTTCGGTTGATAGTGAACTCAAAATCCAGCGCACCGATGAAGCATGATGGCGGCGAAGCGCTCCGTCGGAGGGATATTATCGTCCGAAAAATAGGTGATTGAGTTGCCGAGACCTATTGCGTCAAGCTGATCGGCCCGACTTCGACTCCATGGCGACGTCATCCTACGTTCGCACGGTAGGGATGAAGTAAAAATAAGTTCGAGAATCTAGTCCTTGACCGGATTTTCAAA
Organism: Acidimicrobiales bacterium; assembly: GCA_036511495.1. Classification (GTDB taxonomy): domain Bacteria; phylum Actinomycetota; class Acidimicrobiia; order Acidimicrobiales; family RAAP-2; genus RAAP-2. The sequence continues at coordinate 17,008 of DATCCC010000018.1, read as the reverse complement.
AAGCCGGAATGCCTACTTGAGCAAGTGCTTCGCCACGACGACGCGCTGAACCTGGTTCGTGCCTTCGTAGATCTGGGTGATCTTGGCGTCACGCATGAAGCGCTCCACCGGAAACTCTTTGGTGAAGCCGTAGCCGCCGAGTAGCTGCACGGCGTCGGTCGTCACACTCATCGCGGTATCCGAGGCGAACGACTTCGCCGACGCCCCGAGGTAACTCAACGCGTTGTCCGGGTCGCCGCCATCGATCGTGGCGCACGCTCGGTACACCAGTGCTCTCGCGGCCTCGTTACGAATAGCCATGTCCGCCAACATGAAACGCAGGCCTTGCAAATCACTGATTGGGCCGCCGAAGGCCTTACGACCCTGCATGTACGTACCCGCGAAGTCGATGGCGCCCTGGGCGATGCCGACTGCTTGGGCCCCAATCGTCGGTCTCGAACGATCGAGCGTGTGCATGGCGATTTTGAAGCCTTCGCCCTCGTTACCGATTAAGTGTGACGACGCCACGCGCACGTCGTGAAAAACCACTTCACCCGTTGGCGACGCACGAAGACCCATCTTGTCTTCGTGCTTCGGAAACTCCACGCCGTCACCCTTCTCAACGAGAAAGCAACTGATACCGCGCCCGCCCGCGTCGAGGTCGGTCTTAGCGAACACGGTGTACGTGTCTGATACGCCGGCGTTGGTAATCCAGTACTTGGATCCATTGATGATGTAGTCGTCGCCGTCGCGCACTGCGCGACAGCGCATCGCGGCCACGTCGGACCCGGCGTCGGCTTCAGAGAGGCAGTAACTGGCTTGGATCTCGCCCGTCGCGATGCGCGGCAGGTAAGCGTGCTTGATCTCTTCGGAGGCGAAATTGATGATCGGCAACATGCCGAGCTTGGAGATGAGCAGCGTCACCGACGTCGAGGCGCAACCCCTCGCGACCTCTTCGGCCATGATCGCCTGGGTCACCATGTCCGCGCCCGCGCCGCCGTAGGCCTCGGGAACGCCGAGTGATGGCAACTCCATCTCCACGCACGCGTCGTAACTGTCCTGTGGAAAGACTTGGTCTCTGTCGTAACGAGCGGCGTTGGGCGCCACACGATCATCGACGAAAGCGTGCAGTACGTCACGAAAACTACGTTGTTCACTCGTGAGGTCAAAACTCATGGTATTTCCCTTAGTGCCTAGTTGGATTAGTGATGAGACGCGGCGTCGTTCTCGCCCGAGGTCAGCGTCGCGGCCGAGACCGCGTCGACGAATCGTCGCTGCGCCGGGTAACTGTGCGCCAACCCTATAAATGGTTTCGTGGTCTCCCTGGACACGGGTACGGACCCACGAAGGCCAAAGAGATCCATCGCGACGCGCACGTCGCCGAGCATTGGGCCACGGCCGACAACACTGGCGCGCTTGGCGGCAACGAGCGCGACGCCCACGGTGACGTCGTGTAGGTCATGGGGGTGGACGAACGTGAGCTTCTCGCATTCGCGCTCAGCGATCGTGAGGGCGTAACCCTCGCCCGGTGCATTCGTGCCTTCGCCTACACCACTGACGTGGCGCGCAGAGCGCTCGAGGCCGGGCTTGTTCGTGCGTCCAAGTTCGGGCGTCGCCGTCGTCATCGTTGGTCGAACTTCGCCAGCGATCGGAACAGGTGAAAAAGAAGGTTGGGCCACGGGACGAGGTTACCGCCGTTGCAACTTAGTGATCTCTAATGAGTCCACTCTGGCTGCACTCCTCACGGAGTTGTTCGGCCCGACGGAGGCCGGGCTTCCCTTTCGCGTGTCGTCGCCAGCTGCTGAGTGAGACTCAGTCTGATGCTCGGCTCCACGCTTCACCGGGGCTCCAACTGAACCCAGACTCGCCCAACTGGCGAGATTGATGGCCGCGTTGTCGTCGCGCTGGTGCGAAAAAGAACATTCCTCACAAATCCAGAGCTCGGACCAGCCAATCTCCTGCACGTGACCACACGTCTTGCACGAGGGAAAGAACCGGTCGGCTTCGATCAAGGTGGACCCGTACCAGGGGCACTTGTAGCGAAGCTGACGACGGATCTCTCCGAGTGTTGCGTCAGCGAGCCCCCTTCGGCGCGCACGTGCACCGGGGAGACCCTTCTGTTGCGGCAGTGACGCCGCGTCCAAACCTTCCATCACCAGCACGCCGTGTGTTTTGGCGAGGTTGGTCGTGAAGACGTGGATGGTGTGTTGGCGTACCTTGGCCACCTCGGCGTGAAGGCGGGTGATTCTGGAGGCGGTCTCTTGGTACTTTCGTGAACCACGCGTGCGACGAGCCCGTTGGCGTTGCAGTCGACGTAGTTCGATGAGGCGATGTTCGAGCGCGCGCGGGTTCTCGAGTACGTCGAGGACATAGGTATCTGAAGCAACCGTGGCCCGACGCCGCACGCCAACGTCGATGCCGACCACCGAGTCGCTTTGGGTAACGCCAGCCTGCTGGGGGCGAGCGACAGCGACCCGCACGGCCGCGACGATGCGCTCTCCCTTACGCGAGACCGTGACCGACAGCACCTTCGCTCGATCAAGGGCGATGAGTCGTTCAATGCGTCGGGTGTTCTCGTGGGTGCGGAGCGTCCCGAGCACCGGCAGGGTGAGGTGACGCCGGTCGGCTTCAAGCCTCATGGTGCCGGTAGTGAAGGAGAAACGGTCGCGGTCCTGGCCACGCTTCTTGAAACGGGGAAAACCGACCTTGCGCCCGGCGATCTTCCCCGCTCGCGACTTTTGCCAGCGCCAGTAAGCGTCGGTGGCGCCGCGCACGCCGTCGGCGAAGACTTCCTTTGAGACCTCGGGCCACCAGATCTCACCAGTGTCATCGTTAACGCAGACGGTGCTCTTCTCAGTGTTCCAGCGTTTGCGCAGTGAGTAGAACGAGGGTGGTGTTCTGGATTCACTGGTCTCGCGGTAATGCTCGAGGTCGGCCGAGATCGTCGCGAGCGTCCAGTTGAAAGCTTTGCGGCGAGCCCCGATGAATCGGCTGATCTGGACTGACCGTTCGGACGTTGGATCGAGCGCGAAAGTGAAAGCCTGAATGATGCGGCCCTCGGGTGGCGAATACCTACGCGGCATCGACTAACTCCTGCACGGCCGCGCGCTTGCGGTTGAGACGAGTGCAAAAGGAAGTCCACACCTCATTCATGTCTCGAACGAGGTCGCCCGCAAGAATAAGCCGACCCATAGTTCGCGCTGGGACGGGCAGAGTCCCTCCGCGAAACCGCCGATAGGCGGTCGCTGGGCGCATTCCCTTACTGCCGGCCTGCTCACTCAAAATCATTACTTCTTAGTCTTGCGCTGGCGTGTAACACCAGGTGGCAACCCTACGAGCGGCTCAAATTCGCGACAACCAACTCTCGTACTGCGGTAGTTCGCCCCGAATCGCCTGGTGGTACTTGGCAATGATGGCCTTCGTGATGGGGCCGGGTTTGCCATCGCCAATAGAACGGTCGTCCACGGATGAAAGCGGCACGACTTCAACGGCCGTGCCGGTCACAAAGGCCTCATCGGCCAGATAGATATCGTCGCGACGGAGTGCCTCGTAGTGGACCTCGTAGCCGAGATCCATCGCGATCGTTACGATGCTCGCTTGGGTGATGCCCGTCAACGCACCGGCCTCCGACGGAGGAGGACTGATCAATTGACCACCGCTAATGATAAAGAGATTCTCACCAGTGCCCTCAGAGACCCGACCGTCGGTTCCCAACATGATGGCTTCGTCGTAACCGGCCTTGACCGCTTCGACCTTGGCGAGGCTCGCGTTGACGTAGCCACCAACGGTCTTCGACGCCGTGGGCATGGAGTTGGGGCTGTGACGGGCCCACGAGGAGATCTTCATCCGCGCACCGTTCTTGGTTGCCTCGTCACCCAGGTACGCGCCCCAAGGCCACGCAGCGATCGAGACGTTGACTGGTGCGCCAATTGGATTGACGCCCATCTCGCCATAACCCAGATAGACCAGCGGACGCAGATAGCACCCCTCGTGCAGCTCGTTGATGCGCACTGTTTCGAGCGCCGCCTCGCAGAGTTCCTCGAGGTCGAAGGGCACGTCCAGCATCAAGACCTTGCAACTACGCAGTAGCCGCTTCATGTGATCTTCGAGGCGAAACACTGCTACACCCTGGGCCGTCTTGTACGCACGAATACCCTCGAAAGCACCGGTGCCGTAGTGCAACGTGTGACTGAGTACGTGAACGGTGGCGTCTTGCCAGTCGACGAACTTGCCGTCCATCCAAATCTTCTCGGTTGGGGTAATGGGCATTTACAACCTCTCTTGTAGCTGCTTCGTGACGCCTCGGGTGCCGAGCGCGGCGACGTCACCATCAAAGTCTGCCACTGCCTTGGCGACACGGCGGGCCGCGTCCGCTTCGTCTAAATGTTCGAGCATCAACACCGCCGAGGATACGGCCGCGAGAGGATTGGCCTTTCCGGTGCCCGCGATGTCGTGCGCGGCACCGTGTACCGGCTCAAAGAGCGAGGCACCCGTCTTTTCCGGATTGAGATTCGCACTCGCGGCGTAGCCAATGCCCCCGGTCACGGCGCCGGCTAAGTCCGAGAGAATGTCGCCAAAGAGATTGTCCGTCACGATGATCCCGTAACGCTTGGGGTCCTCGACGAGATAGATGCACGCCGCGTCAACGTGCTGGTAGTCAACGTCGACGTCGCCATACGACGCGCCCACTTCGGCGACCACTCGTCGCCAGAGATCACCCGCGAAGGTCAACACGTTGGTCTTGTGCACGAGGGTCAATTTTTTTCGATCGAGTTGACTCGCTCGAAGAAAGGCGTAGCGCACGCAGCGCTCGACGCCAAAACGTGTGTTGACCGATCCCTGGGTCGCGACTTCGTGCGGCGTGCCGTAGCGAAGGACGCCGCCCTCGCCGCCGTAGGGACCTTCGGTGTTCTCGCGAACGATCGCGAAGTCGAGTCCCTCCGCGAGTGACCCCGCCACGCCGTGAAACGGTCGGTAGTTGATGTAGAGATCGAGACCGAAACGCATCTTCAAGAGCAGTCCGCGTTCGAGAACGCCCCCGGCGATGCGCGTGTCGCCAATGGCGGGGCCGATCGCGCCTAGAAGAATGGCGTCAAAACCGCGCAACTGTTCGAGAGTGGCCTCATCCAAGACGAAACCGTCTCGCAGGTAGCGCGCCGCCCCGAGGTCAAAAGTCGTCGTATCGAGTTCGACACCCGCGGAGGCAACGACGTCGAGCGCGGCACTGGTGACCTCTGGTCCGATGCCGTCGCCGCCCAGCACGGCCACACGATGGCTGCGTTGCTTACTCATCGGTGGCTCTCCCTCTTTGCTCTATTTTGCTCGCCCGCGGGTGCGTGGAGCAAACCCACGAGGAGCAGAAAGGGGCAATCTATAGAATTGGGACTTCCTATAAGTTGAGGTTGCGGCATGGCCGACGAAATTCACCGCATTACAAAAGAGACGCTGGAAAAGCTCCAAGCTGAGTATCTGAACCTCACAACCGTGGGGCGCACCGAGATCGCGCGCGTCATTGAGGCCGCCCGGCTGCTCGGCGACCTCTCGGAGAACGGTGACTACCACGCCGCGAAAGATGCCCAGGGTAAAATGGAGTCGCGAATTCGTCAAGTCGACCAAGTCATACGTAACCACGAAATCGTCGAACGCGACGAGCATGCCGGCAAGGTGCAGTACGCCTCCATTGTCCAGGTGGTCTACGAAGGCGACGACGCCGCCGACGCCCAGGAGTTCTTCATCGGTTCCATTGAGGAAAGGCCCGAAGGCATGCTCGTGGCCTCGCCCACCTCACCCCTTGGTGAGGCCCTTTTGGGGCACCGCGTCGGCGAGAGCGTCGAGTACGAAGCGCCCTCGGGCGTACTCAAAGTGAAAATCATCGGGCAGCGCTGATTCGTGTCGGGCAAGACCCTCTACGAGAAGATCTGGGAACAACACGTCGTCGTCGCGCCCGACGGGGAACCGACGCTCCTCTACATTGATCTGCACCTCGTGCACGAAGTTACGAGTCCCCAGGCCTTTGACGGACTTCGACTCAACAACCGCAAGGTCCGCCGGCCCGACCTCACTCTCGCGACCGCCGACCACAACGTGCCCACCGATCCCCTCTCGACGCCCGTTAGTGACCCCATCTCCAAGCGCCAACTCGAAGCGCTCGGCGAGAACTGTCACGAGTTCGGCATCACCGTGTTTCCTCGCGGCCACGAGAATCAGGGAATCGTCCACGTCATCGGTCCCGAACTGGGCGTTACGCAGCCGGGCATGACGATTGTCTGTGGCGACTCACACACCTCCACGCACGGTGCGCTCGGTTCCCTCGCCTTCGGCATTGGCACGAGCGAAGTCGAGCACGTACTGGCGACCCAGACGCTGCCACAACAAAAAGCGAAGACCATGTCGGTAGTGGTCGACGGAACGCTGCCTGACGGAGTGAGCGCCAAAGATATCGTGCTCGCCATCGTGGGGCGCCTCGGTACGGGTGGCGGTGCGGGCTACGTACTCGAGTACCGCGGCGAAGCGATCCGCGCACTCTCGCTGGAGGGTCGCATGACGGTCTGCAACATGAGCATCGAGGCCGGCGCGCGCGCCGGTCTCGTTGCCGTGGACGAAACGACGATTGAGTACTTACGTGGTCGCCCGGGCGTACCCCAAGGCGACGCGTTCGAAGACGCCGCGGCTCGTTGGCGCACCTACGTCTCTGACGACGACGCCCGCTTTGACGCCGAAATTCTCCTGAACGCCGCGGAGTTAGTGCCCTACGTCACGTGGGGTACGAATCCCGCTCAAGTCGTTGCCTTGGATGGTGTCGTGCCGTCGCCCGAGAACGCCGTCGACGACGACGAGAGAGAAAGCATCGCGCGCGCGCTCGAGTACATGGATCTCACGCCCGGCACGCCGCTTCGTTCCGTGTCCGTGGACGTGGTCTTCATTGGCTCGTGCACTAACTCACGCATCGAAGATCTTCGCGCCGCCGCGGCCGTCGCCAAGGGCGCGCACGTGCACCAAGGCGTTCGGGCACTTGTCGTACCTGGATCTCGCCGGGTGAAGAATCAAGCAGAGGCCGAAGGACTTGACCAGATCTTCACCGAGTCTGGGTTTGAGTGGCGCGAACCTGGTTGTTCAATGTGTTTAGGGATGAACCCCGACATCTTGTCGCCCGGCCAGCGTTGTGCTTCGACGTCCAATCGAAACTTCGAGGGTCGCCAGGGCCGAGGCGGGCGCACCCACCTGGTCTCACCCGTCGTCGCCGCGGCGACGGCCATCATGGGACGATTCGCCACGCCCGAAGAAGTCCACGCGTGAAGCCCGTTCAAGTTCTCGAAGGTCGTGCCGTTCCTCTCGAACGCTCCGACGTCGACACCGATCAGATCATTCCCTCTGACTGGCTCAAGCGGGTCGAACGCACTGGTTTTGGCCGCGGCCTCTTCAGTGAGTGGCGTGATGACAGCTCGTTCGTGCTCAATCAGTCCGAATACTCGGGCGCGACCATTCTCCTCGCCGGTCCGCGCTTTGGCACGGGCTCTTCGCGCGAGCACGCCGTGTGGGCCCTCATGGACTACGGCTTCGAGGCGATTATCGCACCGTCCTTCGGCGACATCTTTCGCAACAACTCATCCAAACAAGGCCTCGTCATCGTGCAATTAATAGCCAGCGACGTCGAAGAACTCAGCCACCTGGTAAAGGAGGATCCTTCACTTCTGTTCGTCGTTGACGTGGAGCGCCTCAGTGTCGAAGTGCCCGAGAAGGGTTGGAGCCGACAGTTCCCACTTGATCCCATGACGAGGGAACGACTCTTACAGGGCTGGGACGACATCAGCATCAGTTTGCGTCGCAGCGACGCCGTTGCGAGCTACGAACTTACGAGCGTCGCGCCGAGTCTCGGGGGCGTCTTTGACGCCGAGGGTCACACCCGTCACCCCTGAGTGAAGATGACCTCGGCAGGATTTGGCATTACCCGCGCCCGACGTTGACGCCAGACGGCGAGGAGCGCGATCGCCACGCTCGCCAGGAACGAGAACGACGTCGCCTCGAGCGCCGCCCACAAGCGGGCGTTCTGGTAAAAGATCATCCAACACACGCTGCCCGTCGAAACGAGCACCCAAGTCCTGACCGACACGCCCGTCACGTCAGGGTCACGAACGAGCTCGATGATCTGGGGAACACGAGTGGATACCGCCGCGACACCGGCCCCGTAGATTCCACCAGGCCAGCCCCAGAAGAACGTGGGCACGACACAGAGCGCAAACGAGAAGAGAAGAGATTGCGCGACAACGCGCACCGAAGCGCGCGAATGCCAAGGGCGAAGAAGCAGAACAATCACTATTTGCATCGGTATCAAAAGCGCACTACCAGCGATAATGATTGCCGAGTTCTGATCGATGCCGTAGGTAATCCAAAAACAACCCAGGGAGATGAACAGCGTCCACGTGGCGAGTGACACGCCCTCAACGCCGAGGCGACGAGCCCGCCGGACCTGGGCAATCGTTCCCCAGACCATTAACGTCACCGCAATCCAGCCAATCGTGACGACTAGATCGTGATACCGCACACCCTAAGGTTACTAGCGCATTTTTCTAGCGGCGTCGATTCGTAGCTGAAATGACGGCCTCGAGTGACGCGTCGAGAATCGATGAACTCATTCCCACCCCCCACCACGTCGTGCCGTCGTCGCCTTCGGCTTCAACGTAGGCGACGGCCGACGCCTCTGAGCCCGCCGTCAACGCGTGCTCGTGGTAGTCACGAACTTTGAACGTGACGGCCATCTCACTGCGAAGGCCCGACATCAGTGCGTCAATGGGACCGTTGCCTTCGCCCTTTACGGTGACGTGTTGGCCGTTCACGACGAGCTGGGCGAAGATGCGCGTCATGTGCTGATCGGCCGTCACTTCACTCGACAGCAGTTGAATCGTTGGGTTCTCTGGCTGATAGGTCGTCGTGAACACGTCCCAAATCTCGGCGGGTGAGATCTCGGTGCCCTTGGTTTCGGTGACTTCTTGAACCTGCTTGGAGAACTCCACTTGCATCGCCCGGGGCAGTTCCAGGCCGTGTTCCGTACTCAGAAGATAGGCAACGCCACCCTTGCCCGACTGAGAGTTAACGCGAATGATCGCCTCGTACGTGCGTCCAGTGTGTTTGGGGTCGATGGGCAGATACGGCACTTCCCACACCTCGTAGGTATCGCCGATGGCGGTCATGCCCTTTTTGATGGCGTCTTGGTGCGAGCCGGAGAACGCGGTGTACACCAGCTCGCCCACGTAAGGGTGGCGCATGTGAATCGGCAAGCGGTTGGCGTACTCGGCGACGTGACGGGCCTTATCGATGTCACGAATATCGAGTTCGGGGTCGACCCCTTGTGAGAAAAGGTTCAGCGCCAAGTTCACCACGTCGACGTTGCCGGTGCGCTCACCGTTGCCAAAGAGCGTCCCTTCGACGCGATCGGCGCCGGCCAACACCCCAAGTTCGGCCGCCGCGACCCCGGTACCACGGTCGTTGTGGGGGTGCAGTGAGAGCACCACACTGTCGCGACGATCGACGTGACGAAGAAACCACTCGATCGCGTCGGCGTAGAGATTCGGCGAGTACATCTCCACGGTTGCCGGAAGATTCAAGATGAGCGGTCGAGCGGGCGTCGGATCAATAACGCCGATCACCTCATTGCAGACCTCGAGGGCGTAGTCGAGCTCGGTGCCGGTGAAACTCTCAGGCGAGTATTCGTAGAAGAACGCCGTCTCGGGCGACGTCGACTCCAGCGTGAGACAGAACTTCGCGGCGTCCGTAGCGATCTTCTTGATGCCGTCCTTGTCGAGACCAAAGACCACTCGGCGTTGCAGCTCTGACGTGGAGTTGTAAAAATGCACGATGGCGCGCTTGGCACCGTGCAGCGATTCGTACGTCCGTCGAATGAGGTCCTCACGACACTGGGTCAACACCTGAATCGTTACGTCATCAGGGATGCGGTCTTCTTCGATGATCTGGCGCACGAAGTCGAAGTCGGGTTGTGAGGCTGAGGGGAAACCGACTTCGATCTCCTTGAAGCCCATCTCAACAAGTTGCGTGAACATGACGTTCTTGCGTTCTAAGTCCATCGGGTCGATAAGGGCTTGGTTGCCGTCGCGGAGGTCAACGCTGCACCAACGCGGAGCCTTGGTAAAACGGCGGTCGGGCCACGCGCGATCAGGCAGGTCGACGGGCACCGTGGCTCGGTACTTGGCGTAGGCCATAGGACTTGGCTGTTGGTGTCGGTCGACCATCTCCATCCTTTCGCTAAATCCAAAGAGAAACAAAAATGCCCCCGCGTACGCGGGGGCGCGGCGAGCATCGGCTCGCCCTTTACAGCAACAGTTCGCTCTGACACATACTCATCGAACCATTCTACCCCTGATTCGTGAAATGTCCAGAGAGATCAACCACTAACCTGAACCTCCGTGGGCTTTCTAAAAACACTCTTCAAACTGAGCCTTATCCTCACCTTGGGTTCAGTCATCGCTGGCGTGGTGTTTCTGGTCAAACGACCAAAGAGCACGTCACCGGTCTCCTTTGAAGCGTGGCCGAGCGTTCCGCGTAACCCGGCCGCCTAGTCTCCACACTCAATCGCGTTACCTAACAAGAGGAGTTTGTCATGGCAGAGATGGAATATCGCCGACTGGGGCGGTCAGGTTTGAAGGTCAGTGTCTTGTCCTTTGGCAGCTGGGTCACCTTTGGAAACGCCAACCAGATCGAGACGGCTCATCAGGCGGCTGAATGTCTCGCCGCCGCGCACGACGCGGGCGTGAACTTCTACGACAACGCCGAGTCGTACTCCGCCGGTGAGTCCGAGCGCGTCATGGGCGCCGCCTTTAAGGAGCTCGGATGGAAGCGCCACGACTACGTCGTCTCGACGAAGTTGTTCTGGGGGCTGCACAAGGGGCCCAATATGCGTAATACCCTCAATCGCAAGTACCTCGCCCAAGCCATCGAAGGCTCCCTCGAACGACTAGGTCTCGACTTTGTGGACCTGGTGTTCTGCCATCGTGCCGACCCCAACACGCCCATTGAAGAGACGGTGTGGGCGATGAGCGACATGATCAATCGCGGCCAGGCCCTCTACTGGGGGACGTCGGAGTGGACGGCCGACGAAATTCGCGCCGCCTACGACATCGCCGATCGTCACAACTTGCACAAGCCCCTCATGGAACAGCCGCAGTACAACATCTTGTGTCGCGACCGCGTCGAAAAGGAGTACAAGCGCCTCTACGAAGACATTGGTCTCGGGACGACGATTTGGTCGCCCTTGTCGTCCGGACTCCTCACGGGTAAATATCTCGACGGCGTCCCGGAAGGTTCGCGTGCCACTTTGCCCGGCTACGAATGGCTAAAGAAGTCGCTCACGAATAAGGAAAGCAACGCGAAAGTCGCCGAGCTAAAGAAGATAGCTGACGGTCTCGGTGTGTCACTCGCCCAGTTCTCACTCGCCTGGTGCGCGAAGAACCCCAACGTCTCGACCGTCATCACCGGCGCGTCCTCCGCGCAACAGGTCCGTGAGAACATGACGGCGCTTGACGTACTGCCTCTTCTTACGCCCGAGGTCATGGAGAAGGTCGACCTCGTCAGCCTGATGTAATCGAGGACCGTCTCTAGCGCAGAGCGATGAGGTGGATGTCTTGGATGCCGTCAGTGTCGCGAAGCTTTTCTACAACGGACGCGGGCGTGGGATTCAGGGTTGAAAGTACCATCAGCGCCGTGTGCGACTTTGGATCCGGGCCGACCGCCATCGAGGCGATGGAGATGTTGGCCTCTCCTAGGGCAATACCAACGAGTCCAATCATTCCTGGACGGTCATCGTTGTGCACCACGAGCATTGAGGCCGCGGGCGCGATCTCAACCGCGTGACCGTCCACGCTGACAATACGCGTCTCCACGCGAGTGCCAATCGTCATCAAGGTACCTGCGACGGTGTGGCCATCGGAACTGACCGTGATCAAACTGACGTACTCGGCCGACGCCACCGACGAGACCTCACCGAACGTGAGATCGTGCTCGGCGGCGAGTTGTGGCGCGTTAACGAACGAGACACCGTCATGACCCGTTGAACTCAAGAGACCCTTCAGAGCGCACAAGGTCAAAATCTTGGTACCCGCGCCGGCGAGTTCGCCTTGGTACGTCACTTCGAGGTCCGCGGGCTTGCCATCGAGCAGTCCACCGATGAATCGACCGAGCAGTTCGGCGAGTCCCATGAAGGGGCTGACGGAGTTCGAGACCTCACCGGCCGAGACGTTGACGGCGTAGGGAACGAAGTCGCCAGCCAGCGCCAACTCGACCTGCTCGGCAATCGTCACGCCCGCCTTGTCCTGGGCTTCCGCGGTCGAGGCACCGAGGTGAGGAACAACGACGACCGAAGGAAGTTCAAACAGCGGTGACTCCGTCGTTGGTTCTTTGGCGAAGACGTCGAGTGCGGCACCTTGTACGTGGCCACTGCGGATCGCTTCGGCGAGGTCGTCTTCATTGACGATGCCACCGCGCGCGACGTTAATGATTCGCACGCCTTGTTTCGTCTTCTTTAGTGTCTCGGCGTTCAACAGATCCGTCGTCTCTTTATTCTTCGGCAGGTGAATCGTAATGAAGTCGCTCTGGGCGAGCAACGTGTCGAGGTCCAAGAGTTCAATGCCCATGTGGCGAGCCCGCTCATCTGAGATATAGGGGTCGTAGGCAACGATGCGCATGCCAAAGGCCATGGCACGCTGCGCGACGAGTGCGCCGATCTTGCCCAGTCCCACGACACCGAGCGTCTTGCCGTGAAGTTCGACGCCCTCCCACTTACTGCGCTCCCACTTACCGTTCTTCAGCGCCGAGTGGGCCTGAGGGATATTACGAGCCTGAGCGAGCAGCAGCGCCATTGTCTGTTCGGCGGCGGAGAGAATGTTCGACACCGGCGCGTTCACGACCATGACGCCAAGCTCGGTGGCCTTTGCCACGTCGACGTTGTCGAGACCGATGCCGGCGCGGCCCACGACCACCATCTCACTCGCCGCCTCGAGGGTGGCCGCGTCGACGTTGGTGGCGGAGCGAATAATCAACGCGTGCGCACCGCGCACGGCGCCGATTAAATCAGCGGGCGAAAGTCCCAATTGGATGTCGACCTCGTGGCCAGCGTCGCGAAGCTTTTGGAGACCTGAATCAGCGATCTCTTCTGTAACGAGTACTCGGGCCACTGGCAACCTTTCAATGAAAGGACTAATCCTAAAGGAAAGTTGTTGGACTCAACCTTTGGCGACGTACGCGCCAAGACGCTCGAGACCCTCGACCAGGTCATCGTCACCGAGCGCGTAACTCAGTCGAAAGAAACCCGGCGTCCCGAAAGCCTCACCGGGCACGACCGCGATCTTGATGGTCTCGAGCAACGTCTCAGCGAGTTCCGTCGTACTGTTGGCCACTCGCCCACCAAAGCGGCGGCCCAGTAGTCCCGAGACGTCGGGGAAGCAGTAAAAGGCGCCGTCGGGCTCCGTGCAGTGCACGCCGTCGATGGCGTTCAGCATTTTGAGCATGGTCTTTCGACGAACGTCAAACGCGTCGCGCATCTGACCGACGGCCTCTAAGTCGCCGGTCAGCGCTGCTACGGCGGCGCGCTGGGAGATGTTCGAGATGTTCGACGTGGTCTGACTCTGGTAGTTCACCGCCGCGTCCATGACGTCGGGCGCGCTGATCATCCAACCGACGCGCCATCCCGTCATCGCGTACGTCTTCGCGACGCCGTTCACGACGATCCACCGATCGCCGAGTTCGGGGCTGACGACGGGCAACGACACGTGCGTCGCGTTCCCGTAGACGAGATGCTCGTAGATCTCGTCACAGAGCACCCAAATGTCGTGCTCGGCGGCCCAGGCACCGATGGCCGCGACGTCATCGGATCGCACCACCGCTCCTGAGGGGTTAGAAGGCGAAACAAAGACCAACAACTTGGTCTTCTTCGTTCTCGCGCGCTCGAGTTCTTCCACCGTGACGCGAAAACCGTTGGCCTCACTCGTCATAACGGTCACCGCCGTCGCGCCGGTCAGGTAGACGGACTCTGGGTACGTCGTCCAGTACGGCGCTGGGATAAGGACTTCGTCGCCGGGGTTGAGCACGCTCATGAAGGCCGTCGCCACGGCGTGCTTGCCACCATTGGTGACGAGAACTTGGCTCGCCTTGATGTCCAGGCCACTGTCGCGCTTGGATTTGAACGAAATGGCGTCGCGAAGCTCCGCGAGTCCGGCAGTTGGCGTGTATTTATAGTTGACCGGATCGAAGCAGGCTTTGGCGGCCGCTTCGACGATGTGTTCGGGTGTGGGAAAGTTCGGCTCACCAGCGCCGTAGCTGATCACGGGCTCGCCGGCCGCCTTGAGGGCCTTGGCCTTCGCGTCCACCGCCAGGGTCGCGCTGGGGGCCAAACCGCCTAACAGGTCACTGACTCGGGCACTCACCGTTTCACTCCGTTCTTTTTCCGTAAGAATAAGTCTATGAGTTCTTTAGACACGTTCACGATTCCCGTCGATCTTCTTCCACGTGATGGACGATTTGGATCGGGTCCCTCAAAGATTCGCCCCGAGCAACTGATCGCTCTTATGGCTGACTCGTCGACGTACCTTGGCACGTCGCACCGCCAGGCGACGGTACGCAACAAGGTCGGCGAAGTGCGCGACGGCCTTAAGACTCTATTCAATCTCCCAGACGGTTACGAAGTGTTGCTCGGCAACGGCGGCACGACGTGCTTCTGGGACGCGGCGACCTTTCACCTCATCACCAATCACTCCCAGCACCTCAGCTTCGGTGAGTTCTCCTCGAAGTTTGCCAGTGCGGCCCAAGAGGCGCCGCACCTGAGTGATCCCTCGATCATCAAGAGCGACGTTGGCACGCACCCCGTGGCGATCGCCGACGAGAGTGTTGACCTCTACGCCTTCACCCAGAACGAGACCTCGACCGGCGTCATGATGCCCATCGAACGCCCCGCGGGTGCCCACGGCATCGTGGCCGTTGACGCCACGTCCGCGGCCGGCGGTCTCACGGTCGACCCCACGCAGTTCGACTGTTACTACTTCGCCCCCCAAAAATCCTTTGCTTCGGACGGCGGTCTATGGATCGCACTCTGCTCACCGGCGGCGATCGAACGCATCGAGACTTTGGCGTCGTCGAGTCGTTGGACGCCCGCCTTCTTCGACTTGAAGATAGCCCTCGACAACTCTCGACTCAACCAGACTTACAACACGCCCGCGCTTGCGACGATCCACCTACTCGCTTCACAGATTCAGTGGATGAACGACAACGGCGGATTGGCCTTTTCTACGGGCCGTTCTCGTCAGTCGGCCGAGATTCTCTACACCTGGGCCGAGGCGTCGGACTTCGCGACGCCCTTTGTGACCAATCCCGCTCAGCGCAGCAACGTGGTGGGCACCATCGACTTCCGCGAGGACATTGACGCCAACGAGATCGCCAAGATTCTCCGCGCGAACGGTGTCGTGGACACCGACCCCTACCGCAAGCTTGGTCGCAACCAGTTGCGTATCGCGATGTTCCCGAGCGTCGACCCCGAGGACGTCGCGTCACTACTCGCTTGCGTCAATTACATCGTGGGCAATCTCTAGATATCGAGGAGCCGACGTCCACAATCTCTGGCGGACGAATCTCGGTCTGTGCACGATGACACGGTCGTCGCGGAATGGGTGACTCGAAGGACAACTCCGGAAGAGTCTGTCTCAATCATGGATTGCCTTTTGAAGAAAAGCCGAAAAGCGATATCTGTCGGTTTCGGGTATGTCGAGGTAGCCCTTGTGCCCAGGCATCAGTGATGCGAACTGCTGATCCTCGAACGGCGTACCAGGGGGAAGAGACGCCACGTGCCAGTGCACATGGCGATTACCTTGCTGACTCCCGAGGCTCAGTACGTAGAGTCGTTCAGTTGGCACGATTGCTGCCATTGCGTGACCAATGCGATAGATGAGTCCCTGAAGACTGAGATACTCATCGCGCGTGAAGTCGCCTATGACCTGTTCACGATGCTCGACAGGCGCGATTAGAACATATCCCTCCAGTGTGGGAAAACGGTTGAGGAAAACAATGTGCGACTCGTCCCGGAACACCACTTCAGCGGACGGCGGATCCGACGTAGCCAGCAGGCAGATGAAGCACTCCCGTGGCCCCGTGACCTCTTGAAGATATGAGCGTTCATCGAATTTTATTCTGGGCCACGTCACTCGGCGATTGTAGCTAGAGCCGAGGAGTACGTTCCCTCTATCACGGCACCCGCTAACTGCATCGTTCACATCCTTGGGCGCGAACACCGCAACAGCTCGCAAACGGGCCAGTCCGAGAACGTGGGCGTCGGAGACTCGACGCATCAGGAGTGTCTCCAAGCACGGGCGGTTTGGGCGACGGACTAATGATTCGCGTCAGAAGCCCGAGGCAACAAATCTATCAACGTGCCCTGACCATGAACGCTAGAAACTCGACCTTCTCGTGCCAATTTTCACGATGTCACTTGTTGTCGGGGCCCAGTGGTGTCGTGACGTGTAGCGGGCGTCACGCCGGCGACCTGGCTTGAATCGTCCACGAAAGTACGCGCAGGCTGACAGTAGCCGGTCGGCATTTCGGCGGGATCTTCCGCTTGGGTGACGAACTCGGTGATGGTGAGTCCACTCTTTGGAGAGAATCCCCCGGCTGTTGAGTACCACTTGGCGCAGCTTGGGTAGTGGGCCGCTACCACTCCTGCTCGAACGTAAGTCCAGGGAGCCGACCACATCTCAAGGGCATCTTGAACGCTCGCCGGTCGGTACTTATCGCACACGTCGGCGGCCGCGGTGTAGACGACTGCCGGGCTGCCGCGGCGATCACCGAGAATGACCGCGGCGTATCCATCTGAATGAGGAGGTGTCAACTTCTTTGGAGCGCCAGACATTAAAGTACAAGACCGAACCTCGTTGGAGTAGGTCACACCGATCCACGCCGGGAGGCTTTTCACGGTGGGCACGCCCTTGACCCTGATGGTGATCGTGGCGAGACCGAACCCCACGAATCGTCGTTGGGTGCT
>DATCCC010000017.1:0-70543 GCA_036511495.1 Acidimicrobiales bacterium | reverse complement strand
AGTCAAACCGACCAATAGCGCACCGGGAGGACCCTCGGTCGTTTGGCTGGAATGCGCCCCCTGATTCGTCGTCAAACAGTCTGATCGAACCGGGGAACTTCCAGTCGCCAGTGCAAGGTTGCAGATCTGTTGCGTCGGGTCCCCGACGCGAACCCCGACGCTTCGGCGCAGATTCAAAAGATCCGATGCACGAATTGCGAATCGCGTCTGGGATTAATTCTCCTGGCAATCCCCTGACTTAACGCCCATCTAACGCCCAAACAGAAAGGAAAGGTCGCAATCAGACCGCTGAAAATGCCCTCTGATTAGAGTTTTTACAGCTACCTACGCAATACTACGGCCGGCCTTCCAAAGTGGCCATGCGGGTTCGATCCCCGTCACCCGCTCCAACTGACCTGAACCCAAAACTGGACCAGGCGTTACGACAACGCGACCTGCTTTGCTTAGATTGAGTGTCGATGCTCATTTTCGTCGGGTGTTAGGCGGTTGAGGGTGCTGGCAACTCCGTTGTTTCGCGCGCGCAGGCTCGCGCCGTAACATCGAAAGGTGACTCCGCGAACTAACGACAAGGAGAATCCCTATCGGATTGCCCCCGCGGCCGTACCCCACGCCTACCGACTGCGCCTGCGACCCGACCTAGACGCCGCGACGTTTACGGGCAGAGTGGAGGTGACGGTCACGATCGCGGAACCGGTTCGCTCCATTGTCATGAACGCCATTGAACTCGACGTCGAACCCGCGACCGTGACCGTGGATGGACGCATCTTTCATTCGAGTGCGCCGGTCCTCGACGACGAGTACGAAACGGCAACGTTCACATTTAACGAAGAACTGCCGGTTGGTGCTGCGACGCTGGCCGTGTCGTTTCGCGGCGTCTTAAACGACCAGCTACGCGGCTTTTATCGCTCGACCTTTGAGGACGCGCAAGGTCGCACGCACGTCATCGCCACCACCCAGTTCGCCACGACTGACGCACGGCGTGCTTTTCCCTGCTGGGACGACCCCGCCGTTAAGGCGACGTATCAGGTGACGTTGGAGGTACCCGAATCGCTGGCCGCTTACGCCAACACGCGCGAGCTTTCGACGCGCGCAATCGGCGAGGGCTATCGCGAAGTGACCTTCGCTGAGTCGATGATTATGTCGACCTACCTCGTGGCCTTTGTCGTGGGGGACTTTGAAGCGTCGAGCGAGACCGCAGTCGCGAGTACGACGCTTCGCGTGATCTATCCAGTCGGCAACGCGCACCTCGTCGACTGGGCGAGGGAGACCGCCGTCCACGCGCTCGATTTCTTCAGCGACTACTTCGCGATTCCCTATCCCGGCGACAAGGTCGACCTCGTCGCAATTCCAGACTTTGCGTTCGGGGCGATGGAGAATCTGGGTTTGATTACTTTTCG
Organism: Acidimicrobiales bacterium; assembly: GCA_036511495.1. Classification (GTDB taxonomy): domain Bacteria; phylum Actinomycetota; class Acidimicrobiia; order Acidimicrobiales; family RAAP-2; genus RAAP-2. The sequence continues at coordinate 69,146 of DATCCC010000017.1, read as the reverse complement.
CGAGACCGACCTGCTGATCGACCCGGCCACGGCGTCGATTCCAGAACTTGAGCGCGTCGCCCTCGTGGTGAACCACGAACTGGCCCATATGTGGTTTGGCGATCTTGTGACGATGGAGTGGTGGGAAGGCATCTGGCTGAACGAGGCCTTCGCCACCTTTATGGAGTCGATCTGTACCGATCACTTTCGCCCCGAGTGGCAAAAGTGGGTTCGTTTTCATCCCCAGCGCGAAGCGGCGTTCTCGGTTGACGCGCAACACTCCACGCGACCCATTGAGTTTCGCGTAATCTCGCCCGACGAGTGTCGCGGAATGTTCGACGTGTTGACCTACGTCAAGGGTTGCGCCGTCTTGCGCATGCTCGAGCAGTACCTCGGTGAGACGACGTTTCGTGACGGTATCCGCACGTACCTACGGCGCCACTCGTACGCGAACGCGGTTACAAAGGATCTCTGGGCCGCGCTCGAAGAGGCTTCGGATCAGCCCGTGGGCTCCATCATGGATACCTGGATTCTCCAAGGAGGCTTCCCGCTGCTGCGCGTGGAGGGCGACGCCGTGAGGCAAGAGCCCTTCTCCTACGGGCCGTCGCGCGGCGCGTCGGCCATCGGTGCCTCGTGGAAGGTGCCCATGCTGGTACGTTCGCTCGACGGTTCGGTGGCGACGACCCAGCTCCTCGAAGGATCTTCGGCGACGATTCGCGTCTCGGGCACGACGATCGTGAATGGCGGCGGTTGGGGATTTTTTCGTACGGCGTATGGATCGGACCAGTTGCGCGCGCTTTCGACGCGCCTCGGTGAACTCGACGCGCTCGAGCGTGCGGTCCTCCTCGCCGACACGTGGTCGGCGATTCTCGTCGGTCGTGCAAGCTTTTCAGACCTCTTCACGCTCGCTCGCGGTATGTCCACCTTCGACGAACCTTCGGCGTGGGAGTTGATTGGACGCGCGGTCGCACTCGCGGATCGAATCCTCGACGAGGAGGGCCGCTTGGTGTTACGCGACGTCGTCCAGTCGCTCTATCGCCCGACCTTTACGCGTCAGGGCTGGGAGCCTCGAGACGGCGAGTCGTCCCAGGTCAGTGAGTTGCGCGCACTGGTCATTAGCGTTCTCGGCCATCAGGGGCGCGACGAAGCGATCATCGCCAAGGCGACGCGTCGATTTGACCGCGGCGAGGTGAGTGGGGACTTGGCCAGTGCCATCGTGTCGATCACGATGGCTCAAGGTCGTCTCGGTGACGACGCCGTCTGCGACGAACGACGCGCCGCGGCTCGCTCACCCCAGGAAGAGGAGCGCTACCTCTTCGCCAGTGCCGATTCGGGCGACGTTCGCGTTCCCCCGACGGCCTTTGCGCGTGCCTTTAGTGATGTGCGCACCCAAGACGCGCCGTATCTAATTGGCGCACTCATCCATAATCGTGACGCCGGCGTTGAGGTGTGGCGTCTCGCTGCCGCGCGCCAGCCCGAAGCGATAGAGCGTTTCGCTCCCATTTCGTACCCGAACTACGTTGGGGGCATCGTGAGCTTTGTCGACGAGGCCCTCGCCGCGGAAGTCCGAGCGTTCCACGAAGCCAATCCCATGCCGGTAGGCCAGCAACAGGTCCAACAGTTGCTCGACGTTATGGACGTCAACGCGGCGGTGGCGTCCAGAAATCGCGCTACCTTGCGTGACGAACTGTCGGCCTTTCTGAGTAACTAGGGCTACGCCAGCACCGGGGCGCTGACGTCGCGAGTCGTCGTAACCTCAAAAGGGCGAGCCACGTACCGAGATTGACCTCATATCTGGTTCGAGTCCTGAGTCACTTAGCATGACACCAGTGTTTGGTGCCAGACCTGTTGCGTCGACCGTCTGAACTCACAGGTGCTGTGATACACACATGATGCCAGTGTCCCTTTAAGGGGTTGGGCCTGACTGCAGAAGGTACTCAACGCTATTGCTCAGCGTTGCCGGTCGGCGCAGGGTCCGCGTACAAACAAAAGGGGTGTCCTTCGGGATCCAAAAGTACTCGGACTCAATCTTGGGGTTGGTATGCAGCGATCGTCGCTCCCAACGCGACTGATTCTTTCACCGCGACTTCGAGATCATCGACGGCTACGTCCAGATGGAGCATCATCTGCTGCTCGCCAGATTTACCTGGCCAGACAGGAGGTCGAAAGTCGTCGTTTCTTTGAAAACTGATGGAGGACGTCGTGTTTGGGACGGCGATCGCAGCCCCATTCTCATCAACTTGAGAAACGGGCCAGCCAAGGATGTGCGAATAAAATTCGGCGAGATGACCTGGATCACGTGCGTCGACGCAAACACCCCACCATTGCGTTCTCGATCGTCCGTTCACTGGCTTAACCCTTCACCTAAAGCGGAGGTCGAACTTCGGCTAGGGCAAGATTATCCACAGTTGTAATCTCCATTCGGCGGTTGTGTAGTTCGGCTCTCGGACGAGAACTCACACGGCACACGCAGGATTAGTCGCGTTGACGAAGTGCACGTCGCGCGCCACATCGAATCCGATGCGCAATGGAAGTCACGAGAAGTATTTCCTGGTCTGCGTTGTGGTTCCGACAAAGTTTTCACGTCATCCACTCTTCAACTTGCACTGCGAGTTCTCTTCTGGTCGCCCGCTCCACGGTCTTGTTGCGACGATCGAAGCGAAATCATTTCGCAATTGCTGGGCTGAGTTCCTTCTACGCCGGTCCGCTCTGGAACGGGAGTGGGTGACCCGTCTCGAGAAGAGTCTTGAGCCCGCTGAGGATCTCACTCCAACCGCCGCCGGCGCCACTGGACTCGCTCTCGCCGCGCAGCACTCCGCCCCACATCGGCGCACCCGTCACGTCGTGGGTGACGGTGAGCTTCGTGACACCGCCTCGAACCGGCTCGATGTCATAGGTCAGGCGGGTAAAGGCTTCGGCGGCCAACTCGGGCGTCATTATCATTCGCCACGTTTGAACCAGCTTGCGGGGCGGATTGGATTCGATGACCTCACCGTCACTGATGACGTCGGGACAACCGAAAGCTTTCATACCTTCGTTCGCGAACGCCTTGAAGGCGCCACCCGATCGCAGTTCGTAGTCCACGAGAGGGGCGTAGCCGTACTGCGCCGTCCACTGGGGTTGGGTGATCGCCTCCCAAATGACCTCGGGCGCGGCCTTGATGTACACGCGGTAGATCTGGATGGTCTCGGACCCGTTATGGGTAGTCATCTCTTTGCCTCCAAGTTAGTTTTTAGATACACGAGCGCCGACGTTTGACGCTCGGTGTACTTATCGATCCACCGGTCATGGATCAGTCGAATCGGGATTGGATTGAGAAAATGAAGCTTCTCTCGTCCCGACCGGCGCGTCACGACAAGCCCCGCCTCCTCGAGCAGGCGTAGGTGTTTCATCACGCCGATGCGCGTCATAGCCACGTGAGACTCGAGTTCGCTCAAGGTACGACTTTCTCGCTCGAACAGGAGATCCAGCAGAAGGCGACGGGTCGGGTCAGCGAGCGCCTTAAAGACAAGGTTGTCGTCCACACTCAGCCAGTATACGTCACCATATGGTTACGTGTCACGGTCGGCCGCGGGAGACTCAGAGTGAGACCGGCATCGACTCCATACCCCGCAGGATGACGTTCGCCTTGTAGGTTACGACGTCGGATGCCAGCGCCAGGAGCGGGGCTCGGCGGGTCAAAGTGGACAACGCGACGTCGGCCTCCATCCGGGCCAGTGGTGCGCCGAGGCAGTGATGAATGCCAAAGCCAAAGCCGAGGTGGTTGTTCGGGGTTCGCGTCACGTCGAAGTCGTCGGGACGGTGAAACGCCAAGGGATCTCGGTTCCCCGATGCGAGCAACAGCATGACGAACTGACCGGCCTCAATACGCACGTCACCGAGTTCGATGTCCTGGAGCAGGGTCCGGCCGGTCAACTGTACTGGCGACACGAATCGCAACATCTCCTCGACGCCGCTTCGCGCGACCGCGGGGTCGTCACGAAAACGTGCCAACTGACTCGGGTGTTCGAGCAGGGCGAGCGCTCCGCCCGCGATGAGATTGACGGTGGTTTCGTGGCCAGCGACCAAGAGCAAGATGCACGTCGAGAGCAGCTCCGCTTCACTGAGAGCGGTGCCGCCGTCTTCGATTGCGACGAGCTGGCTCAACAAGTCTTCACCGGGTGAACGACGACGCTCGGCGAGAAGTTCGAAGAAGTACGCGGCGAACTGCACACGGGCTTCGGCGCTCGCGTCGATGACCTCCTTCGGTAGCAAGAAATTAGGATCAAGGCCCCGCGCGAGGGCGTGCGACCACACTTTGAAGCGATCCTGGTCGGCGACGGGCACGCCGAGCAAGTCGCAGATCACCCGCACCGGCAGCGGGTAGGCGAACTGGTCAACGAGGTCGACCGTGCCCTCGTCAAGGGCGGCGTCGATGAGCTCGTCGACGATCTCCTGCGTGCGGCCACGGAGTCCTTCGACGACCTTCGGGGTGAACGCCTTGGCCACGAGACCGCGAAGACGTGTGTGATCGGGAGGGTCTCGAACCAAGAATGAACGGTTCTCGAGCTCCTTGGCGGCCATCTCGTCGATGCGGTTCTCGTCACCATCAAATCGCGCGGAATCCTCGTGATCCATCATGTTGGATCGTTCGACGCTCGCTCCGCGGTCGCGCAGGACCGCCAGACAGTCCGCGTGGCGCGCGGCCACCCAGAAACCAAACTCGTTTCGATGGATCGGCGCTCGAGCTCGCAGTTCGGAGTAGAGCGGGAACGGGTCGCTCGACCACTGAGGGTCGAAGAGATTAAAAAGCGGGCCATCCGAGGGGACATCCGCGACGAAGTCGGTCATTTCGACGACCGATTTCGAAACTCGAGATGTTCGAAGTCCCCCGAGTTTCGCCACCGGTCGATGTAGTCGAAGTACGCGACGGGTCCTTCGGGATAGCGACTCAAGTTGAACTGCTCGCGAGTACCCAACGGTTGTCCCTCGTTGTTGTAGTAGCCAGGGGTGCACTCCGGATCAGCCAGGAACGACTCACTCGTACCCCCGAGCAACGTCATCCAGGCCCGCTCGGCTTCGGCACTCACTTCAACCTCGTCGTCACCGGCCGCGAGGGTCCGAGCAATAACGGCAGCGATGGTCGTGCCCGCTTCGGTGAGATTGTGCGTGACGTTCGAAATGAGATTCGCCGCCTGGGTCACGCCCACGACGAACATATTGGGGAACCCGTGCACGTGGATGCCGTGCAGTGTCTGCATGCCCTCATCCCAACGTTTCGAGAGTGTGAGACCGCCGCGTCCAACCACGTCAAAAGCCGAGCGACGCACGTACCCGGTGCCGACTTCGAAGCCTGAGGCGAAAATGAGACAGTCGAGTTCGTAGTGGCGCCCGTCCACCCAGACCCCCGACTCGTCGATCCGCTCGACTCCTAGTCCGTGGGTATCGACCAAGTGCACGTTGGCCAAGTTGTACGTGTCGAGGTACTCGTCGTGAAAGCAGGGCCGTTTGCAGAGCTGTCGATACCACGGCTTGAGGGCCTCGGCCGTCTCGCGATCCTTCACGACGTCGTCGACCCGGGCGCGTATCTCGGTCATCTTTTCGTCGTCGCTGTCCTCGTAGGCGCGGCGCATCGTCACCGGACTTAGGTCGCCCCCGTTGGCGATCACCCGGTCACGGATTCGCTGAGCGATGTCGGTCCAACCGTCTTTCACCATGTCCTCGTCCGCGAAGCCACCGCTTTGTAGCGTCGCGAAGTTCATGAGCCAGCGTTGCTGCCATCCCGGTTCCAGGGTGTTGAACCACTCGGGCGTGATCGGGTGATTATTGCGTACGTCAATCGACGAGGGCGTGCGCTGAAAGACGTAGAGCGTTTGGGCTGAACGCCCCAAAAAGGGAATGCATTGGACCGCGGTGGCCCCGGTACCGATGATGCCCACTCGCTTATCGGCCAACTTCTCCATCACCGAGCCGCCTGGGTCACCGCCGGTGTAGTCGTAGTCCCAACGACTCGTGTGAAAACTGTGCCGTGCGAACGTCTCGATGCCCACTATCCCTGGCAACTTGGGTCGATGGAGCGGTCCCGTGCCCATCGTGACGAACTGCGCACGTATTTCGTCGCCGCGATTGGTACGAACTATCCATCGAGAGGCGGCCTCGTCCCACTCGAGCCCCGTCACTTCGGTGGAGAAGAGTGCGTTGTCGTAGAGCCCGAATTTTTCAGTGATCAGTTGAGCGTGACGTTGGATTTCTGGAGCGAAGGTGTACTTCAGCGTTGGTACGTGGCCGGTCTCTTCGAGCAGCGGAAGGTAGACCATCGCCGCGGTGTCGCACATGGCCCCGGGGTAGCGGTTCCAGTACCACGCACCCCCGACGTCACCCGCGCCTTCGATGAGGCGAATACCTTGCACGCCGGCCTGGCGCAAGCGAGCGCCAGTGACGAGTCCGGAGAAGCCGGCGCCGATGATCGCCACGGTCACTTCGTCAAAGAGCGGCTCACGATCGACGCGCTTGACGTAGGGGTCATCGAGAAAGTGGGCGAAGCGACCACTGGGCTCAAGGTACTGGTCATTCGCGTCGGGGCGGATTCGCTTGGTGCGCTCCTCGCGGTACTTCGCTCGTAGCGCGTCTCGATCGATCGTCTGCTCGATCGTGCGCCCTTCAAAACGATTGTTCGCCGTCACCACTACATCTTGCCTCGTGAGCCGCCCTCGGTTTTGACGAAGCTCATTTTCAAGACCAGGGCGCTAGGCCCAGGACCGCTCGAGGTCACTCCGTCAATCGCACCACCTCAGTCCCCCGTCTTCGGCACTGGCAGTCCGTAAGTCAACAATTTAGGGTGCCTGGTAACAGACCCGTGACGTCGGCTTCCGGCATCTTTCTTTATGAGCGACGTCGTCGCATCAAGTACGAAGTCCAGCTGCGACCGCGCTACGGCGAGACTTTCTTCTCGAAGAGACCGAATCCCGCTCTACGACGCACGAGCCGGTAATCGCCGGCGATCTGTTTGAACACGTCGGCGTGATCGGGTGCGCTCAGCGCAGTAGGCAGCAGTAGATACTGCACCTGGCTCGCGACGGGAAGTCTGGCCCCCGTGTCATTCGTGGTGCCCCAATTTGAGGCGTAAAACGGAGTCGGCCAGACGTAGACCTGGTCTCGGTGGTCAATGTGCGGCACCAGCGGATACCACGCCGCGACCACGGCGTTCGCCGGCAACCCCTTCTCCACGTAGGCCAGGGCCTTAATTGAACGCGTGGGCACCCAACCGGCGCCCACTTTGTTGGCCGAGAACGGTGCGTAACCCCACAGGGCGCAGGACAAAATTGCCGCACTCAGGGCCACCGTGGCCAGTGCGTCTCGTCGCCAGCCGTGGGTCTGTTTGGCGATGGCGTACAACGTGCCCAACACCAATACCGGCGCCAGCGGCATCGAGTACTGGTAGAGAATCTGATGCATGTAGGGGTCATTGCTGACGATGATCTCCGCGACGACGAGGACCCCGATGAGGGCAATCTCCGGGGAGAACAAGAAGGCGAAGCCGACAGTGCAACCGAGCTGTAAAAGATAAAAGGGCCGTCCCTGCGAGACCAGGTACGACCAGAGTTGGCCGGGCCTGTGAAAGAGCGTGCCAAACAGTCCCGAGACGCCACCAAAGGGGATGCGCGAGGTATAGATACTCGACGAGCCGAGCAACCACGGGATGATCAGCCAGTTGGCCACCATGGCCCAGAGCACCGACCCCACAACGATCGACATCCCCAACCGGCGATCTCGCCGAATGGCTACCCACACGCCTAAGGGTATGACCAGTAACGCCGCGTCCTCTTTCACCATCAGCGAGAGCACCACCATGAGGACGAGCAGCGCCGACTTATTCTCGATGGCGGCGAAGATCGCCAAACTGATGAAGAGCACTTGGAACGCCTCGGGGTGGAACTGGTTGAGGTTGCCTTGCTGTACGAGGGGGTTCAATAGGTAGGTGGCGACGAGCGACGTAGCGATGAGGGTGCTCTTGATGTACTTGCGAGCCAACAGGTAGATGGGAACGGCGGGACCAGCGAGCAAGAGGGTTTGTAGGACGAGAAGCCCCTGAGGTTCGGGGAAGAGTCGATAGAACGGCGCAACCAGCAGCAACACGAACGACGTATGGTCACCGAAAAGGTTGCGCCCCATGACGGTGACGAAGGGCTCGTGGAAATGGGAGGCGAGCCACATGCCCTGATCAAAGATTGCGAGGTCGAAGGGAGGTTCACCGTAGCCGTAGTACATCTTTAGGCTCAGGTGAATGAACCATCCAACGTAGAGGACCACAAGGAGAATGACCCCCATGTTCTTCATCTGGGCCACTGATCGCCAAGTTCGTACTGTCCAACTCGACAGGGCGCGCATGACAGAGCCGGAATTCGTTATTGGCCGCACACGTTTGCCATGAACAATGTAAAGACTCGATGACTCATCATTCATTTGCATGGAACTATAGAGTCCCTCTTAGATTATTTTTTGATCGTGATGGACGCTTCATACTTTCGTGACGCCGATCGTGAACACCTGCGCCGCACTTGTACTCGCCCGGTCTCTCAACGAATTCGTTCCAGAAAGCGTCAATGCCTCGACATCGAGTCACGCCAGGTCCCTGGCACCAGTCAGGTCCCGAGCGGAGAAGGACGTCAGTGCAGGTGGCATTTTGTTGCATCGGGTCGTTGACACCAATCGAGGTCAAGTTCACCCTTGAGCGTACTTTTTGTGCCGCCCCTATTCGTAAGTCAGAGTTCTGGAAACGCTTTAGTACGTTGTGGAACCCGTGTGGCTACTGCACCATCGAAGCGCGAATAGTCCGTGCACAATCGTCAGACCCCTCGGAAGTGGTATCAACTTCGATGTCGTAGTGCACACCTTCGTGCACGAGTGTTGATTGGGTCTTCGCCATTCCGTGAACGCGATCCGGACGAGCTAATTCCCTCATCGATGCGACGTCTGCGTCGCAATGAACGCCAACCCACAACACTTCCAAGCCAGCGAGGGCCGTACAAAGGCGTGTCTGTGAACTCGCCCCATCAAGAAATGCTTCGACGATGACGAGTCCCGTACCCGCTCGCGCGATCGCGGAAAGACCTTGATACCAGGATTCTTCTGCCTTACGAAATCGTTGATCGATGACGACTGTCCCGTCCACGTTAACAACAATCGCGGACCGCGCCTTTCCCTCGCCGCCCATCGCATCGATCAGGTCGTCGACGCCGAGTATCAGCCACGTGTCTTCTAAGAGTGTCTGTAAGCACGAAGCAATCGTCGATTTTCCTGCGGAGGATCCACCATTCAACACGACTACTTCGGTGGGCACAGCACGAACCTACACGACCTTGATAGAAAGGTCTCCGCAAAACTCGAAGCATCATCATTGCCAACGTGTCGGGCAACCGTGACCGAGGCGGTCGTCGAAGGAATCAGGAATGGTCGATCCGTTCGAAGGAAGCGAAAAGTTGTCGAGGTATCGATATCGAGTTCACGCTGGAGGGCCTAGTTGAGGGTGCGTGGCATTCGTGACGACGTACGATGGCCCCCATGTCCCTGTCAACGCCTACGCTGCCCACCGCTCGTCTGCGGCTGCGTCCCTTCAACGACTCGGACGAGAACGCCCTCTTCGCGCTGCACAGCAACGCCCACGTGCTGCGCTACTGGGACGCGCCCCCCTGGAGTGAACGTCTGCGCGCCGAGCGCTTTATAACGGCGTGCCGAGAGATGACCGAAGCAGGCACTGGGGCGCGCCTAGCCGTGGACCGTGTCTCCGACGGGGCGTTCATCGGCTGGTGCAGCCTGACCCGGTGGAACCCGGACTACCGCAGTGCGTCGATGGGCTACTGCTTCGACGACGCAGCGTGGGGCCATGGCTACGCGACCGAGGCCGCGCGGGCTTTGCTGCAGTGGGCATTCGACACGCTGGAAATGAATCGAGTCCAAGCCGAGACCGATACGCGCAACACGGCATCTGCCCGCGTCCTGGAGAAACTCGGATTCGTGCGTGAAGGGACGTTGCGAGAAGACTGCGTCGTGAATGGCGAGGTCTCGGACTCGTGGGTGTACGGGTTGATCAGGCGGGAGTGGCAGCCATCGTCGGAGCCGCTTCGCGCCCGCTGAGTCTTCGCTCGCGAGACGGCACCCGGCCACCGGTTGCTTGTTATCCCACCCAAGTCGTCGTTGGCAGTTCCGTTGGTGGTGTTTTGAAGCCTTTGGGTTGGGGCTCGCGCGTTTAAGATTCTTGACGTGACCTCGTTCGAGTCGGTCTCCACGTGGCGACAGCCCGAGCCCGAGCCTGCGTCTGGCTCTCGGACAAGGCTTCTTGGGGACGTGGCCGACACGATCAGCCAACTCTCCCCACGCCGGCTCCGCGTTGCGATCGACGGGCGTACCGGCGCAGGAAAGACTTCTTTCGGCCACGAGCTTGCCGCGGCACTTCGCAAGCTCGGGCGCTCGACGCTCAGAGCAAGTCTGGACGACTTCAAATATCCATGGCGCGACGCGCGCGAGCGCGGGTACGACCGCGTGACGGGCGAGGGGTACTACCGCAATGCCTACGACTTCCAATCCGCGGTGGACCTCCTACTTGTTCCTGCTGGGTCTGGCGGGAGTGGCGAGGTCGTGCTCTGCGCACATGATCCGCTCACGGGCGTGGACCATCGCGCCACCTTCGTGCTTGCTCCCAACGACGCTGTCCTGATCGTCGACTCAGTCTTCGCGCTGCGACCCGAGTACGACGCATATTGGGACTTTCGGATCTGGCTGGAAGTGGAGCCGGACGTCGCCGTGGCGCGAGGAATCCGGCGAGACCTCGATGCAGAGGGCATCGACGAGGCAACGAGAGTTCGTCGAGATCGGTACGGGCCGGCAGAGGAGATCTACATCGCCGAAGTGCGCCCTATCTCCAAATCTGATCTGACTATCGACAACAACGACTACTCACGTCCCATAATCCTGCCTTCAGTCTCTGAGTGACTAGCCCCATCGAATCTCGCGGCTAGAGCGCGCATCGATCACGATCGAGGGTTTGCCGAGCAATACCGGGCGTGGCTTGAACAGCAAAAGGCCGCTGGACCAACATTGGAGCATCAGGGATTGCCCCCGCGGAGCGCCCATAGCGAGCGACGCGATTCTGTTCGAACCCCTGCTCGGTGGCGTTGCTCGGGAAGAACCTTCCAACTAGCAACTCCTTCGCTTCTATATCAGCCCCGCGGAGCGACGCCTCTGGCAGCTACCGAGATCGCCGTCTCGAATTCACCCGACGTGATCCGAACGACGCCGGTATCGAAATCAGGCCTGGCCTTCTCCGCAGGGTCGATCTGCGGTAGCACGGCGCTCATCGCGACCGGAGGGTCCCATCCCTCGATCCGACTCAGCAAGACCCCTCCGTGCGAATGGCCTGGGTACTGCCGCGCTTCAGCCGGGGTCCATTCATGGGCTGGTGAAGCAACCTCGGCGCGAGCGACGAACTCTCTCACCGGCGCACCGAGATACACAAGAACGACGTCACCCTCTTCTAGGGATTCGCGGTGCCGCTCGTCGAGGTCGATGCCCCACATTCCGGCGCGGAGGTCGCCGTTAGCCCGTTCGCGGAGGGTTCGAAGGTCCGTTGAGTCGCTGTCAGTGAGGCTAAAGATGTAGTGCGCCACCGCAGAAGCGTACAGCGAGTCATTGTCCACGGTGCCGAGCACCCATCGCCCTGGAGCTGGCGCACCCGTCATGACCAGAACGTCAAGGTATCAGAAGCGAGTCCAAAATTGAATCCTCCGTCGGCTCGCCGACCCGAGCCCTCACTATCCTGGACAATATTTTCCTATCAGATCCACCTGCCGCGGGTCGCGTCCACACCACTATTCCTGAAGGAATGAGTGCCTTGGGGCCCACGCAGTGCCAAAACAGGAAGAAGGAAATTCCAGAATGAGGAAAACTTTCTGATGAGCACTTTCACTTCTACTTGGTAAGAAAGTCACCCACTTTTCCAAGTCAGCCCTCTGGGTCAATCCCTGTCAACCACTCTTGTGGATTACACGTGATGGAGGGCAACCGATCCACGTATCGACTAACGCAACCGGACTCGCTCGTTTATTCGATGAAGGGCGAGAGTAACAAAACCCTCAAACTGTGAGGTACTCACGCCACCCACGTTGCCTTCGGCCACCGCCGCGACGCCGTGCGACGTTTCTACGATGACGACATCCTCAAAGAGAAGGGCACCTTCGACGCTCGCGTTAGCGACGTAGGAGTGCGAGGCAATTCCAAAGTGTCCAAAGTGCGCACGATGCACGCTTCCGCTCAGTCGATGTCCGGCGAACACGCCCTTCACGACGTGACATCGTCCTAGCGCAGCAATGGCCCGGCGGTAGGTGGTCGCCGGTGATTTCGCCGTGGCGACGACCTCGGTCAGTTCAGGTGGATTGCCATTGTCGATAAAGGTGATCGACGCTCGAGCCGTGTACTGCAGTCCTTGGCGACTGGCGAGAGGGGAAAGACAGCCAACGCCAGTTTGGCCACGCAGTCGATGAACCGTCCATCCATACGACAGATCGCTCGTACGAAGAAGTTCCGAGCGCAGCGTGGAGTGAGCCGTCGCGGCGCCCCCGGGCAGCGCGAACGCACCCAGCATCGTTGCGCCCACCATCGTCGAAACGAACACTGCGCGAAGTCGAGCGGTCAACATATAGTAAACATAGAGTCCGTTGGGCGCCGCCCGTCGTGCGAGAACTGCCGAATCGTATGGTTCACACGCTTTTCTAAGAAAGGGGCGGCCCCTCTATTCTCTTGGCTAAATCAAAGAAGCCACGACACTAATCCAACAGCGGATCGAACACTACGATCGCCCAGTGAGCAAGATCGCCTCAGGACCCTTAACGGTCGGTTCGCTCTCCTCGCGCGAAGCGACCCGGATTGCCCTGCACGCACAAGCATTGCGCGGCCCTCGACTCACCGGAGGACCCAACAACCTCGTGCACCATCTGCGAGGAGTCCAACTCGACACAATTTCCGTGCTCGCCCGGTCCCACGAACTCGTCGCCTACGCACGACTTGGCGCGATTCCTCGCAAGAAGATCGAAGCCGCCTACTGGGGAGCGAAGAGCGAAACGTTCGAGTACTGGTCGCACGCCGCGTGCGTGTTGCCCATTGAACTGTGGCCGGCCTTCGGCGCGAAACGACGAGCGCGAACCCAGCGTGGCTTTCGCTGGCATCAATTGAAGGATCACAAGAAGAGTTGTGCTGACGTCATCCAGCGCCTTCGCAGCGATGGTCCCCTCACCTCACGAGAGTTGGGCGGAGCGAAGAAGGGCGGCACGTGGTGGGACTGGTCGGAGGTCAAAATCGCCGCCGAGTGGCTTCTCGACACGGGCATGATCGTCTGTCGCGAACGGCGGGGTTTCGAGCGCGTCTACGACCTCGCCGAAAGAAGCATTCCCTCAGATCTACTAAGCCTCGAATTCGACGATGAGACCTGCGCAGAGATACTCGTCGGCTCCGCGCTTCGTGCGTTGGGCGTCGCGACGGCAGTCGATCTCGCGGCGTATCACGGCACACACGTCAACACGGTACGCGCAGTGTTGCGATCGCGAGAGTCACGCGAGGTGCACGTCGAAGGATGGCGCGACGTGGCGTACATGTCCGAACACGCTGAAGCCGGTCTGGCTAGAGGACTGCGCGGGCCTGTCGTGTTGCTCTCGCCATTCGATTCGCTGCTGTGGGATCGAGCGAGGCTCGAGCGACTTTTCCAAACGACCTACCGGCTCGAGGCGTATGTTCCAGCGACCAAACGCGTCGTTGGTTACTTCGCCATGCCCATTCTCGTTGGAGATCGCCTCGTTGGTCTCGTCGATCCCAAGAGAATTGGCGACACGCTTCACGCCCGCCACGTCGTCATCAATACGCCTTCCGCGGTCGATCACATCGCGCTCGCACTTCGTAATGCAGCATCGTGGGTGGGGTGCGACAAAATCGTGATCGATCGCGTGACGCCCGCGTCGTCGTTGCCATCACTTCGGGCGTCTGTCGCGTCGACGAACTAATCACTACCTCTCGCAGTGCTCGGAGTTACCCGAACGGTGTGACCCCTCGCCTACTGTAGAAAAGTGAAAAAGAAGCTCGCGGTCGTGCAACTCTTACATCACCGCGAGCCGGCGCTTCTGGTCTCGGGCCAAACAGTCTCTAACTTCGGCGACGGTGTCGCCACCGTCGCCCTGACTCTTTTGGTCTACGACACCACGGGCAGCCTCACCAAACTGGCCTGGTTCGCCGCGGCCCGAATGACGCCGGTCGTTGTCTTGCTCCTGCTCGGTGGCGCGATCGTCGATCGGTTCTCGCGCCGACTGTTGCTCCTCATCTCTGACGGCGCTCGCGCCCTCCTCACCGCCGTGCTGGTGATCATGATTGCTACGGGCCTCTTGAGATTCTGGGAACTGTTGGTCTTTGGCGTGCTCTTTGGGAGCTTTGACGCCATCTTCTTTCCAGCGATCTCGGCCCTAACGCCCGAGATCGTCCCCGAAGAACTGTTGCCCGCGATGAACGCCATTCGACCTCTTTCGAACAACTTGATGGGGGGAATGATCGGTCCGGCAGTGGGAGGCTTCCTCGCGGCGTTTAGTACGAGTTGGGCCATCGGCGTCGACTGCGCGACGTTCGTCGTGAGCTTTTTGGCCCTCAGTTTGATGAAGTCCACCCCGCGGCCCAATCGCAATGTGTCGAACTCAATGATCGACGATATCAAGGAAGGGCTTCACTACGTCCGCAAAACGAGGTGGCTTTGGACGACGCTCTTGGCCGTCGCCTTAGCGAACGCCTTCGTCTACTCCCCGATGTTCGTTCTGCTTCCCTTCCTACTGCTGCACACGCTCCACTACCGAAAGTTCTACGTGGGTTTCCTGCTCGCGGCGTCGGGGGTGTCGGGGGCCGTCGGCGCGCTCGTGTTCGCGAACGTTCGCGCACCCAAGCGTCGGGTGCGCGTGACGTGGATCTACTGGAGCATTGGCTCGCTGTCCGCGCTCATCATTGGGGTCGCGACGAACTTTTGGGAGATCATGATCTTTCCCATCGTCAGTTCTCCGATGATGATCTTTGGCAACGTGATCTGGGAGTCAATGATGCAGAGTGAAGTGCCCCGAGAACTACTCGGTCGGGCGAGCTCCGTTGACTGGTTCGTCTCACTCGGCGTTACTCCCGTCGGCATCGTCGTCGCCGGAGTACTGGCGAACCAGATCGGCATACGCACCTACTTCGTGGTGGCCGGCGTGATCTGCACCCTTCCCGGTCTCTACATCTTGACGTCGAAACGAATCAATAAAATTGACGAGCCGCGGGTTAACCCAATGCCAACTGCGGAGCGCTAGCGAGCGACAGACCAACAACGCGTGCGCCTTTTCGCGAACCACTCGGAAAGATCATCTCTGGACGAAACGATCGACCCTTCATCTCGCCAACTCTGCCGCCGCGCACCTCCACCCACTCATTACCCGTCGCTTCGTTGAGCACGTGCGCGACAAAGGTCCACTGCTGGCGACGCTCTTTAGGGCCATTGACGACCACTGCGTCGCCGGAGCGTACGCCGTGCCACTGCCTAGTTCGGACGATCTGACCGTGACGAGTAACGGATTCTTCGCGGCCCATGCGTCCATTGTTACCCAGGGAGTTCGTCCCCAACGTCACGGTGCTGACCTAGCGTGCAGCCATGGCCTTCGAACAACCTCTGCCCAAGTCACTTTCGCCCTCGCGACTCTCTGACTTTCAGGCCTGCCCTCGTCGCTACCAGCACGCGTCGGTTGAACGCATCCCCCAACCCGCCAGCTACGCCACCGCCAAGGGCCGCTTCGTTCACTACGTCTTTGAACAACTTTTTCTCTCGGACAACGACCAGCGCACGATCGAAATGGCGCGCGAGTACGTAGGTCCGGCCCAAATAGAGATTCTCACCGACGACGTTCGCGCCGACATTGGACTCGACGACGCAATGTTGGCCAAACTCCTTCACGAGACCGACGCCATCATCGTGCGCTACTTCGACATGGAGGACCCGAAGACCGTGACGAGCGAGGGCGTTGAACTTCGCCTCGGCGTTGAGGTCAACGGCACGCCGCTCTACGGGATCCTTGACCGCTTAGACCGCGACGCTGACGGCACACTCACCATTGTTGACTACAAGACCGGCGCCCTGCCCAATCGCAACTACGACTCCTCCACGTTCGCTAACACTGAGCTCTACGCCGCGCTCTGTGAGGCCAAGTTGGGCGAACGGCCCTCGACCATTCGTTTGATGTACGTGACGCACGGCCAAGCAATCGAGCGCCACGTCACCGACGTCGTTGTACGAGCCCGCGCGAACGCCGCGGCCGGCGCGTGGGCGAAGATCAATCGTTACTACGAGGACGGCGACTTTCCCGCCACTCCTTCGTCAAACGCCTGTCGCTTCTGCTCCTATAAGGATCTCTGTCGCAGCCAAGGGGTGCCCGTTCCCGCCCGCTAGTTCCTAGGCTGGGCCCGTGCTTTCCTTTCAGATTTCCTACGACTACCGCTGCCCTTTCGCGAAGAACATGCACCTCCACGTGCTCAGCGCCCTCAACGCCGGCGCAGACTTTGACGTCACCTTCGTGCCCTGGACCATGAGTCAGGGCTACAAAGCGTCCGGCGCACCCGACGTCTGGAACGACCCCACTCGAGACGATGAGATGTTGGCCCTCGCGGTGAGCACGTCGATTCGCGACCTGCAACCTGAGTTCTTTCTCGCCGCGCACGAAGCACTCTTTCGCGCTCGCCACGAAGGCACCGTTCGACTCGTCTCACGAGGTGAAATTGAAAACGTGTTGCGCCCGGTTGGTGTCAACCTCGAACTCGTCTTTGAGGACGTCGACTCGCGTCGACCTCACAAAGTGATTGGTGAGAGCTTCGCGGAGTTCGAGCACTTCGAAGCATTTGGCGTGCCCACGTTCGTCGTGGGTGACGACGCCACCTTCGTTCGCTACATGGAAACGCCCACAGGGGATGCTCAAGCGTCCATTACCTTGATCGAGTCGTTAGTGAGCCTCATGAGCAACCAGAGCGCGCTCAACGAGTTCAAGCACACCAAGGTGCCCTATTAGGCCTAGTTGGCCACACGAAAGATCAGCTCGAGCAACGTCAGCACGGCGAGCGTGAGAGCCGGCGCGAAGTACTTCAGGGCGTCGCCCTTACGTAGGTGAAACACCACCGCGAGCACCATCAGTACCACGAGACAACCGGCGGCAACTTCGTTGAGGGTCGCCAAGAACGCCGTGCCTCGCGCCACGCAGCCCGCGAGCAACGCGAGACCACCGAGTACCTCGAGTAGGCCAATGCGGCGATAGCCACTCTTGGAGAAGCCCATGTGATCCGCGGCTTTGCTCATCGCGGGGTTGAAGGACAATTTCTGAGCACCGGCTGAGCAGTAGGCCAGGAAGAGCGCAATGGATAGTAGGGCGGCAGCAACCGTCATAGTCTTTTCACCTCGTTTCACACCACTTTAATGAGGTGTGAACGATTCATCGCGATGGTTCTCTTCTAAGCCTTTTTTTGATAGTCGAGTAGCACGTCGATGGCAGCGTCTCGCTCGTCACCCGTGCCTGAGGGTGCGCCCGAAAACTCGGTGACGCCCGCCTGCGCCAGTCCGTGTAGCTGCTCGAGTACTTGTTCCTTGGACCCGATGAGACTCACGTCGGCGGGATCTTTCGCGCCTTCACGTTCGAGCATCGCCGCGTAACTCGGCAACGTGGCGTAGAGCGCGTACTCCTTATTAAGACGCTCGCGCGCGCCCACCGGATCCGAGGTCACGGAGATCGGTAGTGAGCACACGACCCGCGGCTCGCCACGACCCGCTTTTTCGGCCGCGGCTCGTAACGTTGGCGAAATGTGTGCGGCGATGGTCTTGGGACCCGTCATCCATAAGACGGTGCCGTCGGTGAACGCGCCCGCGAGTTCGAGCATCTTCGGGCCGAGAGCAGCGATCAAAAGGCTCGGCGTCTCGACCTCTTTAGGACCCAGAGGGCCCATGGACACCGCCTTCACGAGCTCACCCTGCACGTTCACCTTCTCACCACGCAACATGGGTGCGAGCGCTTCGATGTACTCACGCATGTGGGTGGCGGGCTTGTCGAAGGCGATCCCCCAGAGTCCCACCACTACTACCTCGTGCGAAAGACCAACACCGAGCGACAAGTGGCCGCCAATCGCGTCTTGGACGGTGCGCGCCTGTGCCGCCAGCATTGAGGGGTGTCGGGGCTGAATTGGCACAACGGCGGTGCCGAGATCGAGGTCCGGAAGCTCGCGTCCGACAATCGCGAGCACGGTCAAGGTGTCCGGTCCAAAGATCTGCGACGACCAGAGGCTGCGGAAACCTCGATCGTAAAGCCGACGCGCTCGCTCGAGCGTCTTCTCAATCGGCCCATCAACGTCAAGTCCCATAGCAATACGCATCTTCATGACTCCTTCGCGACCACTAGCGTTTCGTTCGTGTCGAACGCCAACCAACCTACTGTCTTGACCCGAGTGGGTGTCGTGGGCGCCGGACAACTCGCCCGCATGATGGGCGAAGCGTCGAGCGACGTCGGCGTTGAGGTCACCGTGCTCGCCACGTCCGCCGAGGATTCAGCCGTCTCGACGACGTCCGCCTTCGTGGTGGGTGCGCCCAGCGACCTCGCGGTCCTTCGTTCCCTCGCCGAGAAGGTGGACGTGATCACCTTTGATCATGAACTCGTCGATCTCGAGGTACTCGAGGAACTCGAAGGAGAAGGCATCACCTTTCGACCGGACAGTGCGTCACTACGCTTCGCCGTCGACAAGGGATTTCAGCGCCACGCTTTTCGAGACGCGAACATTCCCGTTCCTCGTTTTCTCGTCGTCAATTCTTCACACGACGAGCGATTGCGAGAGTTCCTCGACGAACTCGGATCACTCCCAGTAGTGAAGGCGTCGCGCGGCGGCTACGACGGACGAGGCGTCGCGTTTCCGTCGTCCCCGAAGGAAACGCTCTCACTTATCGACAAGATGAGCAAAAACGGTGACGTCGTCGTCGAAGAGCGTCTCGAACTGCTAAGTGAAGTGGCCCAACTCGTCGCGCGCGCAGTGGACGGGGCACTCGTCCTCTATCCCGTTGTCGACACGGTGCAACAAAACGGCATGTGCGTCGAAGTTCGCTTTCCCAGTCGCCTCGACGACGCGCTAATAGAGAGCGCTCGCGAACTCAGCGAACGGGTGGCCGAATTGGTCAAGGGCGTCGGGATTATGGCCATCGAGTACTTCGTCACCGGACGTGGTCTCATCGTCAACGAAGTGGCCCTTCGTCCCCACAACAGTGGCCACTGGAGCATTGAAGGCGCAACCACCAGCCAGTTCGCCCAACACCTGCGCGCGGTGAGCGCTCAATCACTCGGCGACGTGACGCCGCTCACTCGCCACGCGGTCATGGTCAACGTCGTCGGTGCCGACGAGCCCGGTTCACTCGACGCCGCGCGGGGCGTCGCGGGCACCTACGTCCACGACTACGGCAAATCGTGGCGACCGGGACGAAAACTCGGTCACGTTACCGCCCTCGGTGACGATGCCGGCGACCCTCACGTGAGAGCATGGACGAGTGCCCGCGCGTACGGCACCGCGACCCAGGAGACGTAGTGCAACCAGTAGTGGGCATCGTGATGGGTTCTTCGTCAGACCTTGAGGTTATGGACGACGCCGCGACGATTCTGACCCGCTTTCACGTTGAACACGAAGTGCACGTCGTTTCCGCGCACCGCACACCCGAAGCGATGCTCGAGTACGCCAAAACCGCTCGAGAGCGCGGACTCAAAGTCCTCATCGCCGGGGCCGGTGGCGCGGCCCACCTACCAGGCATGCTGGCGGCGATGACGACGTTGCCGGTCATTGGCGTGCCCGTGGCGCTCGCGCGTCTTGACGGGCTCGACTCTCTGCTCTCCATTGTCCAGATGCCCCGCGGCGTACCCGTAGCCACCGTGGCGATTAATGGCGCGACGAACGCCGGACTGTTGGCGCTTCGCGTGTTAGCTATGTCCAGTGACGCGCTCGCCAGTGCACTGGAGACGTATCGCCAAGAACTCGCGGCCGAAGGGAAGGCGCAGGACACGGATTTACCGAGAAATTAAGAATCCATCGCGCTTTCTCCTGGTGAGCGTTGACCTAGAAGTGGCTGGTTCGTTCTCAATGGCGTTGTCCACTCCCATTAGTCTGGACGAGTAGCAAAAGGAGGCCCACGTGGGCATAATCAAGCGCGTTCAAACACTTTTTCAGGCCAAGGCAAACGACGCCCTGAATAAGGCCGAAGATCCACGCCAAACCCTCGACCTCTCGTACGAACAGCAGTTAGAGAACCTCACCAAGGTCAAGCGCGCCGTCGCCGACGTCGCCACCGCGCGCAAGCGCGTAGAGATTCAAGCCGAGCAACTCAAGAGCCAAGGCGACAAACTAGGCGACCAGGCCAATGCCGCCCTCGCCCAGGGCAACGAGCCCCTCGCTCGTGAGGCGCTGACCCGGCGCGAGGCCATCACCTCGCAACTAAGGGACCTCGACACCCAACACGCCTCTATCGCCGAGCAACAGCAAAAACTCGAGGACACCGCCGCCAAGCTCCAGAGCGAAGTCGAAGCTTTTCGCACGAAAAAAGAGACCATCAAGGCCACCTACACCGCCGCCGAGGCCTCCGCCCACGTCAACGAAGCCATTAGTGGTATCTCGACGTCCATGGGCGACGCCGGCGCGGCCATGCAGCGCGCCCAGGACAAAGTCGCCGAGATGCAGGCGAGGAGCGGTGCCTTGGACGAACTCCTCGCCTCGGGTGCGCTCACTGATCTCACGAGCAACAACGACGATATTCAAGCCCAGCTCGACAAGGCCTCGTCTACGGGAGACATTGACGCCCAACTCGCCGCGCTCAAAAGTCAAGTCGCCTCGGGAACGAGCGAACTGCCCTCGAGCACCGGTGACGGTGCGACATCATCAACCAACGAAGGAAACTAAACGTGGCGAAGACGAAGATTGAAACCGATCACAAACTAAACGTTCGAATGTTCATCACGGGCCTCGCGCTCGTGGCGCTCTACGCGATCATCGTCTCGGTGATGTTGAGCCTGGGTGTATCGACGGTGCTCGTGATTGTCATCGCGGGGGCGTTGATCTTCTCCCAGTACTTCTTCTCGGACAAAATCGCGATGTACTCCATGCACGCGCACGAGGTAACGCCGGCCCAAGAACCCAAGCTCCACGAGATCGTCGATCGACTCTGCCTGTTGGCGGACATGAAAAAGCCCCGCGTGGGTGTCTCGGAGATGGACATGCCCAACGCCTTCGCGACCGGTCGAAGCCCCAACCACGCCGTTATCTGCGCCACCCGTGGTCTGATGAACCGCTTGAGCGATGAAGAACTCGAAGCCGTGCTCGCCCACGAACTGAGCCACGTCGCCCACCGCGACGTCGCGATTATGACGATCGCCTCCGGCGTTGGCCTCTTGGCCGGTCTGGTGAGTCGCATCGCCATGTTCGGCGCGATGTTCGGCGGCGGCGGAAGGGGCGGCAAGGGCAGTCAGAACATCGTGCTCTTAGAGATGGTCACGATGCTCGTCTCGATTCTCATCTACGTAGTGGCGTATCTCTTGACGATGGCGCTCTCGCGCTACCGCGAACTCGCGGCCGACCGCTCGGGCGCGATCTTGATCGGCAAGCCCAGCGTGCTCGCGAGCGCGCTGGTGCACATCACCGGCGACATCGGCAAGATTCCCCGTACCGATCTGCGTAAGTCTGAAGGCATGAACGCCTTCTTCTTCGCCCCGGCCCTCGCCGGCGGCACGGCGGCCAAACTCTTTTCGACCCACCCCTCGCTCGAGCAGCGTCTCGACCAGCTGAGCAAACTCGAAAAAGAACTCAACGGCTAGTGGGTCTGCGCGACTCACTCTTTGGCCGAACCAAGCAGGTCGCGCCCAATCTCGACAATCTTTTCGCGCTGCCCACGGCATCCCTGACGCTCCAAAGCGAGCTCGATCTCGTCAGTTCAGGCCAGGCCGGCCTGTGCTTCAAGTCCGGTAGCGGCGAAAGTACTCTCACCACGGACGACGACATCAAAGAGCTACTCGACTTCGATGAAACGACCAACAAGGTCTCCCTGACCACGGACGATCTCGGCTTCAAGTGGCTCGTCGTCACCGACCCGGACTTTGAAGCACTGGTGACTCGAATTCACGCAGCCAATACCTCGATGGTCGAACACGGACTCGGACCACGTCTCTTGTGCGCGGTCTTTGGCTTCGAACCCAAAGTACCGCCGGGCGAAGGATCAGTTCGCATTGTTTATCTCATGAAGCAGGGCACTTTCTACCCCTTCGCTCCAACGGGACCCTCGCAGCGCAACAACGAACTCGAGTTGCGCGTCAAATCATTTCTCGATACCGATCTCATCATTGAAAAGGATTTGGGGCGCTGGATGGCGCTGTGGAACCTGCCAGTTCAGTAGGCGACGAGCAAGATTTGAGCGGTGGCCTAAATGGAACTTCTTAGCGACAGCGACTCACTCACCGCCGCCTAGATTGCAACAAGATTTTCTTGAGACGTGACGTCTCCATAGGAATCTTCAAGTTTTCGCAGGACAACTCACTACCTTGAGACGTCACCCGACGGGCAACGGCAACGCATTCCCGTCCGAGAGACACCACACGTTGACGGATCCCACCGTCGGACTAATGAACTCTTGAGAAGACTCGGACCAGTGGCCGACGAGCGTCAACGTAAAACAGGCGACGTCAAACATCTTTCCCGTGGGTGTAACTTCACTGAAGACGGTGAAATTACTCGACGTTTTCGCATCGGAGGAACTCATGGAGCAGTCGTGGTCACTTCCCTCAAGCAACACGTCGCTATCAGAGATGCCCACCGACGACGAGTTGATCGCGCTCGCACTGGCGGCTGACCCAGAATCACCCATCGATCTCAACGCCGCGCCGTACCATTTCGGTCTTGGCTTTAACCGCAACGCCCTTCCCCAGTGGTACATGCCAAGTCCCATGGCCTCAGGTCGTGGTCGAGGAACGAAAGTTGTCATCGTCTCAGTGGTTATTGGCATGATGGTGATCGCCGCCTTTGGACTGTGCATCACCTCAGGCTTTCTGCAGTTCGCCTAACGCAACGCCGGGCAGGGCGAGTTCCGTCTCGACTATTTAGAACCCGCGCAGTCACTCGCCTCGCGCACAAAATCGCTCAAGACCCGTCGCAACTCAAGGGTGGTCTTATCAGCGCGCGTGTGGACCTCGGCCGTTACCTCAAGAGGCAGCGACAGCACCTCATAGCGCGACTGCAACTGAAGATCCTCATTGACGACCGACACCTCGAAATCAATGGCGTCGCGCATCCGCTCGAGTGATCCTTCGAGGTCGTCTCGCCAGAGACTCGAGTAAATCCGTACGGTCTCGTCGTCGACCGGCGTGATGAAAAACCCAATAATGTTGGAGCCCCCGGCGTCGAGAAACTCTATGGCGAGTTCTAGGTGAAACGGCGCCGTGTAGCGGTACGTCAACCGACGTCGTTGCGTGAGCGGTCGAAGACCAGCGGCGACGCCGGGATCCTCGCGGTGGGCGAAGTCATGTTCGTAGACGGCTTCGAAGGTGTAACCCTCGCGAGTCACGCTGTAGTTCGGTACTTCACGAGCCTCGTCGGCACCAAAGGTCTTCGCGTGAATGAATGGAAAGTGCGCCATGTCGAGAAAGTTGTCCGCCAAGAGTCCGGCACTGCCACGAGTTTCAATGACGGGAAGATCTCCCTTCTGAAACGCTGGATCGTTCGCCGCGGCGATGGTCGGCGCGGGCGTCAATGGTGTCTCGGGCGCCACAAAGACCATGCCGTGCGATTCGAAGACACTCGCTGGACCGTCGAGCTTGGCGCGTGGCGGCAACGTGGCGTCCTCCCCGAGCGCCGGTATCTCAATACAGACACCTTGATCATCGAAGACCCAGCCGTGATAGACGCAACGCAGGGCTTCTCCTTCGCACGAACCCAGAGAAAGTGGAGCGAAACGATGCGGGCATCGGTCATTAAAGACTTTTACTTCGTTGTCGGGTAGTCGGTAGGTCACGTAGCGCTGCCCGAGAAGCACGAAGGCCCGAGGATTTGTTGACACCTCACTAGAGCGACACAGGGGGTGCCACGCGCTACGAAGAGATGGGTCGAGATTACGGAGCGCGTGAGACACGACAAAAACTTAGTTGAGCACTGCCCGGCTCTCTTAGGACACCACGTCTCTCTTGGAAAAACTCGCTACGGGTGCGTCATCTCTTCAGGAACCACAGCGGCGTCGAACTCCTCGGCACTCAAGAAGCCCAGCGACAGCACCGCCTCGCGCAGCGTCGTGTGCTCTTTATGCGCCTTCTTCGCCACCAGGGCGGCCTTGTCGTAGCCAATGATCGGATTGAGGGCCGTCACCAGCATGAGTGAGTTATTGAGGTGGTGTTGGATCTGCTCGTAGTCAGGCTCAAGCCCGTCAACGCAGAACTCGCGGAATCGATCGCACGCGTCGGTCAATAGATCGATTGAGTTACAAAAGTTGTAAATGATTACCGGTTTGCAGACGTTGAGCTCAAGATTGCCGCGCGCACCAGCAATACCCACGGCGACGTCGTTGCCAAAGACCTGGACGCAGACCATAATCATAGCCTCACTCTGCGTCGGATTTACCTTGCCCGGCATAATTGAACTGCCCGGCTCGTTCTCGGGCAACTTCAACTCGCCCAGCCCCGAACGTGGTCCGGATCCGAGCCAGCGTAGATCATCGGCAATTTTCGAGAGACTCGCCGCGAGAGTCTTGAACGCCCCGTGAGCGAATACCAACGCGTCGTGTGCCGCGAGGGCGGCAAAGTAGTTCGGTGCGGTGACGAATGGCTTACCAGTCAGTTCGGCGATGGCCGATGCAACACGCGTGCCGAATTCGGGGTGCGTGTTGAGACCGGTACCCACCGCGGTGCCGCCGGCGGCGAGTTCATA
Organism: Acidimicrobiales bacterium; assembly: GCA_036511495.1. Taxonomy (GTDB): domain Bacteria; phylum Actinomycetota; class Acidimicrobiia; order Acidimicrobiales; family RAAP-2; genus RAAP-2. Next base: position 44,180 of record DATCCC010000017.1, on the reverse strand, counting down.
GAGCCCCGAGAGAACGAAGGACAATCGGCCTAGGTCGGCGTCGAGTTGTGCGACGTAGCCCGAGAACTCTTGACCGAGGGTTAAAGGAACGGCGTCCATGAGGTGCGTACGACCAATTTTGGTGACGTTGACGTACTCCTTCGCTTTCTCATCGAGAGCGCTACGAAGCTTCGTGACCGCAGGAATTAGACGATCAGTGATCTCTACGACCGCGGCGATGTGCATTGCCGTGGGAAACGTATCGTTCGAGGACTGGGACATATTGACGTCATCGTTTGGATGGACCGGAATCTTTGAGCCCATGACGCCGCCCGCGAGTTCTATCGCGCGATTTGAGATCACCTCATTAACGTTCATGTTGGTCTGTGTACCCGAACCGGTCTGCCAAATCCGGAGAGGAAACTCCGCGGCCAACGTGCCGTCGATGACCTCTCGAGCGGCGCGATCAACCAGTTCTAATTTTTCCTTGTCGAGCTTTCCCAACGCGTTGTTTACTTGTGCGGAGGCGAGTTTCAAAATACCGAAGGCTCGAATAACCGCCGGCGGCATCGTTTCGTGACTGATCGCAAAGTGGTGCAAACTGCGCTCGGTCTGAGCTCCCCAGTAGTGATCACTCGGAACCTCAATGGTGCCCATGGAGTCGGATTCAACACGAGTTTCGGCCATCTGATCTCCTACTTCTTCGTCTTCTTTTTAACGACTTTCTTCACCGCTACGGTCTTCTTCGTTGGTGCAGCCTTCTTGGGCGCGGCTTTCTTTGGCGCAGCCTTTTTCGCGAGCGCGGTCTTCCTGGGCGCGGCTTTCTTTGGCGCAACCTTTTTCGCGAGCGTGGACTTCTTGGTCCCGTCGTAGAGTTTGATGCCCGCCATCACGACTTTTCTAGCAGCGACGACGTCCTCGGCTCGGGGTCCCTCGCCCGAGCCAGGCACTTCAAGCAGCAACGGGAGATCTCGAATCTTGGGATGTCCAACGAGTGGCGCAAGACCCTTGACCCCGATGGTTCCCTCGCCGATGTTGGCGTGCCGATCTCGGTTGCCACCGAGTTCTATCTTCGAGTCATTTAGGTGAAAGCAACGTAATCGACTCATGCCCACGCTCTTGTCAATGGCCTTAATCAACGTCTCTGTGCCCGCCTCCGTTGAGTAGTCAAAGCCACTCGCCCAGAGGTGCTGCGTATCAATGCACAGACCAAGTCGATCATCACCGTTACAGGCGTCGATCAAAAGTCCGATCTCTTCGAGGGAGCGCCCCACGGTGCCACCGGCGCCGGCGGCGTTTTCAATGAGGATTGGACAGTCGATGACGCCCTCGGGCGCCGAATCGGCGTCCTCGAGAGCACGCTCGAAGGCGTCGGCGATTTGCCGCACCACTTGGTCAAAGCCCGCCCCCTTGTGAGAGCCCACGTGCAACACGAGCCCCGACGATCCCATACCACGTGCCACCGAGAGGTTGTGCGTGAGCGCTTGCACCGACTTTTCATAAAGTTCAGCGTCACCAGATGCCAAATTGATCAGGTAGGTCGCGTGACAAAAAGTGTCGGTGATGGTCGGATGTGCTGCCTGGGCTTCACGAAACGCCCTCAGAACCTCAGGCGCGTACTGCGACGGTTTCCACATTCGTGGGCTTTGGGTGAAGATCTGAATAGAGGTTGCGCCTATCTCCACCCCGGCCTCAAGCGAGGGAACCAACTTGCCGCCGCCGCGGACGTGCGCCCCAATGTTCATTACAGTAAAACTAGTAGGCCCATCTAGAAAGAACGACAGGAATGCCATGACCGATACCTTCAGCCCCGCCGCTCGCGCCATCTTCGCCAAGAACGTTCTCGCGCACGTCGCGAGTCTCGACGCGGACGGCGGACCGAACGTCACCCCCGTGTGGGTCGAACTCGACGGCGAGGACATCGTGATCAACACGGCGCTTGGACGAGCGAAGGCCCGGAACCTCGCCGCCGATGCGCGCGTCGCCGTCTCCTTAACCGATCCCGACGACCCCTACGTCTGCATTGCCGTTCGCGGGATGGTCGTCGGCTTTACCACCGAAGGCGCCGACGAAGTGATCGACCGCTTCGCGAAGAAATACATGGGCGTGGACTCCTATCCCATGCGTCGCGAGGGCGAGATTCGCGTCACGGTAAAGATCCACCCCGATCGCATCTCGATTCAACCGGCTTGAGTCACTCGAAGTAGGTGAATTCGCCGACATCGGTTGCTTCGACGCGCCGCGGCGTCAGCAGAACGTCGCCGCTGGAGAGACTCGTGCCCTCAGAGCTCCACACCGTGATCGGTGCCGGCGGCGCTGGACGGTTATAGGCACCCGAGAGGACCGCGACGTCGTTCGCGAAATTGACTTCATCGTTGGTGAGGAGCGAACGCAGTACGTCCGCGTGATCTTGGGAGGACGCGGTCGTTTCAACGACCACGTGACGAAGCGGAACGAGGTGCGCGAGCGTCGCGACGTCGCGGGCGGCCAGCTGGGCTGGATACTCCGTAGAGATCATCAGCCACACGCCGATTGGATCGATGAGATGACCAGCCAGCGAGGCCGTCGTGATGACCGTGTCGGCGTCAGAGCAGTGAAAGAGCAACGGGTGAACGCCCGAGAGTTGGGCCACGTCGAAGCGACGGCGCAGCGGAGCGACGAGACGTACCAGCTCCATCGCTAGGGTTGAAGATCTTCTTTGGGGAGCCGTTCGATGTTGACGTCACGAAAAGTCAAGATTCGCACCGACGGCACGAATCGTGCGGCTCGGTACATATCCCACACCCAGGCGTCGTGAAGGGTTATTTCAAGAAGGGTGGGCGTGGCGTTGGCTTTGACCTCGACGGCGACGTCGTTCGCAAGATAGAAACGGCGATCGGTCTCCACGGCGAAGTCGAACATTCCAACAACCGCTTTGTACTCCTGGACTAACGCGAGTTCGAGGGTCGACTCGTAGTCGTCGAGCTCTTCTTCACCCACCAGCGACTACGCGCGCTCGTTGACGCGCAGTTCCTTGATCTTGGCGGCCTTGCCACGAAGATCGCGAAGGTAGTACAACTTGGCGCGACGCACGTCACCGTAGGACTCGACTTCAATCTTGGCGATCGTGGGGGTGTGGACGGGAAACGTCCGCTCGACACCGACGCCAAAGCTGATTTTGCGCACCGTAAAGGTCTCTTGAAGGCCCGATCCCTGGCGGCGAATGACGATGCCTTGGAAGACCTGGACGCGCTGGCGCGTACCTTCAACAACGCGCACGTGCACCTTCAAGGTGTCTCCGGCACGGAAAGCGGGAATGTCGTCGCGAAGCGAGTCGCGGTCGACGAGGTCAGTGGGGTTCATGAGAGCGGTCCCTTTCGGATCACAGGCTTTGCAAGTTTAGCCGTTTCGCCCTCAATCATCCAACGCGGGGAATTCAGCCAGTATCGCGCGGTCCTCGTCGCTCAGTCCCCCTCGGCGCTCGATGAGATCGGGGCGACGAGCGAGCGTACGTCTGAGGGCCTCGCCGCGACGCCAGCGAGCGATTCGCGCGTGATCGCCCGAAAGGAGAATCTCTGGCACCAGCGACCCTCGCACGTCGGCGGGCTTGGTGAACTGGGGATACTCGAGAAGCCCCTCGCCAAAGGACTCCTCAACGCTGGAGTGGTCGTTACCGAGGGCTCCGGGCAGCAGTCGCACGACTGCTTCAATAACACTCAGCGCGGCGAGCTCACCGCCGGAAAGGACAAAATCGCCAAGGGAGATCTCGTCATCGACCACCAGGTCCAGTACTCGTTGATCGAAGCCCTCGTAGCGGCCACAGAGCAACGTAAAACCTGAGCGCTCACTGAGTTCGCGCGCGACGTCGTGGGTGAAAACGCGCCCTGATGGGGTGAGCGCAATAATCGGCCTCGCGAGTTCGGGCGTCGATTCAATGGTCGCCAGTATTGGTTCGGCGCGCAGCACCATACCGGCCCCGCCGCCAAAGGGCGTGTCGTCGACGCTGTGGTGCACGTCGGTGGTGGCGTCACGAAAGTCGTGCACGAAGAGCTCCCACACGCCGCGCTCGCTGGCACGCCCGAGTACCGAGGTCGTCGCGTACCCCGTCACCGCTTCGGGGAAAAGTGTCAACACGTCCACGCGCAACGTCATTCGAAGAGCCCATCGGGAGCGTCAATCTGGACTTTGGCGTTGGCTTCGAGTGAGACCACGAAGGTCAAGGGCACGAGTGCGCCACTGTCGAGCACCATAAGGTCACTGGCTGGGTTCGCTTCGACGTCCACCACGACGCCCCTTGACACGCCCGAGGCGTCAATAACTTCGGCGCCAAAGAGTTCATCGATCCAGATCACGCTGTGGTCGTCGATGCGCGGCGCGCTGAGCACGACCCCTCGCCAACTTTCGGCCTCTTCGCGAGAGTTGATCCGATCGAAGCTCACGATGAAGCGTGCTTGGTGCGCGGCCGAAGCGAGCACCACGAGCGGTCCGCGATGACTCGAGAGCGTCGTGCCAACGTCGAGACGCTCGACGCGGTCGCTGGTGAGATCGACCAGCACTTGGCCGCGCAGGCCGTGAGCTTTGGTAATGCGCCCGACTTCGAGTCTCGGACGCCCGCCGGTCACGGTTAGTCGACGATGTCGACGGAGGTCGTGACGCCGTCACGAGCTCCCGCGGCCCCTACGAGGGCGCGAATGGCCTGCGCGGTGCGCCCGCGGCGACCAATGATGCGGCCCATGTCGTTGGCGCCAACGCTGAGCGACAAGATGACTTTGCCCTGGCGTTCGTTGACCTCCACCGAGACGGCGCTGGGGTCTTCGGCGAGGGACTTGGCAATGAACTCAAGTACCGCGGTGGCGGTTTCGGCCTTATCGGCCTCACTGCCATTACTGCCAACGTCGTTACCAGCGTCGTTACCAGCGTCGTTACCAGCGTCGTTGTAGTCGTCCTGGCCGTCGTGATCGTCGTCAATGGTGTTGACGTCGCCAGCGACGTAGTCGTCCTGGGCGTCGCTCACTTGGCGGCCTTAGAGGCTTCAAACGCGTCGAGGGCGCCACTGACCTTCAAAAGTTTGGCGACGCGCTCGGTGGGTTGAGCGCCGTGCTGCAGCCAGTGCAGGACCTTGTCGTTGTCGATCTTGAGGACCATCTCCGGCTCAGCCGTGGAAATTCCCCGAGGTTGGTACGTGCCGACGATCTCTAGAAAGGCCCCGGAACGGGCCCGACGGCTCTCCGCGGCCACCACGCGATAGGTAGGTTGCTTCTTCTTACCCATGCGTACCAAACGTAGTTTTACTGCCACGACGTAATTCCCTTCGAACCTGTGTGTTCCGGCATCGGAACTGGGCGATATACCCGAGCGTCAAAGTTTAGCGTTGTTTGGGAGGGGTGACCCTTCCGCCCTTCTTCTTCTTGTTTTTCCCTCCGCCCGTACGAGGCGTCGCGACGGCACTCGCCATTCCCGCGCCGAGCGCTTCAAAACCGGGAGGCAGTTGTTCGCCTCGCTGTGCACCGCGCGCGGCGAGTTGGGCCATCCGTCCCATTCCTTGGGGCATCGCGGGATTGGCGCCGCTGCCCATCTGACGCATCATCTTTCGCATCTCGCTGAACTGTTTGAGTAGTTGATTTACGGCACTCACGCTCGTCGCCGAGCCCTTGGCGATACGAGTTCGCCTCGAACCGTCAAGGATGCTCGGATCGCGTCGTTCCTTGGGTGTCATGGAGCGAACAATGGCCTCCGTACGATTCAGGTCGTCTTCGTTGACGTTGGACGCTGCGTTACGCATCTCCTTGGTGACCCCCGGCATCAACTTCATTATTCCGCCCAGTGAGCCCATCTTTCGCACTTGGCCGAGTTGGGCCATGAAGTCATCGAGCGTGAAGGTGCCGCTCATCATGCGGCCGGCCGACTCGGCGACGACGTCGGCGTCCATGGTGCGCTCGGCCTGTTCAATCAGTGACAGGACGTCGCCCATGCCCAGAATACGCGACGCCATGCGCTCGGGGTAGAAGAGATCAAAGTCCGAGATCTTCTCGCCCGTCGAGGCAAAGACGACCGGACGACCAACGACGCCCCTCGCCGAGAGCACCGCGCCGCCGCGCGCGTCGTAGTCGAGCTTCGTCACGATCAGTCCCGAAAGTTCGAGCGCGTCGTGAAAGCTTCGCGCGGTGTGCACCGCGTCTTGACCCGTGACGGCGTCAATCACCAAGAAGGTGTAGTCCGGCGACGTGGCTTTGGCGATGGCGCGAACCTCGTCCATCAACGCCTTGTCAATGGCCAGACGTCCCGCGGTGTCGATGATCACGACGTCGCGGCCCAGTCGCGTTGCTTCCTTTAGGCCCTTTTTTGCGACGTCGATTGGACTCGAGGGTTCAGAGAAGACGTCGACGCCGATCGATTGGGCGAGCACGCGCAACTGCTCCACGGCCGCGGGTCGCTGTAAGTCCGCCGCGATGAGGTACGGCTGGCGCCCTTGTTGCTTAAACCACGCGGCGAGTTTCGCGGCCGCCGTGGTCTTACCGGCACCTTGAAGACCCGCGAGCAAAACAACCGTGGGCGGTTTCGCGGCGTAGGTGACCTTGAGCGGTGTCGCGCCGAGCACTTCAATGAGCTGTTCGTGGACGGCCTTGATGACTTGTTGGCCCGGCGTCAGGCTTTGGGTGAGCACGTCGCCACTTACACGTTCGCGCACCGCAGCGAGGAAGGCGTTCACTACGCCAAGTTCGACGTCGGCTTCGAGTAACGCGGAACGAACGTCGCCCAGGGCCTCGTCGAGGTCGGCGTCGCTAAGTCGTCCGCGCGAACGAAGAGAAGAACTTAGGCGTTCGAGGCGGTCACTGAGAGCGTCAAACATGATGTGGAAAGGCTACCTTCAGGCGCCGAGCAGCGAATCAACGAAGTCCACGGGCTCAAAGACGATGAGGTCATCGACGCCCTCACCAATGCCGACGAATTTGACAGGAATGCCCAGGTCACGCTCGATGGCGATCACGATGCCCCCTCGCGCGGTGCCGTCAAGTTTCGTGAGCACGATGCCCGTCACGCCCGAAGCGGCCAGAAACTCTCGCGCCTGACTCAGCGCGTTTTGGCCCGTCGTCGCGTCGAGGACTAAGAGGGTTTCGACGACCTGGCCCGGAGAACGGTCAGCGACGCGACGAACCTTCGAGAGTTCGTCGAGCAAGTTTGTGCTGTTCGCGCGTCGGCCGGCGGTGTCGGCGAGCACGATGTCGACGTGGCGCGCGAACGCCCGGCCAATCGCGTCGTGCACCACCGATCCTGGGTCGGCACCCTCATTCGCGCGCACGATGTCGGCGCCGGTTCGCGTAGCCCAGAGTTCGAGTTGGTCGGCGGCGGCCGCGCGAAAAGTGTCGCCAGCGGCGAGCAGTACCGTACGTCCCGCGTCGAGGTGTCGTTTGGCGAGTTTGCCAATGGTGGTGGTCTTACCGACGCCGTTTACGCCAACAAAGAGCCACACCGGTACTCGATCGACGTCGGCCGTGGTGGCGAGCGAACGATCGGCGCCGAGGGAGTTCAAAAGAATCTCGCGCAGCGCGCCGGTGACACCGTCGGGTGCCCCGTTGGTCTTCAGCTCCTCGAGAACAGCGTTGGTGGTCGTGACGCCGACGTCACTGCGCAGTAACACCTCTTCCACGATTGCCAAGTCACCACTCGAGAGTTCGCTCGCCCCCGAGATCGAACGAACGCGCTCAAAGACACCCCGTGATGAACTGAGTCGCTGATTCAGCGTCGCGGCGTTGTCGACCAACGACGGCATCGGCGCGCTATCCCTGACCAACAGGTCGGGCATCGCGGCGCGCGGTGGCGCGATACGTGGTGTCAACGAGCGACGACGACGGCGCCTCGAGACGACAACGATGGCCGCCAGTACGACAACAGCCGCCAGCACTATGTAGAGAACGGTCACGCCGATTCGACTTCCCGGGTGCGGTTCACGCGCTGACTGACGACCTTGGACGACGCGCCGGGCACCATCGTGACGCCGTAGAGCGCGTCGGCCGCTTCCATCGTGCGTTTTTGGTGCGTCACGATGAGCAGTTGGGCCTCGTGACGGAACTCGTCTACCAAGCTGAGGAAACGTTGCAGGTTGACGTCGTCGAGCGCTGCTTCAACCTCGTCCATGAGATAGAAGGGCGAAGGGCGCGAACGAAAGACCGCGAAGAGAAAGGCCAGCGCCGCCATGGAGCGTTCGCCACCAGAGAGCAGCGAGATGCGTCGAACGTTGCGCCCCATTGGCCGCACTTCTATCTCTACGCCCGTGTTCAATGGATCGTCGGGCTCACTCATGTTGAGTCGACCCTGGCCACCGGGAAAGAGCATGGCGATAAGCGAGGAGAAGTGCTCGTTCACGTCGGCGAAGGCCGTCGTGAAGGTTTGCATAATCTCTTCGTCGAGCGCACGCAGAACTTCTTGCAACTCGCGACGAGCGTGACGCACGTCACTGACTTGGGCGTCGAGGTCCTTGTAGCGATCCTCGAGGTTGGCCAACTCTTCGAGCGCCAGTGGGTTAATGGGGCCGAGCGACGTGATACGCGCCTCGAGTTCGCCAACGCGCGTCTCGAGCGAGACGCCCTCGGCCAGTTCGATGAGTGGCGCGGGACCCATCTCGTGGGGTTCGACGGCTAAGTCGCGACGGATGATTTCGTGGACGTTGGCGACCTTGACGGCCAACTCGGCCTGTTCAATCTCGTGACGCCGCATGACCTCGCCGAGTTCGCCCAGTCGAGCGTCGGCGCCGTGGCGTGACTGGCGGACTTCTTCTAAGAGTTCAGCGCTCGCGCGCGTGGCCTCGAGCTGTTCGCGGTACGTCGAATCCATCGCCTCTTGGGCGACACGAATCTCGTCGGCGGCGCGCTCCACTAGTACGGCCAAACGCGTGAGCACCTGACGATCAAACTCCAACGACTGGCGCCGCGTGGCGGCTTCGAGTCGCTCGCCCGAGCGGCCCTCAAGGCGCGATTCGATCTCGTGGCGACGCTGCTCGATGAGCCGTCGACGTTCGGCGAATTCGGCCTCACGACGTGACAGGGCCGTCGCCTCGTCGTCGACACCTCGTCGATTCGCCTCGAGCACGTTTCTTGCTTCACGACGACGACCCTCGCGCTGGGCGACTTCACTGAACGCTTGCTCGAGCAACGGCAACTGCTCACGCTGGGTAACGAGGTCGGCGTCAACGGTGAGGATCTGTTCAGCGACGTCGGTGACGTCACTGCTCAACGTGCCAATCGTGTCAACTAATTCGTCACTTTCGAGAGCAAGCCGGTCGAGTTCAGTCTCAAGGCGCGCGTCCTCGTTGCGAGCATTAGCCAACGTCGAGGTCGCGACATTGAATCGTTCGAGCGAGGCGCCCAGGGCCATCTCGGCTTCGTCACGAGCGCGGCGAAGGAGTTCGAGCTCGCGCGCGGCCGCTTTTGACGACTCTTCGGCCTCGTCGACGTTGTGACGGGTAACGACCGCACGACCCGACGCGACGCGCCACCCCGACGAGGCGAAGCGGTCACCTTCGTCGGTGACGATAACGAGATCGGGATTGACGAGAGCAACTTCAATTCCCACCTCCCAATCACTCGCCACGAAAGCCCGCGAAAAAAGCGCGTCGAGTACGCGATCAACGTGCGCGGGTGCGCCGCGTCGAGCGCGAACGAGCGCGCGCACTTCGCGACAGTCCTTCGGCGTCGCGGGCGTGGTGACGACACCCTCGCCGACGGGCAAAATGAGTCCCGCGCCGCCTTCTTTTCGAAGGGCCGCGAGCGCCGCTCGTGCGGAGCGGCGACCGTCAACGACCATCGCTCCAACCGACGCCCCAGCGGCCGACTCCACGGCTCGCTCTGATCCGGCGTCTACCTCAATAAGGTCGAGAAACGATCCGAGAACACCTTCTAAGTCGCCAATTATGGCGCGACCACCGGCTCCAGAAAGTTCGTCCAGGGCGCGAGCCAGCGTCTCGGCGCGCGCGTGGCCGCGCGAGGCGGCGTCGGCGCCCAAGGCCAATGACTCTTCCGCCGCGCGTCGATCACTCTGAGCACGCTCGAGTGCCTCCTCGGAAAGTGTGGATTCACTCGCGGCCTCTTTAAGAGCCGCGAGCGTCTGCGCCTTCAAGTGAACGGCGTGTTCCTTTGCTGCCGTGACGTCGCTCCGTCGCTGTCGAGAGTCGGCGAGTCGCAGACTGGCGCGTCGCTCGCTCTCTTGGAGTGAGGCGAGCGAACGCTCGAGCACGGCAATCTGTTCCCGAGCAGCGTTCAGGGCCGCTTCGTCGCTCTCAGCCGACGACGAGGCCCAGGTTGATTCATAGTTCGCTTCGACCTCGCCGAACAGTCGCCGCGACGCAGCCAGCGCGTCACGAAGCCCACTGAGTGAAAGTTCCTCAGCACTCAAGCTTTCGAGGTCCCCGACGAGTTTGGCGGCGTCCGCCTCGAGGGTGGCGATGACGTTCTCGTCAGCCGAGGCAACGAGCGCTTGGCGAAGAGAGCGTTCGCGCTCTTGAATGATCGACGCCGTGCCGCGCGCACGCTCCGCGAGACCCTGCAGCGTGCCAAGAGTGGAGGCGAGCATCTCCTCGCGCCTCGAGGCCATCTCGGCCGCGGCGGCGCTTGCCTTCGCGTCGAGGTTCACGAGTTCGTGACGAAGTTCGCGTTCGCGCACCGACGCTTCGTCGAGCGCGAGTTCAAGTTCACGACGTCGTTGTTCAAAGTTATTGAGGCGAGAAGCGAAGAGGGCGTGGCGAGCCTCTCGAAGTTCATTTTCGACCTCGGAGTAGCTACGAGCCGACACGGCCTGACGCTCGAGCGGGCGCATCTGGCGGCGCACTTCGCGCACTAAGTCACCCAGTCGCTCCAGGTTTTCTTGCGTGGCGGCGAGACGGCGCTCGGAACGTTCCTTGCGGCGGCGGTGCTTTAGGACACCGGCCGCTTCTTCAATAACCGCCCGACGATTCTCTGGATTCGAAGAGAGAATCGAGTCCAGTTGGCCCTGTCCAATGATCATGTGCTGTTGGCGACCGACGCCCGAGTCGCCCAGGAGCTCTTGGACGTCGAGGAGTCGACACGTCGTGCCGTTGATGGCGTACTCGGAGTCGCCACTTCGAAACAGCGTTCGCGAGATGGTGACTTCGGCCCCGTCGATGGCCAAACGGCCCGAGGAGTTGTCAATCGTCAGGGCAACTTCCGCTCTACCGAGCGCCGCCCGATTGGCCGTTCCCATGAAGATGACGTCGTCCATCCGAGAACTGCGCAGAGCACGGGTGCTCTGCGCTCCAAGGACCCACGTGACCGCGTCCACGACGTTGGACTTGCCTGAGCCGTTGGGTCCAACGACCGCGGTCACCCCGGGTTCGAACTCTAAAACCGTGTTATCGGCGAAGGACTTGAAGCCCTTCATAGTCAATCGCTTAAGAAACACGCACTGACGCTATCAACCTTCTGGTGGTCGACTCGGCCCTACGCCTGGCATTTGACGCAGTAATACGTGGACCGGCCACGCACGCTTTCGCGACGAAGTGTCTGGCGACACTGGTAACAAGGTTGGCCCTCTCGGTTATAGACCTGGTGGAACTGTTGATAGTTCCCGGGCTTCGCGTCGGGGTCAACGAACTGCTCGTCGTCGAGAGTCGAACCACCATGCTTGATGGCGTCGGTCAAGATCTCGGAGATGGCGCGGTGCAGGCGACGGATCTCAATGGTGGAGAGAGATTCCGCCGGCCGATCAAAGCGCAGGCCAGCCGCAAAGAGAATCTCGTCGGCGTAGATATTGCCAATCCCGGCGATGATGTCCTGGTCCGTGAGGACGGCCTTTAACGGCGTCGAGCGACTTCGAAGAACCGCCGCGAAGCGGTCCCAGCCGATTTGATCCTCGAATGGATCAAGTCCCAGGTGCGCGAGTTCTGGCACGGCTCGGCGAAGGGCGAGGCCATCGCCGCCAATGGAGAGACGCGCGAACTTAGAAATCTCCGGCGGCGTGTCGCCCTCGAGCGGCGCCTTGGAGACGTAGATCTCACCAAACGTGCGCGGATCCACGTAGCGCAGTTCACCTCCTTGAAGAAAGGTAAAGACCACGTGGGTGTGTTTGGGTTTGGGGTCCTTGGCACTTTTCGCCCGAAGCAGTTGGCCACTCATGCCGAGGTGGATCACCAAGTGCGAGCCGTTATCGAGTCCGAGGACGAGATTCTTGCCAAGTCGCGCGACGGACTTGATGGTGTGACCCTCGACGAGGGCGCGAAAGTCCTTCGCTGTTTTATGGCGTCGAACAGCGCGACCGTTCGTTACCGAGACGGTCTTGACCTTCTTGCCCACGAGATCACGCGCGAGCGAGGCGCGAACCGTTTCGACTTCAGCGAGTTCAGGCATCGAAGCGCCTCTGCCAGGCCGTGTGCGCCGCGGCGCCTTCGGCGCTCTTTTTCGATCGTCCCTCACCGGAGGCGACGATCTCCTCACCCACTCGTACGGTGGCTCGAAACGTCACGTCGTGACTGGGTCCGTCGGCCACGACCTCGTAGACGGGCGTACCGAGACCCAACGACTCGGCCCACTGGCGAAGTTGGGTCTTTGGATCAGCGTCGCTCGGTTCTTGCGACGCGCTTTTAACTTCGCTCGCGAGAGCGTCGTGCACAAAGTTCCTCGCGACGTCGTAGCCGCGTTCTAAGTACAAAGCGGCAACCACGGCTTCAAAGGCGTCGGCGAGCAGCGAGGGACGCTCGGGCCCGTTTTCCCTTTTGACCCCACGCCCCACACGAAGGACCTCGCCCAACTCGAGACGCCGCGCGGCGTTAGCGAGCGCCCCTTCATTGACGACGCGACTACGAACGAGCGAACCCGATCCTTCGTCGAGTTCGGGGTAGCGCGTCACGATGAGGTCAGCGACCGCGAGGTTCACGACGGCGTCGCCGAGAAACTCGAGGCGTTCGTTTGACTCAACGTGGTGTTCGGCGGCAAAACTCGAATGCGTTAGGGCCGTCAACAACAAGGGGCTCGTGGGGGCGAGACCCAAGGACTCAGCGACGGAGTCGAGAGACGAGACCATGAGGCTCACGTGCCTCGTTAGGCAACCTGAAGTTTGATCGCGACGTAGTCAACGGCGTCACGTACCGAGACGAGCCCTTCGAGGTCTTCGTCGTCAATGTGGAAACCCTCTGAGTAACTCGCGAGATGCTCTTCGAGCGCTTCGACGAGTTCGATCAAGGCGAGTGAGTCCGCGCCGAGATCTTCAAAGGAAGCGTCCTCAGCGATGTCGCTCGGACTCGATTCGAGAATTTCTGCGAGTTGGTCACGCACGAGCACCAAAATGGCCGCTCGATCCAGCGGGGTGGCAGTATCAGCGCTCATGGCGTCTCCTTTGACGTGCAGACCAAGACTACCGAAACGCGTACGTCAGAGGCCCAGTTAGGCCGCTTGATCAGGTCGAATCGCGGTTTTCAATTTCTGGACCATCCCCGCGGCGTCAACCTCGCCCGCGACGCGAAGGGCGTTCATCGTGGCCGTCGCGTTCGACGATCCGTGACTGATCACGCAGATTCCGTCCACGCCGAGCAGCATTGCGCCACCTTGACTCTCTGGCGTGAGCTCACTCGCTATGGGCAACAAGTACTCAAAGAGCACGTCACCGGCGGCTTTGGTGGCGTCGTTAGTACCAACGGCCGAAATCACCGATGAAAAGACAAATTTCAACGCGCCCTCGAGCGTCTTCAGCGCGACGTTACCGGTGAAGCCGTCGGTCACGACGACGTCCACCACCGAAGGGATGAGATCGCGGCCTTCGACATTACCCACGAAGTTGAGCGCCGAAGTGGCGAGGAGGAGTTCGTGGGTGGCTTTGACGAGCGGCGTGCCCTTCGAAGACTCTTCACCAATGGAGAGCAACCCCACTTTGGGGCTCGTCACGCCGTAGCGTGTTTCGGCGAAGATCGAGGCCATCAACGCGAACTGTACGAGCATTTCGGGCGTGCACTCGGCGTTCGCACCCGCGTCAACGAGAACGGTCGGCGTACCACCGGGGTTCGGAATTGGCGTAGCGATACAGGGGCGCACCACACCGGGCAGTCGACCCATGCGCAACAGCGCCGACGCCATCGTCGCGCCCGTGTTGCCAGCGGACACCATCGCACTGGCCTTTCCGTCGCGCACGAGTTCGGCCGCGCGCACGAGTGAGGAGTCCTTCTTCTTTCGAACGCTGACGCCGGGATCGTCGTCCATGGCTATGACTTCGCTGCAGGCGACCACCTCGAGACCGAGCGAATCGCCGATAAGTTCCGGAACACCGACGAGGACGACCTTCAGTCCTAGTTCGTCAACGGCGCGCCGGGCGCCCGCGACGATTTCACCAGGAGCAAAGTCGCCACCCATCGCGTCAAGGGCGATGGGGAGCGTCAACTCAGTTGACCTCTACCGCGACGCGGTTTTTGTACCAGCCACAGTTGGGGCACACGACGTGCGGCAACTTTGACGTGGCGCACTGGGGGCAGACGCTGCGAGCGGGTCGCTCAAGACGCCAGTTGGCCGCACGGCGGCTACGGGTCTTGGCCTTGCTGGTCTTGCGCTTAGGAACAGCCATCGATCTTCTCTTTCACCTGCAACGGGTACACCCGTCACACTTCGTTGGAATCCTCGAACCCGGGGTCCGCAAATTGGAGTCCGTCCAGTGTAGCCCAGCGTGGATCAATCGGCGCCTGGCAGTCACACGTGGCTTCGTTGCGGTCGATCCCGCAGTAAACGCACAGACCCTTGCAGTCGTCGCGACACAGCGGCGCGAGTGGGAGATCCAGCAAAATGGCGTCGTGCGCCAGGGGCGCCAAATCGACGAAGTTGTGTTCAACGAGGTAGGCGTCGTCGTCACCGGGTCCGCGTTCGTCAACGAAGCGTTCGTTGACCTCAACGGTCGAGATGCCGAGCACGGGCGCTGAACACCTTCGACAGATCCCGTGCCAGGGCGCCTCTACGCGACCTCTCGCCCGTAGTCCCCCGCTGAAGCTTTCGAGTCGCACCCGCACGCGTACTTCGGCTTCTGGAAAAACGTCAGTCTCGGCCGGACCGCGAGCAATGAACTCACGGGGCTCGTCAAAGGGCGCATCGAACGTCACTTCGCGCGACGAGGGTACGTCACGCAGCAAGAGCGCGACGGGGACGAGGTACGGCGAGGCCACGGCTCTTAGAAAGAGTCCTGATCGAAAAAGGAACTCTCCGGCTGGGTGGACTCTTCGAACTCGTAGGCCGCGGGCGCCGCGGGAGGTGCCGACAAGAAGTCGTCACCCTGATTTTCTTCATTCAGCATCGACGTCGGGAGGCCCTGGGCGCTTAATCGCTCTCGACCCGACCGGGCGGTCTTTAAGAGACGTTCGAGCACAATCTCGAAACCGCCGAGTTTGCCGTCGATGAAGTCCTCGGACTGGTTAATCATCTGGCGCGCTTGGGCGTGAGCGTCGGCGACGATCTGATCGGACTTTACGCGCGACTGGCGAACAATTTCGGTCTTGTCGACCATGCGGGCCGCTTCGGCGCGCACTTGGTCCATTAACTGCTGGGCCTTCTGCAGTTCCGCGGCCATCAACTCTTCGCGGTCGCGCAGAGCCCAACGCGCCTCGCGAATCTCTTCGGGCAGGCTGTGCAGCGCTTGTTCCAAGAGACCCATCACCTCGTCGCGCGATATCAGCGCCGAGTTCGACAGGGGCATCTGCTTCGCGTTCGCGACGAGGTCCAAGAGATCACGAAGGTCGGCCTCGATGTCGCGTCGAACGTGTCGGGCTCCGGGCTCGACGAACTCGTCGTTGTCGTAGCCGTCAAAGGAGGTCACTCTTCGCTCCCCGAGAACTTTTCCATCAACCGCTTGGCCACCGACGCAGGCACGAACAGCGCGACGTCCCCGCCGTAGCGAGCGACTTCACGAATAAGACGTGACGAGATAAACGAGTGGTTCGAACTCGAGGGCAAAAACAGGGTCTCCACGCCGGAAAGCGACCGGTTCATCTGGGCCATCTGGAGCTCACTCTCAAAGTCCGACACGGCGCGCAGGCCCTTGACGATGGCCGTCGCGTTCACGTCGCGCGCGACGTTCACGAGCAACGTCGACACCGACACTATGCGCACATTGTCCAAGTGGACGAGGGACTCGGCGATCATCTCGCGGCGCTCTTCGAGGTCAAAGAGGGCGGAGGTCTTTTGGGGGTTGCGAAGAGCGGCGACGACTATCTCGCCAAAGATCTGCGAGGCGCGCTCGACGATCTCGAGGTGCCCGTTGTGAAATGGGTCAAAAGAGCCCGGAATCAGACCAACCGTCATTCTCCGTCCCCTCGACTTGGTTCCAACATCGTTACGAGCGTAGTGCCGTATCGTTTGGTTTTCGTCACTTCCCAACCATCCGGTGCGTCCATATGGCGATCGTTTTCAATGACGACGCGGGAGGCCGTGGCGCCCTGCAACACGCACGCGAGGTCGAGTGGTCCATAGGGCGGATCGGCCAAGAGTAGATCGAGGTCGGGTGGCGGCGACCACGAGGGGAGATTCGCGCGCACGAAGAGCGCTTCACCTTCGAGATTCAAGGGTTCGAGATTGGTTCGTGCGGCGCTCAGACACGCGGGGTCGGCGTCAACGAAATAGACCTTCGCCGCGCCGCGGGAGAGTGCCTCAATGCCCATGGCGCCCGAGCCACAGTAGAGATCGGCCACCACGAGATCACTGAGTCCCCCGCGGCTTTCGAGCATTGAAAAAATCGCCTCGCGGGCGTAGTCGGTCGTGGGCCGCACCGTCGAAGGCAGTTTTGCCTTGAGCTGACGCCCGCGGGCCGTACCACCAATTACTCGCACCTTCTAAGGCTACGTCCTAGGACTTGAAGAGATAGGCAGCCTCGTCGTCGTCGACGAAGAGTCGAAGCTCGTCAATCATCGCCGCGAGCGCCTCGTCGTTGCGTTCGACAATGGACGCGGCGAGTTGTTGGGCACTACGCAGTAATGCCTCATCCGCAATCAGCCTCGCTAGTCGCAGGTCGCTGCGACCCTTTTGGCGTGATCCGAGCAGTGTCCCTTCGCCGCGCATCTCGAGGTCAATCTCGGCGAGTTCAAAGCCATCGTTGGTGCCCACGAGCGCCTCGAGACGTAGCTCGCCATCTTCCGTTGGTGGCGCGCCGAGCAAGTAGCAGTAGCTCTGCTGATCAGATCGTCCTACGCGACCACGTAGTTGGTGCAGCTGCGCCAGGCCGAAGCGCCAGGCGTCCTCAATCACGATGACGCTCGCCTCGGGCACGTCGACGCCGACTTCAATGACGACCGTCGCCACCAGCACGTCCAGTTCACCAGAACGAAACTGGCTCATGACCTCTTCCTTCTCCGCGCTCTTCATCTGTCCGTGCAACAGACCTACCGCCAGACCGCGCAGTTCGTTGAGCGCCAGGCGTGTTCGTTCTTCGACGGCGCTTGTTGCTTCAATCTTCTCGGAGTCCTCCACGAGTGGACAGATCACGTAGGCCCGGCGTCCGGCGGCGACCTCATCGCGCACCCGTTGCCAAGCGCCCGCCACCTCATCGTCACCTCGCGCCCACTGCGTCGCGATGGCCATTCGGCCCACGGGCATCTCGTCTAAGACCGAGACGTCGAGGTCGCCAAAGAGCACCATCGCCGCGGTTCTGGGAATGGGTGTGGCCGTCATAACGAGGAGATCGGGGTCCGCCCCTTCGTTCGAGCGTTCGCGGCCCTGGTCGCGCAGGGCCGCGCGTTGCTCGACGCCGAAACGATGCTGCTCGTCGATAACGATGAGGCCGAGTGAGCGAAAACGTACGTCCTCACTAAGGAGGGCGTGCGTACCCACCACAATGTCCACCGCGCCGCTCAAGAGGCCCTCCAGTACGCCCTGACGCTCCTTGACGCGCATCTTTCCCGTGAGTAACTGCACCGACAGTGGGCGCGCACCACCGAGCACGCTGGCATCGAGGACGCTCAGCCCCTCTAAGTCGTGGCGAAGCGACGCGACGTGTTGTTCGGCGAGAACCTCCGTGGGTGCCATCAAGACGCTCTGGCGTTGGCCGTCGAGGGAGGCCAACATCGCCGCCAAGGCAACGATGGTCTTGCCCGAACCTACGTCGCCCTGTAAGAGGCGGTGCATGGGCAAGGTGGCGGCCATGTCGTTGGCAATCTCTTCGAGCACGCGACGTTGCGCGCCGGTCAACGCGTAACGATGGCCGGCCAAGAATCGTCGCACCAACGACGACGTTGGATCCACGAGGGCGCCGGCGGTGACGTCGAGTGCGCCCACGTCGAACGTGTGTCGGATGCCGGCCGATGAGGCTTCGAGGCGCTCACGACGAAGAGCGAGCAGTAGTTGAAGTCGCAAGAACTCATCAAAGGCGAGACGTCGACGGGCCGGCGCCGTGTCGTCCAACTCGTTGGGCAGGTGTATCCCCCAATAGGCCTTCGTGCGGTCAACGAGGTCGAGTTCTTGGCGATCTGTTTCGCTTAAAGGATCGAGCAGTGGGCCGGCTCGTCGTAGAGATTCCTCAATAAATCCGCCCATCTCCCAACTGGTCAGGCCGGCCTTTCCCGACGCCGGGTAGATCGCCACCACCCGTCCGACCTTGGACGCGTCTCGCTCCTCGCCCGTGGCGCCGACGATCACGTCCACGACGGGATTCGTCATTTGGCGCTGACCTCGGTAGTCACTCACTTTGCCAAAGAAGAGGGCCTGGACCCCCTGGGCGAGCTGGCGTTCACGCCATGCCTGATTGAAGAAGACGACCTTGAACGAGTCGGCGGCGTCGCTGACCGTGACCTCGACCATGACGCGGCCCTGGCGGGTACGGCGACCGTTCACCTTTTCTACTTCGCCGTAGACCGCCGCCTCGTCGCCGACGCTGAGATCAGTGAGGTCGACGCGCTTCGTTCGATCGATGTAGCGACGGGGATAGACGGTGAGGAGATCAAAGACGTTGTCAATGCCGAGCGAGGCCAACGCCAAGGTGCGCTTTTCTCCAATGTGACGAAGTTGGCTGACGGGAACGTCGCCCAACTGGCGAAGTCGCCGCGCCGGCGCGTCACTCACTCGAGGCCGAAGTAGTAGGGGTAGAGCGGTTGACCGCCGTGGTGCACTTCCACGATGATCTGGGGGAATGCTTCGGCGAGGAACTCCGTCACGCGGCGAGTGTTGGCCGGCGACGAGCCGTCGCCTTCGATGATGGTCAAGAGTTCGTGCTGGGGTTGGACGAGGGCGGTGAGCAACTTATTGCTCGCCACCGCGATCGAGTCCGCGATCGAGAGAACGCCCGTGGCGCTAAGACCAATCCAGTCACCGACGTGAACGTCGCCCGCGTCGGTCGTCGTGTCGCGAACGGCTTGGGTGACTTCGCCGGCCACCACGTTGCAGGCCGACGCCCTCATCGCTTCGGCGTTGGTCTGCGCCGACGCGTCGGGGTCGTAGGCCAAGAGCGCGGCAAAACCTTCGACAATCGAACTCGTCGGCACGACGCACACCGTCTCGTCCACCAGCGCCGCAACCTGCAGAGCAACAGGTTGGATGTTTCTATTATTCGGCAGCAACACCACTTCGGGCGAACCCGTGGCGCGCACCGCCTCGACCAGGTCGGCCGTCGAGGGATTCATCGACTGACCGCCAATCACGAGTCGGCGAGCACCCAGCGAATGGAAAATACGTCCGACACCTTCACCCACGACGACGGCCACGACGGCGGTAGCGGGTGCGAGATCGTTCACGTCCTCGGGGGACTCAACGATGGCTTCGCGAACCCAGCGCTCTTCAATGACCTGGTCGGCGAGGTCGGTGACGCGAATCTCACGCGGTCGCCCGGCGTCGAGGGAGGCTTCGATCGCGGCGCCGACGTCGTTGGTGTGGATGTGGCAGTTGTAGAGACCGTCGCCGCCAACGATGACGATGGAGTCACCAATGCCCGCCCAGACTTCGCGGAAGGCGTGCATCTTGGTGTCGTCAGCGTCGAGCAGGTACATGACCTCGTAGCGAAGGTCCGCCAACGCCGAATCATCTCTTAGTTCTTCGTGCACGTGAACATCAATGGTCGCGGCGTCAGGCGCAATGGGCAGTTCGTCGTGGGCGACCACCGAACACAACGCGTCAAAGAACAGTACGAGCCCGGTGCCCCCCGAGTCGACGACGCCCGCTTGTTTCAAGACCAAAAGTTGATCGGGCGTTTTCGCCAGCGCCACCTTCGCGGCGTCGCGCGCACCTCGAACAAGCGACTCGAGTGAGTTGGTGTTCGCCTTCGCGCCTTGGGCGCCCGCGCGCGCAATGGAAAGAATCGTTCCCTCAACGGGACGCACCACGGCTTGACGCGCGAGTTCATCAGCGTGCGCGAGGGCGCCGGCGAGTTCCTGAGGGCCCACGTCGCCATCAGGTGGAAAAGCCGCGACCAGGCCACGCAGCAACTGAGAGAGAATCACGCCTGAATTACCCCGCGCGCCCATTAACGAGCCCTGCGCGATGGCCTGGGCGACGACGCCCATGGGCGCGCCGTGATCGAGAATGGCCAGCGCCGCCACGACGGATTCAATCGTGAGGGCCATATTCGTGCCGGTGTCGCCGTCAGGCACCGGGTAGACGTTGAGACGGTTTATGACCTCACGGTGCGAGCGGAGCAGTTCGGCGTAGGTGGTCATCGCTGTCCGCAGGTCACCGGCCGACAGCGTCGAGGGAGAGGTCATCGTTAGCGATGCTACAATGGACCTTCGGTTTAACCAGTCCGCGCCCCAGGGTGCTGGGGCACAAGGAGAAGGTTCATCATGGCATCAGTCTGCGAAGTCTGCGGTAAGAAGCCGTCGTTCGGCATGAACGTCTCTCACTCGCACCGGCGCACCAAGCGTCGTTGGAATCCGAACATCCAGCGCGTACGCGCGCTCGTTGGCGGCACGCCCATGCGCGTGAACGTCTGCACCGGATGTTTGCGTTCGGGCAAGATCACCAAGCCCACCCGCAACACGCTTCCCGCGAAGTAGTTCTTACAACTGGTGCTCGAAGCCTCGGCGAAGAAACGCTTCTCCACCGAGCGTTCGTACCGCTACGTCGGACACGACAAAGCCCACGGTGATGGGCGCGCGAAGTCCTCGATCGACGAACATTAATCGCAGTCGTCCCGGGTCGTTCGTCGCGATTAGTAACTCGTAGTCTTCGCCGCCACTCACGGCCTCCTCGAGCGTCGCACCGTCGGCGACGGGAATCGCGCTCAACTCAAAACCAACTGTGGACGCGTCGGCCATGCGGTGAAGGTCCAGACCAATCCCGTCGCTGAGATCCATCATCGCGTGCGCGTGCGCGCCGCGCGCGGCCATTCCCTCGCCGATGCGGGGCCAGGGCCGACGATGGGCTTCGACGAGTTCGTCGTTCAACGCTGCTCCTTCGCGCCGGCGGCGTAGTCCCGCGGCGCCTCGTCCGAGTGGTCCCGTCACGAGCAACTCGTCACCCTCGAGAGCGCCGCCGCGTAGTACCGCGCCACGACCAGGGCACTCGCCAAACACCGTGACCGTCACCGCGACGTCGTTGCCGCGCGAGAGATCGCCCCCGACGACTGGACAGTTCGTCAGGGCCGAGGCCTCGGCAATACCGAAGTGCAGCGCCTCTAAATCGGTGCCCGGCGGCGCGGTCACGGCGGTCACGAGTCCACGCGGACGTGCGCCCATGGCCGCTAAGTCCGACAGCGCGGTCATAACGGCTTTAAAGCCGAGGTCGCTCAGTGGAAAAAGCGCGGCGTCCAAATGAACGCCCAGAACGGCCACGTCGGTACTAATGATGGCCTCACCTACAAACGGCGACAGCACGGCCGCGTCATCGCCAATGTGGCGTTCACCGCTGGGGATGGTGTGCTGGGTGACGATTTTGGCTATACGCTCCAATACGTCATCTTCGTGCTGGCTCTGTTCTCTGGTTGGGTCAGTTGGCGCGCTCATGATGCTGGTTTCTGGCCCACGTCGTAACGAGACGACGCGGGGATTGCAAATGAGGAAGTCGTGACGTACCCAACCAAGAATAAGAAGTTAATCGAATGGGTCGAGGAAGTGGCGCAGCTCACTACCCCCGATCGTATCCACTGGTGTGACGGGTCGGCCGAAGAGTACGACGCGATGTGTCAACTGCTCGTCGCCAACGGCACCTTCACCAAACTGTCTGAGGCCAAGCGGCCCAACAGCTACTACGCCTGCTCAGACCCGGGTGACGTCGCGCGCGTAGAGGATCGAACCTTCATCTGCTCGGAGAAGGAGATCGACGCTGGCCCCACCAACAACTGGCGCGAGCCAAGGGAGATGCGCGCCGCGCTTGCCACCCTCTTTCGCGGGTCGATGAAGGGGCGCACGATGTACGTCGTGCCGTTCTCGATGGGCCCCCTCGGCTCGAATATCTCCCACATCGGCGTCGAAATTACCGACTCGCCCTACGTCGCGGTCTCCATGCGCATCATGACCCGTATGGGCAAAGGGGCCCTCGACGTGCTCGGCGAAACCGGCGAGTTCGTGCCCTGCTTGCACTCGGTGGGCTTTCCGCTCGCCGACGGTCAAAAGGACGTGCCGTGGCCCTGTGACGCGGAGAACAAGTACATCGTCCACTTCCCCGAAGCGCGCGAGATCATCTCTTACGGCTCGGGGTACGGCGGGAACGCTCTCCTCGGCAAGAAGTGCTTCGCCCTGCGCATCGCGTCGGTACTCGCGCGCGACGACGGATGGCTCGCTGAACACATGTTGATCTTGAAGCTCACGAATCCATCGGGTGAAACGCGCTACGTCACGGGAGCCTTTCCGAGCGCCTGCGGCAAAACGAACCTCGCCATGCTCGTGCCCACGCTGCCCGGCTGGAAAGTCGAGACGGTCGGCGACGACATCTGTTGGATGAAACCCGGTCCGGACGGGCGCCTCTACGCCATCAACCCCGAGGCGGGATTCTTTGGCGTGGCGCCAGGCACCAACATGGACACCAACCCCAACGCCATGTACTCCGTTGAAGCCAACACGATCTTCACGAACACCGCACTCACGCCCGACGGCGATATCTGGTGGGAGGGCATGGGCGAAGCGCCCGAAGGTCTCATTGACTGGAAGGGACAGGTCTGGTCGAAAGAGCTCGGCACCCCCGCGGCGCACCCGAACTCTCGTTTCACGGCACCCGCTGATCAGGACCCGGCGATCGCGCCCGAGTGGCAAGACCCGGCCGGAGTCCCCATTGACGCCATTCTCTTCGGCGGACGACGGGCGAGCGTCATCCCGCTCGTCTTTCAGTCGCGCAGCTGGGACCACGGCGTCTTCCTGGGTTCGATTATGGCTTCGGAGACCACGGCCGCCGCGACCGGAGCGGTGGGCAATCTGCGCCGCGACCCCTTTGCCATGTTGCCCTTCTGCGGTTACAACATGGCGGACTACTTCGCGCACTGGTTGACGTTCTCTGATCGATTTGACGAAGCGACGTTGCCGAAGATCTTCTACGTCAACTGGTTTCGCAAGGGCGACGACGGTCGTTGGCTCTGGCCGGGCTTTGGCGAGAACTCTCGCGTGCTGGAGTGGATCTTTGAGCGCACCGCCGGTCGAGGCGAGGCCGTCGAGACACCGATTGGCTACGTACCCACCACCGAGACGATCAATGTGGAAGGTCTCAACGTGACGAGCGCGGACATGGCCGAACTCCTCACGGTGAACAACCAAGAGTGGCGCGATGAACTACCCCGGATTCGCGAGCACTACGCCCAGTTCAACGATCACTTGCCAGCGAAGTTAGCGGCCTTCGTCGACGACCTCGAAACTCGTCTGGCCTGAGAGCCTCTACGCTGCGGTTTCGGCGTCGGCGACGATGAGTCGTGGCCCCGAGGGCCAGTCGAAGTAACGCCACGTCCAGTTGATCATCACGCGCAGGCGATTGCGAAAGCCCACGAGATACCAAAGGTGCAGTCCGAGCCACGCCAGCCACCCAGCCGTGCCGCGAACGACGCCGCCGTGAGGTAGCTTCGCTACTGCCGCGCGCCGACCAATGGTGGCCATAATGCCCTTGTCGTGGTAGTGGAACGCCTCGGTCTCTTCACCCTCTAAGACCCGAAGAATCTGTTTCGCGCAGTGACGACCCGACTGGATCGCGACGGGCGCGAGTTGGGGGCAGAAAACACCTTCGCCTCCAGGAATCGCGGCGCCGTCGCCGACGCTCCAGACGTTCGAACTTTCCCCTAGGCGCAGGTCCGCTCCCACCAGCGCTCGTCCGCTCGGGCCCGGCGGAGCCACTAGCTGACTCGCCAAGGTACCCGCCGCGGTGACGCCACCGGCCCAGATAACGGCCGCCGCTTCCAAGCGTTCGCCGTCGTCAAAACGAATCGCGCGCGCTTCGACCTCTACGACGGAACGACCGAACTCCACGTCGACGCCCAACTTCTCGAGTTCTCGCTTAGCGTACGCACTGGCCGTGTCGGGAAACGCGGTGAGCAAGCGAGGCGCCAAGTCGACGAGGCGTATGCGAACCTTCGTTGGGTCAAGGGCGAGCCCGTCACGTTTGATCGCGATGGCTATCAACTCTGAAAGCGCGCCGGCCGTTTCGACGCCGGTTGGACCGCCCCCGACGATCACAAAGTTGAGGGACACCGCCTCGTACTCGCTCGCCACGTCAGCGTCCTCGAGCGCGCGAAGCAGTCGATTTCTCAGTCGTCGCGCGTCGGACAACGTGTAGAGCGGCATGGCGTAGTCCTTCGCGCCGGCAATGTTGAAGAACGACGCCGTCGCGCCCGTGGCGACCACGAGATGGTCGTAAGAAATTTCGGCACCGGTGTGCAAGGTGACGACGTTGCGCGCCTGGTCAACGCCCACAACGCGCGCGTGGCGCACGCGAATGTTTCGCGCGTGGCCAAAGATGGTGCGTATGGGGTACGCGACGTCGGCGGGCTCGAGGCCGGCCGTCGCTACTTGGTAGAGCAAGGGTAAAAACGTGTGGAAGTTGTGCCGATCGATAATCGTGACGCGCACGGCCTTATTGGCTAGTTTGCGAGCCGTCGAGATGCCGGCGAAACCGCCGCCCACGATGACGACGTGGGGCCACGTGGCCAGGTTCTCTGGGGTGAACTCACCACGGGGGGACGATGCCATAATTCAGTACAGCATAAGAAGAAAATGTCGATTGATCAGCGACGCGCAACGCGACGTCCGACGGGATACACGAACGCCCCGAGCGTCAACAAGACCGCGAGGAATCGATCGCCCACACTGAAGCTCATGACAACCGCGACCGGAATGAGCGCGCCGAGTACCCAGAGGAGTTGCTGACGAACGGCGAAGCGCGCAAACGTGCGACCTTGGGCGCCGGGCGCGACGTTGCGCTGGGTAATGGCGTCAAAACTAGGTTGCGCGACCGCGCCACAAAGCCCGAGCCATCCCGCCAGCACCACCTGAACCCACAACACGGCGTGCGTTGACGCCGCGGCCGCGCCCAGACCGGTCGCCAACAACGAGATCGCGAGCAACGTCGATTCCTTAAGGGCGTTACGGACCCTCGTCACGAAGGCCAAACCGGCCAGCGCACCAATCCCGCTCAGTCCGAGCGCGACGGCGTACCAACCAAGACCCGCCGACACACGGCGAAGTCCAAAGGCCAATAAGAACGTCGCGAAGCCCGCGCTAAAGCGCATGAGTGCGGCCGCACTGAGTCCCCAGGCAACCTCCACGTCACCGAGTGGGTTGAGTGCGTTGAGGTCGCGCTCGCTTTGGGTAAGCCCGGCTACCTGATCGCGCACGATCTTTGACGGGCGCTGCAGACGCGCACTGGCGACCGTGGCGGCGATGTAGACAAACGACGCAACAACCAACACACTCGTCGCGCCGATTCCCTTCAAGATTCCCGCGCCCACCGATCCCGCGATAAGACCAATCAACGTACCGAGCAGAGTGAGTTGGGCGTTGAAGCCGGCGAACCCCTTCTCCTCGCCCACCTGTTCGTTCGGCCACCCGGCGTCGCCCACGCGCGCGGCGTGCTCGCGGAACTGATCGGTGCGCGCCATTTCTGGCACGAGCGCGCCACGCGTAACGACGTAGAGCTTTGACGAGACGAGCAGCAAGAAGGCCAGGGGGAAGAGCCAGAGCGAGTTAAGGTGCTCGGCCATCAACCAACAGAGCACCGCACGAAGGCCGGCCGAGAGCGCGACCAGCACACGGCGACCATTCGCTGAGCGGTCGATGAGTGGACCAAGGATCGGTGAAACCACGGCGAAGGGCGCGATCGTAAGCAGTAAATACAGCAGTACTTTGCCCTTGGCTTCGGTGGGTGACACCGAGAAAAACAGCGACCCAGCCAGCGAGACCGTGACCAGGGTGTCCCCGGCCATCATGAAGACGTGGACCAGCGCGAGGCGGCCAAAGGCCGTCGACTGATCGAAAAGATCCTGCGCGGAGGCCCGCGCTAAAGAGACAAATCCTCGCGCCCTCACGACTTCAGAGCGTAGGTGATGAGCTCGCCGCCGACGTCACCGAAACATTTAGTTTGAGTTACATCCCCAAAACTCGACATAGTGCGGGAGCGTTTGAGGATTGCAATCCTTCAAACGCGACGCGTTCTCCCACGACGCTGTTGCGCTGTTGAAGTACAAGACGTCGGTCACGCCAATCTCATGGACGCCCGAGCCGATGTTGGCCCAGAGGTAGGCCCAGTGGCCCACGCAACCAAAACTGTCAACACTCTTCACTTCGTCAATGCCGTGGTACGCAGCCGCGAGCGCCGAGGCGTTACACGGCGCCGACAGAGGCGCAACGGCGACGGAGGGGGTGATCTTTGCGACGCTGAGCGAGAGAGCGACAAGCACCAGCACACTTGCGAGCACGCGAAACCATTTCATACCTGCAGTTGAGCACACAACGACGAAGTAAGTCCTTATTGTCGCAGGAGGTGAACAAAGAGCGTTGCGAGGGACACTCCCCAATCCTCTTCATCCAGGGGCTTGTCCGAAATATCGTCGAGTGCTCGACCGAAGACGAGAACTTGGAAAAAAACAGCGAGGAAACTCGAGGAGATATCGTTGCGAAGCCATTCGCGGCGCTGAGCAAACTCGACCAAGAGACGCCACTCTTCGGTGAGACGAGACTGCGTTTCGCTGATGAGTTCGTGAAGTTCGGGACGCGTCTCCGCCGCCGCAATGATTCGTACCCGCAGTGCCCTACGGGCAACGCGTTCGGGGCCTGAATTTATTGCTCCGACGATTGGCAGTGTTGCCGCGATGTACTCTTCGAGCGTCTCTGCCTCAGACGTTGCGTTTCGACAGAGGGCGATGTCTTCCTCGACCATCTGGGAAAAGATCAGGTTGTACGCGGCGTCGATGACACCTTCGCGAGAACCAAAGTGGTGGTAGACCGAGCCGTAATTAACACCCGTCGCTTCACATATTTCTGGTATACGAATAAGGAGTTCGTCCCCAGCGATCAGGCGTTCCGCTACCGCGTCCAGCACGGTTTTCATTACGGGGGCGGATCGACTTTGCTTTGCCACGTTGGCAATTTTAGTCGGCTAATACGAGCAAAGAACCACAAAAATGAGCCATTCGACCTCCAATTTCTGGATGAAATAAAATTTCTCACTACTAAAAGACTCAAAACGGCGAACCATGCCGACGTCCCGATGAGCCAAGAGGCGCCGAACGCTGGACGTCCGGCTCCCCAAATGTCCTCGTCGCGTCCGCTTCTCCAAGTCATCATTGGCAGCACTCGACCTGGTCGGGTCGGCGAACCGATCGCCAAGTGGTTTTGCGACCTTCCCGTGGCCCGCGGTGGACTCGACATTGAACTCGTGGACCTCGCCGACGTGAACCTGTCGATCTATGACGAGCCCATGCAACCCTTCGGCAGAAAGTACTCCCACGATCACTCCAAGCGCTGGTCCGAGATCGTCGAACGTGGCGACGTGTTCGTCTTCGTCATTCTCGAATACAACCACGGACTCAACGCCGCGATCAAGAACGCCGTTGGCTTTCTCTTTCATGAGTGGCGCTGCAAACCCTTTGGCGTCGTGAGTTGGGGCGGTGCGTCGAACGTCCTTCGCGCGGCGCAAGCTCTCACACCGTCGCTCGTGGCGCTGCGAATGTTCCTCGCGGGTGACGTCGCGATTACGTTGCTGACAACGCCAGACGTTGAGGGCGTCTTTCAAGGTAACGAAGAGCTAGAAAAGTCTGCCAATGATCTGCTCGATGAGTTGACACGTTTTACACCGATCTTTCCGCCTTTTCACTCCCAGAGAGTTGCGTCGACACCCAAGAGTTCTCGAATCCGAGGCCGCCAGTCGACGTTCTCGGTGCTCGCGCCGTCATCGTGCACCCCGCGGCGCTCCTCACGCAAGGTAACGGCTACGTGGGCCAAATTTTTCGGCAGACGATCGGCCACGAGGTCTCGAATCCCTTGGGCGAGGGCGGGCGCGGCACCCTCGGTCGTCACGGCCACCGTTACCTCACCTTGACGGTGCAGCGCCATGAAATAGAAGCTGCACCTCTCGGGGTCGTCCACGACGTTGAGCCAGATGCGCTCGTCACTGGCTTCTTTCACTACCTCATCGTTCACGTCGCGCTGACCCGTCGCCGAAACGACAAGCAAGAATCCGCGAAGATCACCGCGTTGGTAACGGCGCTGCTCAACGTGCGCCACGCCTTCGGGCAAGGGGGCCGAAAATTCTTCGGCGATGATCGTGACGAGCGCGCCGGCGTCAATCAGTTGCGCGACCTTGCGCGTGCCGATCTCGCCTGCGCCAATGACGAGCACGGGAATACCCTCAAACTTAAAAGCGAGAGGCAACATCTCAGTGCAACGCGACGTCGAGGATCCCGAGCGATCGAAGATCGAGGGCCGCGACCTCGCCAACGACAATGACGGCCGGTGGTCGCACGTCGAAGGATCCGAGATCGTTCAATTGACCCCGCGTCGTACGTTGTTGGCCGGTCCAGGCCTGTTCGACGACCGCGACGGGTGTCGTTGCGCGCAGACCGCCTTCGAGGAGCTGTTGGGAAATGGTGGCCCGATGTTCCACGCCCATCATCACCACGAGTGAGAGATCAGGGTTCGCGAGCGAGCGAAAGTCCGTCACGTCACCGTTGGCGCCGCGCGCACTCACGATGGTGACGCCTCGACTCAGGCCCCGATGGGTAACGGGAATGCCCGCCGCGAGTGGTCCCGCGAGGGCCGAGCTCAGCCCGGGCACGACATCACAGGCCACGTCCGCTTCGTGCAGAGCTAGCAACTCTTCGCCGCCGCGCCCAAAGACGAAGGGGTCACCACCCTTGAGCCGAACAACCGTTTCGTAACGCCCGGCGAGGTCAATGAGCAGTTCATTAATCGACTCTTGACTCGACGACGTCCCCGGGACCTTACCCACTTCAAAGATCTTGGCGTGAGGGTTCACGTAGCCCATGACCGATTCGTCAACGAGTCGGTCGCGTACGACGACGTCGGCGTCGCCGAGCAGTCGCGCCGCGCGCACCGTCAAGAGATCAGCGTCGCCGGGTCCCGCGCCGACTAAGTACACGGTCACGAGATACCCACTCGCGTGACGAAGTCGCCAAACGACTCCTCGGCTTCAGCCTCGCTGGCCCAACGATCAAAGAGCGGTCCGAGAATATCGGGGATGTCCTCCAACTTCACCTTCTCTTTGTAGAGCCCCGCCAAACGGTCACCGCGCGTACGTCCGCCGAGGTAAAGGTCGTAGGTGGACTTGGTTCTGCCCACGACACCAATTTCGGCGATGGCCGGTCGTGCGCAACCGTTCGGGCAACCCGTCATACGAAGTTGCAGGGGCCGACGACCGAGTTGACGGGCCGCGAGAGCGCCTTCGAGTCCGGCGACCAGACCCGGGAGAACTCGCTCGGACTCGGCCAATGCTTGGCCACACGTCGGCAGCGCTGGACAGGCCAACGCGGAGCGCTCAACGTTGCCGAGTTCTCCATCGGGGCGCACGTGGTGCTCCATTAACAGAGCGTCGATGGCGCCGCGGTCGCTCTTCGCCACACCACTAATGACGAGGTCTTGTTGAGGAGTAATCAGAAAGGTCACCGCGTAACGCTCGGCGATGAGACGAAAGGCGCTGCGCATCGCGGGTCCACCCTCGACGTCCTTGACGCGGCCGGCGCCCACGCGAACACCGAGCTGCCAGGTGCCGTCTGGCAGCGAGCGCCAACCCAAGTGATCGTCGGCGTCAAAGTCGCTGGGCGCGTCGAGTGGCGCGCGCAGTTCACGGCCGAGCCGGCTCTCGACTTTCTTCTGGAAGGCCGCCAAACCGCGATCGGCAACGACGTACTTCATTCGGGCACGCTTACGATCCGTTCGGTCTCCGAGATCGCGATACGTAGCAATAATTGAAGCGATGACCTCTTCGACTTCGTCGTAGGTCACAAAGGTCAACGGCTGAGCGAGGTGCGCGAACGTATCCGCGTTCGCGTAGGAACGACCAAGTCCTCCACCGACGAGCAACGTGAAGCCAGCGCCGACGTCGTGGTGCTCGCCCGGAATGAGACCTACGTCTTGGGCGAAGACGTCAACGCAGTTGTCGCGCGGGTGCGAGACGGCAATCTTGAACTTGCGCGGGAGATAGGTGTCGCCGTAGAAGGGACGCTCTTCGATCTCCTCACGAGAGGCCGCTTTCTCGCCGTTGACAAAGATCTCCCAGTGGGCTTCGGAGGTTGATCGAAAGGTCTCACGGAGTTGGCGAGCCATTCCTTCTAAGTGGCCGTGACCACTTTCGAGATGCAAATTGGGGCAGGTCACGACGTTGCGCACGACGTCACCGCAAGCGCCAAAGGAGCTTAAGAACTGTTGATCCAACGATTTGGCGAGGTCTCGAAGATCGCCTTTGACGACGCCGTGATACTGGACCGCCTGACGAGTGGTGAGGCGAATGGATCCGTCCGCAACGGACGTCGAGATGTCGTCAAGTCCCAACCACTGGGCGGGCGAGAGTCGACCGCCTGGAATGACCACGCGAATCATGAAAATGTAGTCGAGCGTCTCTTTGGCTAAGGCTCGTTCGCGACGCACATCGCGGTTGTCCTGGGCGTAGATGCCGTGAAACTTCAGCAACTGCTCAGAGTCATTCGAGACTTCCGGACCTTCGGCGGAGAGTTCGGCGTCAAGATTGCCACGCAGGTAGGTACTCGAGCGTTTGATTGCCTCCACCTCGGACTCGGTCTTCGTTTCAGCTGACACAGGGCCCCCTCTCGCGCGGTTTTGTTGAATCACGACAATTATTATCAAGTTAGTCGGGTATTAGCAAAGTCTGGACCCCTCCAATTTTTCATGCGAACGTTAACCCTCATCAATCGCTATATCGAGCGGTACTTTTCGCTCGCGGGTCGACGCGCGCCCGAGTGATGGCGTCCGGGAACGGACGTAGTGCGCCCAGGTCCGCCGATCGAGGCTCGAGTTGGAGCGGCGACTACGTGGTAGCGCGAAAGGCCACGACACGGTTCGACGTCGAAACGAGCAGTAATGAGTCGCCAACGCTCGGCGTCGAGAAGTGATTCGAAAGCGCGCCGACCGACGCCTGTTGGCGCACGCTCCCGGTGGCTGGGTCAAGTCCATACAAGACACCGTTTTGTCCAACGGTCCAGACCTCGCCAGCGGCAACAATCGCGGGTCCACCACCCACGCTGGATTGCCAGAGTTCTTTGAGTGACGGCGGCGACGTGGTGACACTCACCGCTACCGGGCCACTCAAACAGGGCAAGTACACGGTCGTTCCAGAGAACGCGGGGCCCCCGTCGATGTCGTTCGAGCACGCGTCCGGCAGCGTTGCCTCACCGCTACCAATACCCCCGAGGTTGGCACCGTTCAACAGATAGACGATCCGCGATTTGCCGGCCAAGACCACTTGTCCGTTAGCGAGTAACGCCGGGGCCATGGTCATGTCGGCGTCGCTCGCGTTGTTCTGGGCCCAATCCGTGGGCGCGAAGTACTGCTTCAAGTGAAGGGTCGCGCTGAGTTCAAGTACGGAGTCGCTGTCGTCAAAGGCCTGACCCGACGAGCGCACCGAACCGTTGCCTACGCTGACCCAGATGTTGCCCCGGGCGTCGACGATGGGCGCCGCGCCGCCCATCCAGACGGCACCTTGACTGTCTCCGGCGGCGGCGTCCACGGTAAAGAAGGTTGGCGAAGAACCCGTTTCTTTTACCGACACAACCCTTCCGTTGTACGCGCCACAGTCTCCGTAGTTACCACCCAAGCCAAAGACCACGCGGCCAGCGTCCAACGTCAAGCCCGAACGTGCCAACAGTGACGCCGGATCGGCGCCCGGCGGGTCGACTCGTTGGCGCATCTCGGTCGCGCCGGTCTTGGTGCTGAGTCCCAGGAGGAAGTGCTCGGGCTTTCTAGCAACGAACTCGTCAGCGACGACAAATATCTCATTGCGAGAAGGATCGATCACGGGGGTGCCCGTCACACCAACACTCGGAGAGATGTCACCGCAGGGAAGTGCGCTCGAGGGCACGGGCGTCGCGAGGTGTCGGGTCCATACGACTTTCCCATTGGTCGACGAGAGCGCGTAGATCGTATCGTTTTCCGTGGCGACGAAGACGTCCCTCGAGTAGACGAGCGGCTCACCGTAGAGTTCGCCGCTCAGGACCGGCGACGTCCAGGCCCTCTTCGACGTCGTAACGGTTTTAACAACACTCGATACGCCCGAACCCTTGGCGTTGCCGTGATAGACCGTCCACGAACTCTGGCTCGGTGGCGTTGGCGCAGCGAGCGCTGCGCCACTCACGACGAGTCCGAGATCAGCGATCGTCAACACCGTGGCGCTCAGTAGGACCGTCGTCCTTATGAGGGTCGACGAACGCTGAGGTCGAGGTAATCGCATAGTGCTGGCAACCTTAAGACTCGACGCGTCCATTCGTACGGTCGGGAGTGGACGAAAGAGAGTGACGCGAACAC
Source organism: Acidimicrobiales bacterium (assembly GCA_036511495.1). Classification (GTDB taxonomy): domain Bacteria; phylum Actinomycetota; class Acidimicrobiia; order Acidimicrobiales; family RAAP-2; genus RAAP-2. Next base: position 11,368 of record DATCCC010000017.1, on the reverse strand, counting down.
TCATTCAAGAGTCGACGCCACGATCAGTTCCGACATCACAAACGACGGCCTCATTGGCGCCGAGTTCGTTCGTGGTATGTCTCGCGGCACTCGAGAGCAGCACGGATCCTTCAGGTTCAGTAATAGGCGACGCGTGCTTAGCAAAATTAATCAAGACTCGAACGCGACGCTCACCCGCTGCTCGGTCATAGACCAGAACGTCGCCCTCGAGGTGAAGATTCACCAGTTCGCCCCGGCGCAACGCGTCAGAATCTCTACGAACCTCGAGCAGCCGTCGAGTGAAGTTCAGCATCGACGCCTCTTCGTGTTGTTGAGACTCGACCGATAACTCAGCCGATCGATCCGCAAACGGCAGCCAGGGCTCGATACCCCATCCATGCTGCGCTGCCCTAGTCCAGGGCAGCGGTGAGCGACAGCCATCACGACCCCCGGGATCGACGACGCGGTCGTGGGGAACATCAGCGTCTTTGAGACCCAGTTCCTCGCCGGCGTAAAGAAATGGTGTGCCGCGAAGCGTCAACAACAACACCATCGCCGCTCGTACTCGGTCCTCGCCGCCGAGACGAGTCGCCACGCGAGGATTGTCGTGATTGCTCAGTACCCAGGTCGGCCAAGCGTTCGCCGTCTTGTGGACGTTTTCCGTGTGCTCAATAAGTTCGAGCCACGCTCGTGCACGCCACGGCGTGTAGATGGAGGCGAAGTTAAACGAGAGGTGCAACTCGTCGCCCGCGCCGTAGTAGGTCGCCACGCGAGCCGGATCCAAGAGGTACACCTCGCCAACCGAGACCCGTTCGCCTTCGTACGCATCGAGCACGGATCGAATCTCTCGGAGATATTCGTGCGTTACGGCAACGTCGTTGAGGGGAACGTGACTGAGTAGCCGGAGCTCCTCGGGGTCGTCGACCGCGAGGTCTTTACCGAGTGCGTGGACCACGTCCATGCGAAATCCGTCAACGCCGCGGTCAAGCCAAAACCGCAACGTCTCGAGCATGGCGCGACGCACCTCAACGTTCGCCCAGTTGAGATCTGGCTGACTGGGTAGAAAGAGGTGCAGGTAGTACTGGCCCATCGCCTCGTCCCGCGTCCAGGTGGGCTCGTCGCTCCACGCTCGAACCCAGTTATTCGGTAACGATCCATCGGGTCCCGCGTCGCGCCACAAGTACCAGTCACGGAGGGGACTGCCCCGAGAGGCGCGCGACGCTTCGAACCAGGGATGATCACTCGAGGTGTGATTAGGCACCCAGTCAAGTAGTACGCGGATACCGAGCGCGTGCGCTTCCTCAACGAGTTCGTCGAAGACTGCCAATGACCCAAAAACCTGATCAACGTCGACGTAGTTCGCCACGTCGTAACCGAAGTCGCGCATCGGCGAAGGATAAATGGGTGACAACCACAACGCGTCCACGCCGAGCGAGGCGAGATAGGAGAGGCGGCTCCGCACGCCGTTCAGATCGCCAACTCCGTCACCGTTCGAGTCACAAAAGGAACGAGGATAAATTTGGTAGACAACGGCGTCCTGCCACCACGTCATCAGTGTTAGGTCTTACAGCTCTGCGGCCCACGGATGATCGCGGGATAGACCGAATTTCCAAGCACGACTGATTGGGTATGGCTGACCCCGAAGAAGTCGTACGAGACCAACTGACTGTCGATGGCCATTGATTCTCCGGCGACGAGTGGCTGGCACGGCACCGTGACGCGAATGGCCACCTCGACGCTGTGATTCTTCGCGAGGGTCACGAGATGAAAAGGGCGGCGCTCGCTGTAGGTCGAAGTGGACGGCAAGTACGCCACGGTCTTGAACGTGGGTGCACCCTTGTCGTTAAAGGTCACCGGGTCAATTTTGGTGAGCGTGACGGGAAAGGGCCCTTGGTTTTGGATGTCGACGACGTACTTGAGGACGAACGTTCCCGATGGCTCGGCCAGATGTTGTTGCCTCGCCGGAAAATTTAGTTCATGAATCTCTAGTGGCTTGTAATGAGCGACGATAAGACTGCCAACGACAAAAACGAAAAGTACGAGGGCGCCCAGTGAAAGTAGTACAACGCGCCGCCAATGGCGCTTGGCGGTGAGCTCATTGTGAGGAGCCTCATCGCGGGGTTCGCTCAACCCTAACTCGCTCATTCGCGTCGTCCTCGTAGCGCCCGGGCCCCTCTCACGAGCCATCAACTCGATCCCGGGGGCTTCGAAGTACCTCGAGCGACACCGCCATCCATACGACGACGAAAATCAGCCAAAGGACGAGTCGCATTCATGGGCGCAATCCCCCGACGAAGGGCGACACCGACGTCGGGCTCAGCGGCGCGTACCCGGTCCAGCCAGTCATCGTTAGTTGCGATCCGAGGGACGTCACCCATCTTCCGACGAAACTGAGCGCAATGCCCACACCAACCACCACGACGAAGCGCTGGGCGAAGTTGAATCGACGTCGTGACATGCCCGAAGTCTCTCATAGTGTTCGCTCGACGACGTCGAACTGCGTCACTTCGCCACCCGTCGCCATGACGGACCACCAATCTTTGCGAGAGCGGCGTGTATGTGCGAAGCGTGTCATGGCCCGACAGCAATCAACGAAACTTCGTATTGGTCTCCTGCTACCGTCGAGCCAGTAGTCCAATCAGCGAGCAGGGAAAGGGGCAATAGTCGTGACGCCATCAGATGACGAGCCGTCGCCCACTCGATTACACCACGTTCCGACGTCTCATCTCACGGGCGATACCGCGCAAAGTTCTGGCATGCGCCGCCTCGAGGCCATCTCCGGAGCCATGACTGGTGCCGCGAGGATCTGGATGGGTGAAAGTCACCTTGACCCCGCGACTCGATCGTCGAACCATCACCATGGCGAATCCGAGACGGGCATCTACGTACTGCGTGGGCACCCGGTGTTCGTCTTTCTCAAGGGCGACGAGGAAACGCGAATTGAAACCCAGCCCGGTGACTACGTCTTTGTTCCCCCGTTCGTGGCGCACCGCGAGGAGAATCCCTCGCCCAGCGAAGAAGCGGTGGTCATTTTGGCACGGTCCACTCAAGAGGCAATCGTGGTGAATCTCTCCACCACGTAACTAAGGGCAGCGGCCTAGATTCGAAACGCCTTCCAAAATATTGAATTCAAGTTCAAGGGGCGAGTCACTGGGCCAATGCATGTTCACCAATATCGGCGTGCCCTCCAAAGGTACGTCAAAGCCACAGCCACCACGAGCACCGACGCGCCCGCGCACAGCCACACTCCGCTGCCCACCGCATTAGCGAGTGGGGGGTATGGCGGCGTCAAGACCGTCGCCTGGTCGAAATAGTGGCTGCGCCCGAGAAGCAGTTGAACAATCTCCGTCACGCTCACGGCGAGTTGCCCAAGTCCCAGGAGAAGGGCAACCCAACCTGCCCACTGGACGCCTCGGAGAAGTCCGCGTGTCGTCCACAAGAACGCAACGGCGAGCACGAGGGTGATTGGACCAGCCGACCACGTCACCAGTCCGATGGAATGGCTCGTCTCTATCACCAGGTAGGGGTAGGGCTTGATGGTGCTTCGTACAATCGCGGGGTGATTCACCCACACCAGAACGGTGGAGACCACCAGCAGTACGCCACCAAGCACGCCCGTCCAGCCAATTCGCAGTCGCTGCTTTTTTATCGCCGCCGCAAGTCGCGCCCGCGATGCCTTGGCATTCTCACTGGGCTCGACGTCCATAGCTCCAGTATCGTCCTCGTTCGACTAAGTACCAATCTTGAGGGAGTCTTACTGGTATTGGCCAGAACCGGTAACTACCAAGAAAGTTTTTGTCAGGCCGATCGAGATTAATGACCAGGAACGCAATGCTCCGGTGGCGTCAGTCTCCTTCGACGGCTCAATTCGTTGCGTGGATTGAGCCGTCGGTTTACGAGAAGTCGGCTTCGCTGCAGTGAGTTCGGGCCACGCCATGATAGTGACGTGCGTATCTTGCTAACGGCGATGCAGTGTGAGAAGGGCGACATCAACGCCAACCTCTCTCGTCACCTCGAAAAGTTGGCCACAGCATCTTCACAAGGATGCGAGCTTGTCCTCTTTCCCGAGATGTCGCTCACCGGTTCGGTGGATCCTTCAAAAAATCCGGAGCGACTTATTTCGTTGGACGATCCGGGCATCGCCACACTCACCGCCGCGGCCGATGCGTCGGGTGTATCGGCCGCGTTCGGCATTGCCGAAGTCACGGAAGCTGGTGAGGCCTTCATCACGCACATAGTTGTATCTAATGGGCTCCGTCGAGGTATTCAACGCAAGCGTCATCTCGGCGAAGGTGAGGAAAATTATTTGCCGGCTACCGATTCGGAAATCTTCACTGTTGAGGGCCACACGATCGGTATTGCCATTTGCGCGGAAGCGGGATTCGACGCGCCATTCAATGACGCCGCCGAAGCCGGGGCGGACCTCGTCCTGTTCCCCTCCGCCCCCGGTCTCTATGGTCGACGCACGGACGAAGCTTCGTGGCAGAGCGGCTTCTCGTGGTGGGAGCAGTCAAGTCTCGAAGACGCTTGCCGACACGCAAAACGATTGGGACTATGGATAGCACTGAGCGGTCAGGCCGGTTCGACGAGCGACGAAGACTTCCCCGGCTTCGCTGCGCTCGTCAGTCCCGAAGGCGTCGTCATTGATCGCCTACCCGACTGGCTTGAAGGTGATCTCATTGTCGAAGTACCTCTTTCCCATGAGTATCCACCGGTAGCCGAATAGTGTCGCGTCATGGTCCCCACTCCCCCGATTGACCGTCGAACGTTTCTTAAACGAGGCGTCCAAGCCTGCGCCATCGCCACTGGAGCGATGACGGCGGGGCTAGCTCTTTCGGGGTGCGACGTTGGTCAATCTCCTTCACCGACAACAACGACAACGCTTGGGCCGCCGACAATGGCCGAGTGGCGGCGCCTAGGTAGTTCGCTAACGGGATCGCTCGTGCTTCCCTCAAGTCCGCTCTACGCCACTGATCGATTGCTCTACAACTCGAAGTTTGCCAATGTTCATCCAGGAGCAATCGCCTACTGTTTGAGCGCTGAGGACGTGTCGCGGTGCGTGGACTTCGTCGCGAGTCACGCCATCAACGTTGCCGCGCGATCCGGGGGACACAGTTACGGCGGTTATTCGAGTTGCGACGGGCTCGTCATCGACGTCAGTCGCCTCGACTCGATCAAGGTCGACACGGAAGCCAATGTTGCAAACGTCGGCGCGGGCGCACGCATGATCGATGTCTACAACGCAATCGGCAGCAGAGACCGATTACTCCCCGGTGGTTCGTGTCCGACGGTTGGCGTGGCCGGCCTCACCCTTGGCGGAGGCGTTGGGGTGTTTGGGCGAAAGTACGGACTGACCTGTGACAATCTTCGATCGGCGAAGCTGGTCACCGCGGACGGAGATCACCTCTCTATTGACGCACACAGTCATCCAGATCTCCTTTGGGCGTGTCGAGGCGGCGGCGGCGGAAACTTCGGCATCGTGACTTCATTCGAGTTCGACGTCCACCCCATGCCCCAAGTCACTCTTTTTTCTCTGCAGTACCCGTGGGAAGCGGCGGCGAGCGTGTTGGAGGCGTGGCAACACTGGATAACCGTGATGCCCGACGAGTTGTGGTCAAACTGCCAACTCTTATCCCAAGGTTCCTACGGATTTCTTATTCAAATCAGTGGTGTTTTCTGTGGCACCCAATCGGCGCTCGCTACCCATTTGACGCGCCTTCACTCGAGCGCTGGAACGGCGCCTTCGTCGAGTTTCGTCGGTTCCAATGACTACATCGAGGCTATGAAGATCGAAGCGGGTTGTTCCAATCTCTCAATAGCGGCGTGTCATCTGCCAACGGACAATCGCCGAGGAGTGCTAAGTCGCGAGGCGTACTCCGCGAAATCGAGCTATCTCGACGCCCCAACGACGGGCGCGCACGCCGCGCTTTTAGTTCACGCCGTCGAAGCCTTGAAGGATGATGCACCGACGGTTGGGGGAGGTCTCGCCTTTGACGCCTACGGCGGTGCAATAAATCGTGTGGAGAAAAATCAGACGGCATTCGTCCACCGCGACAAACTCGCGTGTATTCAAGCGACGTACTCTTGGTCGAGCTACACACCGCTCTCGGAGATTGCGGCCGGCCAACGGTGGCTCACGTGGCTCGGATCCGACGTCTTTCGTCCACCAACTGGTGCGTACCAGAACTACATCGACCCAACACTCTCCGAGTGGAAAACGGCCTACTACGGGACGAACCTTGAGCGGCTCGTCAAGGTCAAGCGGACCTACGATCCGGAAAATCTCTTCTCCTTTCACCAATCCATCCCTGTCCATCTTTGACGGCGAACGTACAATGAAATTCTTCGATTTCGCCCGTACCTGTGGTACCTCGAACTTCAAACAGACAGTTCTCTACGAATTGGGTGGATGACGCAATTTTGCGCGAACTATGAAAGTGCGAATCACCACCGCTACGGCAACCGAGAGGTTCGTCAGCACGGCAGTGACGAGCGCGACGAGCCACGATGAGTTCCCCAAGAGGACGATGGCGAGGATTATCAATGTGGTGGACCCAGTGACGATTTGGATGATACGAAGTCCCCGCCACACGGGGTCGGACCAGAACGAGAGAAATTGCACGCGGCACGCCTTTCATGTCCTTGGTGAACCTTGCCTAACCATATGCGCCGTCATTTGGCGTTGCTGTCGAAAGGCGGTGGGGTCATCGGTGAGGTGTGGCGACGGCTGGTCGGATCACCCTTCACTTCACGCAGAGGTTCACATCCGCGGCCCGAGGCACCACGTCTACAACCAATCACTAATGAATTCGTCGTCTAGGGTCGTGGTCAACCTTCAGTAATCTTTGCCGACGCCGCGACAGTGACTGTGTGACGCGTCAAATGAGAAAAGGGGAAACTGTGCACAGTCCAATCAATTTACGGTGGGTTGCGGCCATCGCGGTCGTCGTCGCTTCGTTGTTCTCGTCCATCTCAACCGCCGCCGCGGCAACCCAAACGGTGACGAAGGAGAACGTGACGGCCACCTTCACATATCACGGGACAGCTCCCCTTACGCAGAATTCGCACCTGAAGATCTCCCTGAATGGCAAAGTGGTCTACGACCAAGCGGTGATTTCCAAGTGGTGTGGCAAAGTGTGCTCGCCCAACGTGATCGCGGGAGCGAGGACGGTGGTCCACGTTGTCCACCTCCAGAAGAAAGGGTTGCCCAGTGTGGTCCTCGATCTCTACAGTGGTGGCGCCCACTGCTGCGCGATCGAACAGGTGTACTCCTTCACATCGAATTCCGCGGCCGTTCAGAAGACCGAGCACAATTTCGGCGATCCCGGGGTGCATCTCGTAAAGCTGGGTGCGCACGGGAGCTTTGAACTGCTGAGTGCCGATGACACTTTCGCGTACGCGTTCACGGACTACGCGGCGTCAGGATTGCCGATCGAGTTACTCAGCTTCTCCCACGACGCGTTCCATAACGTCACTCGGTCCTTTCCCAACCTGATCGCGAAGGACGCGAATCAGTGGATGAGCGCCTTCAGGGCGCAAGCGAGCACCCACTATCAAGACTCCGTCGGGCTCGTCGCGGCCTGGGCCGCCGACGAGGACATGCTCGGCCACGCTGCTGCCGTGGCGAGTTTCCTCGCCAACCAGGCCAAAGCAGGCCACCTCAACAGTGCGCTGAGCCCATTCAACCCAAGTGGGCAGAAGTACGTGATCGCGTTACAGAAATTCCTACGTAAGCATGGTTACCTGCAGTAGCCATCGAACTGTCTCTCTCCTGATCTCGAACTGGTCGCATCGGCCCATCGACCCCTTTGAGGAGTTCCGATGTGTCGGATTCGTCGGAGACATCGGAAATTTCGGAAGCTTCGGAGTCGTCCTGCCGACAGTCTCCCCGAGCGTTTCCTGAGGACCGGAGCGTAGGGTGAACTTCCACTTTGGGCCGCGATCGTCCAGGTTGGACTTTGCTCCGATTCAATGAAGGTCCCGCGTGAACCATCTAATGGAAAGAACCGATGCCGGTAAGGCAGTGACATTGACTTGGGTTTTGGGCTCAAGAGTAATGCCGCTGAGAATCGAACCCACGAGGGAGGGACTATGCGACGCTCAACATGTACGCCCGTTATCTCTCCCTCCGCCCCGTTCGATTGAATTTTGGCACCGGTCCATTCATGACAGTTGGTATCTTCTGCGTCCAAAATTGAAGGAGCAAAGGAGCGGCAGTTGATTCTGCCATTCCACCTCTGTACAGTGACTTCGATCTAGGAGATGAAACGTTGCGCAAACTAGTGGCCTATGAATTGCTGTCCCTCGATGGCGTGGCCGAACGGCCGGATGAGTTCTTCACCGATTTTGATGAGGTGATGGAGGAGAACCTCCGTCGCGTCATCGCCTCTCAAGACACCGTGCTACTAGGGCATCGGACATACGACGAGTGGGCGGCGTTCTGGCCGACCAGCGACATCGAGCCGTTCGCCAACTTCATCAACGGAGTCGAGAAGTTCGTGGTGACAACGACGACGCCCAAACAGATTTGGTCGAACACCACGGTCGTCGACGGCGACCTTCGCGAGTTCGTCATCGAACTAAAGCGGCAGTCTGGTGACGACATCGGCTTGCACGGAAGTATCGCGCTGGTCCAATCGATGTTGAAATTTGGCCTCGTCGACGAACTGCGACTTGTCATCGCCCCGACCTTGCAGATGCACGGACGCAAACTCTTCGATGAAGGACTTCCTACCCGGCTGACCTTGACTCGCCAAGTCGCGTCTCCGGCGGGCTACTTACTGCTCGACTTCCAAGTCGGCGGCTAAAGGGTCCAGCATCACTCAATGCTGTTCCGACAAGAATCAGCCGAATGATTACACCACTTCAATAGGGCATGTCGGATCGAACCCACGACCGACGGACTATGAGGTGAAAGCAAAAGTTCACACTGGTGCGAAGGTGTCGGTTTCATCTGATTTTCGAGGGGCGCTTTGGGCGGTGGCGTCGATCTGGTCCGGTGGCGTTGGTCTAGATCGTGGGATAAAACGTGGGGCTTCCCCGCTGGCCCAGCCCATTCGGTTCAAAAAGTTACCTTGATGACGCCGATATCGGCCGCGCTCCCCACGTGATGATCACGAAAATAGTTGTTGACTTTGTGTCACAAAGTGTGTAACTTTGTGGCACAAACCAAGATGGGAGAACGTGATGGACCAAGAAAAGAAGCCGCAATCCACTTCGCTCGAGGACGGGGATGAGGAGATCAATCCAAGAATCGCCGCGCAGTTGCTCCAGGAGACAACCACTCAGGCGAAGCGACAATTTGATGTTTGGCCGCCGTATCTGTTGTTCATTGGAGCTGTGATATTCCTCCTCACCTTCGGCGCCGCCTGGTGGTCAGTTCGAGGGCAACATCCCTACGTCGGGCCGAGCGGCGGAGCGTTGGCGGCGATGTACGGGGGCATCGTGGTTTGGATCATTGCCGTGTCGACGGTGTTAAAACGCGCAAACAGTGGCGTGGGCGGTCGCTCGGCGAAGCAGCGAAAGGCGTATCAATCGGGCTGGATCACCGTCCTGCTCGCGTACTCCATCTTCCAGGGCGCGCTCTACCACGCCGGAGCGAGCCACGCAATCGTCTACGGCATCTACCCAGCCTCGGTGCCGTGGTTGTTTGCCGGAACCGTCTTCGTGACCATCGGGGCGATTCGTGAAGAGCTGCCCGCCCTCACCCTCGGAGTCGTCCTGATCGCGATTGGCCTCGGCAGCGCCTTCGCAGGACCCGTCGCCGCCTGGTTGGTCACCGGCATCGGCTTAGCCGTCGCGTTCGTGAGCTTCGCCGCGGTTCGAATCGTCCAGCGTCGCTCGTAGGTAATCGCTTATGACCGTTGGTGAGCTCAACCCGTTGATTCACGTCCCCGCGCGCTTGCGCATCATGGCCACGCTCTCAGTCCTGCCGGTTGGCGACACACTCTCGTTCACACGACTTCAGGACATGATCGGGTTGAGTTCCGGAAATCTCATTACTCACTTGCGCAAGCTAGAAGACGCGAAGTACATCCGTACCGAGAAGTCCGGGAACGGACCCGCGTCGCGCACCGAGGTTGTTCTTACTGCGAAGGGACGTCAAGCCCTCAATGTCTATAGGGCGGCGTTGCGCGACATCATTGATGGGGTGTAGTGGTTCAATTCGGCCCTGCACGATGCATTTGATTTTTCGCGCCTGACCGAAATACGTCGTGGTAAGTAACGCGGTACGCGTGCTCCAGTGAGTTCTTCTTTAAGAATCCACCAATCTCGGCCCTACCGGCAAAATGGAAAGTTTCGCCTTAGCGTCTCAAGCGAGTTCAGGTCCTCGTCATCAATTATTTTCGATGATCTTTTGTAGCATGGGTCGTCTATCGAGCATCCAGGCGGCGCTTCGAGTCCGCCAGGTCACGGCCCAGAGAACTGGAAAACCGCTGGGACTTGGACTAGTGGTATCGGGCACGACGTTGAATTCGATAGCTTCCTCACGAGCGCTCCACACCGCTAGATGAATCATTCGGTCGACGAAGCCCACGCGGTCCGCGTAGTCAAGGCCGTAACCATCCAAGATCAACCTCGCCTGTAACGCTCGCTGCGCGGCGTCGGGAAGGTCGTTCATTTCAGCGATGTCGTCGTCGTAGAGTTGTGCGTTCTGCCAAGCAACGTGGGCAAGTTCCCATACCGGGTCCAACGGGCCCGCGTTATCCCAGTCAATAAACGCGACGGGCCGCCCGTCCTTCGCCAGGATGTTCCAAGGGGCTAGGTCACCATGTCCAATTACTGATCTCTGCCCGATCATTTCCCGCAGAAACCACGAGCGCCAGTGGGCATCCGCCGGAAGCGTCCACTCCGAGGTCACGGTGTGAAGCTCGTGGAGAAGTTCGCCAATCACATAGGTTGCCTCATTGGACCATGCGAATGGCTGGGGGCTCTCTCCTTCGATGTATTCAAGCATCTCGCGACCGTCGGGAGCAAAGCCGTCACCGATTGGTCGAGGTGATCCCGAAAAACCCACACCGTTAAGAAACCTGAGAAGATCGAGGACGGTTTTGCTTTGAGGCTTTGGCGAACGGTAGACGACATTGCCAACTCTTGTGACCTCCGTTGTCGCTCCTCCATTGAGAACTATCTCTTCGTCGTTCACTTTCTAATCGTTTCACATTCATTCAACGAGATTTTAATATTGCCGAACAAAAACCAGAAAACGATCTCCCACGCCAACTTCGAGTGCGTTCCCTGCATCATGGCTAGGAGCCTGTTGAACAACGCCCATTTGAGGCGTATGTTGGTAATCGCAAGTCCGGGATATGTCTGAACCGAAGCGCCGACGCGAAGAGGGTCAAAGTCGGCCACCCTGGTGGGCAGTGCCCGTGAAGTGGTCCCTTTA
>DATCCC010000016.1:0-129455 GCA_036511495.1 Acidimicrobiales bacterium | reverse complement strand
GGGGCACGAGTTGTCGGCAGAGCGCCGACGCGTCGAGCAGTTCACGATTGAGTTCGCTGAGTCCTTGCATGTAACAATTCTCGACGACCGGCGCTCGAGAATTCGGCTTTGGCAGCCGAATTATTCAACAGTCTCCTAGGTAATTAGCAGTATGAGTGTCAAATCGTAGAGCCGGTGGGGATCGAACGCACGACCGCGGGATCATGAGGAGCCAGCCATTTGTACTCTTGGTCTTTTGCGTCGGACCCTGTGTCATTGGGTTTTCGAGATAGCCCACGGCGTGCGTGTCGACACATTGCATCCATCAATTGGAGCAGTAAAGGAGTAGCAATCTCCGTCGAGTCGGGCCCAGATTGTTGTGAGCTTCACGAGATTCGCGCCGTGGCCCCCGTCGTGTTCAATTCGAGGCTTGGAGGTCGCGTCGAGCCGATCCCCCGACGCCGAACGGACCAACGTCAGCGTGATAGACCACGAGTGACGATGAAGTAGGTGCAATGAGGGGGACGATCAACTCAACGGCACGATGGGCGCGTGCGCTCGTCGTATTCGGACTCCTCGTTTCGTGGTGGGCGATTCCCGTCGCTTCGAGAGGCGTGACGAGCACGGAAATAAGGTGGGCGGCCCTCGGGACTCTCACCCCGAGGGCCGAACAGTCGTCGCAGTACGGAAGTTCCGTGGACGCGAGTCCGACGTCAACGTCCTACGCCTGGTGTGGGACTGACGGAATCGACGTCGTCCGCGCTAGTGGGCCCGTGAAGTCTGTCTCGGACACCGGTGTCGAGGCAATGCTCGCGGCGCGCGCGCTTAACATCAACAACACGTCGAAGGTTGTCTGCGACGTGGTCCTCACTGACCCACAAAATCCCTCTACCGTGTACGCCGGTTTTGAGGTGGGCCAGAACCACTCGATTCCGCCGGTCGCCACGGTGGCGATGTACACGAACAACGACGGCGCGACGTGGCATTTCGTTCCCCCACCCGCCAAGATGACCTACCTCGACTTCGGCGGATTCGCACTTCGCGGCAACGTCGTGCAGGCGATCTTTACGAACGAAGTGAACCTCGCGCGACGCTCGAGTCGCTGGTCGATCGACGCCGAAGCGGCGGTCGGTGGCGAGAAGTGGGACGCCACCTCCCTGGCGTGTCCGACCGACGGCCCCTGCGTGACCTTCGGCCCGGAACTGCCCCAGGGAGCGTGCGGTATGTCGAGTTGGCAACAGGCCCTTCTGGTCGCGGTGCCGGGCTCGCTCCCCGGCGACCCTGTGTGGGAGGGAATGTCGTGGGCGGCTGGTATCCCCGAATGCGATCCGGCCCTTCTCTTCACTGACCCGAACGGCGACGAGTACCTGCTCGACTTCTCCATGCGGTACCCCCTCGCTCGATCCGTCGACGGCGGCTACAACTGGCAGCCCATTCAGCTCCCCAATTGGGACGGACGCAAAGTCGGCGGCTCGCCGAGACAGGGGTACGACGTGACGGCGGTCACGCCGTCGGGCGACCTTCTCGTCATTCTCGCCCCTCCAAACGCCACGACCGAGCGACTCCTTCTCCTGGCGCCCGGCGCGTCGCAGTGGTGCTCGGTGTCTGGAGTTTTGCCGCCGGGAGCGCGGACGGACGCGATCCAGGCGATAGGAGCGACAGCGTCACGTCTGGTGATGCTGCAGGGGTCGACGAAGGAGCACTCCGTACCGCTGACCGCACTGCACTGCGCAACCTAGAGCGGTGGCGGCGCTGGGATTAGTTAACCCCGTTTCTGTACACTTCCTCGGTGATCGAAGAACGACTCATAGAGCTTGGGATAGTCCTTCCACCCGTATTTCCCCCGGCAGGCAATTACCTCGCCTGCGTCATCATTGATGACATGATTTACGTCGGCGGTCATGGACCGTTTGGAGGTTCGGAGATCATTCGGGGGAAAGTCGGTGCCGACCTGACGTTGGAAGAGGCGCAGGAAGCCGCGCGAGTTACCGCATTGTCGATCCTCGCATCGTTAGAGGCCGAACTCGGAGACTTGGATCGAATTGAACGAATCGTCAAAGTCTTTGGGATGGTCAACGTCGCACCAGGGTTTAACCAGACTCCGGCGGTAATTGACGGCTGCTCAGATCTCCTTGTCAAAGTGTTCGGCGAAGCGGGACAACATACGCGGAGCGCCGTCGGACTAGCCGAGTTGCCTTTCGACATTGCAGTTGAGATTGAGTTGATTGCCAAACTGAGAACCGTCGGATAACTGGATTGGTAGGTCCGGTGGTGGTAGGGCCGGTGGGGATCGAACCCTCGACCGAGGGTTTATGAGGTGGGTGCAACTCGTTCGTCGGGTCGTCTACGTCCACTCAGTGCGCTCAGGTCCTGGCCAAAGTCCACGACGTAACGTGAGCGTCCATTGCGACCACGAATTGGAGTAGCGAGGGAGTAGCAGACCGGATTTGGAAAAATGCTTCAAAGTTTTGTTCCGTGTTTCGTTCAATGATTTTGTGAACGCTAGGGTCGGCGGACTCATTTTGCGCTCAGTCTTCTTGGAACGAGAGAGGATCGATTGTCCGTCCACGCGGCGAGAAGATGTGTCGCGAATCGATGTTCGAGCATCAAAATAGCCGCGGCTCCAAAAAGCAAATCCGGTCCCAGTTCTGGCTCGGCACGAATCAATCCAGCAACCATCCGATCGCGCGCGATAAGTGCGTGGCGCTCGTCTGCCGTAACGTGGACATCGTAAAATTGGCGTCCTTTCGGACCGATACCGAGTCGCGCGAGCGTGTCGCTGTAGCGTCCCATGGGTTCGACTGACGTCATTTCGAATACCGCAAGGTGTCCCACGAGGGCCGCACGCCAACGTTGGTGGAGTGCGAACATCGAGACGAGGTTGACGGTGGCGAGCGTAGTGCCGGGCAAAACTTCTATGTAGGAACCGCAGGAGGAATCGAGTCCCAGCGCGTTCATGGTGTTCGCAAAGAGTTGGGAGTGCATCGAAGCGGCGTCACCGGAACCATATTCCTCGTATTGGATCTCCACCATCGCGGCCTTGGCTTCGCCGGTCAGTCTCGGTATGCCAAACGTATGAGGGTCCGCCTCTTTCAACTGATACGCGGATCGGTGAATGCAAAACTCGCGGAGCTGTTCCAGGGTTCCCGAGTCGAGAAGATACGCCGAGAGTGACGGACCAGAAGGCGTTCCAATCAACTTTTCGAGCGCCGAAACCACGTCATCGGGGCCACAAGGACTGACGACGGGGACCTCGTCACGAAGTCGATCTTCAAAAACGCCCTCTAATTCGGCCCGAAACTTGAGCAAACCGACGTCCCATTCCCAACCAGTGTCAGAGACGGCGCGATAGTGAACTTCGTAACAGAGATACAAAGCCAATGCGAAATCGTCGTCACTCAGCGCATCAATACCTGATACGGGAGGAGTGAAATCAAGGGTTCCGGGTGCTCCTTGGAGAGCCGAAATCACGCAATCGCTGAGAGGTCCCCGCGGCCCAGGCAGCACCGGCCAGTCTGTCGTTTTTGCTATCTGAACCAAGTACTCGTCCCTAGCTTTGTTTGTCAATGTCATTTACTTTCTCATTTACTGATGAGAGGTGAATTCGTTCTCAAGCGCGGCTTCAGCGTTCTAGACGACCTCACTTAGTACGAGTGAGAAGCCGTCGTACTCGAGTGCGAATCGACATTCGTACTGAGTTTCTGGCGCGATTGTTGTCAAGTTGTCCTTCAGGACCGGCAACCTTGGCGCTGGTGGTTTCGCCAGCGCTGCGCGTCTTCAAATGTTCATCGCCTCACGAGAAAGACAATCAGAACAATAACGAGAATCAATACAACTGTTCCGCCTCCTACGTACATCTTGGGTGCTCCTTTCTCGAATGAATTTTGGCTTCTTGACAATCGGTTCGTCGCAGGGTTACTGGCATCGCTGAACGGTCAGCTTCTATTGACATCGTGATCGACTCGCAAGTGTTGCTATTTCGAGTCCTCATGGTCGGAACTCGACGGTCCGGTCGCGTCGAAAACCCTCGTCGCAATGGGCGAGTTGGTCGGCTCAACGGAAGTGGGGGTCTGAGATGAGCCGTACGACTCGGGTTCAACGGAGAGGTCGAACATGGCATATCGGTCCCACTGACGCTGTACCGCTCTATCGGCGATACCGGCGTCATCTAATCCGACGTTGGGAGGCTGTGCGTCACTCACGGTGTTGCTCCTTGGCAGAGGTAACTCACCGAGGTTCTGGAGTGATGGACCTAACCGTACTCTTCGTCAGACACTAAAGCAACACCACCTCGAGATCAACATGTCCGTTACGCAAACTTAGGTAGAGCCGGTGGGGATCGAACCCACGACCGAGGGATTATGAGGTGGGAGCGATCGGTCGGAATGGTTCGGTCGCTTCGGATTCATCGGAAATTGATCGAATCCCTTGTCCGGTGGTGTCGGTTTGGTCCGGTGGTGTCGGATTGGTATGTGGGATGAAACGTGGGATTTCTGCCCAGGGGACGAGGATTGACATCACCATTCCAGACTGGCTGATTGCGTAACGCTCTCAGAGCGGGCAATCTGCTCGGCGACTTGGCATACTCGGCACTATGAACGGTGCGTCTCGGATGATCGGTCGCCGCGTCCTCGTCGACGGGATGATGGGGTCCGGGAAGAGCACGTTCGCACGTGCGCTCGCGGCAAGGACTGGTTTGCCGGTGAATTACCTCGACCTCCACTACTGGAAGCCGGGCTGGGTGCGACCGTCGGACGACGAGTGGCGAGAACGGCAACGCGCGCTGCTCGCTGGCGAGACTTGGATCATCGACGGCAACTACAAAGAGTCGCTTGCCCTCCGGCTCAAACGCGCGGAAACGATCGTTTTTCTCGATACTCCTTGGTGGTTGTGCGCGAGTCGCGCGTTTGTGCGGGGGCTTCGCAAGCCCGGTGGCGAGATGCCTGAGGGATGCGAGGACTCAGTCATCCGACGCTTGCGCGACGAGTGGGGCGGCGTTGGGAGGATTTGGCGCAACCGCCGATCAGAACCTGAGCACGTACGCTCCGAGATCTTGCGGCACGGGTCTCACACGACGGTGCACGTGCTCCGTTCGCGGCGAGAGACGAGGGCGTTTCTCGATGCCGTCTGCCGCTAGAGAGCACCATCCCCGCCCGACGCATGGTGCCGATCTGCCGCCGACGCCACCTCCCTACAAGTCCAGTTCGATCCCAGCCACCCGATGATCAATCCGATCTAGACCAGTTATAAAACATCCCCCAAGTAGGGCCGGTGGGGATCGAACCCACGACCGAGGGATTATGAGATGCACGCAAATCGTGCGCAGTGGTCCATTGCGTCCCGCCCGTGTCATTGCTTCCTTACAATTGTCCACGGAGTAGCGAGGCGTCCAACGAGTCCCGGAATTGGAGTAGCAAGGGAGTAGCAAACGAGTCAATCCGCGACCGTTGTGGAAGATGCACATCCCTGCCGATGTGGTACGATAAATGGTACCAATCAAATTAATGACAGGAGAGCCGATGTCGATCACCGCGAGTGAAGCTCGAAAGAACCTATTTCCTCTGATTCAGCAAGTCAACGACGACCGGGTGCCCGTCGAGATCACGTCCAAAGGGGGCGACGCTGTGCTCATTTCTCGTGCCGACTTTGACGCACTAAATGAAACAGCACATCTGCTACGAACTCCCGCCAACGCTCGACGACTGTTGGAGAGCTTGGCTCAAGCCCGATCAGGTCAGTTCGAAGAGCACGAACTCTCTTAATGCGCTTGGTGTTTACTTCCCTCGGCTGGGAAGACTATTGCCACTGGCAGACCAGCGACAAAACGACCTTGAAACGTGTAAATCGACTTCTCGAGGACGTCTTACGCCACCCGACCGAAGGTATTGGTAAACCCGAACCCCTGCGACACGCCATGGATGGATGTTGGTCTCGACGGATCGACGAAGAACACCGACTCGTTTACGTAGTTGAAAACGATGATGTCATCATTCTTCAAGCCCGGTTTCACTATCGATCTTGACGAAGGTCGTCCACACAACGCAGAAAATTTTCAAGCAGTAGGGCCGGTGGGGATCGAACCCACGACCGAGGGATTATGAGGTGGATACATTCGGTCGGAACGGTCCGGTGAGGTCGGATTCGTCCGGATTTCAAAGAAATCTTGTCCGGTGATGTCGGATTCGTCCGGTGGTGTCGGTTTGGTACGTGGGATGAACCGTGGGATTTCGAAGGCTCCCATTGGCATGACTTGGTGATGCTGCGGAGGAGCCTCAACCTTCCTGGTGTGTTCAACATCAGAGCGAACTTCGCACCTCGTCCAACATATCGACAAGTCCAATTCCATGATCTAGAGTTTGGTGACCTTCGGTGCTTCCTTCGCCAACCTCGCGGTCGAATCCAAGATGCTCCAGTGCATCCTTAACTGCGTCGAGCCCAACAAGCCACGCGAATCTGAGAGAACTTCCACTATCTGACATGGTTTCATGGAACACGGTCACCCACTGGTTGACTTCGAAAGCAAGCATTGAGTCCAGCTCTTGTGCGGCAACCCCGTTCCTTGTGCTGTGTACGTGTACTCGATCTCGCCGGGCTGATCTCAGCAGTCACCCGTCACTCGATCGCATCGGCAGATAGCGGCAAGGGTAGGATCCCACCGGTAGCGGGCGTCAGGGGCGCTGGCTGAACAGTCTGAGGGGATTGCAGCGATGGTCGCACGCGAGAAGAAGGATCGTCGACGCGGACAGGGCGATCAGGAAGTTCGAAAAGGCCGCGTCCCGCCCGCGGTGCTACCAGTTATCGTCGCCGGCGCGGTTGGCGCGGCAGTTTTTGGCGCGTCCTGTCCGTTCGTCGTCTGGCAAGCAGCACTGCTGCTCGGGTGGGTGGCCGCCGCGCTCGTGTACCTGGGCCGGGTCTGGCGGTCGATCGCAGGGCTCGACGCTGGGGCGACGTCGCGTCTGGCCACGCGTGAGGACCCAAGCGTGGCAGTCACGGACCTCATCATTATTGGTGCCGGACTCGCGTGTCTGGGGGCCGTCGGGCTCGTCTTGGTCAAGGCCGCGCACTCCCACGGTGGAACGAAGGCACTCCTAATTGCACTCGGTGTGCTGAGCGTTGCGCTCGCCTTTGCCTGCGTGCACACGGTCTTCACGCTGCGCTACGCGCGGGAGTACTACGGCACGGGCAACGGTGACGGGATCGACTTCCACTCCGACGAGCGGCCGGACTACCTCGACTTCGCCTACGTCGCCTTCACCATCGGGCTGACATTCCAGGTCTCCGACACGGACCTCGTGTCGAGACGAATCCGCAGGGTCGCGCTTCGACACGCCCTCGTGTCGTTCCTCTTCGGGGCGATGATCATCGGTCTCACTATCAACATCGTCGCGAGCCTTTTGCACTGAGGCGGCTCGGCGGGCAGCCTCTCGCTTGCTAATTCGGAATCGCTTTCGGGCTTCGTAGAGGTTCTTAGATATGAATCGCCAGGCGACGGCGGCGGGGTCGTCCCGGCCAGTGATTCGGCCACGGGGCGTCGGCTCTGTTTCAGGAAGCTCCTCACTGCCTTCCTGGCCACTGTTTACGGGCATTTATCCGTGGAATTATTGATCGAAGAATGACCACTAACCTTCGAAAAGCCTTTAATTTACTAGTAGGGCCGGTGGGGATCGAACCCACGACCGAGGGATTATGAGGCGGAAGCAAAGCGTCGATAGCGTTTCTTCCGGTCCATCCAGTACCTCTTAGTTTGGTTCGACTTCCACCAATGTGCGTGGACATCCGTCCCGTTTCCAGATTGGAGTAGCAAAGGAGTAGCAGTCCTTGGCTCACTTCACTCAAATCGTGACGATGGTTCCATCGAAACCCAACTTCACGTTTGAAGGCCAACCTCGATCACTAGTTACCAAGACGTCAGCCTCCAAATTGATAGCGGTAGCCACTACCAACGCGTCAGGCAACTTGAGCTTCTGTCCGTGTCGGGCGCGAATCTGTGCGGCAATGATTGCTACTTCAGCATCTAGATCAGCCACAAAGACCGGAAGTCGATTAATGAATTCTCGCACCACTTCCAACGAAGGTTCACCACTTCGAGCTGGAGCCACCAATGATTCCGCCAAGGCAGAGGCAGGTATCGCTAACTCATCTCCACGGCGGCGCGCATATTCAAACTCTCGTGTCGATGCGTCATGGTGAACATCGTTCTCATCCAGAAATCCAATGAGCACTCCCGCATCAATGATGGTCAGTCCCATTCGTCGCGCAGTTGGTCAAGTGTCTCTCCGCCATACAATCCTGTGAGAGCACCTGCATAAACCTTTAAAATGTCCGCTTCGCGTTCGAGTACCACTCGGCCCGGCCCATCGGCCCGGGCCGTCAATCGCTCGCCTGCCTCTAGACCGGCGTTGCGCATCGCCTCTTGGGGAATGGTCACCTGATGCTTGGAACTGATCTTTGCCCCACGATTCACTTTCTTTACTTTCTCCATACTTGTAAAGACTAGTCAATACATACGTGCGCCAAGCGGATTTTTGCTACTCCATTTGAGTAGCAAAAGATACGCATTTCACACTTCCTAGACTCCTGTTTTCCCTGGTAGGTGTCACCCGCCACTACTAAGGGACCACCTACCGGGTAGTTCCGCCACGAGTAAGGGACCACTTGGCAGGTAGTTCCGCCACGAGTAAGGGACCACCGTCAAGTGGTCCCTTATTCGAGGCGGCTGACAGGTAGGGCCGGTGGGGATCGAACCCACGACCGAGGGATTATGAGATGAACGCAATCCGTGCGCTGTGTGTTTTGAGTCCAGCCAGTGCCACAGAATCCTTTCGCGAATCCACTAAGTACGGGAACCGTCCAGGCAGTCCAATAATTGAAGTAGCAAAGGAGTAGCAAATCGATTTACGGAACGGCCTCAATTACTGTCTAGTTACCTTGACTTATTCATGTCTAGTAAGATAGACTTCATGAATGAAGCCTTTGGCAAAGGAACAACTTGTGAAGTTGCTGAAGCGCAACGGAGTTCAGTTGATACGTCAAGACGGGGGCCACGAAGTGTGGCGAATTGGAAACTGCCAAACATATGTTCCCAAGCACAAGACGGTTTCGGCGGGCGTTTGCCGCAGCATTCGTGACGCCTTGGCACCGGCACTCGGAGAGGATTGGATGAAATGAGCAAAGTCAAGCTCTACGAATATGACATCACTCAAGAGGATGGATTATGGGTTATTCATATTCCCGAACTCGATCTTGTGACCCAGGCCGAACATCTGCGGGATACCGATCGAATGGCAATATCCATAATTTCACTTCATTTGAACATCTCTCCTAAATCCATTCTTGTGCGTCGGTCAAACTTAGTTGGCCTGCCAAAGGGCGCGGCCGAGGCGGTTTCGGAGGCAGTGGAAGCACGCGGCAGGTGGAACGCAGCTCAAGAAGTTGCCACCGAGGTGACGCTGAAGGCTGTCCATCGACTTCGCGATTGTGGAATCAGCCTTCGCGATACCGGCTACCTACTTGGGCTTTCTCACCAGCGAGTCGCACAACTGCTCGATGGAGAGAAAAACCGTTCGAAGGCAAGTCGATCTCGTGAGGTAAAAACGTGACTGGCGGCCGCATTGCCACTCCTTTTGAGTAGCAAAAGATTCGCAATTCGTACTTCAAAAACTGCTATTTTCCCTGGTAGGGCCGGTGGGGATCGAACCCACGACCGAGGGATTATGAGATGCGCGCAATGCGTTTTCCCAGTCCATAGTGTCCACACAGTGCCATTGGGTCCTCACAAAAGTCCACTGAATGGTGTGCGTGTCCGTGCTGTCCATGAATTGGAGTAGCAAAGGAGTAGCAAAATTCACGTGGTTATCGTGCGAACGAGTCTGCTCTGGTCATTCTTGTGAAACCGCGCGCTACTCCGCCTGAAGAAGTCTTACGAGCTCGGGCACTGACTGTGACGCTATGACCCAGACCTGTTCGTCATCAACTCGAAAGTAATGATGAGCAAGAAGTATTCTCAAATTGATTATGTCCCTGCGTATTCCGGAGTTTTCGAACACCCAATCCGGAGTTTCCGTACACGTCTCGGTGGGATCGAAGGCCGCGTAGCGGCCGACGCTGTTGTGAGATCAGGTCCTCTTAGCTCACCTCCTTCGCGTTCATCGTAGAGCAGGGCAATAATGCGTCCGTGCAGCGACGATCTCGATTCACTTTGATCGTTTGGCGCTGCGCGTAGTTGATGCTGTGGCGCGCTGGCGACGCGATTCTCCGACGAGCTCGAAGCGGTGCGACCGCTCGAGGAGCCGATCGAGTGTGGCGTCGGCGACGGTCTCGTCGCCGAGCCCTTCATGCCAAAGATTGACTGGTAACTGTGAGGTGACGATCGTTGACTTGGCCGAGCGATCCTCCACCACCTCGAGCAGGTCGGCGGTCTGATCGTTGGTGAACGGTCGCAACAAAAAGTCGTCCAGGATCAAGATGTCGAAGCGTGCGAGCGAAGCCATCATTCGCGCGATCCGTCCGTCGCCTCGCGCAACGGCGAGGTCATTCAACAATCTCGGGGTTCGCACGTAGAGCGCGCTGCGGCCACCTTGAATCGCGTTGTGAGCCAGCGCGCAGGCGAGATAGGTCTTGCCCACGCCCGTGGGCCCGACGATGATCACGTTGTGGTGATGCTCCACCCAGTCGGAGTTCACCAGCGACACGAACGTCGCCTTGTCGAGACCACGCGCACTGGCGAAGTCGACGTCCTCGCTCGACGCGCCGGCCGCGAGTTTGGCCGCTTTGAATACTCGCTCGAGACGGCGATTCTGTCGCTGGAGCAACTCGGCGTCCACCAACAATCCGAGTCGCTCTTCGAAGCTGAGCGAGGAGTAGTCGGGTTGTTCTCGTTGGGTGAGCAGTCCGCTCGCCATGGCGGGCAGTCGCAAGGACCTGAGACCCTCGAGTGTGTTGTGGTTCAGCATGTTTCCTCTTTCATTGGTAGTAGTTCGGACCGCGGATATTGGAGTGTGTCGAGACCACGCGCGACGGCACCGGGGTGAGGGGGCGTTGGTCTAGGCCGTGTTGCAGGATCGAGGACACGGACTTGTAAGAGAGCGAATGGATCGCGAGTGATCGCGCGCACGCGAGCTCCAGTCGCTCGGGGCCGTAACGCTTCTCGAGTCGCAGCACGCCCAAGGCGGAGCGGAACCCTTGTTCGGGGTGGGGTCGACTCGCCATCAGCGCCTCGATGAACGCAGCCGTGGACGGTCCGGTCTTCTCGGCCCAGTGCACAATGCGACTCGGCGTCCACTGCGCGTGGCGGCGGTGCGAACTCGGCATGTGAGCCGACTCCGTGACGGCAACACCCTTGGCGTAACTGCGTTTGTGACTGGCCACGCGACGGTTCTTAAAGAAGACCTCCACCACGTTGGCGCTCGTGCGCACGTCCAGCACGCTGCCGACCAAACCGTAGGGGACGCTGTAGAAATTGCGATCGATCTGCAGGTGATAATCGAGGCTCACCTTGGCCTTGGTCCAGGTGGCGAAGTCGTAACGCGTGGTGGGCAGCGGGCGAAGCGCCGGTTGGTCGATCTCTTTGAAGACGCTGGCGCGCGAACCTTCCATCTTCTTGAAGGGCCGATTGTTGATGACCTCAACGAGTTCATCAATTCGCTCGTTGAGTGCACCGAGCGACGTGAAGCGCTCCTTGCGCAGGCGCATGATGATCCAACGTTCGGCGATCTGCACCGCGACTTCGACCTTGGCCTTGTCGCGCGGTTTGTAGGGACGCGCCGGGATGATCACGACGCCGTAGTGCTGGGCCATCTCTTGGTAGGTGACGTTGGGGTCCGCCTCGTAGCGGTGTGGTGTCGTGACGCCCGAGCGCAAGTTGTCGGGCACCGCAATAGCGGGGCATCCTCCAAAGAACTCGAAGGCGTTCTCGTGCGCGTGACACCAGTGCACGAGCTCCTGGCTGCGCAGCGCCTCAGCGTAGAGGTAGCTGCTGGCGCCCAAGACCGCGACGAACAGTTCGGCCTTGAAGCTCAACGTGAGATCACGCGCGTCGTAGATCGGGATCGTAAGTCCCGGAAAGTCGACGAACATCTTCTCGCCAGCTTTGTGATCCTGGCGCATCGTCACGTCGAGCTTCTTGCGCCACGTCCGATAAAGCTGACAGAACTGGCTGTATTCGTAACCGTTGGGGTGGAGCTCTTTGTGCTCGACCCAGAGCAACATGAGCGTCATGCCCTTTTTGGGGAGCTCCTTCTTCATCATCGCGAAGTCGGGTTCGGGGCGAACTCTTGGGGCACTCGCGAGCGAGCCGAACAGTCGGGACTCGAGCGCGTCGTCGTTGCTCAGCTCCTCGGGCAGCGGCCACGACTCAATCCCCGCCGCACGAGCGCGACGGACGTAGTCGGCCACCGTCGTGTGGGGAATCGCCAGGGATAGCGATACCTGGCGAAGGCTCAAATGGTCGGCCAGTCGCAGTCGTAGAACGTCACGAATCTTTCGCATGGTTGTATGGGGACGGGGCACCGGCAACTCCTCTGATCTTTGAACGGATCAAAGAAGTGTTGTCGGTGCCTTCACCTCACAACAGCGTCAGACGCGAGCTCCTCGCGGATGTACGAAAACTCCGGAATCGGTGTACGGATTCAATCGGAACGGGTGTACGAAAACCCTCGGAATCCGCAGTCCCGCCAGTCCACCTGCGGAAAAGAACCTTTGACTTCATCGGAAATGAGATTGGCGGCTTCGCCGATTATTTCTAGCAATCGTTCCACAGCACGTTGGGAAACTGAATTGGTTAAGAATGAATCTTTTCCGTCAGCGACAATCGCCGCTACCTCACTCGCTGCGTCGAGGACGTCCAGAATGCGAAGGTTGTCACCTCGACTCAAATTGACATTGCCTCGCGTCGAATATGGTCGTCCCGTTCCTTGAGTCCTCCCACCGAAACAACGTCAACACTCCTGCCAAGAAGGGTCTCGAGGTCTTCCTGAAGGTGCAGGAGGTCAAACAGCGAACTTCCAGTCTCGAAGAGAACCAAAAAATCAATGTCGCTGACTTCGGTGTCATCGCCTCGTGCCGCCGAACCGAAAACAGAAACGGATACGCCACGGTGCTTGCTCACTAAGGCTTGGATGCCTTCGCGATTTTCGTGAAGGATTTCTTGAATACGACTCACAGTCGCCAGAATACATGAAGGGTGTAACAAGCTTCGTTCCAATATCATCTGCGTCAACCAGTGGCGCGCGAGGGTTCGAATTCGCGGCCGAGGGATTATGAGGCGCTCATAGATCGCCTTCAAATTTCTCTTCAATCCATGGCTCGCCTTCGCGTCTCATCGAGATTCCACCTCGTACGCAAATGTCCGCCGCGTCCAGACATTGGAGTAGCAAAGGAGTAGCAAAAGAAGCCAATTGAACAGCCACGCACTCTCATCAAACCCAGAAATCGTAGGTAGTAGGGCCGGTGGGGATCGAACCCACGACCGAGGGATTATGAGGGGGTAGCAATCTGTTCGTCAGGTCTTTTACGTCCACCCAGTGTGCTCCGGTCCTCAAGAAAGTCCACAAAATAGCGTGGGCGTCCATTGCGTCTAAGTATTGGAGTAGCAAAGGAGTAGCAAAGGAATAGCAACGCGATTTTCGAAAAGTGCTTCATCTCAATATCGCAGTCGTGAGAATTGAAGCTCTTCCACCAAGAGATGGCCCGAAATTGTTGGCGTCAATGAGCCGACGTCAACAATCTAATGGGATGGATTCTCTCCTGGACGGGCGGTCTGGAAGTGAAAGTCAGAGCGTGCGCGGAAAAACATGTCCACGAACTGCATGAGTGACCAGAATCATGAAAGGAGATGTGGTCCGTTCGCACTTGGTGAGCGATTCAATCGTCACATGATCTTGCTGGCTAGAACCACTTCACCGATTGACTCCGCACCCTTTCGAGCAACGTAATACGCAGCCCAGAGGCCAAACTGACTCTCCGCTGAATACTTGCTTCCTCGGCCCTCCATCGACCCAAGAATGACCATCGCAGTCCAGTAATGCCCTTCACTACATCCGGATTTAGCAACCCCGCTGCCATTTTCCATTTCTCCGATTGTCCAGCCAGCACACAAATAAAAAGAGAGGGAATCGTCGATCTCGTTAGTCGAGTCTTTTCGCTCAGTACTGAACGACGCAACCAATTCGTCCCTTAAACGTTTTAGGACGGGATATTGTCTTTGAAGATCTTCTGAGCCGAATTTCATAAGTTTGTCTTTCGCAAACTCAACGAGTGTCTTGACGGTTTCTTTGTCTGGCCCACTAGAAATCGCTTTGAGGTCAGCCATTGGGACTCCCGTCATGCTTGGAACCGCGAGCACCGAGTAGGTTGCCGGATTCCTCCGAGTCATTGCGTCAGCATTTCTGAGGATGCCCTGTGTTTTCCTCAAGAAACCCATTGCGTTACCCTCCGATTCGAACTGAAACTAGGTCGTTCCATTTCGCTGGTGCACTCAGAGTACTCATCCGAGTCGCACGACGTTCATCCCGACGAAGCGTGGACGGATGAGACGTCGCAAAAAACCGGCTAAGGACGACCCGTTTCGCAGCAATTCGGAGTTGTCGTCGGCAATTCACGCGAAATCAGTCCTGCAAGCTAGGCGATCGTCCAGCCGCGATCAAGTCGTTTCAAACCGACGTCCGTCGCACGTCGTTGCGCACGTAACTGGTTGGCGAGCGCCGTCGCTCCTTCTGCCGTGAGTCGATACGGGCGTCGTCGATCGTCACTCTCCACGGGTTCTATGAGTTTTTGTTTTTCTAGTCGCGCAATTGCCTCATAGAGCGTCCCTGGAGCGATATGTACGCCTGCGAACTCCTCAACGTCCTTCACGAGCGAGTAGCCGTGCTTCTCGCCGCCAGCAAGACTCGAAAGAATCAAAGTAACCGTCCCAGCGTTGTGGCCGAAACTTGTGGACCGTTTTCCCACCGTCATAGTGACCTCAGAGTTTCGTATTTCCTCGGACGACCGGAGTCGAGGGGCCGTTGATCGAACTGAGCCTGCGTCCGACCCAACCAAACTTGTAGGCGAAAAGTATGAGGTCTAGCGAAAGGACCACGTAGAGCAAGAGCGTTGTGTGCCCGATTTCGTTATGGAAAATAATTGGCAACGTACTGATAAGGATCACTGCGACCGGGATAAGTCGATCCTTTGAGAATCTCTTAGCCGGACCGTAGGTCCGTATTCGGTGAGAGTCGTGGATCACACCAAAAACGACGAAGGCGAAGAGTACCCCGATGAGAACTTCCGCGGGCCATGCCTTGTGTCCATTGATTGGCCATCCCGAAAACGAAGTGACCGCAATACCGACAATCACCGCGATGGGGATGAGCACTCCTGCTTGGAACTTCCCATCACCTGGCTGCATAAAGATGACGCGCCAGGTAAAGTTCTTTGCCCGCGTGTAAAGCCCCTTCATCATGACGTTCAACGTGCGAGACGGTGATTTCGGGGTGTCTTCAATCTCTTGTTCCATGTGAGCTGCGAACTCATCGCCGTAGCGCTCGCGCCACGACATCGGATAGAAACGAATAAGTCTATGCGCGCGTTTCGCCGAATCGCCTTTCTCCCTTTTCGTTGCCATGGCATCATTATATCGGTAGCCGATATAGTGCGTAATTACCGCCCTAGGAATCGACGAAATCGCAATTTTGATACGTAACGGCCTTATAGATTACGAGGGATGTAGGAATTCAATCGACCGGCAATTCGTCGGGTCAATCACGTAGGTGCGTGAGAAGGTGAAGTAGTGACGCGCGTTCGAAACCGAAAAGTTCGCGAGATCTTTGCCATCTTTTTGTCGTTGGCGGTACCGTTCTCGTACATAGTGGCGAACCCGGCCTCTGCCTCGTCGACCAGCCCGTCGCCCGCTCAGATGACTCCGGTGACGTTGGCACGAGTTCCCGGTACGGTAATCGTTTACTTGATGGGTTACGTCAAATGCGGTTCAAAACTTTGTCTACGCCTCGCGCGAACGACTGATAATGGTGCCACGTTCACGGCCGTGACGCCACCTCCTGTTGCGGGTGGAACGCAAGTGCAATACGTGAACAGTTACGAACTTGTTTTCGCGAATCCCGAAGTCGGCTTTGCGGAGGTGGGACTGGTCTCGCCCTCAACGTTCTACGTCACATTCAACGGCGCGAAAACGTGGCAGAAAGAGAAGATGCCCATTGGTAATCGAATCGAGGGTTTCGCCACAACATCGAAGAACGTCTATGCGGTGACGGTGAACTTCGAAAAGAAACTAAATGAGGGCGACGGTGGCAACAAGGACTACCGGCTCGCGCAGTCATCGCTCACGTCACTTCATTGGACTAGTACACCGATACCTAACAGCAACTTCACGTGGGGTTTTCTCGGACCCATCGCGGCCTTTGGCACCAACGTCTGGATCTCCGAACAGCGCAGCCGCGATCTACTTGTGAGATCTCACAACTTTGGCAAGACACTGACGACCTTGGACCTTCCATATCCTGCTCTCGCGAGCGTAGCTGGATGCGCGTTGACAGCGACGTCTCTCGTGACACTTTGGGCGCAGTGTCCCACCGGAATGGATGTTCAGTTCTATTA
The DNA here is from genome assembly GCA_036511495.1 of Acidimicrobiales bacterium. Lineage (GTDB taxonomy): Bacteria > Actinomycetota > Acidimicrobiia > Acidimicrobiales > RAAP-2 > RAAP-2. The sequence continues at coordinate 112,886 of DATCCC010000016.1, read as the reverse complement.
CTCGGATGACGGCGGTGCCCGATGGACCCTCATCGACCCGGTGACACAGATCTCCGGCACGGGAGGCGCATACTTTGATCCGGTTTCTAGCAACCTTGGATACCTCGATGTAGGTCTTCTACACGACGACCTATATCGCATCACGAACGACGCCCACTCCGCCAAGTTCGTGGGCACCCTCAAGTGCGATGACCCCTTCGTCTTCACTAGCGAAGCGGACGGCCTGGCTCTGTGCGGAGGAAACGACAATCCCTCGTCTCGATTCTTTCGTACAACGAACGGAGGAGCAACGTGGACCCGCGTGACCATCTTCTAGACAGGTTAGAAAAGCGCACCGTTTAATCTTGACGTCAGCAATCTGTAACCAGGGACTAGCGGCTCGCTTGAATTTTGCGGGCTGAGCTTCTGGGTGGCGACACCTTGTCCATCATGGGATATCGACGAAGCCCGGTAGCGGCGTCGATCTGAACCCGACACCCGTTACCCCTTCGATACGGACGGGCTTGTAGCCAGTGGCGACGGCGAAGAGCCTGTAACCGGTGCTCGGTCTTCCGATCCAGCACAAGCCGACCACCTGGTTTGTGCCAAGTCCTGGAAAGGCGTTAGGTGCGGGGTGGTCTCCTGGACCAAACGTGAACTGGCGTACTGCGCTCAGTTTCTCAGGCTCCGAGTTGAGGGCTCGTGCACCGAGGATGTCGTGGCACAAGGCTCGTGCCGTCGCCGTCGGACTAGGCGATCGGGTGCGCCCAGCGCTCTCGACAGCGGCGAGCGACGCGCCCAGAGCGGCCAGTGCGATAAGACCTGCCACTACGAATGCAGTGTTGGGGTACCTCACATTTCGAACTATACGGTGCCACTGGTGCCTTCATGCTACGTATAGACCTTTTCATTACACTCGATTTTCGAACCAGGAGTCGTAGGACCTTCTAGAGCCCGAGGACGGTGGGCGCGAAGCGCCAAGCCGTCCGTCCGGGCTCACTGACTGATAATCAAAATCGTTGAATTAACTGACATTCCAAAAATATTTGCATACATCGTTCAAGTTTTTGTTGGAAACGCCAATTTCGGTGTGGCTAGTTCTTATAGAGGGCGAAATCTTCGTTCCTCCGTAAGGAGCACCATGAGACTGCTCATTGACACCAGATCCGTGAAGTTCGCGGTGGTGGGTTATGCCAAACCAGTTCTTGATAGATGTAGAGAGAAGTTGAACGACGAGTGCCAAAATGATGGCTTCGTGACAAGTGGCAGTCAGTCGCGGTTGAGTCCGACGTCCGTAGTCGTCCGCCACAGTCCGGCGTTGACTGTCATCAAAACGTCACAAAATTCATGTCTCCTTTTGGCTTCTGGAATTGGCTTCTTAAGTAGGGAATCAATTTATTTTCCCTCAAAAGGAGCCACGATGAACAAGGAGAATCTAGAAGTCAGCGACGTCGGGACGGGGTCATGAATAGCCATCGTCACGAAGGTGAACTCGACTTCACAAATGTGCTCATAGCCAAACTTACGGAGGACTCTCGACTGGTCGTTACCGTTGGCGAAGCCGCCGTAATGCTCGGAGTATCGCGGTCGTTCGCGTACCAACTAGTGCGTCAAGGTAGGTTGCGCGTGATCCATTTGGGTCGCCGAAAGGTAGTTCCCAAAGTCGCTCTGTTCGAACTCGTCGGAATTTCGTTTTGCGACGGCGATCACGCTTCTAGGGAACAAGCGTGACCTCCCCAGAACAACGAGCTCGAGCGCTGCTAGCCGAGGTAAATGGGGCCGGAAACTGCGTGAATCCAATTCGCCTCTCTGGTGAGACGATCAATCTGGCAACCGGAGAAGTGCGACGTGCCAATTTGCTCGTCCCCTGCAAAGACCGCCGGGCATTGATCTGTCCTCCGTGCTCGTACTTGTACAAGGCTGACGCATTCATCATCGTCGCTACGGGTCTACGTGGTGGCAAGGGCGTAGCCGAATCGATAGAGAGTCATCCGAAGTTCTTCGTGACGTTAACCGCATCGAGCTTTGGACCTGTTCATTCGACGGGCTCTTCAAAGGGAGTGTGTAGGTTTCGACACCAGCGCGAATTCTGCCCGCACGGACTTCCGCTCTGGTGCCACCGACAGCACGCAGGCGATGACCTCGCAGGAACGCCACTCTGCGCACGCTGTTTCGACTATCGAGCAGCTGTCTTATGGAATGCTCAATTATCCACTCTGTGGCACCGAACGCTCGTGAACCTTCGCCGATCGCTCGCCGCGCACCACGACGTCATCGAACGTGAATTCAATGCTCAAGTTCAACTCAACTACTTAAAGATTGCCGAAGTGCAACGCCGCGGCCTCATTCACATCCATGCAGTCTTCCGTCTCGACGGCCCCGAAGGGCCCAAGTCGCCTCCCCCACATTGGATCAACACCGATCTAGTCAAACTGGCAATGGCGCGAGTAATCGGAGAAACGAAGATAATCGACGTCGATGGGACGAAACTCTCGTGGGGTTCGCAATACGACATTCAAGACCTTGTGACCACATCCGAGAACGGCCGTAAAGTAACCGCGTATCTCGCGAAGTACACGACGAAAACAACAGACGACTCCATCAACTTCGCTCGACGATTTCGCTCTCGCCAGCAAATTGAATACCTTCGCGGCAACGAACACCTACAACGCCTCGCACTTACCGCGTGGGATCTAGAAGCGGATTTAGAACTCAAGTCCCTCAAGCTCCGTGAACACGCAAACACGCTCGGCTTTAGAAGTCAACTCATTACCAAATCCAGGAATTACTCCACCACCTTCACCGAATTGCGTCGCGCTCGAACGGACTACCGATCTCGGCTATCTTCAATTGAACCGGTCAAAGCTTCGTTTCTCTACGACGGTCGCGGATACAACGACCCTTCTGCGAGTCGACTGGCGGAAGTCATGTTCAAAATGAGCAAAGAGCTACGTGAAGAGCTGGCGCACAAACAAAGGGCCGAAAGGAATAATCCTCCAACAACTGGTTGATTTCGACGGCTTTGGCAAAACGCCGTGAAACGCCGTGAAACGCCGATCTACTTATTTTTAGCGGATGAGATATTAACGACTCGACTCACATTGTCGTGTTTCATTGGGGAAATTGGCGTGATCAATAAACCTAGAGCATCCGCCGCCTCTCGGTCCGACACTTCAAGAAAGTGCGCGTAGACGCCCAGGGTCATCGACGCGCTTGCGTGGCCGAGCCGGCCACTCACGGTGCGTACCGAGACGCCCGCCGAAAGTAGACGGGTAGCGGCGAAGTGGCGAAGATCATGGAGTCGGACCGATTCGAGACCGGCACGATCGCGGAGGCGCATGAACTCCTTCGTAACATCATTGGGCACAGCGGGACGGCGACCATTCGCGTCAGGAGAAAAGATGAAAGCATCCTTCTTCAATTCCGCTCCGCACTTTTGCGCACGCAACTCGCATCGTACGGAGTGCGCATTAAGGGTCGCGACGGTCAACTCATCAATCGCAATCTTTCGCGAGCCGTGCGTCTTGGTATCTTTCTCGAAGAGTTGGTTCCCCACCCCTTCTACAACGGCTCCGGCGATCGTTAATGTCTCGTCGTCAAAGTTGACCGAACTCCAGCGAAGCGCGCAGAGTTCACCGCGCCGAGCTCCCGTGGTCGCCGCGACAATGAGAAAGCACGCGAAGCCGAGATCATCCTTGGCCGCAACCTCGATTAATTTCATTACCGCTGCTGGGTCCGGTGGCTCGACTTTGAATTGACGAACTTTCGGAGTGGTCGCCAGTGCCGCTGGATTTGACGAGATCCACTCCCACTTGACGCCTTGTTGAAGTGCCCGTCGAAGAATCGCGTGCACCTGACGGACCGATGCCGGCGAGAGGGGGCCTCCTCCAACCCCACCACGATCCCGAAGCATCGCGTAAAAATGGTCGATTTGCGCAGCCTTGAGCCGCGAGATCTTGGTTTTACCCAAGATTGGCAGAATGTGATTATTGATGATTCGCTCGTAACCCCGAATAGTTGACGGCGAGAGTTCTGGCTTAGCTAGTTCGAACCAGCGAAGCACCAAATCGGTCACGGTGGCATCTGAGGCGGCGTGAGCCCCGCCAGTGACTTCGACCAGCAGGTGCACTAGGGCCCGCTCAGCCTCCTTTCGAGAGCCCCGAACGGTCCGGGTCACGTACTTCTTTCGACCCGTCACTGGGTCGGTGCCGGAGTACGCACGCAACTCCCAAGCGCTGCCACGCTGTCGAATATGGTCCATCATGACGGCGCTCCCTCGCGAACAATCTCCTGACCCAAAGGTCTCGGAATTCAAAAGAGAGTAGCAAGGAGTAGCAGAAATTCAAGAATGAAAAGAAACTGATTCTGAAAACATACCTTTATCAGGTATTACGAAGTAGGGCCGGTGGGGATCGAACCCACGACCGAGGGATTATGAGTCCCCTGCTCTAACCACTGAGCTACGGCCCTTCAATACCAATGGAAATACGGCTACTCAAATCCATGTGGCGCTCTCAAAGTAGCAGGGCTCACAAATCAATAGTCTCGCGTCGCAGCGAGAACGGAAACGTGACTCTCTTAGAACGTCGCGAACGCAGCGATGTCCTGCGCGGTACTATGACTGATTTCTGGACAGAGAATAGGGATTATCTCAGTGCCGTGAGATGTTCCAAGCACCGTCCGACCTCGCGCCGCAACACCGGCTGAGAGCAGCAATCGGTAAAAGGCAATGCCTTCATCGCGAAGGGGATCGCACTCATTCACACTGATCACCGTCGGAGGGAAACCCACAACGTCATCCTGGACGGCAAACCCGGGCCACGCCAAGGGGTCGGCGGCGCCAAAGGCCTCGATGCCGTAACCCATCGCGCCGCGATTGTTGTGCAAGTTCAGAAGTATTCCGTTGTTCTCGACTGACGAGGGATATCGATCATCCGGCCAACTCCCGGCAATGTAGGGACACAGCGCGTAGAGACCCTTGACGATGCCAAGATCTCCCTCACGCTTTAGCTTGAGTCCCGTGGCCAGGGTCAGGTTCCCCCCGCCACTTTCACCAGCGACAACGATCCGCGCGGGGTCAATTCCCAACTGCGACGCGTGAGCCGCCGTCCACTTAAGTCCCGAAACACAGTCGTTCAGTCCCGCCGGGTACGGCGCCACTTCGGGCACCGCCGACGGCGTCACCGAATTACGGAACTCCACCATCACCACGGCCACGCCCTTTGACGCAATGATCCTCCCCCACGCCCGGTAGTTGCCATAAAAGCTCGACAACGACGCCATGCCCCCACCGTGAATGTAATAAACACACGCCAAGGTCTCGTTGTTGTCTGGCCGGATGATCTGCAGTTTGATGGTATTGCCATCGGGCGACGACACGACGTCCTCCGTCGAGAAACGCAGGCCCTCAGACGGCGCAACCTCTTCGCTGTCGCACATGTCAAAGAAGGCGACCATGGTCTCGAGGCCCGCCAGACTCTCGGGCGAATTCTCTTCAGCGATAATCTGCTCGCGACTTTCGGCGTCGAGGACCGTCTCCTCGGGAAACATACTCAACAACGCTTTGATTCGAGGGTCTAGTCGAGGATCGGATTGCAAGTCGTAGGACACGGAGTCTCCTCTAGGAACATTGTCGCCACAGTAGTCCGACCGGCCAGATCAATCGATTGGGAAGCCCGACACGAGGCGACGTTCACCCGCTTTTGAGCGAGAGTCGCCGAGTCCGATGTCACGGAGGTCCGACGTTCTCCTGTCCGGTAGCAACCGAGATAGAACAAAACTTTGGCTCCCAGAGCAGGACTCGAACCTGCAACCTAGCGATTAACAGTCGCTTGCTCTGCCAATTGAGCTATCTGGGAATGAATCGGAAAGCCTAGTTACGTTAGCACCCGACTGGGTGCTCACTGTTGGTCGAACCAACGTTGGAGGCGCTCGGACTCACGACTCTCCATTACCGCGCGTCGACATCGTTCAATTCGCTTCGCCACGCCCTGACGCGAAATACCGTGGACCTTGGCGATCTCTTCCATTGGCATTGTCTTGAACGTGTACTGCCAGAACGCGTCAAAGTCGTCGCCAGTGAGGCGACGCAGTTCGTCAATGACCCACGCCGGCGCGTCGTTGAGATCGCTGGACGAGGTCGGCGCCGCGAGGTCTTCAAGTTCCACCGAGGCGAATCGTCGCGACTGCAGTTCTCGACTGAGGTGCATAATTTCCTGCGCCTTGGCTTGGGAGATGGCGAGTTCTTGACCGACCTCGCGCTTAGTCAAGCGACGATCCTGATGGGCTCGCTCGTAGCGTTGGAACTTCACGATGAGACGCATCTCGGCGTCGCTCAGGCCAGCCTGTTGTTGCACGGTTTGATTGACGAGCTTCGTGATCCAGTAGTTGGCGTAGGTCGAAAAGCGATTGCCGAGCGCTGGATCAAATCGACGAAGCGCGTTGACGAGTCCCTCGACACCAGCGGCTTCGAGGTCTTCGTTGTAGAACCGATAGCCACGCTCGAGCACGCGAGCTCGAACGAGGCCAAACGTCGCGCGCAGCAACATCGACTCAGCCTCTTGACCTTCTTGGCGCGCGCGAAGCAACTGACCGCGAAGCTGAGGGTTGTTCGACTCGCTCGATCCCATGGCCGCGCTGGCCTCGCGCCCCTCTTGAATAAGTGGGTACAGCGAACGCTCTTCTTCGACACTGAGCGGCGCGAGCATCGCGAGTCCCCCAATGAAACCGCGGGCGCCCTTACTCACGATGAGGGCAGCGACGCACGTTCGAGCAACCACGCGCGAAGATCACGCTCGGCGACGTCGCCCCGGTTCGACTCGAGCAACTCAAGACGCTCTTTAACGTCGCGGCTCGTCGTCATGGCCACCTCGGGACTGAGTCGACCTTCTCGCATGTCACGGTCGAGTCGCTGAAGTTCGACGCGAACGGCGCTGCGCATGAGTTGCGCGACCACCGCCGAAAGATCGCTGGCGCTGTAGGGGTGAGCAAGTTCATCGACGGCCAGTTCGCTTAAGACCTGCGCGGCCTCATCTTGACCTCGACGCTCGAAGGCGTCGATCAACTCTGAGAGTGACTGCGCCGAGTTCAAGCCCTCAAAGATCTCTCGTTGCACGTCGTTGACGAAATAGGGCGCAATGAGGCGCTCTTTGATCATCTCGGGTCCGTGTACGTAGAGCCGCAGCGCTTCGAGACCCGGACGCGGCAGCGCCGTGCGTGGCTGCGCTGCGCTCGGCGCTGGCTCATTAGGCACTTCACGGTTCGTCCGAGTTCGGGGATTCTTCGCCAAATCGGCCACCCGAGCGCGCAAGGTGTTGACGTCGAGTCGTAGACGATCGGCCACTTCCATGATGTACTGATCTCGCACGAGTTCACTCGGGTGTTCAGCCAGGACGTCCATCGCAACCTCAGCGGCGCGGGCTCGTCCCTCGGCCGTGGCGACGTTGGCGCCTTCGAGTACGCGTTCGAGGCGAAACTTCAAAAAGGGCAACGCGTCGGCGATGGCGGTTCGAAGCGCTTCGGGGTCACGTTGGGCGAGCTCGGCGGGGTCCATGCCCTTGGGTAGTTTCGCGACCGCGACGTCGACTTCGTGTTGACGCTCCCACTGATAGACCGACGCCGCCGCGCTCTGACCCGCGGCGTCAGCGTCGTAGGCGAGAACGATTCGCTTGGCGAAGTTGCGCATGATACGAAAGTGTTCTTCGCCGAGCGCGGTGCCACAGGTGGCGACGGCGCGAGGAAGTCCGGCCCCGAAGAACGCAATGACGTCGGTGTAGCCCTCGCACACGATGATTTCACCGGATCTGATGATGTCGTCCTTCGCAAAATTGAGCGCGTAGAGCGTTCGGCGCTTGGAGTAAATTGGCGTTTCGGGACTGTTCTTGTACTTGGGCTCGAAACGCCCGTCACTTCGCGGCTCCGCGTCGCTCGAGGATGGAAGAATTCGACCGCCGACGGCGATCGCTTTTCCCGCGGGATCGAAGATCGGAAAGATTACCCGGGCGCGCAGCGAGTCCTGACGGCGATCTCGCTTGTTGACAAAGCCCAGACCCGTTCCCTCCAGCACCTTTTCATTGAGTTTGAGCGCGTTGGTGAGGGCGTCCCACTCATCGGGCGCCCAACCGAGTTTGAACTGGCGCGCGGTCTCGCCACTGATGCCACGTGAACGTAGGTAGTCGCGCGCGACGCGCGCGTCGGGTGAGTCGAGGAGTCGCTCGTGATACCACGTCACCGCACGGTCCATGGCGGCCATGGCGTCCTGACGTTCCTTGCGTGCCGGTCCCGCGTTCGCGTCTTCGTGGAGCACGATGTTGGCTCGATCGGCGAGGAGTCTGAGTGCGTCGATGAAGTCGAGGTGCTGCATTTCGCGCACCCAGGTGATCTGGTCGCCCGAAACACGACAGCCAAAGCAGTAGTAACGACCCTCTTCCGCGTTCACCGAAAACGATGGTGTCTTTTCTCCATGGAAGGGACACAGACCGGTCCAGCGCTGCCCGCTGCGTTTAAGGGCCACTGTCTCGCCAATGAGCGCCACGAGGTCGGTCGCCGCGCGAACCTGCGCGATCTCGTCGTCGGAAATGGCCATAGAAAGAAGGTACCGGTTCTCCGTCGTCGTCGCGCTGAGTGGCCAGCGTTTCCCTAAACTGCTCGCAATGTCCGAATACGCCGTTGAGGCCTTCAATATTGTTCGCACCTTCAGCGACGGCGACGTTCGAGCACTCGACGGCGTGTCGCTCCAGGTTCCCACCGGCCAAGTCTTTGGACTGCTCGGTCCCAACGGTTCGGGCAAGACCACCATGGTTCGAATTCTCGCGACGATTCTTTCTCCCACGAGTGGTTCGGCCACCGTGGCGGGTTTTGACGTCGTGAAACAGTCCAATCAGGTGCGCCGCCACATCGGCCTCGCCGGCCAGGCCGACACGGTGGACGAAAACCTCACGGGTTTTGAGAATCTACGGATGATCGGTCTTCTCAACCACCTCAACAAGGCCTACGTCGTCGCAAAGTCACGCCAACTGCTCGACGACTTTGGTCTCAGTGACGCGGCCAATCGAATCACGAAGACCTACTCGGGTGGCATGCGCCGGCGCCTGGACTTAGCCGCCGCCCTCGTGGCGAGTCCCCCCATCCTCTTTCTCGACGAGCCGACGACCGGTCTCGACCCCCAGAGTCGCCAGGATCTCTGGGGCATCATCGAGCGACTCGTCGAGAGTGGCACCACGGTCTTATTGACGACGCAGTACCTCGACGAGGCCGATCGACTGGCGAAACAGCTCGTCGTGCTCGATCACGGAAAGATCATCGCCGAAGGAACGTCCGCCGAGTTGAAGATGCGGATGGGCACGACCGTTCTCGTGCTGAACTTCAACACCACCAACGACGCACTTCGCGCCCAACCTCTGCTGGCCGACCTCTCATCGAAGCCGGCGAACATCGAGGGAACGGTCGTCGAGATGACCGTTGACAACGGGCCCGCCACGACCGCCGACGCTCTTCGACGCATAGACGCCGCGGGCATCACGCTCGCCGGGCTGGCCCTTCGAGAGCCCAGTCTCGACGACGTGTTCCTCAATCTCACTGGTCACAAAGCGGAAGACGCTCCGAGCGACGAACCCGTCGCGAAGGGTCGTCGACACAGTCGAAAGGTCCACTCGTGAGCACGCTCCCCTCGTCGGTATCGTCGCATTCGTCGTTGCGCTGGGCCGTGAGCGACGTACTCACGATTGCCCGACGGAACCTCCTGGCGGTGGTGAGAATTCCCACCGCACTCGTCTTCATGATTATCCAGCCCATCATGTTCGTGATTCTCTTTCGCTACGTCTTTGGCGCCGTCATCAAAGTGCCCGGCGGTTCGTACGTCAACTTTTTGATTCCCGGCATCCTCGTCCAAACCATGGTCTTCGGTTCAGTGGGGACGGCGATCGGTCTCGCCGAAGACCTCCAAAAGGGCCTCATCGAGCGATTCCGAGCGCTCCCGATGGCGCGACTGGCGGTCCTGGCCGGTCGGACGATTTCCGACATGTTCCGCAACGTCCTAGTGCTCGTCATCATCACGGGCGTCGGCTTTGCCGTCGGCTTTCGTCCCCACGGAGGATTCGTTGCGTATATCCAGGCGAGTCTCTTAATGCTGGTCTTTGCCTACTGTCTTTCGTGGGGCTTCGCCTTCATCGGGCTCGCTGCACCGAACTCCGAGGCCGCTCAAGCAATCACCTTTCCCATAATCTTTCCTCTCACCTTCGCGTCCGCGATTTTTATTCCGGTCCTCAAAATGCCCGGTTGGCTTCGACCCTTCGCCATTAACCAGCCCATCAGCCAAACGGCTGACGCCGTTCGTGGACTCATGCTCGGCACCCCTCACGGCGCGTCGACGTGGATCGCCCTCGCGTGGGCCTTGGGGGCCATCCTCGTGCTGGCGCCACTGGCCGTCAATCGCTACCGCAAGGCCGCTTAGCCCGTGCCCGTTCTGTCGATTGAAGAACTACAGAAAATCGTCACCGACGCCTTCCCGGACTACGACGTTCTGCGAATCGAAGAGCTCCGCGAGAACTCCCTTCTGATGTCCCAGCCAGTCAGCACAAAAAACTCTCGACCCGGGGGCACACTGTCGGGTCCGACCATGATGGCCCTCGCGGACAACTCGGCGTGGCTAGTGATCCTCGCGCATATCGGACCGGTGCTGCTCGCCGTGACGACGAGTCTGCACATTGACTTTCTCCGCAAACCCGAGATCACCGATCTCATGGCGCGAGCCAAACTCATCAAGCTTGGCCGCCGCCTCGCCGTGGTGGACGTCGAACTATTTTCAAGGGGAACAAGTGAACTTGTAGCAAAAGCGCAAGTCACGTATTCCATTCCACCTCGCGAAGGTTCGTAGTGACTGAGGCAATTCCAATGAAAGGTGCACCAGCGTCGCGACGCGGCTTTTAAAGTAGGCGGGTGAATACCCCAACGAAGAAACCTCTCACGAACACGTTGATCACCTTGATGGCGGTGGCCATCGGGATCATCGTTGCCAATCTCTACTATCTTCAGCCACTGCTGCATCAGATTTCGAAGGACTTTCACGTAGGAACGGCGCGCGCGTCATTGCTCATGACCCTCATCCAGGTTGGTTACGCACTCGGTCTCGCCTTCGTCGTACCCCTCGGCGACGTCTGGCCCCGACGACGCCTCGCCGTCACGATCTTTACGCTCGCGGCGCTCATGATGGCGATCGCCGCGATGTTGACCTCATTTACTCTTCTCGTGATTATTACTTTGTTCATCGGACTCTCGTCCGTGGGCGGCCAGGTCATGGTCCCTCTCGCAGCCGACCTCGCCGAACCCGCCGAACGCGGTCGCGTTATCGCGCGCGTGATGACCGGTCTACTGCTCGGCATTCTTCTTTCACGCACCGCGTCAGGTCTCGTCGCGCAGGTCGCGGGCTGGCGCACGGTCTACTGGTCGGCGGCGGCGCTACTGGGAATAATGTCCGTGGTGTTGTACAAGGTACTACCGAATGAGGCACCGCGTCCCCACGTGCCGTATCGAAAACTGGTCAGTGGCGTCTTCTCTCTCTTTCTCACCCAAAGTGTCCTGCGCCGTCGCGCGTACTTCGGTTTTCTCATCTTCGCCTGCAACAGCGCTCTGTGGACCACGCTGTCGTTCCTCCTCGCGGGCTCGCCCTTTCACTACTCCAACGCGGTGATTGGACTCTTCGGTCTCTTTGGCGTCGCGGGCGTCTTGGCCGCCAATACCGCGGGTCGACTCGCCGATCGTCAACGCACGCGACTCAGCACGATTCTCGCCGCGATCTTGCTCTTAACGTCCTTCTTCATCTTGGCGCTGGGTCGCAACACCTTCTTGATCCTGGCGCTCGGCATCATGGTGCTCGACACCGGCATGCAAGGCATGCAGATCACGAACCAGTCGGTCATCTACGGACTACTGCCCGATGGACGAAGTCGCGTCAACAGCGCCTACATGGTGAGCGCCTTCGCTGGTGCGTCCTTTGGTTCGTATTTAGCTGGTCAGCTCTACGCGCACTACGGCTGGATTGGTGACTGCTGGCTCGGCGGCATTCTCAGCGTCGCAATTCTGATACCGGCAATCGTCTGGCGCCCAGCGGTAAAGGTGCCGCTCGTCAGCGCGATCGACGTCGCGCGCTAGTCCCGCGTAGCGACATCGGAACGTCAACGAAGGCGTCGCCGCCGGCTGTTGGGTCACCAAGGAAATCTCGAAGAAGTCGGCGAACGCGACCGTCGAGCTCGGCCTTGTTCTCATCACTTTGAATGATGGCGCCGGAGTACGTGCCAAAGAGACCCACGATTTGGTCGATCGTTCGCGGCCAGTTCCAACCCAGCGCGAAGTCCCTCACGTCAATGAACTCGCCGTCCGCATCAAAGGACGCGTGCCAGCCCCGAGGTTTCCTGTTCACGTCGTCGGGCCGTTCGCGAATCTTGGTGAGACCCTCGGTCCACGAGACGTCGCGACTGAAACCGTTCCACATCACGAAGAGTGAACCGTTATCGCGCAACACGCGCGCCATCTCATTGGTCGCTGCGGGCTGGGTGAACCAGTGCCAGGCCGAGGACGAAAAGACGGCGTCAAACGAAGCGTCGGCGGCGGGTACGTGCTCGGCACTGCCCAGCAACTCAGCTACCTCGGGGCTTCGCCGCGTCAACACGCTGCGCATCGCGTCGTCGGGTTCGACGACGCTGACCTTCGCGCCACGTGCGAGCAAGAATCTCGTCAGTTTGCCGGTACCGGCACCGACGTCCAGGACCTCTAGACCCTTGATATCGCCAATCAACGCAACCGCTTCTTCGGGCGTGTCCGCTCGGTAGAGGTCGTAACGTTCGGCGACGGTGCCGAACTTGAGTCCGCGCCCGTCGTCGCGCACCCTTAGATCTGGCCCGTGACGTTTCGTAGGTGCGCGAGCAGACCGTCGATGGGCACGCGCACTTGCTCGGTCGTGTCGCGGTCGCGCACGGTGACGGCAGCATCGTTCAGCGTCTCAAAGTCGACGGTGACGCAGTACGGCGTGCCGACCTCGTCTTGGCGACGGTAGCGCCGTCCAATGGACTGGGTGACGTCGTAGTCGCACATGAAGTGCGGTTGGAGTTGAGCGAGCACCTCGGTGGAGACGCCTTCGAGTTCGGGCTTCTTTGAGAGCGGCAGGACCGCGACTTGGTAGGGCGCGAGTCGCCAGTCGAGACGCAGGACGCTGCGCGTCTCTCCCTCGACGACGTCCTCGTGATAGGCGGCCAATAAGAACGCCATCATCGCGCGCGTGGCGCCGGCCGCGGGCTCGATGACGTAGGGCGTGTAGCGCTCGTTGGTGGCCTGATCGAAGTAGTCGAGCGCGACGCCCGAGTGCTTGGCGTGTTGGGTGAGGTCGTAGTCACCACGATTGGCGATGCCTTCGAGTTCGTCGAAGCCCCACGGAAAGAGGAACTCGACGTCGGTCGTGCCCTTGGAGTAGTGCGAGAGGTCGGCCTGGGCGTGTTCGTGCAACTGCAGCATTTCGGGCGGAATGCCGAGGTCGACGTACCACGCGAGGCGCGTCGCGATCCAGTAGCGATACCACTCGTCGGCGTCAGCCGGTGGCACGAAGTACTCCATCTCCATCTGTTCGAACTCGCGCGTTCGAAAGACGAAGTTCTGGGGCGTGATCTCGTTACGAAAGGACTTGCCGACCTGGGCTACGCCAAAGGGTGGCTTCTTGCGCACGGTGGAGAGCACGTTGGCGAAGTTAGTGAAGATGCCCTGGGCGGTTTCGGGACGTAGATACGCCGTCGAACCTTCCCCCTCGACGGGACCGGCCTGAGTCTTGAACATCATGTTGAAGGCCCGTGGCTCAGTGAACTGGGTAGAACCACAGTTCGGACAGACCCCGTCGATCTTGTCCTCGCGCCAGCGCTCTTTGCACGTAAGACAGTCCACCAGTGGATCGGTAAAGGTTTCGAGGTGACCCGACGCGGCCCAGATTGCGGGCGGGCCAAGAATGGCGGCGTCGATGCCCACGATGTCGACCCGAGTTTGGACCATGGCGTACCACCAAGCCTGCTTGACGTTACGCAGCAGGTTGACGCCCAAGGGACCGTAGTCGTAGGTGGAGCGAAATCCCCCGTAGATCTCGGCCGACTGGAAGATGAAGCCGCGCCGCTTGGCGAGATTGATGACTTTTTCGAGCAGGTCGGGGTCGAGTTCGGGCGTTGCTTTCATCGCCCAAGGATACTGGACTACGCACTACTCCTAAGCCGGACGATCACCTGGTTGGCGACGAGACGGGCCTTGGGCGTCAAAGTCACTTGACCTTCGCTCACGTGCACGAGGTGCGCGATCTCATCGAGTGAGTCAAAGGCCTCCACCGGTACGCCGCGCGACGTGCGTAGCGCCAACGACTCAGCTTCGAAACGTTGCGTTCCTTCGTCCAAGAACTCTTCGCCGCCGAGGGGTGACTCGCCCTTGCGAATCAGTTCAACGTAACGATCCGGCGTGCGCACGTTCCAAAAGCGCCGCCCGTGACGGTGTGAGTGCGCCGCCGAGCCAAAACCCACGTAGTCCTCGTGGTCCCAGTACACGTGATTGTGTCGACACTCGTGTCCGGGCTTCGCCCAGTTCGAAATCTCTTCCCACACGTACCCGTGTTCCTCTAGGACCTCGCCGACCAAGTCGTACGCGTCGGCCGTGGCGTCCTCGTCGGGGTGACGTGCGGGATCTCTCCCAAGGGGCGTCGCCGGTTCCGGGGTCAGCGCGTAACAGCTGATGTGCGGCGGCGGGTGCTCTAACGTGAGCAGGTCCGCCAGCGTGTGGCGCACGTCGTCAAGGTTTTCCGCCCGCGATCCAACAATGAGGTCCATGTTCCAGGTCGTAAAGCCCGCCTCGTGCACGGCCGCGGAGACTTCGCGGTGGGCCATCGTGCCGTGGCGTCGTCCGAGGTCCGCGAGCACGGCCGGTTGCGTTGACTGCACGCCAAAGCTCATGCGCGTCACCCCGCCCGCTCGGTACGCGCGCAGCCGATCAACGTCAGCGTCTTCGGGGTTGCACTCAACGGTCACCTCCGCGTCGTCGCTGCGTTCAATGGCGCCCAGTATTCGCAGTAACTGCTCGGCACTGAGACGCGACGGCGTACCGCCGCCAAAAAACACTGAGGTCGCCAAGGGAAGGCCCTTCTCCTTGGCCAGGGCGATCTCTTGGACCACCGCGTCCACGTAGTCACCCATGAGATGGTCACGGTCCGAGTACGTCGCAAAGGCGCAGTAGTCACAGCGATGCGCGCAGAACGGCACGTGCACGTAGACGCCAAACGTTGTTGCCGAGGAACTCAAGAACCCACGCTAACGGTCGGTCGGTGTGCGCAGTGGCGCGCTGGCCTGGGGGGCACGAAGACGCCTACCAAAGTGCACTTCAATGGCCTCTTGGGCTATCGCCGCCACGTCGCCCGCGCCGGGCGGGTTCTCTTCGCGCAACACGTTCGCGAGGTCACCGCCGACGACGCGGCGAATGAGCACCAACGCGTCGTTCGAGAGCGTGACGCCTTGTCGACACTCGTCACAGAGCGTGCCGCCGATCTGGGCGTCAAAGGCCACCAAGGGACCGGGACGGCCACAGTTCACGCAGACGTCAACCACGGGCTCGGATCCGTCTAAGGCGAGCAAGCGAAAGTAGAACGACGAGGGCACGAGGGTCGGGTCGAAAGATTCGTCGTCGAGGGTCACCAACACGCGGATAAGAAGGTCGAAGATCTCTTCGTCGGGCACCCCGTCTGAAGGGATCGCGTCGACGGCCTCAACCACGGCGTAGCCGGCAGAAATGCGAGGGTACGACGAGCGCAGCGTCGCCAAGCGTTCCTTGTGTTGCACGTGACGCGCGATATAAAACTCGCCGCGCGTCTTCACGAGATCGACCGTGACGTAGGCGAGGGTCTCGAGCGAGGCGCCCATGCGACTCGAGGTCTTGCGAACGCCTTTCGCCAGGACCCGCAATTTGCCGTGCTGGCGCGTCCAGAGGACCACCACTCGATCGGACTCACCGGACTTATAGGTCCGAAGAACGACCGCGTCGTCGCTGATCTCTCTCACGACGGCGATTCGTCCTCACGATCGTTGAAGTGCTGCTTTCTGGGCGTTATGCCCATGTAACGATTGAGCGCCACCCCGAGCGCCACGATCGCGGCCAAGGCCAGGGGCACAATGAGTGGGGCCACGAGTGACGTCGCGCCGCTGAGGGCGATGACCCAGAGGAACACGTAGAAGAGTCCGACGACAACGAGCGTCGTGCGCAGCACGATCACTTGTCAACTCCCCCAAATCGTCGGTCACGACTTTGGTAGATCTCGATAGCGTCGTAGAGATCTTCGCGGCGAAAGTCGGGCCACAGCACGTCGGTAAAGACCAACTCCGCGTAGGCCATCTCCCACAGCAGAAAGTTCGAGATGCGATACTCCCCTGACGTACGAACCACCAGATCGGGATCGGGCAGTTCGGGGTGGTAGAGGCGTTCGCGAATCTTTTTCTCGTCGATCTTCTTCGCCGGCACTTTTTCGTTGACGAGTTCGCGCACCGCGTCCACGATCTCCGCCCGTCCGCCGTAGTTAAAGGCGATATTCAAGGTGAAGGCGGTATTTTTCTTCGTCAGTTCCGCGGCTTCGTCGATGC
Source organism: Acidimicrobiales bacterium (assembly GCA_036511495.1). Taxonomy (GTDB): domain Bacteria; phylum Actinomycetota; class Acidimicrobiia; order Acidimicrobiales; family RAAP-2; genus RAAP-2. Next base: position 96,267 of record DATCCC010000016.1, on the reverse strand, counting down.
GCGCCAAGACACCCCTTGGTACGCGCCAGTCACGGCGACCCGAAAACACAATGCGCACGCCGTCGGCGTGCAGTTCGTCTTGTCGACGCTCTAAGAGGCCACGGTTGAAGTTCATTAAGTATCGAACTTCGTCCATGGGCCGGCGCCAGTTCTCGGTGGAAAAGGCGAAAACGGTGAGTGCCTTGACGCCCACGGCCATCGCGCCGTAGGTCGTATCGACGAGAGACACTTCGCCCGCGCCGTGACCTTCGGTACGGGGAAGTCCTTGGCGCTGGGCCCAGCGCCCGCTGCCGTCCATGACAATGGCCACGTGACGCGGCACGCCCGAACGCTCAATCGACGCGGGAAGTGGCGTGGGACGCGGATCAGGCACGAATAAAACCTACTTCGTCGCTCTACTTAGACGATCTCGCTACCCCTAAGGTCAACGGGTGCAGAGTTTCGATCCCGACGACGAAACACCGTTCATTGAACTCGATTCCTCAGACGGCATTCAGCTCGACGACGACGTCATCGCCGTCGACGCCGAGCGCGCTTTGGCCCTGCTCGATTCGATCACGAAGGACCTTCCCGGGGGCGGCGAAAGCCGCGAGGGTCAGCGCGACATGGTGCGCGCCGTCGCCTCAGCGATCTCTCGACGTCGCCACCGCGTCATCGAGGCCGGCACCGGCGTGGGCAAGTCCCTCGCCTACCTCGTGCCGACCGTCATGTCGGGCGAACGAGTCGTCATCGCCACCGCTACGAAGAACCTTCAGGATCAGCTCGCGAAAAAAGACGCGCCCCTGGTCGCGGGCCACGTCAAGGGCGTTCGCGTCGCGGTCCTCAAGGGAAAACAGAACTACCTCTGTCTCAATCGCGCGAACAGCGTGGGCGCCGGTGCCCAACTAAGTCTCGACGACGGCACCGAAGTCCCCAAGGGCGTCGCCGATCAGATGCGACGGATTCTGCAGTGGTCCAACGAAACCACGAGTGGCGACCTCGACGAGTTGACCTTTGAAGTTGATTCGCGCGCCCGTCGAGCCCTGACGGTGACGCCCCAGGAGTGTTTGACCCGAGCGAAGTGCCCCCAGGGTCAGAACTGCTTCGCGGAACTAGCGAAGGACCGCGCGAACGAGAGTTCCATCCTCATCGTCAACGCCCACCTCTACGCCTCGCACCTGGCGTCGGGTTCGATGTTGTTGCCACCGCACGAGTTCGTGGTCTTTGACGAAGCCCACGAAATCCTCGACATCTTCGCGACGTTGCTCGGCACCTCACTGAACGCCTCGCGCTTACGAGCGCTCGCCATGGGAGCGCGCTCACTGCTCGGCGACGCCGACCGAACTCGAGCGGACCAACTGCTCTCGAGCGCCGATCGCTTCGCCGCGCTGCTCCTCGCTCAGTACGAACGGGGCGAACTGAAGGGACTCGACGAAGCGTGTCAACTCGAACTCTCTCGATCCAATGAACTCGTGTCGGCGCTGGTCGAAGCTCTTCGCTCACTCGAGACCACATCGTCAGATGGTGAGTTCCGCAAGGTTCGAGCGCTCGGTCCAGCCATCCACTTGGCGAACGACCTCGATCGAGTGAACAAGATAAAGGAAGGCGAACTGCTCTTCCTCTCCAGGCGTGACCGCGAAGTCGACGTCGAAATTTCACTCGTCGACGTGGGGCCGCGCTTGCGCGACGATCTCTGGGGCAACGTGACAGCGGTTCTGACGAGCGCCACGATTCCCGACACCTTGCCCAAGAACCTCGGCATCGATGACTGCGTCGTCGATCACTTCGACAGTCCCTTTGACTACGCGGACCACGCGCTGCTCTACGTACCCGAGAACTTTCCTGAACGCAACGCGCCCGGCGCCGAAGCGGCGATCATCGAGGAACTCGTCGAGTTAATTGCCGCCGCCGGTGGCCGCACGCTCGCGCTCTTTACCAACCGCTCGGTGATGCAGCGCGTCGCCGAAGTCGTGGCGCCGCGCCTCGACACCGAAGTACTGGTGCAGGGGACGCTTTCGCGTCAACGCCTCATCAATCAGTTTCGCCACAGTCACGAGGCCAGTCTCTTCGCCGTCACCAGCTTCTGGCAGGGCATCGACGTGCCGGGCCACTCGCTCAGTCTCGTCACCATCGACCGACTGCCCTTTAGCGTGCCGGGTGATCCACTCGCCGAAGCCCGTCGCGAGAAATCCGCTAGTCCCTTCATGGAGGTCGACCTCCCGCGCGCGACGATGCTCCTCGCCCAGGGCGTCGGTCGGCTCATTCGCACCAAGGATGACCGCGGGGTCGTGGCCGTGCTCGACACCCGACTCGCCACGGCGCGCTATCGCTCGGTCATGTTCAAGAAGCTGCCGCCGATGCGCCGGACCCGCGACAAAGTCCAGGTACACACGTTCTTGCGCGATCTTCGCCAATAACGCATGGGACTTCTGCGAAATCGACCACTCGGTGGGGTCAATAGACTAGTATTTCACTAGTATTTATCGAATTCCTTGGAGCCCCGTTGCATATTGATCCCTACCTCGTGCTCGGCAGCGCCGTGGTGGGTCTACTCGTCGGGCTGACCGGTGTCGGTGGTGGCGCGCTCATGACGCCGATGTTGGTACTGGTCTTTGGCGTGACGCCAACGGCCGCCATCACGTCGGACCTCGTGGCGGCACTCTTCATGAAACCGGCGGGCGTGCTCATTCACTGGCGGCGAAAGACCGTGCACACCGGACTCGTGAAGCACCTCTGTTACGGATCTCTACCCGCGGCGTTTCTCGGTACGTTCGTCTTGCACCTCTTAGGTCAAAGCGCCGTGGCCGAGCATCGTCTCCAAATCTTGCTCGGCACCGCACTCATCATCGGCGCCGTGGCGATGCTCGGGCGCACCTTGCTCGCCCCGATTGCGAACGATCAGGGCATCGTCGTTCGTCGAGGCGCGACCATCGCCATTGGTGCCGTGGGTGGCTTCATGGTCGGTCTCACGTCGGTCGGCGCGGGATCGCTCATCTTGGTCTTGTTGCTGTTCCTCTACCCGAGCCTTCGTAGCAGTCAACTCGTTGGCACCGACCTTGCCCAGTCGGTCCCCCTTACGCTGTCGGCGACGGTCGGCACGCTGATCTTTAGCCACGTCAGCTTCTCCTTGACGACGTCGATCATCATTGGCTCGGTGCCGATGGTGATCGTCGGTTCACTGCTCTCGTCGCGGGCCAATGGGGTGCTGCTTCGCCGCATCATTATGGCCACCGTGTTGTTGAGTGGCCTTAAGTACGTCGGCCTTCCGCCGGACGCGTTGGGCGTGGTTGCGGTTTTGCTCGCCGCGGCAATTCTGGTCGTGGGACTCAAACACGTGCGGGCGCGCCGTTGGTTGTTAGAGAGTGACTCAGTACCCGAAGCGGTCGAGGACGTCGTCGCGCTTCTGCCAACCCGGCTCGACTCGGACGCGTAACTCTAAGTACATGCCCTCGGGCAGTTGACGCCGCGCCGCGATGCCGACGTCTTTCAAAAGTTGACCACCCTTGCCGATGACCATGCCCTTTTGGGACTCTCGCTCGACGAGAATCTCTACGGTGACGTGGGGCCACTCGAACTCACTCACCCGACAGTGAATCGAGTGCGGTAACTCTTGTTTGGTCTTTCGAACGAGCTGTTCGCGCACTAGTTCCGCGATCCACATCGCTTCGGGAACGTCCGAGACCTCCTCGTCGGGAAAGAGGAAGGGCGACTCGGGCATCGCCTCGCTGAGGAGTACGAGTAGTGCGTCAGTGCCTTCGCCCGTCTTGGCCGACACCGGCAAATACTCGACCAATTCCGCGGCTTGTTGGAGATTGGCCTCGGCGGCGATCTCGTCCACGGCCTCGCTCGCCGCGAGCAACTGCGCGGCGACGGCTTCTCTGCCGGGTCGGTCCATTTTGTTGACGACCACGTAGAGCCGGGGACCACTTCGTCCCCGCCCGTGTCGCAGCATGGTCTCGATGACGTGGCGGTCCCCAGGACCAATCGGCGCACTCGCTTCGACGACCGCGAGGATAACGTCGACGCCGTCGGCGGCCGAGCGGGCCGTCTCGTTGAGGCGTCCACCGAGGGTCGTCTTTGGTCGGTGCAGTCCCGGCGTGTCGACGAGGATGATCTGCGTGTCGCCCTCAGTGAGGATGCCGCGTATCGCGTGACGCGTGGTGTTCGGCGAAGCGGCCGTGATGGAGACCTTCGCCCCGACGAGTTGGTTCACGAGCGTCGACTTACCGACGTTGGGTCGCCCGAGAACGGCGACGAAGCCAGCTCTGGTCACGACGTGGCCAGCGGCTCGACGAGTACTTCTTCAATTCGCCGCCCGTCCATTCGCACGACCGTCAGTCGGTAGTACTCAGTCGTTAGGACGTCGCCAACAGTGGGCACGCCGCCCGCGAGGTCGAGCACCAGTCCCCCGACGGTGTCCCACCCGTCCTTGGGCAAGTCCAAGTCGTACTCTTCGTTCGCGTCGTCGATGTTGAGGCGCCCACTGAGCTCAATGCCACCTTCGATGGACTGGTCGTTGTCTTCGTCTTCGAGCGCGGGGTCGGATTCGTCAGTGATCTCACCCACGAGCTCCTCGAGGACGTCTTCGAGAGTCACGAGTCCGGCCGTGCCGCCGTACTCATCAACGACAATAAAGAGGTGGCTCTTGGCGTTGCGAATCTCCGTCAACAACGACGCGACCTTTTTGGTCTCGGGTACGAACTGCGCCTCGCCCATGTGACCTCGAAGCAACTCGCCGCCCTGGCCATTCGCCACGAGACTCGCGAGGTGACGCAGGTTGACGATACCCACGACGTCATCGACCCCTTCGCCGAGTACGGGAATACGCGAGCGACCGGACTCGATCGCGAGGTCCAAGGCCTCGCGTGCGGTCGCGGTGTCACTAATGCCGACCATGTCGATGCGCGGCACCATAACCTCACGGACAATGGTGTCGCCGAACTCGATGACCGAGTGGATGAAGTTTCGCTCTTCGGTCTCAATGACGTCGTCTTCGTGAGCGACGTCGGCCATCGCCAAGACCTCGGACTCGGTCATGCGAGTGCTGGCGCCCTTCGAACCGAAGATGCCAATCACGCTGTCGGCGATCGCCAAGAGAAGGACCGATATCCATCGAATGGGCCAGAAACGAAGCACACTGCTCACGACCGGCGCACTCGTTAGGGCCGCTTGGTCGGGGTGTTGGATCGCGAAGTTCTTCGGTATCGCTTCAAAGGCCACGAAGATGACGATGACTTCGCCGGCCGTAGCGACAAAGACGCCCGCGGCGCCAAACAGGTGGCCCGCGAGCACGCCGACCATCGTCGCTGAGACCAACTGACAGACCAGTACCAAGAGCAAGAGCGGGTTCAAGAACTTCTCCGGCGCTTCGGTGAGTTGGGCCAATGCCTTCGCACCGCGACGGTGGGACTCACGCAGCGAGCGAGCCCGCGACTTACTCATGCGAGTTAAGGACGTCTCGGCCATAGCGAAGAATCCCGAGAGCAGTAAGAGCACGAAGACGGTCACCGCGAGGTAGGTGTCACCGGCGGACCAGACGGAGGCGATCACGACGTACTCGCCCGGTAGTGGCGCGCCAATAACTCGCGTTCGCGCGCCTCCATTCGCTCGGCCTCGTCGTCGATCACGTGGTCCCAACCGAGCAAGTGCAAGACGCCGTGCACGACGAGGAGTGCGATCTCGTCGTCGAAGGAGACGTCGTGTTCGACTGCGTTGCGCGCGGCGACGGCCGGACAGATCACGACGTCGCCAATCAGTTGGGGGATCTCGGGAAGGGGTGGCTCGCCCGGTCCGCTGCCGCCCGCGTCGGGAACGCGCCCCGAGGGGTCGGGTTCACCGTCGATGGGGAAACTCAAGACGTCGGTCGGCCCCTCCTTGCCCATGAACTGTTGATTGAGATCAGCGATTGTTGGCTCGTCGGCAAAGATGAGCGACACTTCGGCGAGACCGCGAACGCCTTCGTCAGTCAAAGCGCCTTGCGCGAGTCCCACCCAGCGACCGAGATCGATCTCGTGATCGTGCTGCTCGTCAGCCGCGTAGATATCAACACTCATGAAAGTTTGTCGTACGCCGCCACGATGTCACTCACGATCCGACTTCGCACCACGTCCTTCGCGCCTAGGTAGATGAAACTGATCCCTTCGACGTCGTGCAGGATCTCTTCGATCTTTACGAGTCCGCTGCGCTTGCCGTTGAGGTCGATCTGGGTGACGTCGCCGGTGACGACGGCCTTGGAGTTAAAACCAATGCGCGTCAAGAACATCTTCATCTGCTCCGGCGACGTGTTCTGTGCTTCGTCCAAGATGATGAAGGAGTCGTTCAGTGTTCGCCCGCGCATGAAGGCGAGCGGCGCGACTTCGATGGTGCCGTTCGCGATAAGGCGCTGTGCGCCGTCGGCGCCCACCATGTCGTGCAACGCGTCATAGAGCGGGCGCAGGTACGGATCGACCTTGGCCATCAGGTCCCCGGGTAGGAAACCGAGATTTTCGCCGGCTTCGACCGCCGGGCGTGTCAACACAATGCGTTGCACTTGGCGACGGTGCAACGCTTGGACGGCCTGCGCCACGGCGAGGTAGCTCTTACCGGTACCAGCGGGGCCAATGCCGAAGGTGATGGTGGAGTTATCGATCGCGTCGGTGTAGCGCTTCTGTCCCGCCGTCGAAGGTCGAACGGCCTTGCCTTTAGCGCCGCGTACGACTTCGTGACGCAGTACTTCGCTCGGGCGAAGGTCGTCGGCGACCATGTCGACCGTGCGCGCGATTTTGGTGGTGTCGAGTGACTGACCGCTCTCGAGCACCAAGACCAGTTCGTCGAAGAGCCGCAGCACGATCGCGGCGTCGGGCCCCGTCACCGAGATCTGATTGCCCTGGACGCGAATCTTCGAGTTGGGAAACGACCGCTCGACGACTCGTAAGTGTTCGTCGCGTGGACCGAGCAGACCCGCCATGAGGTGGGTATTGGGAACGTGCGTCGTTGCCGTGAGGGCCTCGTCGGCCTTCGCTTCTGAGGTCATCCGGGAGGCCAGGTCATTCGACGTCCCCCGAGCACGTGCATGTGAAGGTGCGCCACGGTCTGTTGACCGTCCTCGCCCACGTTAAAGACGAGGCGATAGCCGCTCTCGCGCACGCCCTCGTTGACGACGACCTGTTCCATGAGACGAAAGAGATCGTCAAAGACGCCGGCGTCGGCGGCGGCGACGTCGTTCACACTCGTGAAGTGGCGCTTGGGAATGACCAAGACGTGCACGGGTGCCTGGGGCGCGATGTCATGAAAGGCCAGCGAGGTGTCGCTCTCGGCGACGACCTTCGCGGGAATCTCTCCCGCGACAATTTTGCAAAAAAGGCAGTCACTCATCTAGTGCTCTCATCATTACTCACTTTGTGGCCCATCGAGCGTAAATCCCCAGCCACCAGCCTGAAAGGTCAGCAGTGTCGACGCGACGACGCCGGCCGTCTCGGCGCGAAGAACCGTCGGGCCGAGTCCGACGCGGCGTCGATTGGCGCTCCACTCGTCACTCGTCCATCCGCCCTCGGGACCAACCGCGACGCCGCACAGTCCTCCCCAGTTGCCCGAGCCACCAAAGTCGGCGACGCCAACGGATGCGGGCACGTCGGCGACCTTCATGGGTTCCTCGATAACCACGTCGTAGGTGCGTCGAGACTGACCGGACGCTTCGGCGGCGATGCGCCGCCAACGAGAGAGTATTTTCTCGCGCGCGTCTCCCTTGAACTTGACGACCATTCGCTCCGCCAGCAGGGGCACGATACGACTGACTCCTACTTCGGTCGCCTTCGCGACGGCCCACTCGCTGCGGTCACCCTTTAGTGGGGTGAGGTAAATCGTGGTTTCGCTGGGGGCGGGATCGAGGTGGACGTCGTTCGCGATTTCAAGTCCATTTTGCGTCACTCGCGCGAGGGCCCACGAACCGTGACCATTGGTCACGACGATCTCTTCGCCCTCAGAAGCGCGCAGCACCTTTCGAAGATGGTGGTCGTCCTCTTTGTGCAGTGTGGGTTCTTCGACGTGCTCGACGTGAAACTGTCCCAGCGCGGCCACGCGACGCGGCCACTCGAGGTAGGTCACTTCTTCGCCTTACGACGCCGAAAGAGTCCGCCGCTTGATTCGTTCACGGCCTCGTTGCGGTGTTCGGCCCACTGACGGAGCAGGTTTTCGGACGTCTCGTCGAGTTCATTGGGCACGTCGACCGTGAGATGCACGTAGAGATCGCCGCGACCACGACCGTGTAAGTGCTCGATGCCCTCGTGGCGCACACGGTGCACGGTGGCGTTCTGACTACCGGGTTCGACGTCGATCTCGATGGCGCCGCGAATAGTCGGGACCGTAATGGCGGCACCGAGCACGGCTTGGCTGAAGGAGACGTGTGCTTCGTGGTGGAGATCGTCGCCGTGACGCTCGAAGCGCTCGTCCGCCAACACGCGCAGGTGCACGAAAAGTCGTCCATTCGCGCCGCCGCGTAGTCCGGCTGGTCCACGGTCGGCGAGGCGCATGGTCGAGCCGTCTTCGACGCCCGCGGGAATCTGTGCGGTCATCGTGGTGCTCTGTTGGCGACGACCGTCGCCGCGACAGTCCGGACACGGCGACTCGATGCGCGTGCCAAAACCCTGACACCTCGAGCACACTTGAGACGTCACCATCTGTCCGAGGATCGAGTTGCGCACTCGTTGCACCGCGCCCGCGCCCTTGCACTCTTCGCAGGTCACCGGCGTCGTCCCGGGCGCACAGCCCGAACCCGCGCAGGTACCACAGCGCTGGGGCAAGGTCACGGTGACCTCGCGCGTCGCGCCAAAGGCGGCCTCTTCGAGCGTGATGTCGAGGGCAACTTCGGCGTCGGGGCCGGGTTGGGGACCCCGGCGTCCTTGATTGTTCATCCCCATGCCGCCAAAGAACATGTCAAAGATGTCTTGGACCGAGCCTGCGCCAAAGGGATTGGCGCCGGCCCCGACGTCCGAGCCGAAGCGGTCATAGTTCGCTCGGCGCTCGGGGTCCGAAAGTATCTCGTAGGCCTGGCTGACCTCTTTGAAGTGCGCCTCGGCGCTCGGGTCCTCGGTGTTCGAGTCGGGGTGGTACTGACGCGCGAGACGGCGATAGGCCTGCTTTAGCTCGTCGGGCGAACAGCGCTGATCGACTTCGAGGATGGCGTAGAGGTTGGCGTTAGCCACGTTCGTTCTCTCCACCAAAGTGTGAGGTCAGTTGCTGAGAGACCGCTTCGGCGGCGGCCATGACCTCGCGGTACTTCATGCGCGTCGGCCCGAGTAACCCCACCGCGCCAATGGTCTCGCCCTCGAGTGACACCGGCGCCACAATGACCGCGCAGGCCGAGAGCGGTTCGAAGCCGTGCTCGGAGCCAATGGCGACCGAGAGACCTTTGTCCAAGATGTCCTCGACGAGCGAGACGACGAGGAGCTCTTGCTCCAAGATGCCGAGCACCTTGCGCACTGTGTCGACGCCCTCAAAGACCTCGGCCACCTTGGACGACCCGCCGATGTAGACCTGCTCGCCTTCCATCGTGGGCGCCTCCGCGTGCAAGACCGAGGCCCCTTCGCGCACGAGTTTCGCGATCGTGTCACCCCTCGAGGGCACTTGCACCGTTGCGTCAAGGGTCGTGCCGATCAGCAGCGCGTGCAGTTGTCGCGACGCTTCGGTCACTTCGACGTGACTGGCTTCGAAGTTAGCGAGCACGCTGTGCTTGGTAACGGTGCCGTCAGAGAACACGGTGACGAGTAAATGGTGACGCGCGTCCAAGTTCACCAACTGCACGCTCAAGACCGTCGCGTGACTGTGGCCCGAACCAACAACGACCGAGGTGTAGCTCGTGAGATGGCTCAAGAGTGAGGAGGTCTGTTCCAAGACATCTTCAACCTCGCCGCGCACGTGAGCGAAGAACTCCTTGATCTGTTGTTGCTGGGCCGGGCCGAGTACGCCCGCCTCTAAGTGATCGACGAAGTAGCGATACCCCTTGTCGGTGGGTACGCGACCGGCCGAAGTGTGAGGTTGGGCGAGGTAACCCTCGCGCTCGAGCGCCACCATCTCGGTGCGAACGGTCGCGGGCGAGACCGCCAGGTCGGCACTCTGGGCAACGGAAGAGGAGCCCACGGGCTGGGCGGTATTGACGTGTTCGGTCACGACCGCTTCGAGGATGGTGGCCTTGCGCGCGTCGAGGTTGCTCTTGGGTTGTGGTGCTGTCTTAACGCGCCGGGCCATACGTCTCCTTGTTAGCACTCGATTTTACCGAGTGCTAACCACCCCTAAATCACGTCGGTACCATGGGCCCGTGGACACCTACCGGGCCCCCGATCGCTTCGAAGAGCACATTAGAGGCGACGAGCGCGCTCAGCTCGGCGCGTGGCTCGATTTCTATCGTTCGACGCTGCTCATCAAGTGCGACGGACTGAACGTCGAGCACCTGAGCGCGCGGCCCGTCGCGACCTCACGGCTCTCGTTGCTCGGTCTCGTGCAACATATGGCCCTCGTGGAGCTCTACTGGTTCGCCATTGTCTTCAAGGGTGAGGACCTGGAGAACTTCTTTGGTGACAACGACGACCCCGACGCGGACTTCAACGATCTTGAAAGTCACTCCCCCGAAGAGATCTTCGACCTCTTCGCGACCGCGACCGCGTCGGCACGCGTCATCGGGCGCGCGGGCGACCTCGACGCGCTCGCTACGCGACTCCGTCACGGACGCGAGGTGGACCTGCGCTGGATCTACGTGCACATGATCGAGGAGTACGCACGACACTGCGGCCACGCCGACATACTTAGAGAGATAATCGACGGTACGACGGGCTACTAAGAGTCATCGTGTTCGTCGATCAAGTGAGAAAGGACTAACCAATGGAGGGACCTGGCTTCGACGCGTTCCGTGCCGCGGCAACGTACTTCGTTGACGTCGTGGCGTCGGTGTCCTCGTCCTCGTGGGACGCACCGGGACTTGGTGTGTGGACAGTCCTAGAGACCGTTGGCCACGCCAGTCGCGCGAACGTCATCATCATTGACTACCTCGAACACCCCCAGCCGCCCGAGGCGCCCGATTCGACGTACTGGAGCGAGGCGAATATCGCCGAACGCGGCCGAAAGGCCGTCGCCACGCTCGGCGACGATCCCCACGCCACCGTGGCCGCGGCCGCGGACTTCGCCGTTGCGTTCATTGGACGTACGCCCGCTGACGCCACGGTGGGCAGTCCAATAGGCACGATGACCTTGAGCGACTACTTGCCCTCACGCACGGCAGAGCTCACGATTCACGGTCTCGATATTGCTCGCGCGCTAAATCTCGATCTCGCGCCACCGACCGAGGCGCTGTTAGAAAGTCTCGCCTTCGTCGCGACGATCAGCAGTACGAGAAAGCATCAGGGCGTCGCGGTGCTGCTGGCCCTCACGGGACGAGCGGATCTACCACCGGGCTTTTCGGCCTACTAAGGAACAGCGAACGACCAAGCCGTCGTCACTCCTCGAGTTTCAGCGCCGCGACGAAGGCCTCCTGGGGCACTTCGACGCGCCCTAAGTTCTTCATTCGCTTCTTGCCCTCTTTTTGCTTCTCCAGGAGCTTGCGCTTACGAGTGATGTCCCCGCCGTAACACTTGGCCAAGACGTCCTTTCGACGAGCCTTGACGGTTTGGCGCGCGATCACGCGCCCGCCGATCGCCGCTTGAATCGGCACGTCGAACATCTGACGAGGGATGAGTTCCTTCAGCCGCTCGGCCATCCGCTTGCCGTAGAACTCGGCGTTCGTTCGATGGACAATCGTCGAGAAGGCGTCCACGGGTTCGTGGTTGATGAGCAGGTCCACGCGCACGACCTGGGAGGTCACGTAGCCACTCGGCTCGTAGTCGAGGGACGCGTAGCCCTTGGTGCGACTCTTGAGGGCGTCGAAGAAGTCGATGATGACTTCGGCCAAGGGAATGCGGTAGCGCAACTCCACGCGCTCGGTCGAAAGGTACTCCATCTTGGTCATCTCGCCACGGCGCGTCTGTCCAAGGTCCATCACGGCGCCCAGGAACTCCGCGGGCGTCAGTATCGTCACGTCCAACATTGGTTCGTCCACGTGATCGAGTCGACTGGGGTCGGGGAGTTCCGTTGGATTATCGATGAGGATCTCGCTGCCGTCGGTCAAAAAGGCGCGGTACACCACCGACGGCGCGGTGGCGATGATGCCGAGATTGAACTCGCGCTCGAGACGTTCGCGGACAATCTCCATGTGCAAGAGACCGAGGAAACCGCAACGGAACCCAAAACCGAGGGCGTGGGACTTCTCTGGTTCGAAGGTAATGGAGGCGTCGTTGAGTTTGAGTTTGTCGAGAGCGTCGCGCAGGTCGGCCAGATCGTCGCCGTCGATTGGGTAGATCCCGCAAAAGACCATGGGCTTGGGATCTAAGTAGCCGTCGAGTGGTTGTGCCGCCGGATTGGACGCCTCGGTGATGGTCTCGCCCGAGCGCGCGCCCGCCACGTCACGAATACCCGCGACGACGTAGCCCACTTCACCGGGGCCGAGTTGGGTGACCTTGATCATGTCGGGGGTGCGCATGCCGATCTCTTCGAGCTCGTGATTGGTGCCCGCGCGCATCATGCGAATCTTCGTCTCGTCGTGCAACGTACCCTCGAGGACGCGAATCGACGAGATCACGCCACGGAACTGGTCGTAGTAGGAGTCGAAGATGAGCGCCCTAAGGGGCACGTTCGGATCGCCGACGGGCGCGGGAATGCGCGCGAGAATCGCGTCCAACAACTCGGGTACACCCTCGCCGGTCTTCGCCGAAATTGAAAGAATCTCGTCGGCCGGCAGACCGAGCACGCGCTCGAGTTCCTCCTTGCAACGCTCGGGGTCGGCGGCGGGTAGGTCGATCTTGTTGAGCACTGCGACGATTTCTAAGTTGTGCTCGATCGCCTGGTAACAGTTCGCCAGCGTCTGGGCCTGAATGCCCTGACTGGCGTCGACCAATAACACGGCACCCTCGCAGGCCGCCAGTGAGCGAGAGACCTCGTAACCAAAGTCCACGTGACCGGGCGTGTCGATGAGTTGGATGAGGTGGCCCTTGTAACCCACGCGTACGTTCTGGGCCTTGATGGTGATCCCGCGTTCGCGCTCGATGTCCATCGAGTCGAGGTACTGCGCGCGCATGAGGCGGGGATCAACGGCGCCGGTAATCTCAAGGATCCGGTCCGACAGCGTCGACTTGCCGTGGTCGATGTGCGCAATGATGCTGAGATTGCGGATTTTGCTGGAATCGACAGATGAAGAGGAAGTTGCCACGGTCAACCAAGGTTACCGGTCAGCCACGAATTTCTTCTAAGTCGGGGACACTTTGGCCCTCTGCTAGAATTTCTAGGCCCGCGCCGAGAGTTGACGCGCACTTACGAACGAGGATGTAGCCGTGGCCAATATCAAAAGCCAAATCAAGCGCAATAAGCAGAACGTGATAGCTCGCGAGCGCAACAAGGCCGTCAAGTCAGAACTGCGTACCCGCGCCAAGAACGCCGTCGCCGCGCTCGACACCGAGAACGAAGAGAGCGCGTTGCGCCTGGCCGTGAAGCGCATCGACAAGGCCGCCTCGAAGGGCGTCATTCACAAGAATCAGGCCGCCAACAAGAAGAGCGGCCTCATGAAGCGTCTCAACGCGCTGCGCGCTGAAGCCTAGAAAACCTTTGTTTTCTAGCGCCTGTCGGCGCCGTGGCATATGTCACTACGCTTCTACCTATGACAAACAAGTTCGATAACGCCGCAAAATTAGTAGGTAGCACCATCGGCACCATCGAGGCCGCCGTGTCTGCCGCTGGTTTGAGGGTAGAGCAAGGTTTCACCGAAGCGACTGCAGTGGTCAGCAGTTCAAGTACCGCCGAACGCATCGAAGAAAAGACGGCGGCCACGAGGAAGGCGCTCGCGAAGAGGGTGACCAAAGCGAAGAAGGTCGTGAAGAAGCAAGTAGCGTCGGGCACCAAAAAAGCCACGACGGCGAAGAAGGCGGCGAAGAAAAAAGTAGCCACCGCCTCCAAAAAAGCCGCGACGGCGAAGAAGGCGGCGGCGAAGGGCGTGTCGTCCGCGACGAGCAAGGCTAAGGCAACGAAAACCGTCGCCAAGAAGCGCGTAGCGTCAGCGACGAAAAAGGCATCGAAGGCCCGAAAGGTTGCGAAGAAGCGTGCCACGTCGTTGACCGCCAGGGCCAACGCGACGAAGAAGACCGCAAAGAAGCGTGCCTCGTCAGCTGCTTCCAAAACCAAGGCAACGAAAAAAGTCGCCAAGAAGCGCGCTTCGACGTCAACGAAGAAGTAGCGCCGGGCGAAGTGGCCCTTCTTCTTTAGCGCGCGCGGGCGCCGCGCGAGAGTCGCGCGAGTCTCGCCACGAGAATCTCAATCACCGTCAATTCGGTGACGTCCAGATCACTGTCGAGGTCTTTGCCGCCGTAACTCACCCCACCCTTAAGGTCGAGGTCGGCGTCGGCGATCCAGTGCACGGCCGTCGTCAGTCGAGGTGCTCCCATGCGTTGGGCGAGTTGCAATGCCTTGCTCGCCGGATACGCGTTAATGCCGAGCAGCGTCGCAGCTTCGTCCTTCGTGCGCACGTCGCTGCCTTCCAGACGGGCCATGTTGAGGTAGTGGCGTTGCAACATCGAGACAATCTGAAGGCCCGCCCGTCCCCTGGATTCGAGCATTCGTCGAGCAACGACAATGGCTTTGGTCGCGTCGCCGCCATCGATCGCGTCCGTGAGGTCCCACACCGGCACGTCACCGGCGTCGCCGAGGTAGGGCTCAAGACGGGCGAACACCAAGGGCGCCGTGCCGTAGATGGACTGCAAGGTGCGGGCCAGCGCGTCGACGCGCGCGACGTCGTCACCAACTTGATCCGCCACTCGTTGGGCCGTTGAAGTATCGATTACCACGTCGTACTCGTCCATTTTGGACTTCACGAACGCCACGCGGTCCGCGACCCGCGAGCCCACGTTCACTTCCACGACGTCGGTGGCGGCCTTGACGAGTTTGTTGGCCTTGGAGCCAACAACCGCGACAATCAAGACCGTCCCGGGGGCCGGTGAGCTCATCCAATCGGTCAGTTGCGCCACTTCCTCGGCAATAAGTAGTTGCGCGTCGCGAACCACAACGACTCTGCGTTCGACGAGAAAGGGCGGCGTGTTGAGCGCTTCCATTACTCGCGGCAGCGCCGACTCCCCCGCGCCCAGGGTGACGTCCTTTGCCGTGAAGTCTTGTAACGCGAACGAGGGATCGAGGTCGCCCAGTGCCTCGGCGACCACGTTGTGCACCGCGTCATAGACCATCGTCGCGTCGGTGCCGACCACGCAGACGCTCGGGCTACTCAACGGTCCACCTCAGAAAGACGCGCGAGCGCGTCGCGCACTCGAACGGTTCCCTCAACGTCATGAACACGAACGATACGACAACCCAGTGAGATGCCAATCGCCGTCGCGGCGAGAGACGCTTCACGACGTTCGGTGACGTCTAGATCGAACAGCGCCCCAAGAAACGTCTTATTCGACGCCGACAGGAGAAGTGGCGAACCGAGCTCGGCGAGCTCGTTCGAGTCGCGCAGCAGTTGCAGCGACTGTTCCGAGGTCTTGCCGAGGTCCAGGCCGGCGTCGAGAATAATCTGCTCGTCGCTCAGCCCCGCCTCGCTCGCCCAGCGACGGCGCTCGACGAGAAACTCCTTCACCGTCTGGGTTACGTCGTCGTAGTGGGGCGTGGGATCGGCCACGCGGGGACGAAGTCGAATATGGACCGCGACGACGGTCGCCTTGGCCGTGGCCGCGACGGCGAGGTAGTCGGGGTCCCCAAAACCACTGATGTCGTTGCCGACACACGCCCCGGCCTCAAAGCCAGCTTTCGCGACGGACGCCCGCCACGTGTCAACGCTCAAGGGCACGCCGAAGCGTTTCTTCAGTTCAACAATGACCGGCACGACCCGTTGCAGCTCTTCGTCTTCACTCACCTCGTCGCCCGGACCTGCCTTCACACCCCCGACGTCGAGCAGATCGGCGCCGTCGTCCACGAGTTGCTCAGCGCGTGAGAAAAACGCGTCAAGGTCGTACGTGGCCGCGGGTCCAAAGAAAGAGTCCTTCGTCCGGTTCAAGATGCCCATGACGAGCGCGCGCGTCGTCACGTCCACGCGTTGTGGTCCAAGGGCGACCACTAACGGCCGCTCGGGCCGGTAAATCCGCACTAGTAGAGACGACTCGCGAGCCGGCGCCGGTACGACACGTAACGCGCGTCGCCTGGACCGAGCGCGTCAAGAATCTCCAATAGTTGAGCCTTGGACTCCTCACTCAGCGAACTCTGCTCGAGCAGGTGCTCGAGCGTCAGATCCAGGTCGCCTTCCAGGCTTAGGCCACTTCGTTGCAGGCGAATCCGCGCCAGTACCGTCTTGGCGTCGAGGACGCCGGCGAAGGGCGTCAACAGGGCCTCCGCCTCGTCGAGTCGATCGTCTTGGCGTAGAAAGTCACCGAGAGCGACGGCGGCTTCGACGTTCGCGGCGTCGCGTTCGAGCGCTTCGCGAAGCGACGCTTCGTCACCGGCCTCGACGAGTTGATCGACGATGGAGGCGCCCGGCGCGAGGCGCTCTATGAACTCGCGCACCGCGGCTTCGGGCAGCGCACCAACGAACGTGTCGACAATCTGTCCGTCCTTAAGGGCGAAGACCGCGGGGATTGACTGTACTTGGAAAGCCTGGGAGATTTCGGGATTCGCGTCGACATCCACCTTGGCGAGTTCCACCGCACCACCAGTCTCCTCAATGATCTTTTCCAATAAGGGACCGAGTGTCTTACAGGGACCGCACCACTCCGCCCACAGATCGACCACGACCGGGACGCTCTTGGAGCGTTCAATCACGGCCGTTGCAAAAGTGGCGTCAGTGACATCATTCACGCGCATCAGCCTAACGGTCGTCGCGACGCGAAAAGAGGGGTCACGCGGCACTGTTAGCGTCAATGGCATGGAGACGGTGACGGGAATCGACCAAGCCAACGTCACCCGGTGGATGGTCGAGCACGTTGGTGCGCTCGCACCGCTCACCTTTGAGCTCATCGCCGGAGGCCGTTCGAACCTAACGTTTCGTGTCACCGACGCTGGTGGCACCACCTACGCACTTCGACGACCACCCACCAGTCACGTGCTGCCAACGGCGCACGACATGGTGCGCGAACACACGATCATCAAAGCTCTCTACCCTCAGGGAGTCCCGGTCGCCAAGCCGTTGGGCCTCTGTGTCGATGAGAGTGTCAATGAGCGACCGTTCTACGTCATGGAGTTCGTCGAGGGCGCCATCTTGCGCGACCGCCATCAGGCGGCGGCCGCCTTTCCCGTCGAGATTCGCGCCCGGATCGGTGACAATCTCGCCGAAACGCTGGCCCAACTGCACGACGTCGACGTTGACACCGCGGGACTCGGTGAACTCGCGCGCCACGACGGCTACATCGAGCGTCAACTACGCCGGTGGCGTGGGCAGTTCGACCAGATGCGCGTCGAGGGCGTCGATCACGAGAACCTCGTCGAAGAGGTCGGCGACCAGTTGGCTCGGTCCATTCCTACCCAACAGCGCGTCGCGGTCGTTCACGGCGACTACCGACTCGACAACACCGTGCTCGATGAGACCGGCCACGTGAAGGCAATCCTCGACTGGGAGATCTGCACGCTCGGCGATCCCATGGCCGATCTCGGTGTGCTCCTTTGCTACTGGTCCGAACCTCAGGACCCCACGTCGGTGTTGCTCGGCGCGGCACCCACGACGGCCGAGGGCTTCGCCACCAGAGCGCAAGTACTCGCGGCCTACGCCCGTCACTCGACCCTCGACGTCAGCCACGTCGCCTACTACCAGGCCTTTGGTTACTGGAAGTTGGCCTGCATCTTGCAGGGCGTCTTCGCTCGCTACCGCGCCGGCGCCACCGCCGGCGACCAGGGCAGCGTCGATGAGTTCCCGGCCCATATTGCGACGCTCGCCGAAACGGCTAAAAAGACCTTGGAGGGATGATGGACGACGAAATCTACGACCGGATCATCTTTCTCGCCGACCCTGACCTGAACGAGCCGGTCCTCGTCGTCGGACTCGAGGGATGGATCGACGCGGGACTCGGCGCGAGCACGGCCATCTCGACGCTCCTCGAGACGATTCCCACCGAAGTGCTCGCGACCTTTGACACCGAGTACTTCATCGATCAACGGGCCCGTCGCCCGTTAGCGCGCATCGTGGACGGCATCACGACCGAACTGACGTGGCCGGAGATTCAACTTCGTTACGGCCGCGACGGCGACGGGGCGGACGTCATCTTCCTCGTAGGTCCCGAGCCCGACTTTCACTGGAGCGACTTCGTCGACGTGGTGACCGACGCCGCGGGCCGCTTTGACGTTCGACTCGTCGTAGGGCTTGGTTCGTTCCCCGCACCAACACCACACACCCGACCAGTGCGCGTCATCGGCACCGCACCGGCCACCAGTGCGCACCTGCTCGCGCTCGTTGGTTCCGTAACCGGCGAACTCGAAGTTCCCGCGGGCATTGGCACCGCCCTCGAGTTGGGCTTCGCCGAAGTAGATATGGACGTCGTGACCCTGTGGGCCCGAGTGCCGCACTACGTGGCCGCGATGCCCTACCCCCAAGCGTCCGCGGCGCTCATCGACGGACTCGCGCGCATCTCAGGGCTAACGCTGGACGCCGGACTGCTTCGCGCGTCGGCCGACGAGGCGCGCCAGCGCGTCGATGAGTTAGTAACCAATAATCCAGAACACTCGTCGATGATTGAACGACTCGAAACGGCGGCCGACCAAAGTGAAGGCACGTCACTGGGCGAAGAGTTGCCGAGCGGTGATGAACTCGCGGCCGAACTCGAAAAGTTCCTTCGCGGCGAGGCGAATTAGCCGCGTTCGTTTAAGGACTCGTCGACGTCGCCCGCCTCAATACGTAGGCCGAGTCCCAACGCGTAACCATCGAGGAATAAGGCGCTGTCGTCTTGACGAGGGTGGCGGCTGGCAATTTCGTAGAACCTGGCGGAGTGGTCGGCCTCTTGAAGGTGGGCCAGTTCGTGCACCAGGACCGCGTCAATCAACCATTCGGGACACTGGCGCAGCCGACTCGAGACCCTGATCTCACGCGACGCCGGCGAGCACGAAGCCCAGCGCGCTTGTTGGTTGCTGACCCAACGAACGGACGCGGGCATGACCGAATCGTTATAGAGCTCCGCCAAGACTCGGGCGCGCTCCTCGAGCGCCGCGTCACCCGCGGCGTTCTGTGGGCGCTGCGCCAACAGTCGCTCGACGAGTTCGTCGACGAATGCTCTTCGCTCACGACCTCGGATGCGCGCGGGAATCTGGACGACGATGCGACTCCCCGACCAGTGGGCGTTGCCGGTCTTCTTACGCCTCGAGGAGGCGCGAATCTCGACTTCGGGACGATTGAACTGCGGCGGTTCGATCGTGATCTGCGTCTCAGGTGTCGACGCTGAAGAAGCCATCAGTGAATGATGTTCACGAGTCGCGGCGGTCGAGAGACCACGCGCGTGGGCGACGCCCCCTCGAGCGCTTCGACGATGTGGGCGTCGTGCAAGGCCGCGGCGGTCGCGTCACTTTCGCTGATCGAGGGCGAGACTTCCAGTCGAGCTTTAACTTTGCCGTTGATCTGGACCACCATCGTCACGGTCTTTTCCGCGACCAGCGCCGGATCGGCGACGGGCCACTTCGTGAGGTGCACACTGGGCCGGTCGGGGTAGCGCTCTTCCCATAGTTCGGCCGTGATGTGCGGCGTCATGGGTGAGAGCAGTTTCGCGAGCACGTCGAGCGCTTCGTCCAGTGTCCCCTTTTCGATGCCCTCGTCGCTTCGCGCGGCCTTCGACACCGTGTTCAAGAGTTCCATGATGGCGGCCACCGCGGTGTTGAAGCTCCAACGGTCGAAGTCCTTCGTGACGCGATCGATGGTCCGATGAACGCCACGGCGAACGTCGAGGTCGGCGTCGGTGACGCCGTCGTGGAAGTTCACGTCGTACAAGTGCCAGAGGCGATAGAACCGGTCGATGAAACGAGCGGCCCCCTCGAGCATGTCGTGGGTCTGGTCGGTCCAGTCAACGTCGTCGGTGGGTGGGCCCACGAAGAGGTGAAAGAGCCGTTGGCCGTCGGCGCCCACTGAGGGAAAGTACTCCTCGGGCGTAACGATATTGCCCTTGGATTTCGACATCTTGGTGCCGCCGAGTCGAATCATTCCCTGGGTAAAGAGACGGCGGAAGGGTTCGCGCGGCAGCCCCGGGGCGAGTCCGACGTCGTCGAGGGCCTTTAAGTAGAAACGCGCGTACATCAGGTGAAGAATTGCGTGTTCAATCCCGCCGATGTACTGGTCAACGGGCATCCACTTCGCCGCCTCCACGGGGTCGAAGG
Organism: Acidimicrobiales bacterium; assembly: GCA_036511495.1. Taxonomy (GTDB): domain Bacteria; phylum Actinomycetota; class Acidimicrobiia; order Acidimicrobiales; family RAAP-2; genus RAAP-2. Next base: position 75,912 of record DATCCC010000016.1, on the reverse strand, counting down.
CCTTAGTGGGCGTGAAGGGATCGGCGTATCGTAGGTAGTACCACGACGAGTCGGTAAAGGTGTCCATCGTGTCGGTCTCGCGACGAGCGGGCTCTCCACAGATCGGACAGGTCGTGTTGAGAAAACCGGCGTTCGTGGCGAGTGGCGACTGGCCACTCTTGTTCATGACCACGTCATCAGGGGCGAGCACCGGGAGTTGGTCGTCGGGTACCGGAACGGCGCCGTGTTCGTCGCAGTAGATAATCGGAATTGGACAGCCCCAGAAGCGTTGACGCGAGATGAGCCAGTCACGCAGGCGAAAATTCACCTTCGCTTCGCCGCCCGCGTGTTCAACCAAGAACTCGGTGGCTTTGGTCTTGGCGCCCGCAATGTCGAGTCCGTTTAAGAAGCCGGAATTAATGTGCGCGCCGTCACCGCGGTACGCGCCGCCCTCGAATCCCTCGCTCGGCTGGACCGTGCGCACGACGGGCAGTCCGTGCACCGAGGCGAACTCGAAGTCACGCTCGTCTTCTCCGGGTACGGCCATGATGGCACCCGTGCCGTAGTTGCCCAGCACGTAGTCGGCCACGTAGACGGGCACCTTCTCCTTGTTGAAGGGATTGATCACGAAACTTCCCGTGAAGGCACCGCGCTTTTCTAGACCGACTCCTTCGCTCGAGGAGGTCGTTCGATCAACTTCGCTCGTCGCGCTCGCCCGAGTGACGATCTCGTCGACGCGCAGACGTTCGTCATCGGTCGTCAGGAGCGACAACATGGGATGTTCGGGCGCGATAACGGCGTAGGTGACGCCAAAGCCAGTGTCGGGTCGCGTGGTGAAGACGCGCAGCGCCTTGGTCTCGTCGTAGGCCAACACCAGATCGAACTCGACACCTTCGCTACGACCTATCCAGTTGCGTTGCATGGTCTTTACGCGTTCTGGCCACTCCAACTCATCGAGACCGCTCAAGAGCTCGTCGGCGTAGTCGGTGATCTTAAAAAACCACTGCTCGAGGAATCGACGCACGACGAGGTCGCCCGAGCGTTCACAGGTGCCGTCGGCTAGTACCTGCTCGTTCGCGAGCACGGTCATGCAACCGGGGCACCAGTTGACCTGCGCCTCGGCGCGGTACGCGAGACCTTTCTTTAGGAAGGTGAGAAAAATAAACTGCGACCATTTGATGTACTCGGGGTCGTGGCTGTAGACCTCGCGGCGCCAGTCGTAGACGGCGCCCAGACGGCGCACCGACGACTTCAGTTCGGCCATGCGCGCTTCGGTGTAGGGACGAGGGTGGCTGCCGTCTTTGATGGCCGCGTTCTCGGCCGGCAGGCCAAAAGAGTCGAAGCCGTAGGGCGAAAGGACGGCCTTGCCGAGCATGGTCTGGTAGCGAACGACGAGGTCGCCAAATATGTAGTTTCGAACGTGACCCTGGTGGGCGGCGCCCGAGGGGTAGGGATACATGTTGAGGGCATAAAACCGCTCGCGCGGGTCGTCATTATCGACCTCGTAGGTGCCCTCGTCGAGCCAGCGCGCCTGCCACTTCTCCTCAACGGCGACGACGTCAAATGGGCGGTTCATTGTGACATTCTAGAGAACAATCCGCGTAGCCTCGCTCCAAGAGAGAACGGAAATGATGAACGACACGACGTACATACTTGTCCACGGTGCTTGGGGGGGCGCGTGGTGTTGGCGCGACGTAGGACTCGAACTCACGAGTCGCGGCGTCCAGTGGACCGCGCTCGACCTACCGAGTTCGACCCACGGCGCTCATCCCAACACCTACTTAGCTGACGACGCCCACGACGTCATTGAGGTCGCCTCCCTCGAAGGACCGGTCGTACTCGTCGGCCACAGTTACGGCGGTGCTGTCATCACTGAAGCCGCGGATCGAGTCGCCAACTTGGAGCGCTTGGTCTATGTCGCCGCTCTCGTTCCGACCCTTGGTCAAAGTGCGTCCGAAGCCAATCAGGAAATAGCAAATCGAACATTCCTCGAAGAAGCGATTGAAGTTGATGGTGATTTTTTGAGGCTCAATCTCGACCTCGCGGTCAAAGCGCTCTATCAGGACTGCACGGACGAGACCGCCGAATGGGCGGTGTCACAACTCACCGCGCAAACGATCGCCAGTTTTCGTAGTCCGCGAGACTCATTCGACGTTGATGTTCACTCGCACTACATCCTCTGCACCAAAGACAACGCAGTTGATCCACGAATTCAAACACTCATGTCGCAACGTTGCAGCGAAGTCGCAATGCTCGAGAGTGGCCATACGCCATTGCTTTCACAACCAGGTGTGCTCTGTGACCTTATTCTCTCGAACAATTGAGATTGAGAGGCACCGAAGCGTCTTTCGTGCTCCGACCAACCTTCCTTTCTTTGAAAGGTGAGCGATGAAAGTCGACAAAGTTGCGTCGTTCTTGCTGTCGTTTCCTGAGACCAGCGAAGAACAGCCCTTTGGCCCACACGTCGACGTCTACAAGGTCGCGGGAAAGATGTTCGCGATTCTCTCGCCAGACCAAACTCCCCCTGCTCTGTCGCTGAAGTGTGAGCCCATACTCGCTCTCGAATTGAGAGAGGAGTTCGAAGCCATCACGCCCGGTTATCACCTCAATAAGACACACTGGAACACCGTGATCCTCAATGGGAGCGTCCCCGACGGCGAGATCAAGGCGATGATTTCGCACTCGTACGAGCAGGTCGTGACTGGAATGCCAAAATCAGTTCGCCAACGACTATTGCCAAGTGGCTAAGTAATGCGAATGTCACTCCATTTGCCAAGGAGTCGCAGCTAGGGCAACTGCTAACATTGAAAATTCGGCGGGGGTATAGCTCAGCTGGTAGAGCACTTGCATGGCATGCAAGGGGTCAGGGGTTCGAATCCCCTTACCTCCACCAATGAAGTACCTGATAAACATGCATTTATTTCGGGCATCGTATGTTCAAGTATCCTCTTTTTTGGGAATGTCAGCAACGACTTCAGCAACGCATTCCTAGGGGGGCCAAATGGCCGGACAGCGTGCAAATGGAGAAGGTTCCGTCTACCAACGTGCTTCGGATAAACGATGGCTTGGTGCGGCCACGATTGGATTCGACGTCAACGGGAGACCAAAGAGAAAATTCGTAAGCGCCAAGACCCGGACCGAAGTGGTTCAGAAGATGCGCAAGTTGCAACGACAACTTGACGATGGACTCCCCGCCCCCGACACATCACTGACGGTCTCGCAGCTCGTAGATCGCTGGCTCGATGACGCGAACCGACACCAAGTCACTCCCAGTACGGCGAGTAACTATCGCGCTATGGCAGAGCATCACATCAAGCCCGCCCTTGGCAAGAAGAAAGTCGCCAGCCTCACGACTTCAGACGTCGACAGATTGGTCTCAAAGAAGATTGACGACGGTCTCTCGGTTTCGACCGTTCGTCGGATACGCAACGTTCTTTCCCAAGCGCTCGACCAGGGGATCCGATGGGACCTCGTTGTTCGCAACGTCGCGACGCTCTCCAGATCACCGAAAGGCGTTCGCCCAGAGGGAAGGTCTCTCACGCCCGATCAAGCGCGACTGCTCCTCAACACACTTCGCGGGCACCACAATGAGGTCCTCTATGCATTGATGCTCTCGACTGGTCTACGGCGCGGCGAAGCACTCGGTCTTCAGTGGCGCGACTTCAATGAAGAAACAGGCACACTATTGGTGCAGCGTTCACTAATCCGAGAAGACGGGGTTCTCATTACGAAGGACACAAAGACGCACAAGAGTCGAAGGGCCGTGAACCTCCCAGAGCCCTTGATAGCCCAACTGAAATCTCATCGAGCCAATCAAAGCGCATTGAAATTGAGTCTTGGAAAGTCGTGGACAAACTCCGGTCATATTTTCACTAGCTCGGTAGGCACGCCAATAGATCCTCGAAACCTTTATCGCGAATTTCAAGAGATTTGTCGTGAAGCCGAAATCGGAAAATGGCACCCTCACGAATTACGGCACTCGGCGGCGAGTCTCATGCTTGCTCAAGGTGTCAAGCTCCAGGTTGTAAGCGAGATACTCGGTCACTCATCGATTCGAATGACTGCTGACGTTTATGGTCATGTACTTGCACCTGACCGACAGGCGGCGGCCGATGCGATGGGCTCCTTGCTTTGGGATCAACAGGGTTAAGTTTCCGATGCCAAGTAACTTCGATTCACTTATTAATCCACTAAGTTGTCAATCTTCTAGGGCCAATTTCGAGAATGAATTTTCAGAGTGCTTTGACGTAGGGGACGCACCTAGAGCCCAAAACTTCCTTCCAAATAGTCGCGGCGCCAATTGCCTATCATCTATGGATTAGCAAAAGAAAGCGGCTAGACAATGGCGACTGCACAGCAAGACCTAAAGGCTTTCTGTACGGAATATGCGCAGAAGTATCAACGCGCCAAAGATGATCTTCAGTCGGGCCTCGAATACTTCGCGGTCCACGTGTTTGCCCAAGAGGACGCGTTCGTTGACAGCCTGCTTGGCGGAGAAAAAACCCAGAATGTAGACCTCTCCGATTATCACACCGGCGGGCAAAACGATCTATCGATTGACGGCCTACTTTTCAATTCAACTTTCGACACTCTTCATTTCGTCCAAACCAAATATGTGAAAGCAGCGCCAATTAATGCTGACGATCTAGAAGAAGCCAGAGCGTTCTTTGGATGTCTTGACTCCTGGATGAACGACGCTTACGTGGATGAAAACGCGAATCCCAAATTGCTTGACATATTGCAACAAGTCAACCTCAGTCCTCAAGACCAGTCCATTGTGTTGTCGTTCGTAACTTCCAAGGTGCTCGGCGACGACCAGCGAATGCATGATCTCGCGAACTCAGTGACACAGGCTTTTGCCGAGCGTGGTCTCAACGTTGACTGCCGGGTTTACGGATCAACAGAACTAGTTCAACATCATCAAGTTCTACAGAATGCCCTGGGCCGTTCTTCAATTCCCACCATTGGCTTCAAAGTTTCTACCGATTTTATGTTTGAGTTTTCAGGTTCCCAACGAGTACTGGTAACGGCAATTAAGGGCAACGCTATCGCGGACATTTATCACCAAACGGGTGTGAAATCGCTACTTTTCAATAGCAACATTCGACTTGCTCTCAGTTCTGGAAAAATAAATCCGCGGATCGTCGAAACGGCGAAATCAGATGACGAAGCTGGCAACTTCTTCTATTACAACAACGGCATAACCGCCACATGTTCGAGCTACGTCTTGGATGAAGACGGCACGATTACTGCCGAACATTTTCAGGTTGTTAATGGAGCGCAAACAGTCAATGCACTTCAGCGGGCATTGTTCAAGTCAAAAAATCCCGACGTATATGTTCTGCTTCGACTCATCGAGACTGACGAATCTGGAAAGCGAAAAGACGACTTCGCTGAAAAAATTACACGTTATCAAAACACACAAAATCCCGTAAAGGAATCCGACTTCTATTCGAATGACGACTTCCAAATATATTTGCGAGACAATCTCTCAAAAACACTTAGCGGGAAAGCAGCTTGTTCGACGTTCTGGTACTGCCATAAGCGCGGTTTTGTTCCTAGCGCAAAAGCAGGAGTCAGAGTCGGGCTGGAGGAGTTGGGCATGTTGCGTCATGCAGCCCTCTTCAAACCCATGGTCTCGTATGGTTCGCCAAAGCAGCTTTGGGATGGTTCTGATGGAGATCGTGGCTATTGGGAAGCATTTGGCCGCGACGGTGATCCGTGCACTAGTTGGGACGACGAAGAACTCTGGCAAATTGCCTGGTTGATCACTGTATGGTTGGGCCTTAAAAATGATCACAAAGAACTCCTCAAGCAAAAGCGCGCGGGGCTGACGACGTCGGAAGAAACGGGCCACCTCGCCTATCTCGCAAGGTACATAACCTCGCTTGCATTCGCGGGTTTACAAGAAGCCACGCGACTTGGCGATGCCCCGCCGTTCTCCACAATCATGGCTTCCAAGACCACATTTGATGCATTCTCAGCGGAAACCGTCAAAATTGCAAGACGTGTCATCAGAAACAGAATCGAAGATCTGCGGTCTGAAAAGGCCGCTGCAAGACCAACACTCAACTTCGCTCGTGATGATTCAGAATGGGACCGCGCCTATAAAAAAATGTTAGGTGACATGACCGCAGAAGGGATATTTACCGCAATGAGATCCCGAATGATCTGAGTCGTTCGATGAGAGATAAGAGATCAGATTTTCGAAATGTAGGGCGAATCGTAAAACCAACTCGATGCCAGTGAACGTAGAGGAAGGTTTGGAAGGACCCCGGCGATTTTTACCGAGACTCGCTAATTGAAATCGCCCAAGTATAAATTCTTCAGTGGGAGCCCGTCGACGAAGGAACTTGACCGAATAGACGAGGCGCGCGACGAAATAAATCGGAATCGGCGCGCACCTCGCATAATTCAATGAGTTCATTCAATTCCAATCCTCGCTTTGATTCTCCGCGACTTGCTTCACGTAGAACTCAACGTCTTCGCGTCGGATCAATCGACGACTTCCGACCTTTAGGCTCCTGATCTTGCCGCTTCGCACAATTTCATATGTCTTAGTGCGACCAAGATTCAAAAGCCCAGCAACTTGATTGATCGTTAGTAGTAGCGGATCACCGAAGTACTTTGGATCGATCTCTCGGGACTCGTTATTCATATTTCACCTCCTTTCTAATTTCCAGGGGAACGAAAGACCCACACAGGTGGACCGTCCCAAACGTCCGAATCCAGGTATGACCACACCTGGTGAAAGCTCTCTCCGATGAAATGCCAAAGCCACTCGTTCGCCTCAAACAGCGTCTCGAAGCTACGTCGCTTCACCTCGACGTTGAATCCCTGCGCAATGCTGTAGCGCTGTTCTCCCGAGATATGGTCGCTCGAAAGATCCTTGGATACGTATTTTGCCAAGTAGCCCGACAAGCGCCTAGAACGTTCACGTGAGTCTCGTTCTCTGAGTCGTTTTGGGTCTCGGTAGTGCACGATTCCATGTCCCCAGGTTTCTTGTAGCCAGTGCTTGTCGATGTAGCGAAGTGGAACCGCAACGTGCACATGTAGGCCGTGTCCCGAAGGGTGCAGCTCCAAAACGTATGCATAGGGAAATGCAACACTGTCTTTCAACTGACGCCAACGAACGAACAGGGCGTTCATGTCGCTCTTTACGATTGTTCGATCCCACATCTCGTCGGCGTAGGTGAGCGTGAGCATCTTCTGCAATTCATTCCGGACGCAGTAGCGACGAAGCGCAACGATCGCGCGTTTGTTCGCCCTCTCTAAATTCTTTGAAGCTCGCTCTTCATCGGTCAGACTTGGCCGTTTTGTGATGACCTCTCCATCATCACTTACAAGACCGTCCCAACCATCACCAAAAGACACCCACGAATTCGCCTGTGAACTAGAGGGGTTGTAGACAATCGTCGCTTCTCCGGTGTCGATCGCAACGGAGACTTTGTATGGTCCAACAGTTATGTCACTCTGACAAGGGAAGGGGCTGCCGTCGCGGCGTACCCCCTCGCGGGGGCCCTCGCCGCGTCCGACATCCCCCTCTCCGTGCCACAGAAGCACCCCTCCGTTTTCACGAGCCATTCGAACCACGTCAATCCTCTCGATTACTAAATACGCAATAATTCGCATCACTGCGTATTTAAGACTACTGCGAATAAGTGCGCATGGGCGCGTATTTCCGCGTATCATTGAGCATTAGAGAAATGGAGTCCGCTGATGGTCAGGCGTGTGCGTCGAGATTCAGAAGATGACAGTCCCGATAGTTGGCAAGGGACTCCGGAGGGGCGTGATGCGCTCGACACCGACCCGGAAAGAGTTGCTTGGGCGGTAGTTGGCAGAGAGCTTTATCTCGGCCGCAAGCGATTTCAAATTAGTAAGCGCGAAGCCGCAAGACGTGCCGGCATCTCCGAAGCCCTTTGGCGCCAACTCGAAGGTGGCGGCGCGATGCTAACGCCCGGTCTCTTCGTACCGAACCCTCGCGCTGCCAATCTCGTGGCGGCCGCGCAGGCGGTCGAAATTGATCCCGAGCGCCTTTTTGACTTGCTTGGTCGGGACGCACCAGAAGGAATCGAGAAGTTTGCGGCAGGCGGTTTCACCGTGAGATTCAATCAGCTCAATGATCGCGACCAATATGTTGTGATTTCACTCGTCGAATCGATGCTCGCAACACGCGAGTACACGATGCAACGCGACGAGCCATCCCCTTGAGCTGATTAACAAAAATCGAAACTACGGCAGTGAGCGCGACACGTTTAGGTTGAATAGTCTGATTAAGAGGTAAATCGAGAGGAAAGACGTGACTCTAGAAGCCGACGTGAATCAAGTTTGGAATGACTTTCTTCTAGAATGGAGCAGGTCCAAAGATGTGAGTAAATCAATGCGCGACCTAGCGGCGCTCACAGCTGGGAGCATAAAGACTCTCGCAGGACAAATCGATCTCCTGAGACGAGAATTGGTCGAAAAGGGAATAGACGTCATTACATAGTCAGAAGGGCTGGGTCATTAATGAAATGGCAGATTTGGTTGCGACGTCTCTCGTGCATGATTGTAAGTGTCGCATTACTCTCCACCGCACTGACTGAAACAGGAGTCGGTGCTTCGTCGAGTGGATCATCAAAAGGAATAGGTGCGACGCTCAGCGCCTTTACTCAAGCCCACGGTGAGGATCACAACCAGCGGTGCTCGCTGAAAAACGTCTGCTTTGGTCCACTCATCTCCAATTCAGATTCAGGAGAGGTCTATGAATACACGGCCGTAGTGATAACGCGCGGAATCGTGACTTCTTACTGGCAAAGTTTCCCCACTCATACGACTCTTGCTAGCGCCCAACGTCAGATGCTAACTGACCTTCCCGGCGTCACTCATGTTTCAAAGCTCGTGTTAGGCAAAGCCTTTCCAACGGGCACGTGCGGCTTCTTCAACATTCATGATTCGTCGCTAGCGAAAACGTTAGGTAAGTTTCAAGACCCGAGCGGCACGATCGGCGTTGAAGTTTCTTATGGAGCGCCGGATGGTAACTCCGCTTACAGTCCCGGAAATGTTCAATCAGCAGTACTTCTCGCGTTTCCTTACAAACTCTCTGACGGCTGTTAGTAGGGCTCCCACCGAAGTCCATCGTTATTCCGGCATACGATCTTTTTCCCGTCACCCGCGATTCCTCTTTTTCCAGCGTCCGCATGGCGACAATATTCACCCGGTTCATAACAATGACCGCCGTTTGTAAGTGGTCGACAAGCGTTTGATGACGCTCCACTTTGAACAGGACTAACCCCAAGGCCAAAGAGAGACACCAAAGATATAACTGCCGACGCTGCCAATACCCTGGAAGTTCTGAAGACGCCTTGAGACATTCTCGGAACATAGCACCATGAATCTTCAGTCAGCGACGCCTAAGAATGGGCGTGCTCGTGCTGCGCCCTTTCTCTGTTCATAAGTTCTAGAGTAATTCTTCTGCGCCCACGACTTAAGTGGCAATATAGACCGATGTATTTGCTTGCAAGTTCCGGCATAAAGCTCAACGCAAACACGTGGGACTTGTCCGATACTCTGGCCCTGATCGGCATCCTCGTATCAGCAATCGGATTCGCGATTGCCATCGGGCAGATTCGTAAAACGAAGGCCGCTGCAATCGCCGCAAAGGAGGCCGTCGAATTAACTGAAAGAACCCTAGTCAAGAACCGACTGCTAACTGTGATCCCTCAGTTCACACCTCTGAATGTCGATTTGGAGGACTCTGCAGTTCGCAGCGAGCGATCTCTAGCTATCAGAACACTCCTGAGTCTGAGTCGCCTATCCAGTCAAACAAGTGCACTAGTTGATCTTGGAATCGATGACGGACAACTGTTAGTCATTTCACTACAGAGTTTTTCACAGCAGGCTGCAACTGTAAAGGGATATCTTGTAAATCACTCAACCGCGAACGTGTCACGCCAGACCGAAGCCGTACGCGAGTCCCTCTCCAATTTAATTCTAGAAATGAGTCGCCTTGAGATTACGATGTCGGTCAAGTCAGGAGATCACTAGATGGAAATACTCGACAATCAGGAAAAAATTCAAATTCTTAACACAATGCTTGTGAACACCAAGACGGGTATCCTCACGTGGTCGGAGAACAAGGATCGCACGGGAAGATTCGACGCGGGTAACAGCAAATTTAAGTATGCCATCTGGGACCGTGACGGAGACGAGTTTGCCCCTTACGACTTATATGTATGGAACGCCATCCTTGAAAGCCCGATCATTGCGATTGAATGGGATGTATCTGATGAGCTTCATGCTGACTCGAAAAAAATCAACGATCTTCTCTTGGAGCTTTACGCTCTCGTTACCGCTAAGGCGCGAGGTCTTGAAAACATATACAGTGACTTGCTTGAAAACATGAAAGACGATGACCCCTTCGAACCCTTTTAGGAAGGCGAGGATTATCGAGAGACGTAATTCGAAGTACTTCCATCGGAACGTCGCCAACCGAATCCTCCGTCGAAGATTGATGATCTCGACGCTCCGAACACAACGCCACTCACAACTATCCCAGCACTTCAGCAACGCCGTCAGCAACGCCGTCAGCAACGCCGACGTTTAAGTGCGAACATGCGCAATCGTACGCGTACCGAAATCCCTAGGAATTCAATGAATTCGACCTTCAACGCACTTTAACGAACTTCCCTCAGGCCGATGGCATGCAAGGGGTCATCACTACCAATTAACCAAACCATGCTGAGTCCAGATCCTCGTGCTCGTTACCAAACCGAGCCTGATAAGTCTCACCGATAAGAATTAGGAATAGGTACCGATACGTCGCTGGATGACGCGTCGACAACTTGGATCGGCCGGTAATCCTTGCCAATCTCGCGGAGCGACGTCTACTTAGTGAACGTCACTTTCGTCGTCGCTGAATGGACTGAGTTGTAGTTGCCGTTGCCTGCTTTGGTCGCGGTGAGCAGACACGTACCAACTTTTTTTGCCTTCAATGAAGCGCCTTTCACTAGTGCGCAGTGCGCAGTGCCGGCACTCGCCACGGCGTACGTGACTTTCCCGGTACCGCTACCGCCGCTCGAAGTGAGTTTGAGAACTGAACGATACGTGTGAATCTTGGAGGTGAGACGCAGAGCCTTCTGAGCAGCCTTCGCGAAGCTGACCGTCGCTGTGGCAGTGGCAACGAGATAGTTCGAGTCTGCCGCCTTCGTGGCCGTAACCGTGCAACTACCCGCACCGTTGTCACTCAAGGTGGTGCCGCTGATCGAGCAGCCCGCCGCGCCAGCGCTCGCTACGGCGTAACTAACGCCACCAGTGCCAGAACCACCGCTCGAACTGAGCGTAAGGCTTGTACCGTAAGTGCCCGACAACGACGTGAGGCTAAGGGCAGATTGCGACGCCTGGCCCACCGGGAAGGTTTGGGCCACGCCGTCGGCGCTCGAGTAGTTCGTTCCAGTGGCGACGTGAGCCGTCAATGAGCACGTGCCGACCTCGACGAAGGACACGGTGAATCCGTTGACGGTGCAGATGCTCACCGTGTTCGAGGTCACCGACGTGGTCCCGTCACCGGTCGTCGCAACACTGGCCGTGAAGCTCGTGCCGTAGGTCGTCGATGACGGCAGGTTAGAGATCGAGGGGGTTGATGGCGTCAGTGCGAGCGGTGTCGTGACAGAGATCCTGCTGATCGAGGCAATGTAGGAATCGAAATTGTCGTTCGTGAACCAGAGCGCGCCGTCGGAACCCGCGGCGATACCGGCAGTCCCGTAATTGTTGTAAAGCGAGTTCTGCGAGTCGTAGACGGCCGAGACCCCGGCCGTCGAGATCTGCCCGACGTCACCGAACGTGTCGACGAACCACAGTGACCCATTCGGTCCTGAAGTGATTCCAGAGACCGAACCGTTGATAGCGACCGCGTAGACGGTTACTGCGCCAGCCATCGTGATTCGCCCAATCTGCTCGCTGCCGGAGTTGACGAACCACAGAGCGCCGTCGGGGCCTGCCGTGATGGACCCGGTAGGGGTAATCGAATTCGGATAAGCAGGCGAGGGGAAGTTCGTGACGACGCCGGCGGTCGTGATCCGGCCAATGGAACTGTTCCCTTCATTGGTGAACCAAAGTGCACCGTCGGGTCCTGCCGTAATTCCAATTGGATTACTTATGCCATTGCCGGTGTAGTTCGTGACAACGCCGGCGGTGGTGATTCGGCCTATGGAATTGTTTCCCCCGTTGGTGAACCACAGTGCGCCGTCGGGGCCCGCCGTGATGCCTTCGGGTTGACTAATTGTGCTCGACGTGTAATTCGATACCACGCCACTGGTCGTGACTCGCCCGATGGAACCCTTCCCATTCTGGCCACCGTAATCATTGGTGAACCACAGTGCACCGTCGGGGCCAACGGTGATCGCGGAAGGATAAGTGATGCTCGCATCGGAAAAACTCTCCACGATGCCGGCCGTCGTGATTCGCCCGACCGAGTACTGGTTCATGAACCAGATAGCGCCGTCCGGACCTTCAGTAATAGCGCCGTACTCCGGTGACACGGTACCGGCATAGTTCGATACGACTCCGCTCGTCGTAATCCGACCGATCGAAGAGTCACTGGCGTCGCTGTTCTGATTGTTTGTGGCGACGAACCAGAGTGCGCCATCGGGTCCTGTCGTGATGCCCTCGAGATACTTGTAGGGACTGTCGGAGTAGTCAGTAACGACGCCCGCGGTGGTCATCTTCACCACGTAGCCCGTCAGCGTCGTGCCGTTGTCGAGCATGTCGGTGGCCCACAGGGAGCCATCAGGACCAGCGGTCAATCCTCCAAGGTACTCAAAGATCGGGTTGGTGAAATGTGTCACGGTGCCACTGGTGCTGATGCGACCGATGCCGGTGTAGTCCGTGTACCACAGCGCGCCGTCGGGACCAGCGGTGATGGCGTTGGGCTCATCGATGTAACTACTGGTGTAGCTCGAAACCGATCCCGTCGTCGTGATCCTTCCAATTGAGCTGTTGAGCAGTTGACCATTCGTAAACCAGAGTGCGCCGTCGGGGCCGGCGGTGATGGCGTTGGGGCTGTGGATACTCGAGTCGCTGTAGTTCGACACGACGCCGGCGGTCGTTATTCGCCCGATTGATCCGCCACCTCCGGCGTTGACGAACCATAGGGCTCCGTCAGGACCCACCGTGATACCCAGCGGTCCGACAATCGTCGAATAGGTGAAACTGGTGACGACGCCGGCGGTGGTGATTCGGCCAATTGATCCGCCACCGCCGCCGCCGGTGTAATTCGTGAACCAGAGGGCCCCGTCAGGGCCCTCGACAATCGAATGGGGATGCGAAATGCTCGGGTCCGTGAAGACCTCGGTGAGTGCGCCGTTCACGGCCATCTGTCCAATGGAGTTGTTGGAGTAGTTCGTGAACCAGAGGGCCCCGTCAGGGCCCGACGTGATACCGACGGGACTGTCGATTCCCAGGAAATTACTCGTGGTCACCGCGGCGGTCGCTAACAGGGGATGGGCTAAGAAATCCGACGTTCTCACCAACGTCGCCACTGATCGAGTGACGTGGGCGTGGCCAGTCGTCACGGAGGCCTGCGAGGTTCGAATCGCTGCGTGAGCGGCGTGCACCGAGGCCTGCCGACCTCGAGACGCCGCAGCCGATGTTGTCGAACGGCTTGATCTCATAGTCATCGCCATTTGCGTCGCAGCCGTTGTCGATGCGCTGGCCAATAGTGAAGAAGGGGCCACCGCCAGTATCGGTGCAACGACAATCGCGACGAGCAACGCTGCGAAGGGGCGCGAAGCCCTTATGGAACTCCTCATGTGACCCTCCAGCCTCAAACTTGTTGAAAGGCTACAGTAAGACTGCATTTTGGACAAGAGTACGAACCGTCTAATCAACCGCAAAAACGCTGGCATCACACGCGCACATTCAACGTCGAAACTTCAACAATTATTTAAAAGACTAGACAACTACGCACGTCAAAAGACGCCGAAAATGTTGATGGCACGCAACGGGTCCGGGGCTCGAATCCCTGGCCCCGTCTACGCCATTTTCAGATTCTCTAGCCGCCGAGAGTTATGTCTTGATCTTGATACCACTCCAACGCCTGATGGAACTGACCAATCTCAAAATCGGGCCACATTTCTTCTACGACATAAAAATCCGCGTAGATCGATTGAATTGGCAGGAACCCACTCAATCTTCGCCCGCCGCCCCAACGGACGATCAAATCAATTCTCGAGATCTCTGCGGAGGCAATCCCGTCAGTGAGATTGTCCTTTGGATCAAAATCACCCTTCTTCAATGAGTAATTGAGATCCCAATTCCAGCCGTAATTGACGAGAAAATTTACCTTAATGCGACCTTTCCCAAATCTGGTTCGTTGGGTATAGGGAAGGAGCTCTTTTGGAAATAAAGGTGACTGAGTATTTCCAACTACTAACAGGTCCGCGTCCCTATCGTTCATTATCGTGACGGCGTCCACACACGTCTGTCGAAAGGCTTCTAACTGAACGAGTGGACGTTTCGTGTTATCGACCGTAAACCCGTAAAACGTTATTTCTTTGATTCCTAAATCTAAGCACGCGTCGTAGACCTCTATACCTGGTTGCAGCCCATGGTGGTAGCCATCCTGTTTTTCCAGCCCATGGCTTTGAGCCCATCTCCTATTGCCATCGGGAATGATGCCAATGTGTTGCGGGAGCCGTTTATCGTTCGTCATAGCGGGCGCGGAACCTCTCGGGTCGAATGAGACACGCAGTCGAATTTAGTGCTCAGCGGTAACTTCCGTTTCTGGTTGGCTAATAAACACCAGTTCGGGGATCGATGGTCCAACGCGTGATCCGACGATATCGGAATGGCTTGACCTCGTAGGCGTCGCTCGGTGTGGCTCGGGGCCTTTCCGCTGACGATTGATGTTGCCCTTTGGTAGAGCTCATCGGCGATACTTGGTCCATGGTCGAACGAAACGTCCTGGGTGGGTCATTGGAGCCGTGTGGCACGGACCCCGTCACGGGCTTCTACCGTGACGGATGTTGCACGTCGGGACCAGAAGACCTCGGGAGCCACACCATCTGCGCCGTGGTCACCGCCGAGTTTCTCGAGCACCAGAGGGGAATCGGTAACGACCTGATGACACCGAACCCGCAATACGGGTTCCCGGGACTGGTGCCTGGCGATCGGTGGTGCGTGACCGCCGCCAACTGGCTCCGTTCTCATCTCGACGGCGAGGCGTCCTACGTGGTCCTAGCCTCGACGCACGAGCGCGCACTCGAAATCGTGCCTCTCGATTCTCTCCGTGAGCACGCCGTCGACGTTCCGTTCGATCCCGGCGACTTTCTAGATTAGTAAGTCGCGACGCTTATCGACAGTGTCCTCGGCACTTTGAGTTCCACGTGGGTGTGATGGTTGCAAACAAATTTCGAAGAGGCTTCCTCGCGTAGAAGTCTCATCGGATTCAGCGCAAGCATTTTCGTTACGCCGATAGTCTCGAGCGACGACCGCAACTAGCATTTGGGACTCTCGATCATGAGAAGGGCATCTGTGATATGGCGAAATCGCGGGACAACGACCTCTGGGCGCTGATGCACGTCGAACGGACTGCGCTCGCGGAGGACCTCTTGGGCCTCAATGCCGAACAGTGGCGCCACGCCACCCTGTGCGGGCAGTGGGACGTCGAGGAAGTCGCTGCCCACCTCACCGCCGCCGCAAGCCTCAATCAGATGCGGTGGGTGCGGAGCATGCTCGGCGCGCGCTTCCGTGTCGACGTGCACAACCAGCGTCGACTGGCAGAGTATCGGGGCAGCACCCCAGCCGAGACGCTCGAGCGGTTCCACGCCATCATCCACTCCACCACCGCCCCCTCGGGACACACGCCCGCGTACCTTGGCGAGGTCGTCGTGCACGCCCAAGACATCCGTCAGCCTTTGGGGCTACCGCGAACACCAAGCCTTGACGCACTGACACCCGTGGCTGACTTCTTTGCGCGCCGCAACTTCGCGGTTGCCAGCCGAACCACCGTCGCCGGCCTGCAGCTGCGCGCAGATGACGGACCGTTTGCCACGGGTGAAGGATTGCTCGTAACCGGATCGACCCTCGCGCTGGTGATGAGCATGGCTGGCCGCGCTCCTTACATTGACCAGCTCGACGGCCCGGGCGTAGCGACTCTGCGGGCACGCGTCCTCGCCACTGCAGCCTGACCCGCCGTTCCTTTGAACCTACGGCGAATCTCGGACGCGAGGTCACTTTCCGCGTGCATCGCCGCCTCCTCCAAGAAAAACACCGACCGCGGATCTTCCGCAGTCACCTCGTGGACTGCCCTCACGAGGTGTCTCAGACAAGGAACCCCGAGGGACACCGGCTCTGCTGTATTTGGACAACAATCAGGTCTGCCGTCGAGTATTGGCCCCTGACTCTAGGGCTCACACTGAGGGGTCGAACCTGCTAGAAGTTGGGTGTGCCGGCACAGGAGTGTCGGCTCAAGTTGGGGACCCGGAAGGTGCAACCTGAACCAACGCTTCCCCAGGAAGCTGGAACTGCCATGATCACTCGTACAAAGCGTCTAACGTCGCGAGCCCGGATGCTGATTGCGGGATCGGTCGTCGCGACGGCCCTCATCGTCCCCTTGGGACTGTCGACTCCCGAAGCCGGTGCGCTCAGTTCGAGTCCCTTCTGCACGGCCTTGTTCAGTTGGGTCCAACACCAACCTCCGGTTCCAACCACGTTGTCGCTCACCAGTTACCACGCCTGGGCGAAGGCACTCGTGCCGTACTACGAGAAGATGGCCAAAGTTGCGCCTAACGCGAAGACCAAGACAGCGCTAAACGACATCGTCGTGGTTCTGAAGGCCTACGGGAACTACACGAGCCTGACGAAACTCGCGGCGTACGAGAAGGCCAATCACGCAAGTTTTGAAGCGAACGTCACGTCCCTCGCCGCGTCCATCAAGGCCTGCGCCTAACTCAGGCCGCTCGGTCCCTACTCTGATTCTGATGTACCGTTTACAACCGGCCTGAGTGAGTTGCACGCACTGGTGGCCGACCATCCGGGCGAAGAGGATGATGCCAACTGAGGTAGTTGTTGGTTTCGAGAAGGAGCAAGGACTGATCGTCACCGCTCCGGCGCCGGCAAGCTACCAGATCCGTGGGGTCAACATGTTGGCCGCCGTACGCCGCCCGCACCACGAAGACGTCTCGCGCAAGTCCGACCCGTTGACCACCTCGACGTCGGGCACTCTCGTCGCGCTGTGTACCCACCGCTCGAGTCGACAACTCCCCCCTTGATGAAGGAGTCAGCGGAACTGGCGAGAATAGCAATGACCACCGCGGTCTCGCCCGGGTCACCAAGTCGTGGAATCGCGAGGGCGGACGTCAAGGTCGCTTCAAGGAAACGCCACCGAAGGTTTAAGTTGCGAAAGTCCCTGACTCCACCGTGTCTGTTGCTCGGGCCTCAAACAACGGACCAACAATTCCGCCCCAAAAGCTCGACTTCCCCTGACAAAAAAATCGTTACCGTGCAATTATGGGAGACGAGTAAGTCATGAACGGTTCATCTTTCAACTTCAATATTCGCACCGCAGCCCTGACGACGTGTCTTGTCGTATTCAGTCTTGGAACGGCACTCGGGCCAAGCGAAGCGAGTGCCGTAGTCTCCACCGTCAATTGCGCAGCGAAGCCAGTAAGCCACATCGATCTCGCTGATTGCAATCTCAGCAACGCCAACCTACGCGGCGCCCGACTGGTTGGCGTGAACTTCGTTGGCGTCAATTTGACGGGTGCCGATTTGCGAGGCGCCAATTTGACGAGCGCCGACTTGGCGAACGCGAAGCTCCCTCACGCGGACTTGGCACGTGCCAATCTCACGAAGTCCAATTTTCGTAACGCGAATTTGGCGGGCGCCAATCTGACGGGCGCCAATCTGACCAACGCGAACCTCGAAGGAAAAACGAGTTCCCCAAAGTGGGCTGCGTCCGAATTGGGCGCCAATCTGGCGGGCGCCAATCTGGCGGGCGCCAATCTGACCAACGCAAACCTCGACGAAGTCAACCTAGCCAGTGCTAACTTGACCGACGCTACCGTGACCGGCGCTTACATGGCGGGCGCCAATATGACCGGTGCCAACAAAACCGGCCTCAAGGGCCAACCCTTTGACTAGGGACGAGATCTACGCACACCACTTCAGGTCCACCAGTACCCAGTAAACCCGACGCGAGTGCTCACGAACTTTTGGCAACATTGCGGCCAACGCCCTTGATCGCACCATTCATCGCACGAAAGTGACCTTCGTCACTAGCACTCGAGGGAACGGCGAGGGGATAATGGAAGCATGTTGTCGACGCGACGAGGTCAATGGGCGCGGAGGTCACGCGACGCGGTTGCGCGGTTGCTCGCGGGTCGCTCTAACGAATCTCTCACGTGTGAGCTGCGACGGTGGGCAACACGCCACGTCCGTCGCACGAGTCGACCGGCATCGGTCCAATGTTGCTAGAACGTTACGCTCCTTGGTGTTATCCCGACAAAATTGAGAAAGACGTAGTCCTTCGTTCGGGCGCTGTGCTCCATCTACGGCCGATTCGCAGTGGCGACGACGAAAAACTCGTCGTGTTCCATCGTCACCTTTCGTCGGACTCCATCTATCGACGATACTTTTCGTTTCACCCCGACCTCTCGCGCGAGGAGGTCTGCCACCTCACTCAGGTCGACTACGTTGATCGCCTGGCGATCGTCATTGAAGACGGTGACGACTTGGTCGCCGTAGGGCGCTACGACCGTTATCCAACGACGACGGTCGCCGAAGTGGCCTTCATCGTTCGAGACGACTACCAACACCTGGGCCTCGGACATCGTCTACTCGAGGGTCTCGCCGAGGCCGCGTGGACGAGGGGCGTTACGAGCTTCAGCGCCGAGACGCTCTTCTCGAATCGTGACATGGTGGCTGTGTTTCGTCACTCGGGCTTTCCCTTAACCTCGTCGGTTTCGCATGGAGAGATCAGCGTGCGCTTTCCCATCGAGCCCACCCACGAGAGCGTGACGTTGCGAAATAGTTACCTTGCCGGAAAGAACTAACTCGTGGTCCTCGTCGTCAACGGAATCTACGACGATTCGGGTCACGAAGACGAAGGACACCCGGAGCGACCCGACCGCGTCACCGCGACGAGAGCCGCCATTGCCGACCTTCATTTGGGCAGCGACCTCGTCGTTGTCGCCCCCTACGCCGCCACCCGCGAAGAACTCGCTCGCGTACACGACGGTGGTTATCTCGATGAACTTGGTGCGTACTGCTACGCCGGTGGTGGCGACCTTGACCAGGACACCTACGCCACCTACGACTCGTGGTCGATTGCGAAACACGCGGCTGGCGGCGGACTCGCGGTCATCACGGAGTTGCAACGTCGCGGCGACGGGGTTGGTTTCATCGCGGCGCGCCCCCCAGGGCACCACGCGCTGTCCGATCGCGCGATGGGATTCTGCCTCTTGAACAACGTCGCGGTCGCAACGGCGGCACTGCTCAGCCAGGGCGAACGGGTGCTCGTCGTCGATTGGGACGTGCATCACGGTAATGGTACGCAACAGATCTTTTGGGATGAGCCTGACGTTCTCTACGTCTCGACGCATCAATCACCGCTCTATCCCGGCAGCGGACTAGCGGGCGAGGTCGGCGGCCGTCACGCGCTTGATCGCACCGTCAACATTCCCCTACCGGCCGGGGCTACGGGTGACGTCATGCGCCGCGCCGTTGACGACATCGCCGCGCCGATCATCGACGCGTTTGGTCCGACCTGGGTCCTCGTGTCGGCCGGTTTCGACGCCCACCGCATGGACCCACTCGCCGACCTTCAACTCACCAGCGGCGACTTCGCTGAAATGGCGCGGCTCGCCGCTGGATTCGTGTCGCGACCCGGACGACTGGCAATGTTTCTCGAGGGCGGCTACAACCTCGACGCGTTGCGTTCCTCTGTACACGCAACCCTCGGAGCGGTCCTCGGTAATGCGGACGAAGTTGAAGCGCCTTCGAGCGGTGGTCCTGGCGCCGAGGTCGCGACACGAGTGCAACGCGAACGTCGTGATGCGCTCGATGGACTGCGCGGTCTCGAAGACGAGGAAGCCGGGCTATGAAAACGGCGCGAGTATTTCGTTCCGCTCCGAGAAACGTCACAGTCGTCGCCGGGGCCAAAGCCGGGGCGGCATCGATCAACGATCTTCGCGCCGATCACAAAGCATCGAGTGGACATCGGGTCGACAATGATGTCGCCAGCTCTGTTAGAAAATGAGTCACGAATCCACTCGACGCAACGTCGAAGGAAATGAGGATGTATGGAACTTCGAATCTTCTGTGAGCCCCAACAGGGTGCAACGTACGAGGAACTACTGGCTCTGGCTCTCGCCGCGGAAGAGGGCGGCTTTGGCGCCTTCTTCCGCTCTGACCACTACCTGAAAATGGGAGCGATGTCGGGCTTACCGGGGCCCACCGACGCGTGGATCACGCTCGCGGGACTGGCCCGTGACACGAGTCGGATTCGCCTCGGCACGCTGTTGACCGCCGCGACGTTTCGGTACCCGGGTCCGCTGGCGATTACCGTCGCGCAAGTTGACGCAATGAGCGAGGGACGAGTTGAGCTCGGTCTCGGGGCTGGTTGGTACGAACAAGAGCACACCGCCTACGGCATTCCCTTCCCCCCTCTTGGCGAGCGCTTTGAGAAGTTAGAAGAACAACTCTCCATCATCACGGGCTTGTGGGGTAGCGACGCTGGCGCGATCTTTGACTTTTCGGGAAAGCACTACTCATTGACCGATAGCCCGGCACTCCCAAAACCGGTTCAGTCGCCGCGACCGCCCATCATCATCGGTGGTCACGGTCAAAAAACAACGCCACGCCTAGCCGCCAAGTTTGCCGACGAGTTCAACGTTCCCTTCGCCCCGTTTGACGTCTCTAAATCTCAGTTCGAACTCGTTGATGGGGCGTGCGCCAAAATCGGCCGTGACCCCGAGTCGATGATTCGATCCGTCGCACTCGTTACATGTTGTGGCCAAAGCCAAACTGAACTTGGACGGCGTGCGTCAAAGATCGGACGTGAGGTCAGTGAACTTTCAAAGAACGGTCTCGCCGGATCACCCCAAGAGATTGTCGAGAAGATTGCGACGTATCGCGACATCGGCGTCTCGCGGATCTATATGCAAATTTTGGACATCGGCGACCTCGAACACGTTGACCTCATTGCCTCAGAGATCGCGGCGAACATCAATTAAGGCGCTCGTTGCGTCAATCCTTTTCCAGAATCGCCACGTAGGGCTCGCTGAGCCCCTCGCATAAAACTCGAACTTGATGCCAACCCGTGCCATGAAGGATGCGACGCATCTCATTTCGTGAGACAAAAAGCCACGAAAACCACGAGCCGACAGCGTGACCGTAGTGGTACCGGAAGCGTGCTTGGCCTGGCATGAGGCCCCTGGTCTTGTTGCGGTGGTAGTAGCCACGATCGAAACCCGGAGCACCACCGCCGTACGGGTTCGTGCTCTCGATGAGAATTCGTGCGTCCGATTTCGTCCACGTTGCCCACTGCGTCAGTGTCTTTCGAGCACCTTCTGGCGTGCCGAATATTCCAAAGTTGTTGCCAAACATCACAATCGTGTCGAACGAGCCGATCTTCGAGCCCAAGGTATCTGTTGACATGCACCAGACCTCGCGAACGCCGCGAATCGTCGCCGCCTCAACGGCGAGCGATGAAGCGTCGAGGCCAACCACGTCGAGGCCACGCCGCTGAAGGTTCAGGGCCACGCGCCCTGCGCCACAGCCCACGTCTAGAACGCGACCTCGCATATGGCGCACGGACTGTCGCTCTGTCGCGGGCCAACCTTTGAAATCAGCTAAATACACCTCGGGGCCAGCGCCAGTCTCGGTGTAGCCGTCGTCTCGCTCGACGATCTCTGGAACCGTGGAACCTCGGGCCCACTCCAAAAGGGCGAGCCCAAAGGCGTCCGTTTGCGATTTCACCTCACGACCCTATTCTGGTTTCAACGACACAACAAACACGCCGAGTGCCGCGAGCGAAACCGGTTGTAACGCGATGGGTGCCCGGTGAGACTATGAAATTGCCGCAACGATAGTGCTCGATGGTTCAATCGAGCAAGCAGTTCCAAGGTTGGGGCGCAACTAAGAACAAGGTTCAGTCAAGGTACGAAGGAGTTGCAGTGACAGTCCACTACGAGAAGAGTCCCGAGGCGATTGCCGAGCTCACCCCCGAGCAGTACAAGGTCACCCAAGAGCGCGGCACGGAGCCCGCGTTCGATAATGAGTTCTGGGACAACAAAGAAGCGGGTCTTTACGTTGACGTGGTCTCGGGCGAGCCCCTGTTCGCGTCCACCAAGAAGTACGACAGTGGCTGTGGCTGGCCGAGCTTCACCGCGCCGCTCGTGCCCGAGAACGTCGTCGAGAACACGGACCGCAGCTTTGGGATGGCTCGAACCGAGGTTCGCTCCACCCACGGCGACAGCCACCTCGGCCACGTCTTTAACGACGGTCCCGTCGCCGAGGGAGGACTGCGCTACTGCATCAACTCTGCCGCGCTACGGTTCGTCCCCTACGGGGACCTCGACGCCGAGGGTTACGGCGACTTCAAGAAGTTGTTCGAAGGAGACTCGAGTGAGAAGGGAGTGGCACCATGAGCGAAACAGAGAAGGCAGTCTTGGCCGGCGGGTGTTTTTGGGGAATGCAGGACCTCATCCGAAAGCGTCCCGGTGTCCTAGCAACGCGCGTGGGCTACTCCGGAGGTGACGTCGTCAACGCGACGTATCGCCATCACGGGAACCACGCCGAGTCGATCGAAGTCACCTTCGATCCAACGGTGACCACGTACCGCGACATTCTCGAATTCTTCTTCCAAGTGCACGATCCAACGACACTGAATCGTCAAGGCAACGACCATGGCGCGAGTTACCGCTCAGCGATCTTCTACCTTGACGACGAACAACGTCGCATCGCGCAGGACACCATTGCTGACGTCGAAGCCTCAGGACTCTGGCCCGGCACGGTCGTGACCGAAGTGACGCCCGCGGGTCCGTTTTGGGAGGCGGAACCTGAGCACCAGGACTACCTCGAGAACTATCCGAACGGCTACACCTGTCACTTCCCCCGTCCAGGTTGGGTTCTACCTCATCGCAGCGACAACTTGACTAAAGGTTGAACTCGAACTCTGAGGTTGTTGACACCGGCCAACTCTTCGGATTCAGTCCGCCGGTCATTAGCGCTTTAGTGCTTCTCATTTATAGAATCGATGACTTGTCCTCCATCATGGGAGTGTCAATGAGTTTCCACTCCCAATGATTCCTGCAAGAACCGCAGTTGAAACATCAGCAAGTTAAAGATCGTCATTTCGTCCGTCGGCGAGTGTCCAGAATTTGATAGCGGAAGGACCTGATGGGGCCGACCAGCTTTCAAAAGCGCCGATGACATCCGTAGGGTGTGCGCCACTACTACATTGTCATCCACCATACCATGGACTAACAAAAGTGGACGAGTGAGCGACGAAGCCTCATTAATTGGCGAACTTCGAAGATAGTTCTCCGGTGAATGATCGGGATGACCAAGATAGCGTTCCTTGAAGTAGGTGTCATAGAGTCGCTGATCACTAGGTGCCGCTCCAGATATCGCCGCATGGAAGATATCTGGACGTCGTATCACCGCCGCTGCGGCCAGCGTGCCACCGAAAGACCAGCCGCGAATACCGACTCGTTGAGCATCAAGATTGGGGAATTGCTCCGTGACCCTCTTCAAGACCGTCACCTGATCCTCAATAACGGTTGAAAGAGTATCGCCGTACACCTCGTGCTCCCACGCGGGACCGCGACCCGGTGTGCCACTACCGTCGGCAATGATTACCGCGAACCCACAGTCGGCAAACCACTGCGCTTCACAGAACCAAAAGTGGCGTGCCCGAGTCACGAGTTGCCCCGATGGGCCACCGTACGGGCACATCAGGATCGGCAGATTCGCGGCGCCAGATTCGTACCACGTGGGCAAGATCAATGCGGCTCGAATCTCTCGGTCTCCGAGGCTTAGCCACGTAATTCGAGGAATCAGCTTTGGCTCTGCCTCGAACGATTGGATCGCGGTGTCGGCTGCACCGGGCCGGGTGACACGAATGGAACGGCCCGCCTCGGTGTGTGATGAGAGAACGAGAGTGTGGCCACTCGCGTTTCCCCCGTGCTCGCCAGGTTCATGACTCACTCGAGTGACACCGATTTCTGGGGTATACAAAAACACGTGTACTTCAGTTGGCTCGTCAGATCCTGAGAAGAGCACGGTTTCTTCGTCAACCGCGAGAACTTCGCGTACTTGAATTCCGCTCTTCGAAACGCACTTCCCGTCAATGACGAGTTGACGAGAACCTTCGATATCGCAGACACGCACGAGCAATCCGGACTTAGTCCGCGACGGAGATCCAATTGCCATATGAATCCAGGGATACTCACTCTCCTCGTGGAGCACTTTTGTCGCGCCCGAATCGGGACTGGCCGAAAGTATTTGCATTGTCCGCTGGTCGCGACTCTCCACGCTGAGCAGTGGACCGTGTGAATCCCAGGCAACAGTGACGAGGTACTCGAACGCGACTCGATCCCAGAGAACCTCAGTCCGCTCACCGTTCAGCCCGAGCACGAATAACGACACGTCCGCATTCGTCGTTCCGGCGGCTGGGTAGCGCACGGCACGAGGAGGAATCTCTGGATTAGCTGAGTCACTGATCCACCACTGTTGGACCTGAGTGTTATCGACCCTCGCGGCCAACAACCGCTCTCCGTCTGGAGCCCACCAGAATCCGCGTAATCGATGCATTTCCTCGGCCGCTACGTGCTCCGCGAGTCCGTATGAAATGTCCGGGCCCTCCGATGTAGCGAGTTCCCGATCGCATCCACTCAAAACCTCAACAACTCGAATGCAGCCTTCACTGACGTACGCCACTCTGTTACCCGTCGGATCCACGCGAGGGTCAAAAGCTGGGCCAACGGTGCTAATCAACTTTGGAGTCTGGTCATCAACATTGATCACCCACACTTGCCCATTCAATGCAAACGCAATCATTCGAACTTCCGCGTCTGTGGAGTACTGCACAATTCCAATCGCGTGCTCGCGTACGCGTTCGCGCCGAATTTGTTCAGCCACAGAAACGGTCTCGTCTTCATGAAGACCCTTTGGATCAACCAGAAGACTTTCGACACCACAATCGAGCAACCATAGACAACTGACTCGGTCTTCTCCGCCTCGTGCGCGCAGGAAGATGATGCGTTCGCCATCTGGGGAAATCGTGAAATTTCTTGGCACTCCTAATGTGAAGTATTGAGTACTCGCAAGTTGCCTCGGCAACGCGTCCAGATCCGTCACGACAGCCTTTCTCGCCCAGAAGTCAATTTAGGTGTCATTGGATTCATTCACGTGCGGGTTCGCTCCTTCGAGAGAGGGTTCAACTCATTCTGGAGCGTGCGCGACAATCGTGAACGTCAAAGGTGCTCGCGGTCTTCCGGTAGGAATAACAAACTCACCAGATGTCGTCTCGACGAGCCAGGGGAACTGGCGAAACTGGGTCCAATCGTGTTCAATGAGTGAGTCAAGTTCAAGTCCGTGAGTGGTCAACGACATGACAATCTCGCCAACCGAGTGATTCCATCCATAGGTTCTTGAGGCAGTAAGGCCTTCTCCGTCGGTGTAAGTAAAGGGCTCGTCAGCCACGAGGGGGTCGCTGGTCTCCTCGAAGTAACTGTAAAAGTTTCGCTCACCATTGTGATCGAGTGATAGTGCGTTCGGGTGAACGTCGTGGAGGTAAATTTTGCCCCCAGGATTTAAAAGACTCGCGACGACCTCTCCCCACTGATCCACACTGGGGAGCCAACACAGCGAGCCAATACTGACGTACACAACGTCGAATCGCTCATTCGACAAAGCGGTGGGCGCGTCGTAGACATTCGAGCACACGAACGTCGCTCGATCAGAGAGACCGGCCCGTTCAGCCAGAGCCGTTGCTGCCGTAATCGCCTCTGGCGAGAAGTCAACCCCCGTTACTCTGGCGCCGACTCTCGCCCAGCCCAGTGTGTCCATGCCAAAGTGGCACTGGAGGTGCACGAGTGACTTGCCCTCAACGACTCCAATTGCGACAACCTCACGTAGTGGCGGGCCTTCAGTGTTGCTCAGCCACCCCTCAACGTCGTAGAACTCGGACTTCGTGTGAATGCCAACACGATTGTTCCAATTTTTTCTATTTGCTTCAAGTCGAGGATCCACGAAAGAAGATTACAGAGCCGCGTCGAAAATGGAGTGCGCTTAGGAACGAAACCGTACCGAAATAGGCTCTCCTTGTCACCGTTGGCCAGAAAAGATCGACGCAACGGCAGGTTCGCCCGCGAAATTGACATTGCTAGAATCAGTCATTCCCAGAGAAAATTGACGTACTGAGAAAAAGTGACACTCTGCATGAAGATGAATTCGACACGTGCGCGAGCACTGCTTAGCTACGATGCCACATGAGATATCGAAATGGCTGAACTTACCCGCACCGGGCCCGATCCTCAATATTCGGGCGTCATTGAATGCGTCATTGCTCTGGTAACTGATGGTGACGATCGCGTTCTCCTCGCGTCCGCTTCCAAAGAGGGACCGTGGTCATTTCTTGGCGGCCCCGTACTCGCCGAAGAGTCGCTCGAGCACGCAGCCACTCGTATTCCCTTCGAGGACTGTGGGGTGAGTGTCGAGTTGGGTCGAAAGACCGTGGAACTCAGTGGCGAGAAATACCGCGTCATGTACGAATGTGGCCAAGACACGACGTGGCGAGCCACGGTGTTTGAGGCCACGTCGGGCGCTGGCGCTAAACAGGTGGACACTCCAATGATTGCTCGATGGTTCTCTCTCGACGAAATCCACCAACTGAATTTGGACGAGTTCGCTATGGCTGCCGCAGCCGACCTCGGCATGCTGTGAGGTCGACAGATCGAGGTTGCTCGAGCGCAACGAATTAAAGGTCGTCCCAAGGAACGAGTGGTGGTGGCTCCCAACCTCGCTCGCTCGCCCAAACGTCCGCTGCCACCATCAAGTGGTGCCAGGCCGGTTGCTTCACCTGACCGTAGGTGGCCAGGTCAATCCCTGGAGTTGCGTCAACGATTGATTGCTTGAACACACCCCACTGATCACGAGAGTCGTCATTGCCACGCAAGAAATCTCGAAACAGCATTGCGTCACGGGCGCCTTTCGAGCCCTCCGTCCGAACGTTTATATTTGATTGCCGTGCACCCGCGCGAGGGGCAAAAACCAGCTTTTCGACCGGCCCTCCTCTCGTCAATTCGACGTTGTTCCACTCTTCGGGCCGGTGACGAAATCCGGCACTAGAAAATTGATCAATGACCCAGCGTCGCTCGAGCAATGGAACTCGGACTTGAACGTCGATGACGTCCTTTGCAACCAGTCCAGGCACGGACGTTGATCCGATGTGTTCAATGGCGCCCATCGGGGAGAGATTCAAGAGTTGAATGACCGCGGCCAGTTGTTCGAACTCAGTGCGCCAGTGCTCGCGACTCGCTTCAAGAACTACGGGTCCGTCTTCGTCAGGAAATGGCACGAGCCAACGATACGTCTTGGACGCCTTTCGTCCGCGAATCGATGGATCCTCTTTCGGTCATGGACTGGTAACGAAGAGTGGCAACGTGAAAGAGTACTCTCGGGGTCGTGACCAAGCGCCTGAAACCACCCTTCCGTGCCGACCACGTCGGCAGTTTTCTACGTCCACCGGAACTGCTCGAAGCTCGCCGAGCCTTCGCCGAAAAGAAGATAGACGCCGACGCTCTCAAGGAGGTCGAAGATCGCGCGATTCGTGATGTCGTCGCTCTCCAAGAAGAACTCGGTTTGCAATCGGCCACCGACGGTGAGTTTCGCCGCACTTCCTGGCACATGGACTTCATCTATCAACTCGGTGGCATCTCCAAGACGGACGAGCAACTTCAGGTCGCCTTCAAAAATAACGAAGGCTCGACGTCATTCACGTCAGCGGCGTTGAAGGTCAGCGGCCGAGTGCACGTCGACGAAACTATCTTCGCCGACGCATTTGAGTTCTTGCAGTCCACGGTGACCACGGCGGTGCCCAAACTAACCATTCCCTCGCCGAGCATGGTGCACTATCGCGGTGGCGCGGCCGCCATCGATCCCGCGGTGTACCCCGACGTCGAGGAGTTTTGGACCGACCTCTCGGCGGCGTACGCCGAGCAGATTCGCCGTCTGGGTGAACTTGGCTGTACGTACCTCCAACTCGACGACACGTCACTCGCCTATCTGAATGACCCCGCGCAACGCCAGATGATCGCCGATCGAGGTGAGGACGCCGAACATCAACATTTGCGCTACATCAAACAACTGAACGCCGCGCTCGCCGCGCGACCCGAGGGCATGTCGGTGACGACGCACTCGTGTCGAGGTAACTTCCAGTCCTTCTGGGCGGCCGAAGGTGGGTACGATTTCGTCGCCGAAGCCCTCTTTAGCGAACTCGACGTCGACGGATTCTTCCTCGAATACGACGACGATCGTTCTGGCGGCTTCGAGCCGCTGCGGTTCGTGCCGAAGGGCAAAATGGTCGTCCTCGGACTCGTCACCACTAAGCGGGGCGCGCTCGAAACCAAGGACTCGCTCAAACGGCGTATCGAAGAAGCCAGCCAGTACGTCCCGCTCGATCAGCTCTGTCTCTCCCCCCAGTGTGGGTTTTCTTCAACCGTCGAGGGCAACAGCCTCACCCTCGACGAAGAGATTGCCAAACTGCGCCTCGTCGTGGAGACGGCCCACGACGTCTGGGGCTAATCGCTGCCAACCTGACGATACGTTCTACGACAATCGTCGCCGGGTTAAACGTTCTCCGGGGCCGGCGCTCGCATCTGAACAACCGAAGGCACCGTCAAGGTCGCCCCAATGAACACGGTGAGAAGTACGGCGGCGCCCACAATCGTGGTCTTCAGTCCACAGATTCGGGCAATGGGTCCCACCAACGCCATGCCGATCGGCAAGAAGACGAGCGAACCAAACCAGTCATAGGCGCTCACTCGAGAGAGAATCTCGGAAGGAACCTCTCGCTGCATCGTGGTCACCCACAGTGTCGAGAAGATCGAGATACCGATTCCCGCGACGAACGCGCCAGCGGCGATAAAGATCGCGGGCGCTCGAAACGCGAGGCCGAGCAGGGGCCAGACCCACGCCAGGGGACTTATCGTCGCCACGAGTAACGGCCGACGGGGACGATAACGAAGCATCAAGACGCCACCGAGTACTGCACCAACTCCCTCGAGGGCCAGAATTAGTCCCCACGCTGGCGCACCACCTAGGGACTGCTTCGCGATGACTGGCCCCAGGACGAACATCGGCGCGAAGATCAAGATGTTGACGATCGAGAACTCGACGACGATCACCCAAAGCCACGTTCGAGACCAGAACTCATACCATCCGTCTCGAAGCTGGTGAAAGAACGACTCACCTCCTTCGCTCGGAAGCCACTGCACGTCAATCAGGTAGAGCGACACCACACTGATCACGTACGTGATCCCATCGATCAAGACGGCCCAACCCGGGTTGGTAGCGGCAATGATGAGGCCCGCGACCGCCGGTCCAATGATCCCGCCGACCGATCCCGAAAGGCCGTTCAGAGCGTTGGCCTGTTGAAGTTTCGCCGCGGAGATCACTTGTGGGACGATTCCCGTCATCGCCGGACTGAAGAACGCTTGCCCGGTGCCGACGAGCGCCGCGAGGGCCATGAAACCCCAGAGCGGCGGTCGTTCGATCAAGATCCACACGCCGAGTCCGGTCTCGGCCCCTGCTCGAAGGCAGTCCGAGCCGAGCATCACCACTCGTCGACTCATCCGATCCGCGAGGACGCCGCCGATGAGTAGGAAGAGGACGACCGGCACCAATCCCGCCGCCGCGACGTAGCCAACGTCACTGGCGTTGCCGTGTTCAAGAACGGCAAACGTGATGGCGACCGGAGCCATGCCGCTGCCGATTTGCGACGCGGACTGACCAACGAAGAAAAGGAGAAAGTTTCGCTCACTCAGAGCGTCAACCCAACCGGATAATCGCATTAGGTCAATCTACTTACGACGAATGGCTCAAAGGCCAATCGTCGCGTCCGGCTGTACGCGCCGATGTGGAGAGCGCTGAGCAACACCAACAAGACCAACGGCACGACAAATTTCAACGGAGAGACTTCAGCGCAACGGCGTTCGTCACCTGCCCTTGGGGGTGTGGCGGCGTGACCAACTCTTGTCGCGCGCGTAGAGGCTTGGAAGTTGATCCACTCTAGTTTTGTAGAGTTCGGCCACACCAGATGTGGGATGAAAAGTAACGCCGGGTGCGTTCACTCCGACCTCGTTAAAACGACGAACCCCGAGGGCCACGGACGCGAGGAGAGCGGCGCCACGCATTTGCACCAACAGCGGTTGGTCGACCTGAATAACGTCTCGACCCAAGACGTCGGCGTACATCTGGCACCACAGTGCCGACTGTGCGCCACCACCCAAGAGGCGAATCGGGGAAAGCTCTCGGCCAGCAAACTTCTCGACGTACTTGAGGAGCCACGCACTGTTCGTCGCCACGCCTTCCATCACGGCACGAATGAGGTCGGGGGTGCTGGAAGTGATGGAAAGATTGGTAAAGCCCGCTCGAATTCTCCGGTTGTCGACGGGCGAACGCTCGCCGGCCAACCACGGAGTGAAGAGCACGCGGTTGGCGCCTGGAGGTGACGTGGCGGCGAGCGACGTCATCTCCGCGAAATTCATGGGGGCGCCAGTCCCGGCGAGCACTCCCTGAAGCCATTCGAGCGCTTTGGCCCCGGTGTCTTGACTGTCGATGACCATGTAGGAGTCGTTAGTGAGCCCGGGGACCGACACGATCGAATGATTGATGTCGGTCTTCTTCTTGGGCACCGGGCAGCTGATCCACGACGTCGTAGAAAGTGCGAGGTGCGTCTCGTAGAGTCTGGTCGCGCCAGAGCCAATCGCGGCCGCGTGCAGATCCGGTATCCCGGTGATGACGACGGTGTCGGTTGAAAGTCCGAGGTCCGCGGCGACGCTCGCCTTCACCGTGCCGACGACCGAGCCAATCGGCTGCAGTGGCGGAAGATACGAACCGTCAATACCCACCATCTTTAAAAGTTGTTGGTCGTAGTTGTAGTTGGTGAGATTTCGAACATCGGTCATCCACATCGCGAGGCGAGAGGCGTGCGTCGCTGACGCGACGCCAGTAAAGCGCATCGTGAGATAGTCCACGGGCTCCATGAACCAGCGCGAGTTGGCAACAATCTCGGGTTGTTCGTTGAGCAAGTACAAGATCTGTCCGATTGGATCGGCTCCCGAGGTCGAAGGAGCGCCACCGGTTTTGCGCACGAAACCAATCACCTTGCGTGCGTTGTATCCCATGAAGGGGCCGCCGACCGCCTCGCGCGAATAGCGGCCGCCTCTCGTATCGAGCCACGTTAAGCACGGTCCCGTCGGCAAGCCGTTCGCGTCCACCGGCACCGTCGACGCGTACTGACCCGTGACCGCGACCGCCTTCACGCGGCTGGCGGAACTAACGGAGGCGTCGAGTAGCCGCTTCGTCGCTTCGCTAATGAGTGTCCACCACTGTTCGGCGTCCTGGGTCGCCGCGCCGTTGTCGCCGTAGATAGTTGCTACGTGGTGGACTTCACTCGCGACGATCTCACCGTCGAGTGTGACGAGTCCAATCTTTGGTCCGCCAGTACCGAGATCGATGCTCAGACAGAGTTCGGACTCTTCGCTCATTAGGAAGGTATGGAGGACTGCTTGTCCATCATGTCGGCCATGAAGAATTTGATGATGGCGTCGGACTCTTCGCTCGGTCCCCCGGCGACTCCTCCGTACACCGCGCCCGACTTCGCCGGCTCATCTTTGTGAGAAAACGCGTACTCAACGGCGTCGGCCAAGTCCCGTGCCCACCTCTCGGCTACACCCGGTTGCGTTTGAGGACGCGTCACCGCCATGTGCAAAGCGTTCGGGTACTGCTGACCATTGAGTCGCCATCCGCGCGTTCGCAAGAAGTCGTTCACGAGGTAGATGTCGAACTCATCAGAGGTAAATGAAAAGAGAAAGCTCGCTTTACCCATAATGCGCAGTGATGGATGTTCCCCGACCGCCTTTTGCATTGCGGCCGACGTGGCAAAAATCTGCTCGGCGTAGCGCCGATAGCCCGATCGACCGAGATGCACCATCGCCGCCCAGGTCGCAGCCAGTAGTCCCCCGGAGCGAGACCCGTCCATTCCCGGTGAGCAGTACTTCCCGCCCGTCCAGTTCGTGAGATAGAAGTACTGATCGTTGCGCAGTGCCTTATCGGCGAAACACAGCACGCTCGTGCCCTTCAACGCGTAGCCGTACTTATGGGTGTCCGCCGAGATCGAAGTGACCCCTGGCACGGCGAAGTCGAAGGGCTCAATGTCGTAGCCAAGTTCGCGACCAAAGGGCAGGATGAAGCCACCCAAACAACTGTCCACGTGCAACCCGATGTCGTGCTCTAACGCAATCGCGCCGAGTTCACCGATTGGATCGATGGTGCCGTAACCGTAGTTACAGGCGGAACCTATGAGTGCGACCGTGTTCTCGTCAATGTTGGCCTTCACCCACAGGAGGTCCACCTGCGTGGTGATCGGATCGACGGGAGCAATCTTCATCTCGACGCCAAAGAGGTGGCCCGCCTTACTGAAGGCCGGGTGCGCGGTCTCAGGTTTGATAATGTTGGGTCGACCAGGAGTTGGGTGATGTTCGCGGTACGCCAGCACCGCGTGCGCAATGGAACCCGAGCCACCAGAAGTAATAAGGCCGACGGGCTCGGTGTCCTTTAAGTTGCTCGCCCCTAAGAGGTCGAGCGTCATGGCGATAATCTCCGCCTCAAACTTGGTCGCACTCGGGCACATATCGCGCTGCAGTGAGTTGACGTAGGAAAAGTGAGAGAACGCTTCGTTCAAAAAGTCGTAGTGGTCGTGGTCTCCGCAGTACATCGTGCCCGAGCACTGACCTCCCTCCCACACGGGATTCTCGGCCAAGGACATTGTCGACAACATCGACAAGACGCTTTCGGTGTCCGTGCCTTCTTCGGGGAGCGTTCGATGCACCACGAACTGCTCCTGATAGGGGAATCCACTCACTTTGATCTCCTCACACGCGTCGTCAAGACTGTAAGCGAGGAGTGCACCTTTCGCGAAATCGAACAGGGTCGATGGCCCCCGCGAGAAACCACGAGCTGGCGCATGGAACGCAGTGTCAGATGAGGAGTCCTGGAACTAGGAAACGGTGACGTCGATACTCGCCGGAGCGACCACGCCTTGACCGTCGATGGCCTTGCGCAGTAGATGCGCCAGTTCGACGCGTTCGCTTTCATCCAAAGCACCGAGGATCACGTCTTCGAGAGTCTGTTGTGCCGCTTCGGCTTGATGAAGCGCCTTACGACCTTGTTCGGTCATCGTGACGATGTGACGACGTCGGTCCGTTGGGTCGCGACGCCGTTCCACGAGGCCGCTCTCTTCAAGATCGTTGAGCAACAGCACGCAGTAGTTGGCGTCAATGCACAGTCCGTCAGTGAGCGCTTGTTGGGTCGTCTCGTCGTAGTCACGCAGAAACGACAACGTCGCAAGTTCCTTCAACGTCTGACCAAGAAGTTCGGGCGTGCTTCGTCGACTCACGAGTCGTGAAAGTTGCGTGAGCAACAAGATAGGTCCAGTAGACGAATTCTCATCCATGGAAATTAATGGTAGCGAGGTGTCGATATTCATGCTATCATGATTATATCGCTACCTCGATGATGTAGATACATCGTCCAGTAGTCCCACCCTAGCAACGGAGGACTTCTTCCATGTCACTTTTAACTACCCCCTCATCAGGAATTATCGACAAGCGCCGTTGGATCGCGCTCATTGTCGTCTGTCTCGCCATGCTGATGAACGCGTTGGACTCATCCATCGTGAACGTGGCGCTCCCCTCGATTCAGCGTGACCTCCACTTCTCTTCCTCGGGTCTCACGTGGGTGGTCGACGCCTATCTCATTGCCTTTGGCAGCTTTCTTCTGTTGGCCGGACGCTTAGGCGACTTGATTGGACGAAAGAAAGTCTTTCTCAGTGGCGTCACGCTCTTTACGTTTTCGTCGTTGATCTGCGCCCTCGCGCAAAACCAAGCGATGCTCATTACGGCCCGCTTCTTCCAGGGCCTCGGTGGCGCGATTTCCACCTCGGTCATCGTGGCAATCATCGTCACTGAATTTTCCGGTGCGCACGAACGCGCCAAAGCCATGAGCGCGTACATGTTCGTCGCGGTGGGTGGCGGATCGATCGGTCTCCTCGTGGGCGGCATTTTGACCCAGACCGTCAACTGGCACTGGATCTTCGTCATCAACGTGCCCATTGGCATTCTCACGCTGTTCCTGGGCTCGATACTCATTAACGAGAACGCGGGACTCGGCATTCGCGAAGGTCTCGACATCATGGGATCGCTTCTCATGACCTCGTCACTGATCGTCGGCATCTACGCCGTCGTCACCGCGTCCGCGGGTGGCTGGCTGTGCACGCACACCCTCGGCTTTGGGGCGCTTTCTATTGCCCTCATGAGCGCGTTCTTCACCTACGAGTCGCGCGTCGCTAAGCCCATTATGCCAACGCGCATTCTCAAGCTTCGCAGTCTGACCGCGTCGAGCGTCGTGCGAGGTCTCACCTTCGCTTCGATGTTCTCGGTCTTCTTCTTTGGCGCGCTCTACTTAGAGAAGGTCCTCGGTTACGCGCCCCTTCGTACCGGCATTGCCTTTTTGCCCATGACCCTCGTAATGGCCGCGATGTCCCTCGGCATGACGAGTCGACTGTTAATTCGTTTTGGCCCCATGAAGCTATTGGTACCCGGCATGGCCTCGGTCGTCGCAGGTTTACTCCTCCTCTCACGAGCGAGCGTGGACGCGAGTTACTTCACGGCAATTCTCCCGGCCTTCGTCCTTCTGGGACTCGGCATGAGTATCTCATCGGTGCCGCTCCTCACCATCGCCATGGCCGACGTGCCAAAGACTGACGCCGGTCTCGCCTCGGGCATTGTTAACGTGTCGATGTGGCTCGCCTCCTCTTTGGGCCTCGCCGTCTTTGGCACCCTCGCCACAAGCAAGACGACCTCGCTGATCGCCGCCGGACGCAGTCGCGTCTCCGCGCTGGTCGGCGGCTACCACGTGATCTTTCTCATTGGCGCGCTACTCGCCACGATCGGACTCGTGGTTACCCTGGTCGTTCTTCGCACGCCCGCGAAAGAGGTCCTCAACGCTCAGTCGTCAACCTCCGAGGACTTTGACATGGAGCACCTCGAGGTCCTCGCTGGCGAGTTTTAGAGGATCACCTCCTCACGAGTGAGGCCGAAGCGCGGCGTCTCGCCGTCGTCGTTGCTTCAAGGTCGAACTCGTAGGTAGCGTGAGTCTCGTGAAGCTCGACGTGTAGCGAAGTTGTTTACGCGTCGAGAAACGCGATGTCCTCAACGCGTTCTGGCACCGCAACGTCGACGCCTCGAGTCGCATCCTCGACGGTGCCGCTCAGTACGGACCGTACGCGGTGGCGTGCCTGCTCGCGATGGCGCTCGAGCTATTGGTAGTGATTCACTTTTCGCTGCATCGAGCCGCCATCATTGGCTGGCTCGCCGGCATCGTTGAGGTGTTCGTCGCGGCCTCTCTACTCTGGGCCGTCGTTCGGTGTCGATCACTCCCGCGCGAAATGCCGTAACGGGTGAGGGCCCTCGTACGATGCAAGGGTGACGACAAACTCAGAGGGTGACACGTCCCGCGGTCGATCCATCTGGACGTTCCTCGTCGGACGACCGCTGCGTTCGAGCGACGCGTCGAAACAACAGATAAATCCCTTCGAGGGACTTTCGGCGCTTTCGCTGGACGCTCTGACCTCAGTGGCGTACGGCCCCGAAGCCATCATCGTTGTCTTGGCGCTGGCCGGCGCCGGTGCGCTACACCTCATCGTGCCAATAACTCTGGCGATCATCGTGTTGCTCGCCATACTCGTCGTTTCGTATCGCCAAGTCATCGACGCCTTTCCTAACGGAGGTGGCGCGTACGCGGTATCGCGAGCGAACCTTGGCACCAAGGCCAGCCTCGTCGCGGCCGCCGCGCTCGTCGTTGACTACACGCTCACCGTCGCGGTCTCCATCGCCGCGGGCGTGGCGAGCCTGACCTCCGCTTTTCCTAGCTTGACGTCGGCGACCGTACCGATCTGCCTGGGATTTCTCAGCGTCATTACGCTCTTGAACCTGCGCGGGCTGGGCGCCAGCGCGCGGGCCTTCTTGCTGCCGACGGTCCTCTTCATCGTGGGACTGCTCGCCGTCATCGGGGTTGGGTTGATTCATCCTCTGGGGCTTCACCAAGCACAGCTGGGCCACTCGTTGCTCTCGACCCACGGTCTTCAAGTCGTGTCGGTCCTTCTCATCTTGAAAGCGTTCTCAGCGGGGTGCAGCGCCCTCACCGGTGTCGAAGCTATCGCCAACGGGGTTCCCCTCTTCAAAGTCCCTCGAACAACGCGCGCCAAAAGAACCGAGATGATGTTGGGACTTATCCTGGGGACGATGTTGCTCGGCCTCGCGGTGCTCGCCCGTCGCTGGCACATCGGACCACGATCGGGCGAAACGGTGCTCAGTCAGATCATGGGTATGGCCGTGGGACGACACTGGGCCTACTACATCGTCTCACTCACGATCACCCTGGTCCTCGCCCTCGCGGCGAACACCTCGTTCGGAGGACTTCCGATACTGGGCAGCCTGCTGTCGCGTGACAATTTCCTGCCACACATTTTCGGCCTTCGAGGCGATCGCCAGGTCTTCGACAGCGGCATTTGGGTCTTGTTCCTTCTCTCGGGCGCTTTGCTCATCGCCGTGGGCGGGAACACCAATGAGTTGATCCCCCTCTTCGCCATCGGCGTCTTTGCCGGCTTCACGCTCGCGCAGACTGGCCTCGTCGTGCACTGGTGGCGCGAGCGCCCCGACCGATGGCGCTATCGCGCGCTCGTCAACGGTCTTGGCGCGCTCATCACCGGACTCGCCACCGTGATCTTTCTCATTACCAAGTTCGTCGAGGGTGCCTGGATCGTGGTGGTCGCCGTACCGCTCTACATCCTCTTCTTCGTGAGGGTGCACGCGTACTACGAGCGAACGGGCGTCGCGATCGGCCTCGGCCAGATTCCCGCCGCCCCCGAAACCCAAGAGACGCTCGTCATCGTGACCGTGGCGACCCTTTCAGAACTCACGCGCTACGCAATTGGTGAAGCGCTCTCACTCAGCCAGAACGTCGTCGCGGTCACCGTACTCACCGAAGAGCGCGAAGAAGACCACCTTGGTGAAGAGTTCGAAGAGGCTTGGGCGACGTGGGATCCAGGCCCGGCGCTCCAGGTACTTAGAACGCCCTACACGTCGATCGTCGAGCCGATCTGCTCGTTCATTGACGAGGAGCGGGCGAAGGGTGATCGGCGCATCGTCGTTCTGATTCCGGTGATTCGACCCGACAAAGTGCGCTATCGCTTCTTGCACGACCAGCTGGACATCGTCTTGATGGCCGAACTGCGCAAACGCACCGACATTCTCGTGGTCCGACTGTTGATGCCGTTCTCTCCGGTGCGTCGGCCGCTTCTTTCCATTCGTTCTCGAAAGGGCTAGGCGCCGGCCCTTTGACGGTGCGTCACCTGGCCGAGTATCGACGTCGCGTCTCGTCGGTACGCTTCGTCCATGTCTCTATACAGTCCCTCACCTACTCGCTACGACGACATGGCCTACCGGCGCTGTGGACGAAGCGGCATCTTGCTGCCCGCGATCTCCCTGGGCCTCTGGCACAACTTCGGCGACGACCGTCCGCTCGAGACCCAGCGCGCGACGTTACGGCGAGCCTTCGATCGAGGGGTCACGCACTTCGATCTGGCCAATAACTACGGGCCGCCCTACGGCGGCGCCGAGACCAACTTCGGCCAACTCCTGCGTGAGGACTTCTCGTCACTGCGCGACGAACTGTTCATCTCCACGAAAGCCGGCTGGGACATGTGGCCCGGACCCTACGGTGACCTCGGATCACGCAAGTACCTCCTCGCGAGTCTCGACCAGAGTTTGCAGCGAATGGGTCTCGACTACGTCGACATCTTTTACCACCACCACTTCGACGCGACGACCCCACTCGAAGAGACCATGGGCGCCCTCGACCACGCCGTTCGCCAAGGCAAGGCGCTCTACGTGGGCATCTCGTCGTACTCGGACGAGCGCACCAAAGAGGCCGTCGCCATTCTTCGCCGGCTCGGCACGCCGCTCTTGATCCACCAACCCTCGTACTCGCTCTTCAATCGTTGGATTGAAGAGCGCCTGCTCGACGTGCTCGACGAAGAGGGCGTGGGCTGCATTGCCTTCTCCCCGCTAGCCCAGGGGCTCCTCACCGATCGCTACCTGAACGGTGTGCCCGAAGGTTCACGGGCGTCGAAGGGGACGTCACTCTTTGCCTCGATGTTGAGTGAAGAGAACATGAACCACGTGCGCGCGCTCGCTCAGATCGCCAGAGAGCGCGGACAGACTCTCTCACAGATGGCCCTGGCCTGGGCGCTACGCGACAAGCGCGTCACGTCGCTCGTTATTGGCGCGAGCAGCGTTCAGCAACTCGACGAGAACCTCGACGCCCTGGCAAACATTGCTTTCAGCGACGACGAGCTCGCGCGCATCGACGATCTCGCCGTCGAAGGCAACATCGATCTCTGGCGCGACGTCGCTACGCAGTAAAGACACACCCAAGAATTGTCGACACGGTGATTGCCACACCGTTGCGTAGGTCGGTACTCCTAATTGGCGTGGAGTGGAATCTACACCGGCTTGGTCCACACCATCAACGCCGCCACCGCGAGGTACTT
Organism: Acidimicrobiales bacterium; assembly: GCA_036511495.1. Taxonomy (GTDB): domain Bacteria; phylum Actinomycetota; class Acidimicrobiia; order Acidimicrobiales; family RAAP-2; genus RAAP-2. The sequence goes on along the minus strand of DATCCC010000016.1, from coordinate 37,055 downwards.
CGCACCTTCAAATCTCACTTGGCGCGTTTCGATATCAATGTGCAACTTTGCGCCGTGGGTGGGGGGAGAACTGAGAACGGCCCGACGGTGACCGTTGCACCCAGGCGCCGTAGCCGACGTGCAGTCGCCATTCAGCGTCTTTTGCTTTGATCCTTGCCATCCGTCGTGGTACACCCAGTCATTAACTACTTGAACCGACGACGAGGTCCAACCTGGAACGATGCCCCACAGACTGTATTCGGCGTCAATGTTGCCGCCCAGTGGCGCGAACGGTGGGTCACCGTTGGATTGAATTCCCTTGAGCACTTCTTTGTCGTAGGCACCCGTGACGGTGCCCAACTGAAGTTGGAAAGAAGTGCGGATTGCGTTGACGCGCTGCAGCGCGGCCGTACTTTGGGCCCCCATACTGAGAGGTGCGCTCGAGGCACCCCCGGCCGACACGATGACCAGCATCGTTCCCGCCACGAGCGTCGCCGCGAGCACGAGAGACCAGCGCTTAGCGATGACGGTCCGGCTCTTTCGCAGTTTGAGCATCCGGCACTGGACTCAGTATCGCCCACCTTTCTCGTCGAATTCGATTGACTTCATGTCAACTTCGTGTCAATGAAAGGCCGAGCGAGCACCATTCTCCCGTAGTGGCGCGTCAGGCGGCGGCTCTATCTGGTCAAATACCCACGTTGACCCGTCTCGATAGATTGCGTAGCGTAGAAGTTCAAAACTGACGGGGGTCTCGTGAAGAGAATAGAAATTGAGTCAAAGCTCAACGAGAGCCGCAATTGGCTCATGGCGACCTACGCCGATCTCAGGGACGAGCAGTTACGCCGACCGATCACGAAGAGTGAACACGACTCCAATAATCGCTGGAGCGCCCTCGATCACTTCGCTCACCTCTCGCTCATTGAAGACAACTTCGTGGCAATGATTCGACGCCACCTTTCGGGCCATAAGAACCCCGTGGGACTACTCCTCGGCGAGGGCGGAGAACCCCGCTCTCGGGAGCAAATCATGGCGAGTGTCAACGCGATGACCGAGAAGTTCCAGCAAGAGCACCACGATGATTCGCTCTCTGAAGTCGTCGCGCTCACCGCTCGCTCTCGCGCGGCCACTTTGGCGCTGCTCTCAGAACTCTCTGATGATCAGTTGAGCGAACGCCTCGAGGGCGCGCCGTGGGCGGACGGCACGCTCGGTGGCGTTCTTGGCGTTAACGCAGATCACGCTCGTATGCATTGGAACTGGGTGACCGAAGCCGAGTTGCTCTAGAACGAAGTCGGCTTCTCGACGAGAGGCCCCAGGCGTCCACCAAGGAGGATTCGTCATGATCCATTTCGACCAGGGTGAGGGACTCCACCGCGAGGCACGCGGGAGCGACGTGTGGTTTAAGGCGCTCTCCATGGATACGAACGGTCGATTCTCCTTCATGGAGCGGACGTTGCCGCCGACCGGGCGCATGCCGCCTCCACGCCGCCACGCCAACAATGATGAGGCGTACTTTGTGCTCGAGGGCGTCGTTGAGTTCCGCGTCGGCGAGGACGTGGTCACGGGCGCGAGCGGCACCTTCATGTTGGTGGAAGCTGGTGAAGCCTATACGTTTGGTAACACCAGCGACGAACCAGCTCGTCTTGCACGCGTCAGGGCTGGACGGCTACTTCGAAGAGTTAGCGCAGTTGTGGGCTGCACCCGAGGCGCCAAATCGAAACGAAGAGCTGGCACTGATGCAACGCCACGGCATCGAGCCGGCGTAATGCCAGCGACGAAGAGGTACCAGACCGCCATGAGAGGCGATGCCAGGAAGGGCCGTCGTGGAAATTGATTCGTACGCGAAAGCGCACCTCGAAGGCGTCCTCCAACTCTGCAGCGATGAAGGTTGGCCAACGTTCACCGAGAGTCCCGAACGCCCGCACCGAGCTCTCGTGGCACCGGGCGTGACGACGGTGGTCGCGATAAGCGAAGGCGCAGTCGTCGGATTTGCGCAGTTGCAAAGCGACGGCGAAATTCAAGCCCACCTTTCACTGCTGATCGTGTCGAAAGATCATCGGCGCCGAGGTATTGGACGACTGTTGCTGAGCGAAGCGCTCGCCAAAGGCGGAGGAACTCGCATTGATCTGGTGACCGATTCTGGCGAGGCGTTCTACGACGCCCCTCCCCACAAAAAATTCAAGGGGTACCGTCTCTACCCTTTGTAGCCGAACAAACGTCGCAGTACCTTCACTAGAAAAATTACAGACCGCGAAGCACTCCTTCGAGTCGGGTCAGGGCGTCGCTGGTGCGACTACCCCACCAGAAGAGGTCTTTGCCATCAATCAACGTCGTGGGGGCAACTCGTTCGAGTTCAGGTAGTTGACGTTCGCGGAAGGGATAGGGCTCGCTGGGAGCGAGCACGACGTCGGGGTGACGGCCGATCGCGTCATCGAGTTCGATCTCGGGACACCTACCATCGTCGTCGAAGACATTGACGACGCCGAGGTGCGCCAGGAGTGAAGCGCCGTAGGTCGACCCTCCCAGAGCAATCCACGGGCGCCGCCAAATTGGCACGAAGGCTCTCACTCGCTCGGGGATTGGTTCACCGAACGTAATACTTCGCCAGTTCGCTTCGACCCGATCCGCGAGGTCGCTCATCATCGGATTGATGTCGTTCAACGAGCGAACGTGAAGAACGTGCACCGCGACGTCTCGCTGAAGCAGTGCTTCGTAATCCTCTCGTCGATTCTCCTCAACGTCGACCACGACGAGGTCGGGTTTAAGTTCAACAATGGCCTCAATATCCGGATCCTTCGTGCCGCCCACGTGCGCGAGGTCGCTTCGTTCACAGAATCGCGTGCAGGCCACTGGCGTGCGATCCCACGACGACAAAGTTTCGGTGACCGACGGCACCAGGCTGATAATCCTCACGGGTACATCTTGGACGCGTTTACCCGAATGAGCGGAACCGGCCTTCGGTGCGGCGCGGCTACAGGTTCTGCTCGAACTCTTCCACAACCGCGATTCGATCTTCCTTCGCCGGTCTATCAAAATACGGGTTGTGCTTGGACCAGTAGTAGAACATCGGAATCAACCCCAGAGCCATCGCGCCGAGGCCGATCCACACAGTGGCCGGGTCCGCGTCGTACAAACTCGGAATTGACTTGACGAAGAGGTACGCCATAAAGAGCGCACCGATGAAGGGCCAGAGACCCATGAAGATGAAGTTGGACGCCGAAAGTAGCAACTGCTTGCGGTACAGCATGACGACGGCGAGTCCGGCTAACGAGTAATAGATGCAGATCTGAAGCCCGATGGCGTTAATGCCGTTACTCATAATTGCATTGATTGAATGAAAAGACTGTGAACCCACAAAGAGCGCCAACGAAATCACCATGACGATGCCGGTCGCGAAAATTGGTGTCTTTCTCTTGGCGTGTACGGTACCGAGTCGCTTGGGCAACGTGTTGTCGCGTCCCATCGCGAACATCGTGCGCGTCACTTGGATCAGCGTCGTTTCCAATGTCGCGACCGTAGAAAGCACCACCGCGAGCACGATAATTTTCCCCGCACTACCGTGCCACACTTGCTGACCCAACACACTCAGCACGTCAGCGGGGTTTTTATTAATCTGACGCGCATTCAACACCATGTTGGTCGCAATCGTGAACACTTCAAAGAGTAAAAAGACAAAGATGACCCCGATGATGGCGCCGAGACCCGGCGTCTTCTTCGCTTTCTTGGTCTCCTCATTCAGGTTCGCGGTGACGTCCCAACCCCAGTAGTAGAACGCAGCCACGAGCGCGCCACTGACGAATCCCTTTTGACCATGAAAGATGCTCGGAGAGAACCAGTGCCACGAAAAGGTGTGAACGTGATGGCCGTGAAAGATTGCCAACGCGGCGAACAGAAAAAGGATGAGGATTTCCACGCACGACATCACAATCTGGACGTTCACAGTAATGGTGACGCCGGCTGCCACTGCGGCGACCATGAGAAGAAAGAAGACAGCTCCAACGAGGGTTACCTCGACCTTGTTGTTCGCCGCGCCCGTCGAAAAAAGGTCGAGAACATTCGCGCCCGCGGGCACCGTCGCGATCACCATGAAGATCAGCGCGGAAACAATGAGAGCCCATCCCGACATAAAACCCAAGACCGGGTGCAATGCTCGGCGCACCCACGAGTAACTGGCTCCCGCGTTCGCCTCCACTCGACCGAGATAGCTAAACGCAAAGACGATGCCGAACATCGCAAGACCGCAGTACAGCAGCGCGGCGGCTCCGCCGAGTAGCACCGCACCGAACAAGATCGCCGTCGTCGCCGCGATCGAGTAGCCCGGAGCCACTCCCGCGATGCCCATGATGACCGAATCGAACAGTCCGAGAACGCCGGGGCGAAGACCGCTCTCCGACGCGTCCGGCGTGGGGACCTCAAGGGTGTCCGTCATGGCAACCGCTCTCCTTTTGTGGGTATCACCTTCGATAAAAGTTTGGGTTCCGAAATGTAACACGAAGCGTCGTAGCACCATGGTCTACTACGGCGCGGTCGCTTCTTCAGCGCTTTACGCGACGCCAACGCGGCGTTGACCAAGCCCAGTGGGCCCAGTGGGCCCAGTGGCGCACGGTAACGTTGAACGAGTGACCGTCAACTTCTGGCCCCCTTCGGGGTCGACCCAGTATCTCTCCTCGCGGTCCGCGTTGAACCTCTACGCCCCGTTGATCGAAGACTGAACGTGCCCCTCTTTCAACGATTCGACGTCGATACGACGCCCGCAATAACGCCGGCGGAGATCAAACGTCGATGGATCGAGTTCCATCGACAGATCAGAGCAATGTCGGGCACGCCGCTGCAGCGAGTTGCCGGGAGAATGCTCGGCGAAGACACCTGGCGCTATCACCTGGCACGATTCATCTTCCGTCCCCTCCTTAAAGTGCTTCGACGGCGTCGAAAGAAAGAGGCGAAGGCCCGGACTCGAATCGCCGCGACTCGCGAGGCCACGATCTTTCCGGTTAACTACCGCCCCCGCACCATTGACTACGTTGTCGAACTCGCTCCGATTACTTTTGACGCCACCGACGTCACCATTGTTGAACTTGACGAGAGCGTCACCAATCCCGGCGAACTCATCATCACCCTCAACGAGGCGCTCAATGAGACGGCGGCGGAGTGGATCTTTTTAGTTGACTCGTCGCACAGCGAAGAGAGCCGTCGTTACAGCGTTGGATCCCTCCTCGCACGAGCGACGCCCGAGGACGACGTGGTCTTTGGCGACGAGACCGGCACCAACCTCTTCGCGCCGATTTTGAAGAGTCCCGCCGTGGGGCCACACACTCTGCTCAGCTACAACGTGGTTGGTCGTCCCGCGCTACTTCGAGTCGAGACCCTCTTTCGTGTCGGTGGCTTTTCCACCGACGCCGGTTGGGCCTTCGAGCACGACGCCTACCTGCGTCTTAGTGAAGCGAACGCCCACTTTCGCCACGTGGCGACCGTCCTTCCTGCGGGCCGACCGGCGAGTTCTTTTAACGCGACGCGACTGAATGGGGATACCTGTCGGGTGGTCCAGTCCGCGCTCAACCGTCGCGGATGGAAGGGTACCGTCACGCCTGGCGCCCTGGCGGGACTCGCGCATTGGTCGCTCGAGGCGCCAACGTCGCCGAGCATTGACATCATCATTCCCACGCGCGACCGCATCGAACTCGTGCGCCAATGCATCACGTCCATTGAAGAGAAGACCACCTACTCGAACTACGACATCATCATTCTCGACAACGACTCAGTGAAAAAGGAGTCGCTCGACTATTTCGACGCCACCAAGTACAGCGTGATTCCCTGCCCGGGACCCTTCAACTACGCGAAAATCGTCAATCGAGGCGTGAATCACTCGAGCGCGGACTACGTGGTCACCCTAAACAACGACACCATCGTCGTCACGCCCGATTGGCTCGAACGGTTGTTGGCGTTGGCCGCTCTGCCCGACGTCGGCATCGTGGGGGCGAGTCTCTTGGACCCCGACGGACGACACGAACACGACGGCATTGTTATCACGCCCTACCCTCAGCACCTGCGCACCGACTCGAACTACCCCCACGCCGATCTATTCTCGTCGGCCACCCGAGACGTCGCCGCGGTGACCGGTGCCGTGCAGATGGTCGAGCGCGAGTTCTGGCAGTCGCTGGGCGGAATGGACGAACAGCTCAAAGTCGTTATGAACGACGTGGATATCTGTCTACGAAGCCAGTTGGAAGATCGCTACGTCGTCTTTACTCCCGACGTCCAACTCTTTCACCACGTTGGTTCCTCTCGTGGCGACCTGGATCCCCTCGACGACCGCGACCGCTTCATCCGTCGCTGGGACATCTTTGGCTCGTTCAGCGACCCCTACTTCCCTGAGGCACTCTTGCTCTTGGGCGAGAAGGTTTTTTACTTTTTGCGCTGAGCGCGAGGTACGTTTACGCCAGGTGGCCCTTGTAGCCTGAGTAGGTGAATTCGACCGGGGCGCGATTAGTTACCTGGTATCGCCGACTTCCCCCCTCGACAACTCCCATCATCCTCATTATCCTCCTCGTGCTGTTGGGCAACTTCTTCTTCGTGGCGGGCCTCGCGAACAACGACCCGATCTCGTGGACGGCCGGCATAAGCCACGAACTCTGTCGCGTGACGTGTGGACGACCGATGATTGACCCGAACGTCGGTTTCATCACCCAGCCGCTCGGTCACCAGGCCGCGATGGATCTCCTGCACGGTCACTTGCCGTGGTGGAACTACTTCCAGGGCCTCGGCCAGCCACTCGTTGGCGAGATGCAGTCCGCGGCGCTGCTCCCCTTGACGTTGCTCTTCGCCCTCTCCTCGGGTCTCGTGTGGTTCCACATCTCTCTCGAGGTCATCGCCGGGGTTTCGACGTACTTCCTCGCTCGTCGACTCTCGCTGCCGATGTTCCTGGCCACCGTGGCCGGCATACTCTTCGCGCTCAACGGCACCTACGCCTGGCTCGGCAACGCTGTCCTTAACCCCGTGGCCTTCCTGCCGATGTTGCTCCTCGGCGTGGAGATGATCTTGGACAGTTCCTCGAGTTCGTCCAAACGCGGTTGGTACGTCGCGGCGATCGCGCTGGCCCTCTCGCTCTACGCGGGATTCCCCGAAGTGGCCTACTTCGACGGACTCTTTTCTGGCGCCTGGGCGCTCGTGCGACTCTTCTCGATTCCTCGAATCAATCGACCGCGCGCCCTTCGACGACTCGGACTCGGCGGGGTCATGGGCGTGATCTTGGCGTTGCCGGTCCTCATTCCCTTCGAGGATTTCTTGAAGGTCGGCGACGTGGGCGCCCACTCGGGCTCGGTGGACGCGCTGGTGCACTTACCCACGACGGCCGCACCCATGCTCTTCGATCCCTACGTCTACGGAACACTCTTTTCAAACGCGAACGCGGACCTCATCTGGGGCATGGTTGGCGGTTACTTTGGTGCCAGTGTCGGCGCACTGGCCCTCGCCGGCCTCTTTGGACCACGTCTTCGCACCCTCCGCTCCTTCTTAGCAATCTGGACGCTGGCGGGCGTCGCCGGAGAGTTCAACATCCTGCACGCGCGCGTCATCTGGAATCTCATTCCACTCGTCAAGTCCGCTTCGTTTCCGCGCTACATCATGCCGAGTTGTGAGATGGCGGTCATCCTCTTGGCGGTCTTTGGACTCATGGACTTCGTAGCGAGCACTCGCGCGAGACGACTCTTGACATCCGCGAGCATCTTCATGGTGCTGGTGCTGGTGTGGTCGCTACGCGAGGCGAGGTCCCTCAATCAAGACGTCGTCTTGACGAACAAGGCGCACGTCATCGTCGTTCTCCTCGGACTCTTGCCCTTTATCGCCCTGTTGCTCCTTCTCGTCCTCGGTCGATTCTCTAGTGCCCGCGTGACGCCACTGCTGATCGCGCTCGTCGTTGTGGGTGAGTCGTTGTTGTTGTTCATGGTGCCCACGGCCGAGTCGGCCAAACAGATCACGATTGACTACGCACCGATTCACTTCCTTCAACAACACCAGGGCGACGAACGCTTCGTGGACTTCGCGGTACTCACGCCGAACTGGGGTACGGAGTTCGGCCTCAACGAACTTTCGTCCATCGACCTTCCGTTCCCTCGAGCGTTTAAGGACTTCATCGAGAAGGATCTCTACCCTGGACTCAAGCCCGGCAATCAGTTCCTCATCAAGGGTGGTATGACGGGCATCGTCGCAATGGAGAGCGAAGTCGTTCACCACCTCCACGCGTATGAAAACGCGTCGGTCAAGTACCTCTTGATTCCGAGTTCGGTCATTATCAACCCCCAACTCACGGCACTCGGCGTGACACAGGTCTTTCACGACTCACTCGCCAACATCTACCAACTTCCCCACACGCGGAGCTTCTTCTCAACCTCATCGACTTCCTGCACCGTCACTAGTTCGAGTGACGACCAGGCCACGGTCAACTGCCCGAACGCCGGCGCCACGCTGCTTCGAACCGAACTCTCGATGCCGGGTTGGAAAGCAACGCTGAACGGCCACGCTGCGACCATCACCACCGTCAATGGCGTCTATCAACAGATCGCACTGCCCAAGGGAACGTCGAACGTTGCCTACACCTACGTTCCACCCCACGAGCGCTACGCGATCCTCCTGGCTCTTTTGGCCGCACTGTTTCTTATTGGTTCCCTGGTCGATGAACGCCGACCCTTCGCGCCGCGTCGCCAACGTCGCCGCTAGGTGCGACGACTTCTCCTCGTCGTCACTTCAACTCTCTTTTCGCTGACGATTGCCGCCACCGCATACGCCACCGAACCGGGCCCTCTGCCCCAAACCAACGTAGAGCCATCTTTTGGCGTGACGCTCACGAACCAGATGCGCGTACTCGCACGAAGCATCACCGCGAACTCATCCTCGCTCGCGATGAAGACCTTCTTTCCCGAGGCCGCCTACGTACAGATGAAGACGGGCGAAATACCAGCGCCGTCGCGTGACTACGTCGATCGATTGCTGGCTTTCTATCGTCTCGACATCGTTGCCTACCATCAGAAACTCATCGGTAGCACGGGCGCCACATTTCTTCGCGTCAACGCGAACGCTCACTTGGCGCAGTGGATTCCACCGGGAGCGTGTGAGAACCGTCTTGGCTACTGGCACGTGCCACGGGTGCGACTGGTGTGGGAGAAGAGTCACCACGTGGTCTCGGTGGCCGTTGCGTCGCTGATCTCGTGGCGCGGGGTTTGGTACGTGGTGCACCTGGGGCCCAATCCACGCCCCACGGACGTGGGCACCGTCGACGACTACGAAAGTGGACCCGGCGTCGCCGGGCCCGGCGGCGGTTGCTAGTTAACCAGTGGCGTAATCGCGCCACGAGGACTTATCACTGCCGCGCTCGGACCAAAGTCCTCCTTCGAGAGTTGGTTCACGAACGTCGCGGCCGCGCCACTCGGGTCGACGAATGCCTGACCGGAACTGTGCAGCATCACTGACGTGAATCGGCCCGACACGAACGCTCCCGTGTCGCTCAACGTAACGCGCAAGATCCCCGAGAGGTTCAGGTCTCCCGCCGCGGAAAAGTTCTCGTAGTTGGTGAAATCGCCGAGGCTGTAGTCGATGAGGTGACCCTTGTAGAACTGCATCCCGCGCAGGACGTGGGGGCCACTGGCGATCACTAAGTCGGCGCCGTCATCGATCGCGGCGTGGGCGAAGGCGAAGGGATTACCACGATCCTCCCCCAAGAACGTCTCGCTCGCTCTCGTGACGTGATCAGCGCTCGAGCCCTCTTCGCCCGCGTGCATGTACACGACGACCAGATTGGCCAACGTCTTCGCTCGCGCAATCAGCTGTGCGGCAGCAGAGAAGTCGAGGAGGTTATTGGTATTGGCGTACGGTGCAAAATCCACGAAGGCCACCTTGAGCGTCCCGTCGCGCACGACGCCAATCTCTCCGGGCAGCCCGGCTTGGACAATGCCGGCGGAGTGCAGAGCGACCGTCGTATCCGCGGCGCCGACCGTGCCGAAGTCGTAACTGTGATTATTGGCCGCGTTCAAGACGGTAAATCCCGCGTCTCGATAGATCGTCGCGTACGAAGGCGGCACGCGAAAGGCGTAGCACTGCGTCGACGGTATAGCGCACTTCGATGTCGAGGCGTTGGTCATCGTGCCTTCCAAGTTGCCAAAGACAATCGGCGCCGCGAGAGCGGCCTTGACCGGAGCAAAGTACGAACTCGCGTCACTCGGCAACTGTGGCGAGTTCCCGAGCTCCGTGTCGCCCACGGCCGAGAGCGTCACCCTCGGCGTAGCGGTCGTGGTGGTGACGGGTGCGTTGGTCGCTGGCGGGAATGTCGTCGTACTCGACGTCGGCGCGACACTGTTGACAACGCCGAGGGTCGCCACGAGAGCTACCAGGGGCGCCACGATGGCGACCACGACAATGCGCCGAGGACGATGAGTTCCTGGGTCAGCGCCGCTGCGCGCGTGGCGACCTACCAAGGCTGGGCTTCCCCGGGGTGCCGCGAAAGATAGACCGCGAAGAAGTCCTTCTGGCTGACCGTGAGAAAACGCGTCGGAATCTGATTGGGATTAGGGACGTCGAGTGACGGGCTAGCGGCCTTCGCGCCGCCGTAGGAGACGAAAATCGGCCACGCGGGGTTGATGTCGAGTTGCATGGCGCGTACACAGTGCAGTTGGACCATAAGCGCGGCGAGCGTCGCCGACGTCTGATTCGGAGCAGCGGCGTAGATCAGGTTCCCGTTCGCGTCAATGCCGAGCGCGCTGCGCCACACCGCCGGCACGCCACCGAGCGTCACGCCCCACGCGGCGTTATCGCTCGATAGTGGTGTGGCGACGCCCGCGTTGACTAACAGCGGGAGATTCTGGCGCGCCATCTGAATGGTCGGTCCCGGACGGGGTCCGCCGCCCCACGTCTCGACGTTCGTGACGCCATTGGCAAAGCGCACGACCGTCGCGAGTCCTTTCAACATGGGGTAGTAGAGCGTGTGGTGAACATAGAAGCCCGCGGGCCCGTCCTTCTCGTAGAAGCCTGCGTTAAAGGTCGCGAGCAGTCGTGACGTCACGGTGGGTGGCACTTGCTCGGGACCGCGCGCCAACGTCGTTGCTCCAGGACCTTCGTAACCGGGGTAGAGCGCAAGGTCCGTCGTGGACGTGCGGATCCACGCGGCGTAGGCGACGACGCCCGAGGGACTGGCGGTGGGAACAAAGTTCGTCGTGTAGATCGAGGGCGTCGAACCCGACCAGGTGTCTCTCGCCTGCCAGGGTCGACAGACCTCGAGAGGAATCGACGCATGGCCCGGAGTGGCGGGCTTGGTCTCACTGAAACAGACGGGTTGGGGAAGGGGCAACGTCGTGGTGGTGGTCGAGAGCAGCGCCAGTGACGTCGTCGTGTTGCTCGGCGGGGTCGGCGCGCGCGTCACCAGCCAGAGCGCGCCCACGCCAACGAACAGCAGTACCGCGTTCACGAGGACCACCGACTTTCTCATGAACCTCTCGCTTTCGTACCTCGTACATCTTAATTAATGGATTCGCCGGATCCAGGGCACGTCCACCTTGGTCTTAAGGTACGTTGAAGCAGAAGGGAGTCGCCATGCACATCGTCCATTCCCCATGGTTCACGTCGTGAGTCGGGTCAGCGACATCGACCTCACCCAAACGCTCACCAAGGAAGAGTCCGATCGGCGCGTCACGCGAGCGCAACACCGACTAACGCAACTGCGACTCTTTAGCGCGGGACTCTTAGAGCCCCGCGTCGTGGGACCAGGTCTCGTCGTACTTTTCGAAGGTTTCGACGCGGCTGGCAAGGGCGGGGCCATTCGCCGACTCACCGCGAGCATCGACCCCCGCCACGTCAAGGTCGTACCGATTGGGCCACCCAACGAAGAAGAGCTCCGCCACCACTTCCTTTGGCGCTTTCAAGAGTCCCTGCCCGGCAAGGGTGAGATGACCGTGTTCGACCGCTCCTGGTACGGACGTCTCCTCGTCGAACGCGTCGAAGGAGAGATCGACGAAGACACCACGAAGCGCTCGGCCAAAGAGATTGTCGAGTTCGAACAGATGCAGGTGAACGGCGGCGTTACCATCGTGAAGTTCTGGCTCCAGATATCTGACGAGGAGCAACTCAAACGTTTCAACGAGCGCGCGACCGACCCGCTCAAGCACTGGAAGCTCACGCCCGACGACTGGCGCAACCGCGAGAAGCGAAAGGACTATCTCAAGGCTCTGAAATTCATGGTCGAATCGACGGACGAAGCCCACGCCCGGTGGAACCTCATCGCGGCCGAGGACAAACACTTCGCTCGCGCCGCCATCCTCGAGACACTCATCAAGCGCTGGGTTCAAGACCTCGAACGACGCGGCCACGAAGTGCCCAAGTCCCACGGCGACGACGACTACCTGCACTGAGTCGCCATCAGCCCCCTCCATCTGAAACACTGAGTTCATGACATCTCGCTACGGCATAACGATTCCCTTTGACGGCGTCTCGTTGAACGAACACAAGGACTGGTTCCACCGTTTAGCCGACCTTGGCTACACCGACGTGTGGTCGGCCGAGGTCGACGGAGCGGACGGCTTCACGCCACTGACCATGGCGGCCGTTCTCGAAGCTCGACTTAACCTCGGCGTCGCGGTGACCCCCGTCTACACGAGAGGCCCGGGACTACTCGCGATGAGCATTTCCTCACTGGCTGAGATCGCGGGAGGTCGTTTTATCATGGGCCTCGGCGCGTCGAGCCAACCGGTCGTCGAACGCTGGAACGGCATCAGCTACGACAAGCCCTACGCCAGAACCCGCGACGTCCTTCGATTCGTGAAGAGCGCTCTGGAGGGAGAGAAGATCGACGAGGTGTACGAGACCTTTGAGATCCACGGCTTCAAGTTGTCGCGTCCGGTCATCGAACGCCCGCCCATTCTCCTTGGCGCCCTTCGCCCGGGCATGTTGCGCCTCGCCGGTCGTGAAGCCGACGGCGCCATCCTTAACTGGTTGGCCGCGAGTGACGTCATGAAGTGCCGCGCCGAAGTCGGACTCGATAAGACCATCGCCGCTCGACTCTTCGTCTTACCCACCGAAGACGCTGACGCCGCGAGGTTCATTGGCCGCCGGATGATCTCCTCGTACCTGACCGTCCACGGCTACGCCGAATTTCACCGTTGGCTCGGGCGCGGCGAACTACTCACCCCCATGTGGGACGCCTGGGCGGCCGGCGATCGCAAAAAGGCGAACGAACTCATTCCCGACAGCGTGGTGGACGAGTTGCTCATTCACGGCTCCTACGACGAGTGCCGCGAGCACGTCGCGCGCTACACGGAGGCCGGCGTGGAGATCCCCACGATCGCCATCGTGCCCTTTGGCATTGATCTCAAAGAGGCCATCGAGGGCCTCGCACCGCGCTAGACGCTCTCAGCCTCTAAAAACTCCAGCATGTCGGCGAACTTCTCGCGGGCCGCGATCGTGCGCGTGGGAATGTGGTCGGTGGGGACGTCGGAGGCTTCGTAGTTCTTCAACGCGTGGCGGGCGACCGTTTGACGGTGGACCTCGTCCGGTCCGTCGTAGATGCGTGCCGCGCGCGCCGCACGATACATCGACTCCAGGGGCATGTCCGAGGAGTAGCCGAGTGAGCCGTAGGTCTGAATCGCGCGGTCGATCACGTTGTGTAAGACCGAGGCGCCGTAGTACTTGATCATGGCGATCTCGTCGCGCGAGGCCGACGCGCCGACCTGGTCCATCTTCCACGCCGCGTGCAGCGTCATGAGACGCGCCGCGTGCATCTCGGCCTTGGAGTCGGCGATCCAGTTCTGGATCGTCTGCTTCTCGGCCAAGAGCGAACCGTGGGTGAAGCGACTGAGCGCACGTTCGCACATCATGTCAAAGGCGCGCTGCGACTGACCGAGCCAACGCATGCAGTGATGAATGCGCCCCGGTCCCAGGCGCGTTTGGGCGAGCAAGAAACCCGATCCTTCGGGACCGATCAAGTGGTCGGCCGGCACACGCACGTCCTCGTAAAGAATCTCGGCGTGGTTGCCGAAGCGGCCGTAGACGACGTCGGGGTGGTCCATCGCGCCCACGTCGCGCACGATCGTGAGACCCGGCGTGTCCACGGGCACGACGAACATCGAGGAACCCTGGTAGGGGTGCACGTCGGGATTCGTGACGGCCATGACGATCAAGATGTCCGCGACCGATCCATTCGTCGTGTACCACTTGCGACCGTTGATGACGTACTGATCACCATCTTTGGTGGCTTGCGTCTTCAAGAGTCGCGGGTCGCTGCCGGCGGTGTTGGGTTCGGTCATGGAAAAACCCGAGCGAATGGAACCACTCAGCAGTGGCTCGAGCCAGCGTTCGCGAATGTCCTCGCGCCCGGTCATCTCCATCCCGGCGGCCAACAACTCGGCGTTGCCGCTGTCGGGCGCGTTGTTGCCAAAGACCACGGGTCCGTACATGGTCTGACCGAGGATCTCGTGCATCAGACCGAGTTGCACTTGACCAAAGCCCATGCCTCCGAGTTCGGGCGACAAGTGCGCCGCCCACAGACCCCTCGCCTTCACCTGCTCCTGGAGGGGCTTGATGAAGTTGAGCACCTGCTCGTGACTGAGACGCAGCGTCTCGATGGGCATGATCTCCTCGCGAACGAATCCCCGCATCCAGGCGAGTTGTTCTTCAAATGCTGCGTCCGTTGAAAAGTCCCAGGCCATGGCCACCCCTTTGTCGGACCAACTCTACGGTATTGAGAAAATCACGCGGTGAGGCTGCGGCGTCTAACTCTCTACACTGGACGACAGATTGGAGTCTCGTGGCCAAGAAGAAGAAAAAGTCCGACCGCACGGTAACGATTGGCGTGGTCGACACGATGTTCGCCCGTTACGACATGGGAGCCGCGGCTCGAGCCGAACTCGCTGACTGTCCGGGCTACGGCACCACCTTTGACGTCATCACCGAAACGGTGCCCGGATTTAAGGACCTGGCCGTCGCGGCGAAGAGAATGATCGAACAACACGACGCGAAGATCGTTGTCGTGCTCGGCATGCCCGGATCGGCGCCAATTGACAAACAGTGTGCCCACGAAGCCTCGTTGGGCATCATGCAAGCCCAACTGATGACCTCGACACCGATTCTCGAAGTCTTCGTCCACGAAGACGAGTCCGACGACCCCGAGGTGCTGGCCTCGGTCTTTGAACAGCGCTCGCGCAGCCACGCGCGCAACGCCTACTGGATGCTGTTTGAGCCTGAACAGTTGACTCGCCGAGCGGGTCACGGCATCCGCCAAGGCTTTGGCGACGCGGGGCCACTCGAGGTCAAGTAGTTCCAGGTGGGTGGCGGAAGTCACTATGCTCGCCAAAGTTACCGTTCAGTACATCGAGGAGTAGTCCATGCCAGAAGCCGTCATTGTTGCCACCGCTCGCACCCCTATCGGGCGAGCGTTTAAGGGATCACTCGTGGACATGCGCCCCGATGACCTCACCGCGTTCATCGTTCTCGCGCTGCTCGAAAAAGTACCGTCGCTCGATCCCCACAGCGTCGAGGACCTCTTGCTGGGCTGTGGCCAGCCGGCTGGCGAGTCGGGATTCAACATTGCGCGCGTCGTCGCCGTGCTCGCGGGCCTCGAGGACGTGCCCGGCGTGACGGTGAATCGCTACTGCTCCTCGTCGCTCCAGACGATCCGCATGGCCGCGCACGCTATTCGCGCCGGTGAGGGCGACGTCTTCATTTCGGCTGGTGTCGAGACCGTCTCGCGCTTTGGTAACGGCGCGAGTGACAGCGCCAAGGCCATGAACCCACTCTTTGAGGCGGCCATGAAGCGCACCGCCGGTCGTGCAGAAAAAGTCACCGATCCCTGGACCCCTCAGCCCGGTCTGCCCGACGTCTACATCGCCATGGGCCAAACGGCCGAGAACGTGGCCGAGTTCGAGAACGTCTCGCGCCTGGAGATGGACGAGTTCGCCGTGCGCAGCCAAGAGCTGGCCGTCCAGCACCAAGAGAACGGCTTCTTCGAGCGCGAGATCACGCCCGTGACCTTGCCCGACGGCACCGTCGTGGCGAAGGACGACGGACCTCGGGCCGGGACGACGCTCGAGAAGCTCTCGAGTCTCCAGCCCGTCTTTCGCCAAGGTGGCACCATCACGGCCGGTAACGCGTGTCCCTTGAACGACGGCGCGGCCGCGGTCGTCGTGATGAGCGACACCAAAGCCAAGGAACTCGGCATCAAGCCCCTGGCGCGCATCGTGGCGAGTGGCGTGAGTGGACTCAACCCCGAGATCATGGGTCTCGGCCCCATCGAAGCCGTCCGTCAAGCCTTGGGTCGCGCGAAGATGACCATTGACGACATCGACCTCGTCGAGATTAACGAGGCCTTCGCCGCTCAGGTTCTACCCAGCGCGAAGCACCTCGGCGTTCCACTCGACAAGCTCAACATTCGTGGCGGCGGCATAGCGCTCGGTCATCCCTTTGGTATGACCGGCGCGCGCATCATGACGACGCTGCTCAACTCACTCGAAGACGCCGACAAGCGCTTTGGTCTTGAGACGATGTGCGTGGGTGGTGGCCAAGGCATGGCCATGATCGTTGAGCGTCTCAACTAGACGCGCTACTGCACTCCCGTGAGACGCGCGTCGGGGTCGTCCTTAAACGAGCGCTCCTCGTCTTCATTCACGAGTCGCGACTCGTCGGGCAGCATGACGGGAATCGAGTCGCGCACTTCGTAGGCGATGTGCAGACGGGGGTTAAAGAGCACGTCCTTTGAGGGCACGTAGAGCAGCGGCCCGTGATCGACGGGGTCCTCGAGTAGGTCGAGTAAGAACGTATCTAAGGCCATTATTTGGTCTCCTTTAGTAGTGCCAACACTTCTTTCACGTGCTCTCGACACGACGTCGCGTCCGCTGCCTCGAGATTGAGGCGAAGCAACGGCTCCGTGTTCGATGGTCGAAGATTAAACCACCACGAGCCGTAGTCGGCCGTGAGACCGTCGAGGTGATCAACGTTCACGTGCTCGGCTTCGAGCCTCTTCGCCACGCGCTCTACCGTGTCTGGCGGGTTCGACACCTCTGAGTTGATCTCACCCGAATCGGCGTAACGCAGGTAGGGCGCTACTAACGCCGAGAGCGGCATGTCGCTCTGGCTCATGAGCTCGAGCACGATGAAGGCGGTGATGATCCCGGAGTCGGCGCGGTAGTTATCGCGGTAGTAGAAGTGCCCCGAGTGCTCGCCCCCGAACACCGCGCCCGTCTCGGCCATGACCGCCTTGATGTAACTATGTCCGACGCGGGTTCTCACCCCAACGCCGCCCTCTTCGGCGATGACTTCGGGCACGGTCTTAGAGCAGATGAGGTTGTAGAGAATCGTGGCGCCGGGAAATCGCTGCAACATGACGGTCGCTACCGTCGCCGTCGTCGTGGAACCACTGATGGGTTCGGCCTTTTCGTCAATGAGGAAGACCCGATCGGCGTCACCGTCAAAGGCCAGACCAACGTCCGCGCCGACTTCGAGTACACGTTTTTGCAGGTCTTTGATGTTGTCCGGGTTTAGTGGATCGGCTGGGTGATTCGGAAAGTTGCCGTCGAGCTCGGGATAGAGAATCTCGACGTCAAAGGGCAGTCCCTTAAAGACCAGCGGCGCGACGAAGCCACCCATGCCGTTGGCCGTGTCGCAGACGATCTTGAGCGGACGAAAGGTGGAGACATCCGCGAAGGAGTGTACGTGCGCGACCCACTCCTTGGTGAGATCGAGTTCGCTGTACGACGCGAGGGCGCCCGTTGCTGGCGTTTCGTAGAACGCGTTGGTCAAGCTCTCAATCTCGGTGAGGCCGGTCTCGACACCGACGGGTTTCGCGCCCGCTAAACACATCTTGATGCCGTTGTACTTGGCCGGATTGTGCGACGCGGTGAACATCGCGCCCGGAACACCGAGGTAGCCCGAGGCGAAGTAGAGGAAGTCCGTCGACGCGAGGCCCAAATCAACGACGTCCACACCCACCGAGCGCGCGCCGCGCGAGAAGGCCGCCGAAAGAATTTCACCCGACGTGCGCATGTCGCGAGCGACGACAATGCGCGGCGACTTGGTGAAGGTCGCGAAGGCCGAACCTATGGCCTCGGTGACGCGCTTATCGAGTTGGTCGGGGTACGTGCCTCGGACGTCGTACGCCTTGAAGATTGCCGTCGTGTCCACGACCGTTCATCCTACCGGCGAAGGTTTCGACGCCTTCTAAGAACGAGCCACAGCGTGACAAAGGCGCCGAGCGTCGTGAGATCGCTAATGACGTTACCCAACGTCAACGCCGGCGTACTGGTGTAGTCGAGCGACACGTTCTTGCTTGTCGGCACGACCACCATCAGGTTGGGGCTCACGCGGTAGGGGCCGGTAGCGCCGCTGGCGTGCCACCGCGGGTAGTACGAGATCTTGACCAGTACCGGCACGCCCACGCGGCTGACGTGAAACGACACTGACTGCAGACCCACCTTCAGGTGCGTGACCGTGACCTTGGACAGTACTGGCGACGTCTTCATCGTCGTGATGCTCGTCGCTCGTGGCCACGACGACGGTCCGACACTCGCGGCGTAGACGTTCTCCAACGAGGCCGTGGTCCACCACGCTTGATTCGCGTCTAACCACTGGGCCTGACTCGAAATGTTGGCCACGACGTTGGGCAGGCTCCGCAACGCCTGGACCATAGGACCGTGCTTGATCAGATAGATCCGCCACTGCACGCCCGGGATGGGCCATTTCTTCGTGGTCGCGATGAGACGAAGCTGGGGATCGGCGTTGGCCTCGGTGATGACTTGAGGCGAGAAGGCCATGTAGTACTTCACGCCGAGGATCTGGAGGTGGCGCACACCTTCGGCGACGTTCAGACCTCCGTAGTTGAGGCCGACTTGAGGATTACTGGGCGAAACGCTGAGCTCGGACTGGTCGAGGAAGTGATACGGCACCGTGGGCGAAGACTCGAAGAGGAGTCCTTCCTCTGAGTCCACGCAGTTATTCGTCCAGTAGGGCAACAACATCAGCGCCTCGGGCGTGCCAAAGCGTTGCTCGGAGACGTTGTACTCCCACATCGCTCGGCCACAGCCGTAGCGCTGAGCGAGGTTACCCATCGTCGTCATCAGGTTCTGGTACTCGGGCCACCCCGCCTGGGCCTGATAGCCGCCGTAGTTGGTCGTCGCCCAGGTGCTGACCTGGTTGCCGCCAGTCGAGAGGTGGAGTTCATTCGCGATGGGTTGGATGAGTCCGGGCAGGGTGGAGAGAAGGCCGAGCAGCGCCACGACGGCCGTCGCGCGAATGATTCGCTCCACGCGCCACAGGGGATCCTTCGCCTCCTCAATGGCCAACACCGGCTCTTCGACGCGCTCACTGACGACGATTTCATCGGCGACATCGTCGACGCGTCCAATATTGTCGCCGTCGACGAAAAAGGGCACCCGACGAAAACGCACCGGCACGTAGTCAATCCAACGCCACAACACGTAGCCCACCAACCACCCGGCTACGAGGTGGACCGAGATGAACCAAAAGGGGATCAGTCGTTCGTTCCAAATCGCGCCTTGGGGGTCGAACACGAACGCCACGACGGAGAGCACCGTCAACGTCGAAAGTACGAGTCCCAGGCGGTCGCGCTCGACAATGGCCACGGCGACGGCCATGACACCAAGCGCGATGACCCAACGATCCCCGCCCGCTCCCCCCGTAGCGTTGTACCAGCCCAAGGTCGACAAGACCGCGTGCAGGCCCGTGATCTTTTGGTAGCCGAGTGAATTGGTGAGACTCTGCGTGGTCGCAAAGGGCAACAACCACCACGCCGAGAGGCCAAAGGAGAGCAGGCCCGCGCCGAGGACGAAGCGAACGGGTCGCGCGTAGTCTCCCCGTGCTAAATCCGGTTCTTTGGGATCGCCGAGACCGCGGCGTTGGAAGAGTTCGAAGACCACGAGCACGAAGACGGCGCCCATCGCGAAGAACCAGGGCAAGACGTGCGCGGCCAACGTCGCGCTCAGGGCGATCGCCGCCCACCAGTAACCGCGGCCCGTGCGAACGCCCCGCGCGAAGAGTCCGACCGTTAAGAGCGCGAGGGCGAGGGAGAGCGAGAACGAGTACTCCCCGGCCATCGTGGAGAAGAGATTGCCCCCGTCAATCGTGAAGGACGCGTCAAAGAGGAACGGCAACGTGGCGAACGCGAGCGCCACGGGGATGGGCCGAGGCGCACGAAAGAGTTTGCCCAAGGCGTAGGCCGTGATGGGCAGTAACACCGAGCCGAGGATCGTCACGAGTTTCATGGCGACGGCAAATCCAATGACGTAACTGAGAAACGTCGCCAGCACGTCGGGTAGGACGAAGTAGTAGGTGTAGGCCGGAATGCCGTCGAACCAGCCGGGGTACCAGGGCGTGAAGTTGAAGAGGTCGCCAGTCGTGCGTAAGTAGGCCGGCAGCGCCAAGTGCGCGCCCGTGTCGCCTCCAGTAATCAATGACGACGAGAAGAGCAGCGAAGGGTGCAGCGACCATACCGTGACGAAGATAATGACGAAGACCAGCACCGCGTCCAACACGCGCAGCGGCGTCCAAAACGAACGAAAACGTTGCATCAATGCCCCGCGCGATGAGCGACAACCGCGGCGAGCGCGGTGGCGTTGAAGGACGCGTGAGTAACGAAACTCGGCACGAGGCGCTTGGTGCGATAGACGAGCAGCGCGAGCACGACGCCGAGGAGCGCGAGGCCCGCGAACTGGATGAGTTCACCGTGGGCCAGTCCAAAGAGGACGGCGCTCACGACGACGCCGAGCGTGACCGAGGTGCGCGGCGACATGTTGGACGTGCCGTCGGCGATGGAACGATAGATGACGCCGCGAAAGAGCCACTCTTCGAAAAACGGCGCGCCGAGTGCGGTCATGAGGGCGATGAGTACGAACGCCGGGCCGTGCGCCGCGTGAAAGAGGTGATTGACCGGATGGTTGAGACTTTTGATGTGAAAGGGCGCGTAGAGGAGATCGACGCCCAACTGGCACGCCAGGCCGAGCACGACGTAGAGGAGATCGCTCGTTCGCGGGCGCCACTGATCGGGTAGCGAACGCAGGTGGCCCTCGCGGTGCGCGTAGATAATCGCGGCGCCAAATCCCACCCAGAGTCCCAAGAGACCGAGCGCGTTCGACCACCACGGTGGATCGGCGGCCTTTTGTAAAGCGCTCAGGCCACCGGGATAGTTCGTCACGGCCGCGCCGAGCACCTCTAAGAGTTCCGCGAGAATCTGCCCGGCTAAGAATCCGATAAAACACGCAACGAGAATCGCGCCGACGCGTGGGCGACTCTCTAGTGACGCAACGGAAGAAGAACTCAAAGGCGGAACGCTTTCAAATCGAAGTTATGCACAGGCGCAGCCGACATCTTGCTGACGACCTCTAGATTAGATACGTGGCTGACGCACCGAACGTACCTAACCAACCTGACGAACCAAAGGGTTTCAAGAAGTTCCTTCCTGGCGGCGAGAAGCCAATGGCGCCCCAAGTGCGTCGACGAATCGTGACGATCGCTATCGTCGCGTTCATCCTGGGAATCTTGGTTATTCCCAGCATCTTTAACTCCAAGAGCGTCAAGACCATCACTTATTCGACGTTGATTCACGACGCTCACCAGCAGAAGGTGGTCTCGGCCAGTATCAACAACTCGAGTGGCGTCATCACGGGCCAACTAATCAACGGCACCAACTACACCACCAACGGACCAATTCCGGCCCTCACCACCGAAGTCAACGGCCTGCGCACGAACAACGTTGAGGTCACGTTCGCGAACTCCTCTACGCTCTTCGCCCTCCTACTCCCCTACCTCATCTTCGCGCTCATCTTCGCGGGCTTCTTGTACTACGCCAGTCGCCAAGCTCGTGGACAGATGAACGGCATGATGTCCGTCGGACGCTCCAAGGCCAAACAGTTCAACGAGGATCACCCCAAGACCACCTTCGCCGACGTCGCGGGTTACCTCGGCGTGAAACAAGAAATCAATGAAGTCGTCGAATTTCTAAAGAATCCCCTCCGCTATAAAAACATCGGCGCCACTATTCCCAAGGGCATCTTGCTCGTTGGACCTCCGGGTACCGGTAAGACCATGCTCGCGCGCGCCGTCGCCGGCGAAGCGGGCGTACCTTTTTTCTCGGTTTCGGGATCAGACTTCATGGAGATGTTCGTGGGCGTCGGCGCGAGTCGCGTGCGCGACCTCTTCGCCACGGCGCGCAAACAGTCGCCCGCCATTGTCTTCGTCGACGAAATCGACTCCATTGGCCGCAAGCGCGGCGCCGGTCTCGGCGGCGGTCACGACGAGCGTGAGCAGACCCTCAACCAAATGTTGAGCGAGATGGACGGCTTCGAACCCACCGAAGGCATTGTCGTCATCGCCGCGACCAACCGGCCCGACGTGTTGGACCCGGCCCTTCTTCGTCCCGGTCGCTTCGACCGCCAAATCGTCGTGCCACTCCCGGACTTAGAAGAACGACTGCCGATCCTCCAAGTGCACTCCAAAGGAAAACCGCTCGACGCTTCGGTGGACATGAGTTTGGTCGCGCGCGGTACGCCCGGCATGAGTGGCGCGGATTTGGCGAACCTCGTCAACGAAGCGGCCCTGCACGCCGTGCGCCGTAACTCAGAGACCATAGGTATGGAGGACTTCGAGTCCTCGAGAGACCGCGTGTTGATGGGCCAAGAGCGCGACACGATGGTCCTTCAAGACGACGAACGTGAGCGCATTGCCTTTCACGAAAGCGGCCACGCCGTGCTCGCCTACGTGCTCGACAAGACCGATCCCCTGCACAAGATCACCATTATCCCGCGTGGCATGGCGCTCGGTGTGACCATGACGTTGCCCGAAGAAGATCGCCACATCATGGCCCGAGGGCACCTCGAGGACTCGTTGTGCATGCGCATGGGTGGACGCGTCGCCGAGCTGCTCGTCTACGGCGATCTCTCGACGGGCGCCGCGGACGATCTTCAGCGCAACACCGAACTCGCGCGGCGCATGGTGCGCGAGTGGGGTATGTCCAAGGAAATTGGTCCGATGGCCTGGGGCTCGAACAACCAGGTCTTCTTAGGTGAGGACCTCATGCACACGCGTGACTACTCCGACCACACCTCCAAGGTCATCGACGACGAGATCGAGCGCATCCTCAGAGAACAAGAGACGCGCGCGATTGAAGTGCTCACCTTGCACCGCCGTGGTCTTGAGTCGCTCGCGCGCGCACTGCTCGAGCACGAAACCGTCGACGGCGCTGACGCCGCGCGACTGATCGACGAGGCCAACGGAGAGCCCGTCCACCCCGAAGGTACCCGAACCGTGAGCGCCCTCAGTGGCGTTGGCAAACCCCGGGTCGCGGCGAAGGAAGCCTCGCCCGTGGCACCCGCCGCGACGGCACCGGTCGTTCCGCCAACGCCAACCTGGCAGCCGCCGACACTACCCGCCGTTTAACGGCACCACCACGAGCACGCCGTTGGGTTTACTGGGCAGCGTCAGGCCCACGACGAGTGAAGGCGTGGCCGACGAGACAATGAACGTCTGGCTCTGCGTGGTGGCCGAGGCGGGAAGAAGTGCGAGGACGCTCTCGGTCGTGTCGCCACCGACCTTTTCACCCGTCACCGTCAACGACTTCGTCTCCTTGTCCTTCAACGTCGTAATCGAGACCGAAATGGTGCGAGACGAGGTGTTGGTTACCGTGGCGGCGTCAAAACCACGTCCAGTGAAGTCGCGAATGAGGAAGACTTTTCCGGGTGCTGCAGGTGCGCTGAGCGCAGTCCACGTGCCCTGACCCGTCGCGAGCGAGGTGACGACGGGCTCGCTTGATCGCAGGGTCAAACTCGCGTAGCCGGCCGCGGGAATCGCCGAGTTGGGCGTGATGTTCACGAGACTCGTCGAGTACGGCGACACGGTGAGCGTCTGGGGCGCAACGGTGTACTTACTCAACGTCACGTTCACCGTCACTTGAGCGGGCGCGGCGTTGGGGTTGGCAACACGAATCTGCGCGGTGGCGTGGTTCACGGTCGTGACGTTGGGAAACCACGCCGCCTTGAGCGGACTCACGGCACCCTGGTCGAAGGAGACTTCGCCGTTGGAGTCCTGTACCCCGACGATGACCAGGGATCCTCGAAGCACGTCGATACCAACGCCCACGTTGGCGGTGTTGACGACCTGACCGCCCAGGTTGATCTGCGTTTGGGTGTGGGCGGGAATGGAGAGTCCCTGAAAAGACTGCGGCGCCGAGAAGCCCGTTCCGGTGAAGATCGTGGCGTTCAGTACCGCGGCGGTGCCCGTGGGGTTATAGAGACTTAGGTACGCGCTCGATCCCACCAGTGTGTCAAAGCCCGTGGCGTACCAGTGTCGTACCCCGGTCGACTGACACGGTACTTCAGCACGATTATTGCCGGCCGTCTCGTTACCCACAACGCCGCCGCCGCTTATCTGCACGGCCACGCCAAAGTTCGTGCCCGAGTCGAGAACGCTTGGTTGAATCGACTGCGCGGCGTGCGCGGCGAGTTCAATCGTGCTCGTGTAGGTGGTGCCAACCTGGGACACGATGCTCAGACTCAGACTGCGACTGGCGTCTGACGTGTTGTAGAACGTGACGCGTCCGGGCGGGCCCGTGCCGCTCGCGAGACCGGTGCAGTAGAGCGCGGTCGACTCAGCGTCGAGCGACGCCGTCAAACCGCTCGGGAGCGTCGAAGGATTCGTCGAGTGACGTAGCGACGTCAGCACGCCCGTCGCGGCGAGCACCACGACGACGACGAGCACGAGCGGTAGGCGGCGGCGATGCTTAGCCATCGTTCTCCCCCTTCGGCTCAGGCGCACTAACGCGACGGCGCCGCCCGGTAAAGAGCCACTCGAGACGGTGAATCCACCCAAAGCCCAACCAGACAATCCCCCACATGCCCAAGGTGAAGAGCGCGAGGAGCCCGTTCAGCGGGAACTGGTGCAACGAAATCGCACCGGAGGGACTGGGCGTCGAGGACACCACGCTGTAGATCGGCGTCCACGTGTTGGGGTTCGTGCGCGCGACGGCTTTGCCGTTGACGTCGAGGGCGAAGGCGTCCGCGGGCGCGAGCCCCGCGATCACCGTCGAGCCGGCCGTGAGTGGACCGGTGTTCGACGTGGAAGTGAAAATCGGCGTCAACTTGGTCGATCCCGTGCTCGTCGCCGCGACGATGCCGTGAAAGAGAGAGTTCGAGTAGACCTCGACCGAGGGCGTCTGTAGATCGAGGGAGAGGTCGCTCTGGTTGTTGAGCGCACTGGTAAGGACCCCGGGCGTTCGATGCAACAACGCGCTCTCCGCGCCAGCGAGTTGTGGCGCGGCCGAGTTCATCACCACGATCGCCGAGATGCCCGCGGGCGCGAGCAGTTCACCGAGTCGAACGGTGCGTCCGGCCATGGCACTCTGTAACGCCTCCATGATCACGTCACTCGTGCCAGAGTCCGGAGGCGTAAAGAGCGTCGCGCCCCCGGGAAGGCCGTTCATCGAGGTGGCGGCTTCGAGGCCGGGCGCCACCGCCCAGCCCGACGTCGGCAACACCGAGGGATCGCCGAGCCACAGCACGCGGTACCCCCCGGCCGTCGTCGGTGAAAGGGCACTCAGTGACTCGGCCACGCTCGTCGAGGGAAGGTCAAAGCGGCCACTGCCAAAGCTCGCGAGAAGGGGCAAGCTCGCGAGTGCCATCGTCGCTACCGCGAGCGCGGCCGTCAGCTGGCGCCAGCCGAATCCCACGTCACGTAGATCGTGCTCCAACGCTCCCACGCCGAGACCAATAAGTGACGCCAACATCACGGCGTAGAGCGCTAAGAGCACGTCGAGGTCCGGTGAGAACGAGCCGAGCCAGTGTCGTGAGACCAGTGCGCCCAAGACCAGCGTCAACGTCGCGATCACCGCGACCTTCGACGCGACCCGGCGACGGTCGCCCTTACAGAGCACGAGTGAAAACAGCGCGGCCACCGGCAAGAGCCAACCCCACCACGACGAGCCAAAGGTCCCATCCACGTCACGCAGCAACAACATGAACGAGGGCGCCGACCACGGTCCACCCGGCAGTCCAAAGACCTCGAGCGCTCGTCGCCCCGCGACGAAGACGTCGAAGGTCATGGGCAAGAGAAATATCGCGACGTTCACCACTAAGGCGCCGAGGAACCGACCGGGATGACGAGACGAGTTGTCGTGGTCGGGCTCGAAGTAGCGAGCCACAACCACGCCCACCACGACCAAGCCCACGACGACGAGCGTCGCGGGGGCCATCGCGGTGACGAGGGCCATGAGCATGATGAGCACCATGCGCTGGCCGGCTTCGGTCGTGCGCCATCCTCGATGTCCAAAGGGCAGTGGTTCGTCGAAGGGGCGAGCTCGAAAGCCCGCCACGTCCATCAACTGGAAGATCCGTCGAACAATAAAGGGCAGCCCCGCGACAACGACGAGTACGTCGACGCGACCCTGGCTGATCATGTTGAAGCCGAGCGGCATCGCGGCGTAGGCGAAGGCGCCGATAATGCGCGCTCGATTGGACACACGGTCCTTTAAGAGTCGACCCATGCCCACCGCTCCGACGGGCACCGCGAAGATGAGTACGAGACGAGGCAAGACCCCCATGCGTCCAAAGACGAAGGTGCCCGCGAAGGCCAGTACGCCGTAGCCGGGCATGCCGGGCGTGCCCGTGCCCACACCGTTGGGTGACCAGGAAGCAAAGTAGTGACGCCACGTCGACCACCACGAGTCGAGCGGGGCCAGGCGACCAACGAGTGGCAAGTGCGTCGCGACGAGGTCGCGCGAACCAATGAGCCACAACACGGCCACGACAACGACGACCGCCGCTTGGGAACGAAAAGTCGTCATGAAGCGCGAAGGGCGAGAGCGCAGTTCTAAGAGTTCACTCTGGGCGATCTCGTCGAACTCCTCATCTTCAGAGAACGCTGCGGCAAAACCAACGCCCACGTCAACGGGATCGTCAAAGATTTCGACTTCTTCTTCGGGCGGCAAAATACCGCGCGCCCGGTCGTAACCTTCACGCAGCAGCGTGACGAAGAAGTGCTTGAGGCGGCTCGCTCCCCCGACCTGGAGTCGGCGAAGCTCGGCGTCGGAGAGGACCCGCAGGACGTGGAGCTGACGACGGCGTTGTCGCACACCTTTACGTTGCTTGAGCAGCCAGCGCCACGATCCAACGATCGCGCCCGCTCGGTCGGTGTCGCGTCCCGCCAACGCGATTCCCACCTCCACGACGTCGAGCACCATCAGCATCATCAACGTCCAGACCGTCGTGCGCCGTCCCCATCCGGTCGCCACGACCAGTAACTGGTGGCGACGCCGTAGATCCGTGCGGCTCGCTCGCCGCGTGCCAATGGCCGCAACCGGGCGCTCACCAGTCGCGATCGTCTCGCGGTGGGCCACTTTGGCGAGCGGCGTCACGACGATGCGCGCGCCGGCAACTTGTGCACGCCAGCAGAGATCGAGGTCCTCGCCCAGCAACGTGATCAGCGGGTCAAAGCCCCGCAACGTCGAAAAGAGATCCGATCGAACCAACGTGACGCCACCGGGCGCCACGAACACGTCGCGCTCGAGGTCTTGTTGGCCGTGATCGATCTCGCCCAACTCGACGCGGTCACGCACGACCCCGAAACGGTCACTGGTCTGACCCGCGTGTAAGAGCACCAGAGGGTCGTCGTAGGCGACGAACTTCGGCGTCACAATCCCGGCGTTCGTGCGGTAGGCCGCCTCAACCATGAGCTGTACGGCGTCGGGCTCGAGTCGCACGTCGTCGTGACAGAAGAGGAAAAAGGCTGATCCCTCGACCATGAGCACGGCTTCGTTACAGGCCGCGCCAAAACCGCGATTCTCCTCGAGAACGCGCACGAAGGCGTTGGGCGCCACGGCGGCGACGCGTTCGGGGACGTGCGAAACATCCCCGTTCGCCACGACGAGCAGGCTTAGTTCCTCATAGTCCTGGGCCACCAAGGAAGCCGCCGTGGCTTCAAGGCCTGGCCCCGAACCGGTGGTAACGATGACGGCAACAACGGCCGGAGCACGAGAGTCCATCAGTCCCTCAAGGCTAGTTGGCTCTCGTCATCGATTCTGACTGCTTGCGCGCACAAAACCCTTGTATTGCATACTCTCGCTACATTTCACGACGACGAAGGACGAGATCGTCAATGACGTCGCGGAGCGAGACGTGGAGTGGAATCGAGGGCGACCAGCCAGTGGCCTGGTTCAACTTTTCGAAACTTCCTCTGGAAATCGGAATCTCCTTGGGCCGAAACAACGTCGAATCAGCAACGAGTCGAACGTGAGGGGCAATTGCGTCGACGAGTTGATGAGCAATGTCGCTGATTGCGACGTCGTGTCCCGAGGCGACGTTGTAGATCTCACCAGTCACGCCGAGTTGCGCGAGCAGTCGATAGGCGCGCACCACGTCGCGCACGTCACTGAAGTCGCGTCGCGTCGAGAGATCGCCAACCGAGATTTCGTCCATACCGCCTTCGCGCGCGTCCAGGAGACGAGTGACGAGCGCGGGAACAATGAACGTGGGCGCCTGTCCCGGACCAAGATGGTTGAAGGGTCGCGTGACGATCACGCGCTGATTGCGGGTCCGGAGTGCTTCGTGGGCGACGCGCTCGACTTCCACCTTGCTCGCCGAGTAGGGATTAGCGGGCGCGACGCGAAAACTTTCGTGGAGGGGTTGATCATCTTCACCAACGATGCCGTACACCTCAGAGGAACTAACGACCAACGTCGTTGCTTTGGGCACCACGGCGAAAGAGGCGTCCAGCACTCGCTGGGTCCCCACCACGTTCACCCTCGTGAACTCACTCGCGTGCTCCCACGAGTCACCCACGTGGGTCAACGCCGCGAGATGGTACGTGACGTCGGGGCGCACGTCGTCAAAAACGTCGCGCATGATGGCTGCTTTGGTGACGTCGTGTTCGCGGTCAATGCCGCGCACGTCGTCGCCCGATTCGCTGAGATGCGCGACGAGGTGGCGTCCAACAAAGCCGTCCGCGCCGGTGACGAGGACCCGGTTCAACCGACGTCCAGCGCTTGACGATAGGCCACGAGTTGTTGATCGACGCAGTACTCCCAGGTGAAGTGCTCGGCGCGTCGTCGTGCGCGCACCGCCCACGACGAACGCTCACTGGGACCTGACTGCAGCGCGTCCAGTAAGGCCGACGCGAGAGCTTCGGCGTCGCCGACACCGACCAGTCGCGCGGCGTCGTCGGCGACCTCGGCCATGACCGTGTCTTTGGTGGTCACCACGGACGCGCCACAGGCCATCGCCTCGAGGACTGGAAGGCCGAAACCCTCGCCACGTGAGGGGTAGGCAACGGCCTTCGCTCGGCGATAGAGCGCGGGCAACAAGGCGTCATCAACAAAGCCCAAACGGCGGATACGCACTTTGAAGGGATGCGATCCAAACTGGGCCTCGAAAGAGTCGGCGCCCCAGCCCGCCTGTCCCGCGAGCCAAAGTTCAACCTCGTCGTCGTCGCGCGCAATCTCGCTAAAGGCCGTCAACAACACGTCGAGGCCCTTCCTCGGTTCGAGGGTGCCCACGAAGAGAATGAAGCGAGTGTCGACGTTGAGTTGGTGCGTTCGAAAAAGTGCGTCATCGTCGCCAGAGGGCTGAAATCTATCGAGATCGACGCCGAGTGGGGCGACGACAATGGGTGCGTGTACCGGCACGATCTCGTCCAAGAGTCGAGCGCTGAACTCACTGATGCTCACTAACACTCGAGCGTGCAGAGCCGAATGGGCAATTGCGCGGCGAAAGAAGGCGACCTTACGTCGCTCGTGCCACTCAGGATTCGTAAAGAACGTGAGGTCGTGAATCGTCACGACCGTCGGCGTCGACCCGCGGCGGGGCATCGTGTAGTGCGGCGCGTGCCAGAGGTCGACGTCGCGCGCGACCTGGCTCGTACCGAGGACCCACGCTTCGTAGGTCAGTCGCGCGGCTCGAGCGTTGGGCACAAGTCCCCTCACCGACGCCTGTGGTGAGAGATCGTGCCAGCGCTTCGTGTCGTCACGCCGAGCGACCAAAATCGTCTCGACCTCGCGCGCGGGTAACGCTCGCGCGAGTTCGGCGATATAACGTCCGACCCCGGCGATCTTGGGCGGAACCGCCGAGACGTCGAGGGCGACTTTCACGCCCAGGCCGCGAGGTGATCGAGCGCCACGTTCTTCCACGTCAGCGTGGCCACCGTCTCTCTTCGGCGTTGACGAGCAATCTCGTCAGTACCGAGCGAGAGTGCGCGAAGAAGACCCGAGGCGATGGCGTCGACGTCCAGAGGATTGACGAGGACGACTTCTTCATTCGACGAGACGCTCGGTGTTGTATCGCTCGCGACAACGCGCGCGCCTTCGTGTAACGCCTCCACCGGTGGCAGTCCCCAGCCTTCGGCGCGCGGCACGTAGGCCACCACCGTGGCGTCGCGGTACAGGCCCTGGAGCATCGACCTCGCCACCAGCCCCAGCACCACGGCGTCGCCACTCTCTTCCTCACCCCATCCTGAAGGTCCGACGAACACGAGCGCTCCGAGTTCGGGGTTCGTCGCGCGCGCGCTCGCGTGCGCCTCGCTCAGTCGACCGAGATTCTTTCTCGGCTCCCTCGTCCCGGCGTACAAGGTGAAGGGTCCTTGGACCCCGTGCTCGGCGAGAAAGGCCCGAACTTGGCCTTCACTATCGGCACTCGTCGTGTCGCCAACGCCCAGGCGCGTTTGGTGGACTCGCTCCGCGGCGAAACCCTCGTCAATCAGTCGTTGGGCCAGCCCCGGGGTCGTTGTGATAACGCGAACGTCGTAGCGACGTTTGAGCATTTGGAGTCGGCCTTCGTGAAACTTGATGCCGCGTGGCGTGATGGCACTCGGTTCATCTCGCCACAACAGATCGTGCAGCAGCACCGAGTGCACGGCCTGTCTCGCTCCTCCGGCGTAGGGACCCGCCATCGACGTCGCGTGGACGACGTCGCTCAACGCGGGCACGCCGAGGGGCCACTTCGCCCACACGCGCGTCAGCACGTCAATGGGCATCATCGTGGTCACTCGCTTGAGGGCCAGGTCCGAAAGGTCTTGGGTCGGGGAACCCTTGGGGGCGACACCAATGAGTCGAAGGTCCTCGTGCAACGAAGCGAGACCGCCCACGAGTCCTCGCACGTAGGTCGCGATGCCGCCGGGCTGGGGCCGGTAGAACTGATCCAGCGAAATGCTGACGGTGCGAGTCACGAGCTCCAGCCTCGCACGACTTCTCGATAGAGGGCCGCGTACGCCCGCGCCGCAGTAGCCGGTGCAAAATCCTCGGCCCTCGATCGTCCGGCCGCCACCACGATGGCCCGGTGCGTCGGACTCTCCCAAAGTTCGCTCAAGCGCGGCATCACTTCGTCATCGCTTTCGGTGAGTGCCGCCGCGCCACTGAGCAACTCTCGATTAATAGTCGTCGCGCGCGCAATCGTTGGCACGCCGGCCGCTAGTGCGGCAATGGCGAAGGAGGGAAAACGAGCCCCGTCAGAGATGTGCAACACGACGCGCGCTTCGCCGAGGGCGCTGCGAGCTTCACTTCGCACGCGCAATGTCACGTCGAGGTCTCGCGAACGAATGCGCTGGGCCACGCTCGCGCTGGTGACCGCAATGACTTTGGCGTCGTGGCTCTTGGCGAAAGCCACGAGATCAGGCGCCAGAGAAAGGAACGGTTTCACCACACCGGTGAGATTCACCACCAGCGCGTTTCCATTCATCGTCGGCTCCACTAACGGGACGGCCGGCGCTACCACGACGACACGAGCGCGTTCGACGCCCAACACGCTGAGGACTTCGTGGCTCGCGCTGCGCGTTGAGGCGACGAGGAGCGCACCGTGACTGACCGCGCGACGAAGTTGGGTGATGCGCTGACGCTCACGCGACTCACCACGAAGTGGGCGAAGATCGTCCACCGAAATGATGAGCGGGATCCACTTCGTCGGTGGCGTTGATCGACCCGCGACGTGCACTACGTCAACGGATGGCAAGAGTCCATCGAGCGATGGCCCCAGGCTGCGTCTCCACAGTGGCGTCCAGAGCGTTCGAAAGTTTAGGCGGGCCTCGTCGCGCGACGTGGCCGACGTGTGGCTGTGAAAGCGCACCAACGCGCACTCGCCCGTCGCGTCGAGTGCGTTCGCGAGATCGTTCATTGAGTTGCCGAGTGACTCGAGTGATCCGTCGAGATCGAGGGCTACACGAGGGACTGAGGAACTCACGAAGCGAGGGCGAGGGCCCGCATCGCACTTGTCCACCCGGGCCAGAGTCGTACCGCCCAGGGCCCGAAGGGTTCGCTGCTCGTGGCGACGACGCCGATACCTTCATCCGCGTTCAGCAGCATCAGCGCACCACTTTGGCCGAAGTGGCCGAAACTGGCCGGTGGCCAGTCGCCCATCCAGTGTTCCTTCTCACCGCGCACCTCAGGACCGAGTCCCCAGGGACAGGGCGAGAACCGCCCAAAGCCCGGCACAATGCCGTCGAGCGCGGGCATGTAGGGCTTGATGATTCGGTCCCGTGTGGTCTTCGATATACCGTCAGGCCGCAGCCAGGCCTCGGCCAGCGTTACGAGATCGTTCGTCGATCCGATCACGCCCGAGGACGGGCGACCATCGAGTGACGTCGTCGTCATGCCCAGTCCGCGAAAGACTCGATGATCGAGCCAACTCGCCGGCGTACCCTCTTCCATGATTGTGTGCACCGCGTAGTCGACGCCGTAGTTCGAATAGACGCGCTTGGTCCCAACGCCCACCACGGGGTCGCCCTCTTCGAGACCGAGACCACTACTGTGCGACACGAGATTGGCAATGTTGGCGCCTCGGGGGCCGACGGTTTCGCTGTACTCGTGCAGGTCCCACTCACTCTCGACGCCAAAGGCCATCGCAACGGCCATCTTTGAAACCGAGGCCCACTCTCGTACCTCGTCGAGGTTGCCGTACTCAACAACCCGTGTCACAAGTCCGTTGTTCAATCGAAAGACCACGTAGGCCGGTGAGCCGGGCCACGCGTCGTCGAGGGGACTAGTCACAACACTCGATGATACCCACGCGCCCCTAAGGTCTCGGTGGTGATAACCGTTCTTAGTGGAGGCGTCGGTGCGGCGCGACTCTTGCGCGCGCTCAGTAACGTCGTCGACCCTTCGGATATAACCGCGATCGTTAATGTTGGTGACGACCTCGTTCTTCACGGCCTCACCATCTGTCCCGACCTTGACACGATCACCTACACCCTGGCCGGTCTCAACAACGACGAACTTGGTTGGGGGTTGCGCGGCGAGACGTGGCGAGTGATGGATGAACTGGGCCCACTCGGCGGTGAAACTTGGTTTCGACTGGGTGATCGAGACCTCGCGACTCATCTCTATCGAAGTCAACGACTAAGCGAAGGGGCGACCAAGACCGACGTCACGGCCGAACTGGCCAGTCGCCTGGGCGTCGGCGTTCGACTACTGCCGGTGACCAACGACGTCGTGGCGACCGAGTTCGTCACCGAGCTCGGTCGGCTCTCTTTTCAGGAGTATTTCGTCCGCCACCACCACGACGTCGTCGTCAGCCAAATAGAAATCGCTGGCGCGAGCAGTGCGCAACCCACGCCCGAAGTACTCAACGCTCTTCTAGAAGCGAGCCGTCTCATCATCGCGCCCTCGAATCCGCTGATCTCCATTGACCCGATTCTCCAGATTCCCGGCGTGCGCGAGATTCTCCTCGAACGACGCGCGGACGTCGTCGCGGTATCGCCCCTTATCGGCGGGGCGGCGCTGAAGGGACCCGCGGATCGACTGCTCGACGAACTCGGTCACGCCGTCTCCACGCTCGGCGTCGTCGACTTTTATGAAGGTCTCGTTGGCACGTGGGTCATCGACGACGCCGACGCCTCGCTCGGCGATCAGATTCGAGAGCGCGGTGTCCGCGTCGAAGTTACGACGACGATCATGGCCGAGAGCGACAACGCGCAGCGACTCGCCAAGGTCGTGTTGTCGTGAGCGAACTACGAATTGTGGCCCTGGCCTCGAGTGTTCAGGTCCAACCGGACGATGACCTCGTGACGTTGTTGTTCGACGCACTCGCCCACGCCGACGAAACGCTCCAACACCACGACCTGCTTATCGTAACGAGCAAGGTCGTCTCGAAGTCCGAAGGTCAAGTCGTTCCCTACGACGGTACCGAGGAACACAAGGTCGCGATCGTCGAAAGCGAGTCCGTGCGGATTCTGCGCCGTCGCGGAACGTTGCGCATTACTGAAACCCGCCACGGCTTCATCAACGCCAACGCCGGTGTCGACCTCTCGAATACTGACGACGCCACCGCGGTGTTGTTACCCAAAGAGCCTGATCGCTCCGCGCGACGACTCCGCAGCGAAATTGCCCGACGAAGCAGCGTCGACGTCGCCGTGCTCATCACCGATACCTTCGGTCGTGTGTGGCGACAGGGCGTGACCGACGTGGCCCTCGGATCTGCCGGTCTCAAGCCTCTGCTCGACCTGCGTGGCACGAACGACGCCAACGGCCGACTGCTCGAAGCAACCGAAGTCGCCATCGCTGATGAGATCGCGGGCGCGGCCAACCTCGTTCTGCACAAGGCGGCCGGAACGCCCTTCGCGCTGATGCGCGGTCTCGACGAGTCGTTCTTTGGTCCCGGCTCGATCGAAGAGAACATCGTTCGATCAAAGCGCGACGACCTCTTTCGCTGAACACCGTGGCTTCACTCGCTCGACAATCTTCGGCCCTAGGGTCGATCGGTGAACCGAAAACGGGTCGTCGCGGTCGTCGCGTTGACTACCTAGACCCCACCGAGTCGCACGTCGCCAAAGAGCCGTGATTCCGCCGCCACGTGTTCCTTGGCCCCGACGACGCACGTCGCTCCGAGCTCGGAGTTCGAACCAATGACGGCCTCTGGTCCGATTATTGATGTTCGAATCACGCAACCACTTTGTACGACGGCACCGGGTAAAAGCACGGCGTCCTCGAGGACGACGTCCGCACCAATCACGCAGTCACGATCAACGACCGAGTTAATGACGGTTGCGCTCGCGTCGATGGTCGCCGTGTCGTGACGCCACGATCCGTCGACGATGCCCTTGAATTCGTGGCGAGCGTTGCGACCCTTTAGCACGTCGACGTTGGCCTGCAGATAGAGCTGCGGCGTGCCGGTGTCGAGCCAATACTCATCGTCGGCCAAGGCGAACAGCGTGCCGGCCGTCGCGAGCGCGGGAAACGTCTCTCGCTCAACACTGACCGGACGATCGGTGGGAATGAAACTCAACGCTCGTGGTTCGAAGACGTAGGTGCCCGCGTTAATTAAATTCGTCGGCGCTTCATCGAGGGGCGGTTTCTCGACAAAGGCGAGGACCCGTCCGTCGGGCGCGGTCGGGACCACGCCGAAACACGAGGGATCGTCAACGGGGTGCAACGCAATGGTCACCTCGGCCCCCCGTTCGCGATGAAAGTTCAAGAGCCGCGTGACGTCCAGATCAGTCACGACGTCGCCGTTGACGACGAGAAACGTCTCCTTCACGTTCGCGAAGGTCGCGGCGTAGCGAATGGCGCCCGCGGTGTCGAGGGGCTCTGGTTCAACGGCGTAGGTCACGTTCACGCCCGCGATGACGTTGGTGGGATAGGCGTCAGTGAAGCGATCGGGCAGATAGCCAAGTGACAAGACCGCGTCGGTCACGCCGTAAGCACCAAGGGATTCCAGCACCGTTTCGATCATCGGCACGCCCACGAGCGGCAACATCTGCTTGGGCGTTTCGTAGGTTAAGGGCCGCATTCGCGTGCCCTTGCCCCCGACCAGAATGATCGCTTGCAAACTCAGCCCTTGGAGGTGGTCGTCGTACTCGCGATCGTTGTGGTCGTGGCGGGGGCAATAGTGGTGGTCGCCACCGGCAGCGTGGTCGTGGTCGTTGGGGTCGTCGACTGGAGGAACATCTCGTTGACCGTGGCCGACGACGGCCCGCTCGGCGTGACGCCCTTGGGCTCAAAGGCCAACGTCACGCGAAGCTCCTTCGAGAAGTGAATGGTCGCAGGATTCGTCGTGAGTGTGGGCGTCTTTTGACCGACGGTCGTCCAGTAGGCGTACACGACGTGGCCCTTCTTACCGGCGTCCTTCGACGTCGCGGGACAGGTCTCACCGTTCTTGTAGGTGGTGGCCGCGTCGGCGGCGCCCTTGGCGTTCGGTACGGCGAGTTCGGTGCTGGTGGCAATCAGTCCCTTGTACTCGGTGGCGAACTGCGCCAGCGTGGCCTTCGCGCCAGCGTCGAGCGGACTGACGGGCGAGACTCTTATGACGTCAGCGGGCTCAACGATGAATCCACCCGTGTACTTCGGGTCCGAGGCGATGAACGGCAACGTCGTGCCGCAGGCCCTAATGGAAAATCCGGCGTAGAGGACGGAACCAACTTTTGGCGCGAGTGCGCTCGAGTGCTTCTTGACCGGATTCTGGTACTCGTAACGAGAGAAGACCACGAGCAGCAAACCGACAACGACGATGAGCGCGAGGGCGCCGTAGAAGTTCCCAGGACGAGCTTTCTTGTAGGTCTTGCCACCGCCCGCGGCGCCGACCCTACTTACCCAATTACCTGATGTGCTTTTCGCCACCCTACAACGCTACTAAATAATGAGAAGGGGTCGACGCTACGTAGGGGCGGAGGGACTCGAACCCTCACTGGAGGCGGTTTAAGCGCCTTGCCTCTGCCAATTGGGCTACGCCCCCACGGAGCATTGATGCGCTGTAACGCTAACTCATTGTTACGTTTCATCGAAACTTCCCTTTTTCTTAACTGGGCTAACTAGGGGACTGACATACCTGACGCACCCGGTTATTCATTGGGCCCCTCTGTCTCTCGCTGAAGTTGCATTTCATTGGCCAGGCGGTTCATCGCATCAGTATGGCGGTTCCGGTCATAGTCAGGGGCCGCAGGGCTAAAGAAACCCCTCATACGGCGTGCGCCTTCTTTTCTGCTCTCTAGTGCAATCTCTTTCTGATGGTGCCTCTCGTCCTCACGCTCAGCCGCACGGCGGCCCGGTAATCGGTGAGGGGCGTAGATGGCCGCCAGGAACCCGATTATCCCTACGACTCCCAGCCCGCTGAAAATGAACACCGGCCAGAACGGTAGCGGGC
>DATCCC010000015.1:0-19899 GCA_036511495.1 Acidimicrobiales bacterium | reverse complement strand
TCAATTGATGGACGACACGGTCGCGTCGACCTTGGAGGGATCGCGTGAGGAGTGATGGTGAGCCGCTGCGCTCGCTCATGCAATCCTCCCCGTGACAAAACCTCTGCCGTCATCTGCCGATAATGCGTCTTAAAGGTCAGCTACCAACGGCTCGACAACGTGCGTGCCCAAAGGCACGGATCTCTGGCGAGAGTCACGTGATGTCGAATGGCGTCCTCACTGACGTTAATGAAGCAAACTTATTCTCAACCGACTGCCTTAAAGGCGATACGACCCACTGCTGAGTCGGCGCCGAGGGCATTGCCAACACTCATCGCGCAACTCCTCAGGTTGTACTTGTTAGTACCGCACTTGCCGGCGCCGGTGCCGGTGCCGACCTTGCCGGTCGTGACCTTGAAAGCCGTCTTTGGCAAGTGGCCAGTTGAGGAAATGGTCTTGGCTATGGCGCCTTGAATATTGCACCCGGCCGCGCCCTTCGCGATCGCGGTGCACTCCACGACGTAGACCGAATCACCTGGCGTGAAGCCACTGCCGGTCACGTGGACGATCTCGCCGTTGTGGAGATTCGTCGACGGCGTGACGACCAGTTTTGGCCCAGTGGTCGCTGACGCGGCCGCCACCGACACGAGGCCACTGGAAATTCCCGTAATCCCTAAGACCGCGATACTGAGCGCGACGCGCAGTCCTCTAGTCGACTTCATAATCTCTCCCTAATTGTGCTGAATTGTCGAGGCCTTCGATTACTCGCTGCGCAATCGCGCCCGCGCGAACCAAACGCCCCCACATCACTGTCGCTCTCATAGTAGTCAGACCACGCGCGTTTTTGACGCAGTGAAAATATTCGAAAAAAAAACGAACAGCGCAGTGGTAAAGCCCTTTTCTTCGCGTTCGTCGCGCGACGCTTCGAAGCGACGTAGTCAATTTTGACTACGACCATCGTGATTGAACCAGTTCATCCGTGTTTGACGCCCGCGAGTTGACTAGGCGCAAAATACTCAACTTTGCGGTGCGTAATAACGCACCTGGCTCAAGACAAATTCTCTCAATATTGCGAACCTTGATTCATCACTTGTTGCTTCGTTTTTACGGGGTGATCGCCAATGAGGAGAGAAGGGGCTATGAGCAAAATGTTCGCCACGAGCGCCGTCGCTGGCCTCATAGTTCTAGGTACCCTGGGTCTCTACGTTGCTCCTTCGAGTGGCGAAAGCGCGACGCACGCGTCATCTACCACGACCGAGGTTCCTTTCGCGTCACCCTCTTCGAGCACCATCGTCAACGTGTGTTCAGCCAAGCAGCCCGTTGGTTACGCGCACTGTAACGCACAACTTCGTTCGTTCAACGGGGTCAAGAACGCCCTCGAGGCCACCCCCGCCGCGACGTTGGGCCAAAATGGCGCGTACTCGCCGGCCTTCCTCCAGTCCGCCTACAACATCGCTTCACTCGACGCTGCTGGCAACAACGGCATGGGACAGACCGTCGCCATTGTCGACGCCTACGACAACCCTAACTTGGCGAGCGACCTGGCCTACTACCGTAACTATTTCAATTTGCCCGCCTGCCCGAGCGGCACCATTTCGGCCGCGGCGACCAGTTGCGTACTTGAGCAAGTCAACGAGAAGGGTGCCACGACGCCGCTTCCCCCGAGCAAGTCAAATTGGGGCCTCGAAGAAGCCATGGACGCGGAGATGGTTTCCGCCCTGTGCCCGAACTGCCAGATACTTATGGTCGAGGCGACCACCTCCTCCATGAACGACCTTGGCGCCTCGGTGAACACCGCCGTGAAACTCGGCGCGAACGTCGTCTCGAATAGCTACGGATCTCCGGAGTTCGCGTCGGAGAACGATCTCTCGAACGCGGACTACCTTCACCCCGGCGTCGCGATCGTCGCCGCGGCCGGTGACAATGGCTACGGCGTGCAGTTCCCCGCGGCCTCGCCCAACGTCGTCGCCGTTGGCGGCACCACGCTCATTCAAAAGGCCGATACCGGTACGCGCAATGGATCAGAAACCGCGTGGGCCGGATCGGGATCGGGCTGCAGCCTCTACGAAGCCAAGCCCGCGTGGCAGCACGACAGCGCCTGTACGAACCGCGCCGTGGCCGACGTCGCCGCCGTCGCCAATCCCAACACCGGGGTGTGGGTCTACGACACCTTCGGGGCGTCTGGTCTCATCGTGGCCGGCGGCACCAGCGTGGCCACCGCGCTCGTGAGTGCGATCTTCGCTCTCTCGAATAGTGCTGCACCAAGTACGGTCAATCCTGCTTCGAATCTCTACAACAACGCGAGCGTGCTCTACGCCGTGACCCAAGGTTCGAACAGTGGCTGCGGCAACTATCTCTGCGACGCGTCCCAGAGTGACAACGGTTACAACGGTCCCACCGGCATGGGAACGGCCGGCGGCACGCCGAATAGTCTCGCGGCATTTCGCCCCTCCACGCCTTCGAGCAGTGTTCAGAAAAAGTCAGTCGCCTTCGCTTTGACCGGTGGCCCCACCAATGTCGAAGCGCTTCCCGGTGACGGAGAGGCCGTTGTTGGCTGGGCCCCCCCAATCAACAACGGCAACTCCAATTTCACGAGCTACCTCGTGACTGATGGCGCGGGCCAAAACTGTACGTACACGGTGACGACTCCTGAGACCGACTCCTGTACCTTGACCGGCCTTACCAATGGCAAGAGTTACCACTTCAGCGTTACCGCGATGAACAAGAGTGGCGCGAGCGCGACCTCACCGGAGTCGAACACGGTGACGCCGACCAACCTTTCCGCGATCACGCAAGTAGCGGCGGGCTACAACTTCGGCTGCGTGCTGCACGTCGACGCGACGGTGTCGTGTTGGGGCGTCAACGACTCGGGTCAACTCGGTGACGGGTCGACAACGTCGCGAACGAGCCCCGTCAACGTCTCGGGCATCACGAGCGCCACTCAGATCGCCCTGAGTTCAAACTACGCCTGCGCGCTCCTCGCGAGCGGCACCGTGTCGTGTTGGGGTAACAACGCCCATGGACAACTCGGCAATGGCTCGACGCTTTCTAGCGCGACTCCCGTGGCCGTTGGTGTTATCAAGAACGTGACGCAACTCTCCCTGGACAGTTCGTACGCCTGCGCCGTACTTTCGAACGGCACCGTGTCGTGTTGGGGTGACAACTCCTCTGGTCAACTCGGTAACGGATCGAGCGCCGCGTCACTGAGACCCGTCACCGTGTCGAACATCGGCAACGCTACGTCGGTCGAGACGAGCGCCAGCCACACGTGCGCGCTCCTCACTTCGGGCGCCGTCCAATGCTGGGGTTCGGGTGCCTGGGGCGCGCTCGGTAACGGCACGACCACTTCGTCAACGACGCCCGTTTCAGTGGGCGGACTTTCCAAGGTGACGCAAATTGGCGTTGGTTTCAACAACACCTGTGCTCTCCTTTCCAGCGGCACCGTGTCGTGTTGGGGCTACAACGGTGAAGGTGAGTTGGGTAACGGCAGTTACACCAACTCGTTATCGCCCGTCACCGTGACGGGACTAACGAACGTCACTCAGATCTCTACTGGCCCGTACAGCACCTGCGCGCTCTCTAGCGGGATCGTCCAGTGCTGGGGATACCACAGTGCCGGGCAACTCGCCCTTGGCGCCACGACGAACTCCGACACTCCCGTTGTCGTGAAGAAGATCTCGGGTGCCACGCAGATTGATCAGAGTTACGATTTCAGCTACCGGTGCGCTCTGCTTTACTCGACGACCGTAGCGTGCTGGGCTGACGGGGCCACGGTGCCCACGTTCATCAACACCGCGCACGTGACCTCAGCGGCCATGAACAAGGCCGCCGTCAAGAAACGCACCGACAGGAGACTCGCGGCGAAATGACTTGCCGCGAGGACGTCGAAAAATCGTCCTCACGCGCCGCCGCGCTGGCAACTACGACAGTGACGAAGCGTCGCCTCTAGCAGTCGAGCGAACTGCCGCTAGAACTTCGTCGATGGGACGGTCCTTCGAGAGTACGCGAGCACAACCGGCGTCGAGCGCGAGCTCTCGCAACTCACTCTCATGGTTGCTCGAGAGCAAGATGAAGCGGGTTGCGGATGAATTGCGCAACATCTTCTTGACGGCTTCGATACCGTCGCCGTCAGGTAGTACGTAGTCGATGAGCACGACGTCGGGACGCTCGTCGGCAATGAGCACGAGCGCGTCGGCGATATTCGTGGCGACACCGGCGAGATGAAGATCGCTCTCTTTCGTTATTGCGTACGCCAACATTTCGGCCACGAGAATCTGGTCATCGACAACGGCCACGCTGATGTTGGACGGCGAAGAGTTACTCATTAACCAACGAGAGTAGTCATGAGATTAAAACATCGTTGAAGAATTGAGCGTATTTTGTGGTGGGCAACATTGCACGTAGCAACACGAAGATAATGAACTTTATTTTTTAGGTATCGTCAAACCGGATTGCGTAAAGGAACTTTCGAGAACGCAGCGCACATTCTTTTCTTGCGGAAGAAATTACTCTGTTTCGACCGCTGTCACGTTTTGATCACGCAACGGACACGGTTGCTCGTGGCTGCCGTCAAGCACCGCGCCACACTCGTCGCACAAGAGGTGGGCGTAACAAACTTCTTCTCCGCCGAGTATGACTTCGATCTCGGAGTCTTTTTCCATTGTCACCTCGTCGCCAACGCCAAAAGCGCCTAGCGAAAATCGGCCTGAAGTTTCGCAAGTTCGTCCGCGCCGGGGCAGAGCTTCTCGTAGGGCACGCGATTGAGTCCGGTGTCGGACGTGTGGTTGAGTTCGTGTAGTTCCTGGCCCGATTCGTTCAGGTACAAGAGTCCGGTCGCGATCTCGCCACGACTCTGGCGGTCTCGAATGTACTCCTCGACCTTGCTGCGATCACTTGGGTCGTAGCCCTCGGGCAGCGAGCGGAAGCGCATCACGCTGCCGTCGTGCATGACGACCTCTTTGGCGCTGTCGCTCGGGATCTTTTCGCGAATGGGAATCGCCAGTGGGACAAAGTCCGCCGCCACCTCTTGGACC
Organism: Acidimicrobiales bacterium; assembly: GCA_036511495.1. Classification (GTDB taxonomy): domain Bacteria; phylum Actinomycetota; class Acidimicrobiia; order Acidimicrobiales; family RAAP-2; genus RAAP-2. Next base: position 14,887 of record DATCCC010000015.1, on the reverse strand, counting down.
TCGTGCTCGCGAAAGAACTTGTAACTCTTGGTGGAACCTTCGTGGTCGTTAAAGGTCACGCACGGCGAGGTCACGTCGATGAGCGCGAAGCCGTGGTGCTTGACGGCCGCTTTCAAGATGGGGATGAGCTGTTCCTTGTCGCCCGAGAAACTGCGCGCGAGAAACGTCGCGCCGAGCGAGAGACCCACCATGATGGGGTCGATTGGTGCGAGTAGGTTCGGCTCGCCCTTCTTTGGGCTCGAACCAATGTCGGCGGACGCCGAGAGTTGTCCCTTGGTGAGTCCGTAGACGCCGTTGTTCTCAATGACGTAGACCATGTTGACGTTGCGCCGTATGGCGTGCATGAGGTGACCGAGGCCGATGGAGAGCGAGTCGCCGTCACCCGAGATGCCGATGTAGGTGAGTTCGCGGTTGGCGGCGTTGGCGCCCGTGGCGATGGTGGCCATGCGGCCGTGGGCCGAGTTGAAGCCGTGCGCACCGCGAACGAAGTAGGTAGGGGTCTTCGAGGAGCAGCCAATCCCGCTCAGCTTGGCGATGGACCGCGGCGGTGTTGAGAGTTCGAAGAAGGCGTGACTGATGGCGGCGGTCACCGAATCGTGACCGCATCCCGCACACAGCGTCGACATGGCGCCTTCGTAGTCGCGCACCGTGAGACCGAGTTCGTTCTTTGGCAGAGGGTTCAGAGGAATAAAGGGTTTCAGTATTGAGGGCATCAGGAGATCTCCATCTGGGTGAGCACGCTGTCAACGACCTGCTTCGCGCTGAGGGGGTATCCGCCGTAGGCCAAGACGGAGGCCATCTTTTCAATCGCGACGCCGGTCTCCATGGAGATCAACGAGCGCAGCTGTGCGTCACGATTCTGTTCGACGACGAAGCAGCGATCGTGTTCCTCAACGAACGCGCGAACGTCTTCGACGAAGGGGAAGCCCCGCACCCGCAGGAAATTACAGACCAGGCCCCGCTCGCTCAGTTCAACGAGCGCTTCGCGCACCGCGAGGTCGCAACTGCCAATGGTGATGACGCCGACGGTCGCCTTCTTTCGACGCTCGATGATCGGCGCGGGCACGTAGGCGGCGGCGGCGGCGTGCTTGAGCTTCAGGCGGTCGATGACCTCTTGGTAACTATCGGGGGTCTCGGTGTAGCGACCGAACTTGTCGTGGCCCGATCCTCGAACGAAGTAGGCGCCCTTGGCGTCGGAGCCGGGGATGGTCCGTGGCGCGATGAAGTGGTCGTCCTCGTTGGTGTAACGAAAGAACTCCGGTATTCCCGCTAAGTCGTCGTCACTCAGAACTCGTCCGCGGTCGGGGATGAAGTTGTCGTCCCAGGAGAGCTTCGGCACGACCCAGTCGTTCATGCCAATGTCGAGGTCGCTCAGCATGAAGACCGGTGTCTGGAAGCGCTCGGCCAAGTCAAAGCACGCCACCGCGAACTCGAAGCACTCGTGGGGGTTGGCCGGAAAGAGCAAGATGTGCTTGGTGTCGCCGTGGCTGGCGTACGCGCACATCAAGATGTCGCCTTGTTGGGTGCGCGTGGGCATGCCCGTCGAGGGTCCGACGCGTTGCACGTCGATGATGACGGCGGGAATCTCGGTGTAGTAACCAAGTCCGAGCAGTTCACTCATTAACGAGATGCCCGGGCCTGACGTCGACGTGAAGGCGCGAGCGCCGCTCCATCCGGCACCTAAAACCATGCCAATCGAGGCGATTTCATCTTCGGCTTGGATGATGAGGTAGTTGTTCTTGTACTCGGGCTTCGCGAGGGGATCGTCGTTCGCGATCAGCTCGCGCCGATAGGTCGCACAGAGTTTCGTGAAGTTGTCCATCACCGCCGTCGCGGGTGTGATGGGGTACCAGCCCGCTACGGTCGCGCCGGCGTAGAGACAGCCCAACGCCGCCGCGGTATTGCCGTCGATGAGAATCGAGTCGTCGTTTTCGTGGAGCGATTCCAAGCGGAAACTGAGTGGGCAGTCGAAGTTGGCCATCGCGTACTCGTAACCGAGGCGCAGCGCGCGCTGGTTGGAGTCGCGAAGGGCCTCGTTGCGCGCGAAGTTCTCCGCCAGCAGATTCGCGACGACGTCGATGTCGACGCCGACGAGCGCGACGACCGCGCCGGCGTAGGCGACGTTCTTCATCAAGATTCTCTCGCGGGGTTTGGCGAAGGCTTCTAGGCACATCGCGGCGAGGGGCACGCCAAGGAACGTGATGTCGTCGCGTTCGAGGTCGGGGTCGAGCGGCCAGGACGAGTCGTAGAGGAGATAGCCGCCGCTCGTGACCTCTTGAATGTCCTCGACGTAGGTCTGCGCGTTCATTGCGACCACCAGGTCGTAGTCGAGGGCGCGCGCGGTGTAGCCCGAGGCGTTAATGCGGATTTCGTACCACGTAGGTAGACCTTGAATGTTCGAGGGGAAGAGGTTCTTGCCCGAGACCGGGATACCCATGCGAAAGATTGCTTGGACGAGAAGCCCGTTCGCGCTCGATGATCCGGTGCCGTTGACGTTGGCGAGTTTGATCGAGAAGTCGTTGACCTGGCTACGAACCTTGGCCTTTTCGGTCATTGTCACGGTTTAACTCCGCGCCGCCACGCCACCGCCGAAGCCGAGCGCGACGGGGATGTAGTTCTTGCTCCCGGCGTAGGGGATGGCGAGGTCGAAGAGCTCCATGTCCCAAGCAGCCGTTGGACAACGCTCGGCACAGAGCCCGCAGTGCACGCAGACGTTCTCGTCCTTCACCATGACGCGACCAGTCTGGGGTAGGCGTTCAGAGACGAAAAGGTCCTGGGCGAGATTGGTGGCGGGCGCTAAGAGTCGTTCGCGCAGATCCGCCTCGTCGCCGTTACTGGTGATGGTGAGACACTGCACCGGGCAGATGTCGAGGCAGGCGTCACACTCTATGCACAGTGGCGCGCTGAACGCTGTCTGCACGTCGCAGTTCAGACAACGCTGGACTTCTCTCGCCGTCTGTTCGGCACTAAAACCCAACTCGACTTCAAGGTTGAGGGACTCGAAACGCTTCGTCAGTTCGACGTGACTCATCTTCTGTCGCGTCGACTGGTTGTAGTCGTTGTGGTAACTCCATTCGCTCATGCCCATCTTCTGGCTCGCGAGCGTCATGCCCATCGCGGGACGGTCGTTGAGGGCGACTTCGTGACAGTGGTTGTCAATCGAGATGGCGGCCTCGTGGCCGTGCGCGACGGCCCAGATGATGTTGAGCGGTCCCCACGCCGAGTCGCCACCAAAGAAGACGCCCGGCAACGTCGACTGCATCGTGACCTTGTCCACGACGGGCATGTCCCACTCGCCGAACTCCATGCCGAGGTCGCGCTCAATCCACGGGAAGGAGTTTTCCTGGCCAATGGCGAGAATCACGTCGTCACAGGGCAGTATGACCGTGTCGACGGTCGTGGACTTCGTGGCCTTGTCGTCCCACTCGAGGACGTCGAACTCCATACCGACGAGTTTTCCCTCTTCAATGACGAATCGGGTAGGTGCGTAGTTGATGAGGATCTCGACGCCTTCTTCTTCGGCGTCGTCGAGCTCCCAGGGCGACGCCTTAAAGAACTGTCGGGGACGCCTCGCCATGACCTTGATGTCACTGCCGCCGAGTCGCCGCGACGTGCGACAACAGTCCATCGCCGTATTGCCAACGCCAATGATCAAGACGCGCGATCCAATTTCGCTGATGTGCTCAAAGGCGACCGACTCGAGCCAGTCGATACCGATGTGGATGTGTGACTCGATTTCGTCGTGTCGTCCCGGCAGGTCCAGTTCCTTGCCGCGCGGAGCGCCCACGCCGACGAAGACCGAATCGAAACCTTGGTCGAGCAACTCTCTCAGACTGGAGATGGGCGAGTTGTAGCGAATGTCGACGCCCATGTCGAGAATGACGCGCGTCTCCTCGTCGAGTACCTCTTCGGGTAGGCGGAACGAAGGAATGTTCGAGCGCATGAGACCGCCGGGCTTGTCGAACTGTTCGAAGATCGTGACCTCGTAGCCATAGGGCATGAGATCGTTCGCGACGGTGAGCGACGCCGGTCCCGCACCAATGCAGGCCACGCGGTAGCCATTCTTTTCGGTGGGAATCTTGGGCAGGCGGTCCTTGATATCGCCCTTTAAGTCGCTGGCGACGCGCTTGAGGCGACAGATGGCGACGGGCGAGCCGTCCACGCGGTCGCGTCGACAGGCCGGTTCACAGGGTCGGTCACAGGTGCGACCGAGAATGCCAGGGAAAACGTTGGACTCACGGTTCAACATGTAGGCGTCATCGAACTCGCCCTGGGCGATGAGGCGGATGTAACCGGGTACGTTCGTGTGCGCGGGACAAGCCCACTGACAGTCGACGACCTTATGGAAGTAGTCGGGACTTTGAGTGTCCGTCGGTTCCACGCAGAATCCCCTTTCGATAAAGCCCGAAACAGTTCCACGTCGTACCAGAACTACTGCCCAGGTCCTTCGAATTTCACTTTACTTCGTCTGAAATGACCCTTGGTTGCACTCAACGACCAGGACCGCGATGCAGATTCGTGGCGTCACAGCCGTGCCGTAGGGTGAGCTCATAGCGAAATCGTCGGGACTTTCAGGTGGTAGTGAACTCCAGCGCGTGATGGACGCCGCGCGCACGCCCGAGTGGAGTCTCGGACTTGGTCGACAGGGCCAAATCATGGCTACGAAGGACTCGGGCCAGATTGGTCTGCCGTGGGTGGTCCTCGTTGCCAAGGCGGGCCGAGGCATGCGCGTGTCGAAGTTCCACCCCGGCGACGACATCGAGGTTGAAGGCGAGGTGGTCGGTGAGATCACGGGCAATCCCCGCGAGATGGGACGTCAACTCCGAGCGCTCCTCGGCGAGCTGGATACGTAGGTCTTCGTCGCAGCGATTTTGTCACTCGCGTTGTCCCCGTTTGGAGAGTTCGTACTTTGAGACGGGGGCTCACGCTGAACTGTCCTCTAGGTATTTCATGCACGACCCGGGACCTCTAACGTTGGGCGAACGCACCTAACCGATTCGGCGCACCTAATTCAATGGGTTTCGTGGCGGCAATGCATTTTGCTATGCTATTTGCATGGCACAACTTGTTACAAGGATTGACGACCGACTCGCTGAAGACGTGGATGACCTGGTTCGCCAAGGTATTGCCGCGAATCGATCCGAAGCGGTGAGGATGGGTCTTGAGCAGTTGATTAATCGTCATCGACGACAGCAAGTAGGAGCCGTCATTTCCGAGGCGTATCGTCGACAGCCGCAGACCGATGTGGAGATGGCGGGCCTGGATCAGGCGACGCGAGCTCTCATTGAGGAGGAGCCCTGGTGAGCGCTCCTCGGCAGGGGGAGATCTGGTGGGCCGAAGTTGAAACGTCTCGGCGACCCGTGATGGTGGTTACTCGCACGGAAGCCGTCGGTGTCCTCAGCGCGATTGTCGTCGCTCCTGTGACTCGAACGGTTCGCGAGATACCTACCGAAATTCGACTTGGGGTTGACGAAGGGTTGAGCGAGGAGTGCGTTGCCTCCTTTGACAACCTTCAACGAATACAGCGCGGAGCGCTGACTACAAAAATTGGCGATTTAGGACTACGACGTGATGAGATATGCGGCGCCGTTCGTGCGATGACCGACTGTTAATCAAGTGATTGCCGCCGAGTGACGGAGTCGAGCAGCACTACCTAAAACCAGTGCCACTGCCCAAGCGGCCAGAACTTTAGGAATACCTTGCCGATCATGTCCGAGCGCGGCACGCTGCCCCAGACTCGACTGTCACAGGAGTTGGCGTGATTATCGCCCATCATGAAGTAGTTGTTCGGCGGAACGGTCACGTGACCGATTGGACTACCCAGTGGCTCGTAGTGTGACCAGGCTTCATTTAATGGTTTTCCATTCACGTAAATGGTGTTGCCCTTCGAGGTGAGGTGATCTCCCGGTACGCCAATGACGCGCTTGACCAAATCCGTCACCGCGTCGCTACAGTCTTTCGCTACGTCCGCCGGCGCTTTAAAGACCATGATGTCACCAATATTGATGGTGCCAAAGGTGACGCTGAGTTTGTCGACGATGACGCGGTTGCCAACGTAGAGCGTTGGTTTCATTGACTTCGAGGGAATGGAGAACGTCTGAAAGGCGAAGGTGCGCAGGAACAATGACGCCAACACCGCGACGACAACGATGATGAACCACTCGGCGAACGCTCGCCTGCGTGACTTTCTTTCCCTGGGCGACGCGGCTTCGACGGTGGGAGCGTCGTCGCTTAGAGACATAGATGAACAGTAGTGTCCGTCAACTGCATCGACTAAGACGGGGCTGCTGTAGTTAATCGGCCTCGACCGAACTGGGCTCAGTGACGACCATCGAGTCGAACACTGGTTCTCCGTCGAGCACGGTTTCTCGCGCGTGGGTCTCTTCGACGTCAAGGTCAACGTTCGCCTGAGGAGTCGGCGAGGTCTTCTTACGGCCAAGGCCCGTACTGACGACCCCCGCGAGCGCGGCCATGGTCGCGACGAACCACCACAAGTGCTGAAAGTTGCGCAGCGCTTCAGTAGCGCTCGCGGGGGTGCCGAGAATAACCACGAGTAGCGCGACGCCAATGGCGCCACCGACTTGGCGGGCCGTTTGGTTGACGGCGCTGCCCACGGCGTAGCGCGCGGGCTCGAGACTCGAGACCGCGGCGGCGCTGAGCACCGGGAAGGTGAGTCCAATGCCCGCACCGACGATGAGCGTGCCCGGTAACCAGATCGCGGGGTAGTCCGGTGTGACGCCGACGCGCACCACGTACCAAAGAAGACCGAGGGTGAACACGCTAAAGCCCACCATCAACACGCGGCGAAAGCCGTACTTTGCGGCGAGTTTGCCAGCAGGCCCCGAGATCGTGGCGACGATGAGCGGTCCCGGCGTTACCGCTAGTCCGGCGTCGAGAATTGAGAAGTGCCAGACGCTCGTAAGAAACAAGATGTTGCCGAGCAGCATGGCGAAAAAGCCCATCGCGTACAACAGCATCGCCGAGTTCGCGACGCTGAACGTGCGCGCTTTGAAGAGTTGAAGGTCGAGCACGGGCTCGTTGTGGTGAGCGGAACGATAGAGGAACGACGTCGTAAGAATCACCGACACGACGAAGCCCGCAACGACGCGCGCACTACTCCAGCCCCACGTCGGACCTTCGGAGATGGAGAGGACCAACGTCGCGAGCGCACCGCTCAACAGCGCCACGCCCGGAAAGTCGGGACTCGACGTCGAACCGGTTCCTGGAGTTTTGGCGAGGACCCCGCGACCAACGAGCCACGCAACGAGACCCACGGGCAGGTTCACGTAGAAGGCTGCTCGCCAACTAAAAGCCGTAATCAACGCGGCGCCGAGGGAAGGGCCAGTCGCGACGGCGAGCGCGCCGATGCCACCCCACAACGCGACCACCTGTGAGCGTTTTTCTTTCGAGTACGAGGCGAGAAGTAGTGACAACGAGGCCGGCAGTAACGAGGCCGCGCCAAATCCCTGGACGACGCGACCAATGATCAATGTCGGCACCGAGGGCGCGACCGCGCAGAGCAGCGATCCGAAAGAGAAAACGGCCAGACCGAAGAAGAAGACGCGACGACTGCCGAGTCGGTCAGCGGTTCTTCCCGCGACGACCAACAGCGCGCCAAAGATAATGGCGTAACCGGTAAGAACCCACGACAAGCTCGCTCTCGTATCGTGAGGGAACGCGCGCTCGAGCGCGGGAAAGGCCACGTTGACAATGGAGAGATCGAGCGAAGCCATGAAGGCGCCCAGTGCGGTGACGATGAAGACGGCCTTGCGATGAGGGGGCACAAGAGGAGCAGAAAGGGATTTCGGGTCGCCACTTAGTTCTGTCATGGGATGCACTCTACATGCTTGCATTCTATAATGCAACTGACTAAAGTTGAAACCATGGAACACAAGAGCTTCGCTGGAATGGACTGTTCGGTGGCGCAGTGCTTAGAGGTAGTGGGTGAGCGCTGGAGCATGTTGATTATTCGAGACTCCTTCATGGGCGTAACGCGCTTTGAGGAGTTCCACCGACGACTGGGCATATCGAGAAACATTCTTCGAGAGCGTCTCAACGCGCTCGTGGGCGCGGGCGTCCTCGTACGCGTTCCGTACTCCGAGCACCCGCCCCGCGACGACTACAAACTGACCGAAAAGGGTCGCGACTTATGGCCAGTGCTCACCGCCATGCGTCAGTGGGGCGATCAGTACGCCGCCCCGTCGGGGCCGCCCATTGAATTGGTGCACGGCTGGTGTGGCAAGAAGACCCACGTCGAGACGGTGTGTGGTGAGTGCGGTGAGCGGCTTAACTACCGCGACGTGAAAGTCGTCGCCGGCGCGGGTCGCGAATTGAGCGCACCGCGAGCAGCCAAGGTGAAGGCGCCCGTCGAGAGCCACGTGGCCGCGCGTTAGGACTCATCGGGCTTTGGCGTGCCGGGGGGAAAGTTTCCGGTCTCGGCGCCGACTGCTTTGCCGATGTTGGTGACGTGAAGGTGAATCTCGTCGAGCAGGTCGGTGGCCTTTTTCACCGCTTCGGTCAGATCGGTGTTCTCTTGCACCAACTTCTTGATGTCGTCGGTGTTGGTGGAGGTGTGCAGAGCGACTTCAGACGAGATGGAATCAGCTCGTTTGGCGGCGATGAGCAGCGCCGCCGCCTGGACGCCGGCCATCATCGATAAGAACAAGTTGAGCAAGATGTACGGGTAGGGGTCGAAGGCCTTGTGGTGCAACACGTGCACGAAAAAGAACGTGTTCACGACAGCCCACAGGATCATGACCGCGAAGAAGCCAAACACGAAGCCCCACGAGCCCATGATGTTTCGCATCCTGTCGGCCGCGCGCTCGCCGCGAGAGAGATCGTCACCGGAGCGTACGCCGGGGTGCTTATGCCAAAGACTTTGGAAGGGTCTCGAGGTCACGGTTGAATCGTTGCACACCAACGCGCGAGTTAAGAGGACTCCAGAACGACGTCCCGGGTCCAAGGAACTCTAAATCGTTGGTTCGAACGAAGGACGAAGTGGCATTTCGCTTCGACCATCGAGTGGGCGAACGTTGAGAACCTGGTGAATCTCTAGGTGATGACGCTCGAAACCTACGGCCGATCCCGCCATGTAGAGACGCCATACCCGGGCGCGCTCGATGCCCACCTCTTCGACGGCTTCGTCAAATCGTTTGGTGAGATTGTTTACCCAATGACGCAACGTGAGGGCGTAGTGCTCACGCAGACTTTCTAAATGACGCACTTCAAAGCCGTGGGCTTGGAAGATCGAAACCAGGGTGCCCACTTCGTGGAGTTCACCGTCGGGAAAGACGTAGCGATTGATGAAGGCACTGCCAGTCTTGGAGGGGCCACTAAGTCCAAGCGCGATCTGCATCTGTCGATTTAGCTCCGAGGTTCTCGTTGGTTGAGGATCGTCATCAAAGGAGACTGGCTTGCCAATGGCGTGATTGAGGAAACGTCCACCAGGTCTGAGCAGATTGAAGATGATCTGGGTGTAGCTGGGCAGCGACTTGATGCCCACGTGCTCAGACATACCAATTGAACTCACGGCGTCAAAGGGACCGTCGGCGATATCACGGAAGTCTTGGACACGAAAGTCCACGAGAGCGCTCACGCCGGCGAGTCGGGCCGCTTCGGTTGCGTAGTCGCGCTGGGGTTGCGAGAGCGTGACGCCCACCACGTGCACGCCGTAGGTTTTCGCCGCGTGAATGCCCATCGCCCCCCACCCACAACCAACGTCGAGCAAGCGCATGCCGGGTTTGAGGTCGAGTTTGCGCGCGACGAGATCAACTTTTCTGGTTTGGGCAACCTCGAGCGTGTCCGCGGGCGAGGTAAAGACCGCGCACGAGTAGGTCATCGAAGGGCCGAGCACCATCTCGTAGAAGCGGTTCGACACGTTGTAGTGGTGCGTGACGGCTTGACGATCACGAGTGCGCGAATGCAACGCCCCGCGCGGACGAACTTCTATCTTTGGCGGCGCGAGGGGCTTCATGGCGGAGGCGCCCACGACCGATAGCAGAGAGCGAAGGTTGTTCGCGCTCAGCAGTTTGCGCGCGGGCGGCAGGGAGAGTTCGAAGAGGGGATCGAGGTCGCCGTCGACTTCGATGTCGCCCGCCACGTACGCTCGCGCGAGTCCGAGTTCGCCCGGATGCGTGAGGACTCGAGTAATGGCGTCGCGACGCAGAATCTTGAGTGTCGTAGTGTTCGCGCTCGAGGTAATGGTTGGCTCCGCGACGCTCCCGTCGTAAGCCTCGACGCGGAAAGGCAGTTCGTTGTTGAAGATCGAGGCAACGAAGGCAGCGATATTCATGTCTGTCCTTTCACCTTGGCGGTGCGGAGCCGGCGCTGTTCAGTCCAAGCCCTTACGTTTTACCAGGAAGTCAAGACACATAGCGAGGTGACCTGATTCGGGGTGCTAAATGGACCTTGAAATTACCGAGTTATCGTCAAGTCAAGGGGGCGACAACGCGGCGCTCGAGAGTTAGCAATCTCTCTCCGATACACTGCGAATATCAGCCAAAACACGCTCAGTTACCTCAACTGAAGCGACGTTTTGGGGAGGTAAGTGTTCTATGAATACGGGAATTGTTCTCGCGGTCGTTGCCGCCATCATCGTTTTGCTGGTCATCGTGACCATCTCAAAGTCGGTGCGCATTGTTCAGCAGGGATTTGAAGGCGTCATCACGCGCTTTGGTGAGTTCAAGGACATTAAGAATCCTGGCCTGACCTTCATCTTTCCCTTCATCGAAGTAATGAAGATCATCGACGTCCGTGAAACACCGCGCACCGGCGACCGTCAACAGGTCATCACGCGCGACAACGTGGCCGTCATCGTGAACGCCACCATCTTTAGCCAGGTCGTCGACGTTCGTCTCGCGCTCTTTACCAACTCCGACTACCTCGTAAGTGTGGACAACTTGGCACGCACCTCGGTGCGAGCGGTCTTTGGTTCCATCAGTCTCGATGAAGCCTTCTCTCAGCGCGAGCGCATCGGTACGTTGCTCCAGACGCAAATGGAGGAAGCGACCGACAAGTGGGGCGTGCGTATTAACCGCGTTGAGGTTTTAGAGATCACCCCGCCCGATCAGATTCTCCAGGCCATGGCCTTACAGAAGCAGGCCGACCAAGAGAAGCGCGCGCGCATTCTTGAATCAGAAGGTCAACAGCAGTCCGCGGTGAACGTCGCTGACGGTCAACGTCAGGCCGCAATCAAAGAAGCCGAAGGTGCCCAGCAGTCCGCCATCTTGCGCGCGGAAGGATTCCGTCAAGCTCAGATTCTCGACGCCGAGGGTCGAGCGCAAGCAATCGCCCTGGTCTACGCCGCCATTAAATCGCAAGCGCCTGATCCAACGCTGGTGGCCATTCTCCAACTGGACACGTTGGCGAAGTTTGCCGAGAGCGACAACACCAAACTCATCATTCCAGCGGAGAGCGCCGCGTTGCTGGGTGCCGCTCAAGCAATTAAGAGCGTGATGGAAGGCGTTCCGGGAGCGGTTCAGATATAGACGGTCGAGTGGGGAATCTCTAGATTCCCCTTCCCATATTAGATTATATTTAGACTATAATGCATTAATGGTTGTAACTATGCCTCGATTAAGATTAGATATAATCTGTTATACTCTCTTATGAGGTGTAAGAGATGGAATCTAATCTACTATTGACAACCGAGAACTGGGAACATCGTTTCGGAGTTGAAGTCCGCCGGCTTCGACAGCGCCGCGAACTTACTCAGGCCGAACTCGCCGAACGAGCGAACGTTTCAACATCGTCCATCAAGTATCTCGAGGCCGGGAAGGGATCGTCGCTGGCCACGGTCGTGCGCGTCGCTAAAGCCCTTGGGCGAGTGGACTGGTTGGAGTCGTTTACGCCGCCCGAGTCAACGGTTAGCCCGATGGCGTTGTTGCGAGAGCGCCAACGTTCAGAACAACGACCACCGGCACGCGTTCGACACTCGCCACGTGGCGCTACGTCGTCGTGAGTTTTACACCGAGCGACGTCATTGAAGTGTCGGCGTGGGGGCGCGTCGTTGGTGCGGTGGCTCTGGACCCGACGACGAACTTCTACGCCTTTGAATACGACGACGATTGGATTGACACCGGGGCCGACTTGGCGCCGCTGCACCTTCCACGACGCCGTGGGATCTACGTCTTTCCTGAACTCAATCGTCAGACGTTTTACGGACTGCCCGGAATGTTGGCTGACGCGTTGCCGGATAAATTCGGTAACGCGTTGGTGAATGCCTGGATGGCTGACCAGGGCGTGAGCGCCAGCCAGATCACCGCACTGGATCGCCTGGCGTACGCGAGCGAGCGCGCCATGGGTGCGTTGACGTTTGCGCCAGCGACGGGACCGCCGACGTCGGAGATCTCCGTCGTGCAGTTGGCCGACCTCGTGACGGCGGCGAGAGCCCAGATCGCGGGACGTCTTGATGACAGTGAAGATGTTCATCGAGCACTCACAGAACTAATCACCGTGGGTTCAACCGCGGGCGGCGCGCGCGCGAAAGCGGTCGTCGCCTATAACCCGACGACCGGTCAAATTCGTTCGGGCCAGTTCAACGCTCCTGAAGGCTACGAGCAGTGGCTTATAAAACTCGACGGCGTTGGCGACACCGTCGGACAGAACGATCCTTTGGGCACGAGTCAGCAGTACTGCCGCGTGGAGTACGCCTACTACCTCATGGCCACAAGCGCGGGCATCGAGATGAGTGAGTCGAGGATCTTGCACGAAGACTCCCGAGCGCACTTCATGACCCGGCGATTTGACCGCGGAGTGGGCAATGAACGTATTCACTCTCAGACGCTGTGCGCGCTTGCCCACTTGGACTACAACGCGTCACACGCACACTCCTACGCGAGTTACTTTCTCACTGCTCGCGAGCTCGGTCTCGGACCTGATGACTTGCAACAGATATTTCGGCGCGTGGTCTTCAACGTCATGGCGTCCAATCGTGACGATCACGCCAAGAACTTCTCGTTCTCGCTGAAGGAGCGTGGTGCCTGGCAGCTTGCTCCGGCGTACGACGTCACGCACTCAAATTGGGGCGTCGAGTGGACGAACGGTCATCAGATGAGCGTGAATGGTCGATTTCTCGGCACTACCTTGGAGGACCTGCGCACGCTCGGTGATCAGCAGGGTGTTCCCGGTATCGAGCAGGTGCTCCGCGACGTCACTGACGCGACGGATCAGTGGCGACAGTTCGCGTTTGAAGGCGGGGTCGACAGTATCGAAGTCGAAAAAATAGCTTCCGACATCGTTGACTTTCGCCCTCGTTAGCGTCACACCCGTGAGCCGAAGCACCCACTTGGACGGGAACTTCTATCCCTTGGGTGCGAGCGTCGTCGGATTTGTCGGCGCCCACAGTGCGATTCACCGGCCCGTCGCACGGTGCGAGACATAACTGCGCGCTGCAAGAAACTGTGATAGACACCCGACGGGCGGATGGTGCGCAAATCGCCGAAACCGCCGCTCCAGCGCAGTGAACGTACGTGACATCGGGAGGCTACGTGAGCAGGTTGAATCGCGTCAAATTGATCGCACTCTTCGCGACGGCGACCTTGACCTTCGGCGTGGTGCTTCCGCTGGTCAGCGGTGAGACGATTTCGGGCGCACTTGGTGCCCACGCCAGCGCCGGCTCGTGCACAACGGTCGGTTCTTTAAGTTACTGCGGAGTCAATCCCGATTACATCACCTTCCCCGATCCCAACCAGGGTATTGGGGTAATAGGTACTTCGGCCACCTTGGCCCCGATGTCAACGTTGTCACCGACGGGGCTTCTCGTGACCCTGACTTTGGACTCCTCCACTTCGAGTCACGTATGCTCACTCATCGGCGATGTCGTCACGTACCTCCATCAGGGCACGTGCACTATTGACGCTAACGAGGTGGCGAGTCCCAACTTCACAGCGGCCGATCAGGCGCAGGTCGCCATCGACGTCGTTCCTCTTCTCGTCTCGGGGACGGTCACCAACTCTGCCGGTGCTCCCCTCGCGGGCATCTGCGTGGCTGCTGTTTCGGCGTCTGGTTCCAACTGGGCAGGCTATATCTCCGCTACGGGATCCGATGGCACGTACCAAATCGGGAATACCGGGAGCCCGCCGGCTGATGTGTACATAGAATTCTCCCACTCCTGCAATGACGTGACGTACGTGGCTGGTAACTACGCGCCCCAGTTCTATAACGGCACCACGTCGGGTGCTTCATCGATTGTTGGCGCCGCGCCAATTGCCTTCAGCAACAATGCGCCCGCAACGAATATCAACGCCGTGCTGGCGGCCGGGTCGACCATCTCTGGCACCGTGACCGACGCCAGTGGGACCGTGGACAACATCGAGGTCCTTGTTTATCCGGCGGGGAGCAACCCGAACGCACAAAATAATCTTTCTGACGCCAACTATGCGGTCCCCTCCTCTTCTGGCACTTACGCGATCAGCAACCTCGCCGCTGGAAAGTACAACGTGCTGTTCGATTCTCTAGGTAGTGACGCTGGGGTAGGACAGTGGTACAACGGAACAACTCAAGGAGCATCGACCCAGTCGGGCGCCACTGCCGTCACAGTGACCGCCGGCACCAAAACCACGGCCATCAACGCCGTGCTGGCGGCCGGGGGAACGATTTCTGGTGTCGTGACGGATCAGTCAAGTGGAGACTTCCTCTATCAACTGTGCATCACTGCGGTTCCGCTAGGAGCGGGCCTGCCCGAAACCGTCAATAACAACACCACTTACAGTATTGAGGGTCTGGCGCCAGGCAGCTACGACGTGGAGTTCTCCGACCCAGGATGCTCATCCGCCTCCAACACCTACGCCCCAAGTTGGTACAACGGTACGCCTCAGGGGGCGTCGAAGCAATCGGGAGCAACCCCGGTCAAGGTTGTGGCGGGATCGACCGTCGCGAATATCAACGC
>DATCCC010000014.1:0-2605 GCA_036511495.1 Acidimicrobiales bacterium | reverse complement strand
CTAGCCAGGGCTTGGTTGGCCGTCTTTAGCGCGCGCTGCGCGTTCTGTAATGTTTTCACCCCCTCGAAGGTCTTGATGATTGTGCCCTGAGCGTCGGCCGCCACGGCGAGTGCCGTGACCCCGCGGTCGACACCCACGGGCATGGCGTACCGTGACGCGCGACTGCGCTCTGCCGGGTGCAATTCGGCGGCGATGCCCGTGAGCGACACGGTCCAGCGACCAGCTCGCTCACTGAGCGTGGCCGAGTAGACGTGAAAGCGTCCTGCGTCAATCATCCGGCGCACTCGACGCGTTGGACCGTATACCTTGACCGATCCCAACTTCGGCAGTCGAAGATGCCTGGGGTCGAGAAAACGGATCCGGTGACTCGAGGGCGCCCGATTCGGGGTCGCCCGGTTGCGCAACCGAAAGCTCGGTTTTACCTTTCCCTTTGCCTGAAATCGTGGAAAGCCAACCCGGGCGCCCCGTCGCGCGCATTTCTTTGACTCAGAAAAGTTGTTGAGCGCCTGGGCGGCGTCGACACTCGCACACTCGAAAACGTCAGTAGGCAGCTCGTAGTGCCAGGCGAGGCCCCGCGAGCCGTCCTCAGTAACGGGCGAGTCGTCGGCCTCCCCAATTTTCCAAGCGTTGAATTCGTTGATGAAGGAAAAGCCCGACCACGAAAGCGGCTCGGTCATTGGTTCGCCGATCACTTCGCGTTCGAGTTCTCTCGTTTCCAAATTCGCCTTCACGCGCGCCAAATGGTGGTTCACAGTGAAGCGCCGAGCTCCAGCGCACTTCGCAAAGAGTACGCGCTGATCGGCGGTCGGGTCGAGGGCGAACTGAAACGTCACAGGGCGAGTCAGGTTTTGACCGGTGTGCGAGACAGGCGGTTGCGGCGTGACCATGAGCACCAGTATTGAGACCGGGTGTTACAGACGGGCTCGCTAGCGTCGGGACATGACCCTGACGATTGTTGCCGCGCACGGTGATCTGCTTGAGCAATGGCGCGCAGTGCACAACCGCGTGATCGCGCCGACGCAGCTGAGCACTGAGGAGGTCGCCGAACGGGCCGTTCGCAACTCCCTTACCGTTGGGTACATGGACGGCGACCTCGTCGGCAACGCGACCGTTCGCGCTCCAGAGGACGGCGTGGTCACGGTGATCGTACGCGTCCTTCCGGAACACCGTCGCCAGGGCCACGGCAGTGAGTACCTCGGGGTACTACTGCGCGAGACGCATGATGGTATGGTCAAACAGATCAAGACCATGTGCTCGCCGCCAACATCGACGGACTCGTATTCGCCGTGCGACACGGCTTCGAAGAGGCGATGCGTTACGAGGTTGACGGCGTTGCCTTCGTCGAACTGACGTTGAGCAAGAATGAGAGCCTAAGTATGAAATTGCGCCGCTCGTGAGATTCCGCCGCCGTGCGAGGCTCGACCTCAAAACCCTTATACGGTTGGCCGTTCTCTGCCTCATCGTCGTCGTCATACTGAAGCTACTCAACGTCATTTAGCACCAGTCGACGAAGTACACATCGCGAATCGTCGCCACATGACGTCGCTGGCTTAGGTCGACCGCGACAACAAGTCAGCGCGACTACTCGACGACGGACACCGTGATGCTGAAGAGGCGACTCGGCGGAAGGCATTGGGGATAGCAGTTAGGGTTGTCAACCGCTGTCACGCTTACCTGTCCCGTTGAAGTGCCAATGAAGGTCGCCGTTGCAGTGTCACCGGACGTGCCCGCCGAGCGTTCGAGTACCGCCCCATTCGACGAGACCGGTTCGGTCCATGTGTAGTCCGTCGGACCGACGAGTTGGACGTAAAGGCGGCCACCCTTCTGTAACGAGTAACTCTGACCGCTATCTGCCTGCGTGACGGTTATTGATTGGAGGGCAACCGCCGCCGTCAGCTCAAAACCCGTCGTTCGGTGTCCGCTAATCCCGCTGAACCGTGCGGTCAATCGATACGCGCCCGTCGACGCTCTCGTTGGTGGCTGTCCTGTCTGCTGATTCCACTTGACGGTCGTTGCGAACGTGGTGCCGGGTTTCAGCGTGTGGGCGACGAGGTGGAGGGCACACGCACCAGGTCGATCGTTCGCGTAACAGTTGTTCCACACAACAACGCCCTTGGAGTTCGTGATAGTGAACGAGGGAGAGGTCGGACCAACCCCCACGCTGCAGTTCCTATTCGACACGTTTCGTACCGACGACGTCATCAACACCAACGTGCCAGTCCCGTAGCTTCGCTGGCTCGTTGAAAGCGCTTCTCTAAGAACCGACGTCGAACACCTGGGTAGCCCCGAACTGGCCGCGTTTGCGTTCGGCGCACGTCCCAACACGGGAAGAACTACGTTGGCAGCGCAAAGGACCAGTGCGGCGATGAAGGTGGCGCCGACGGCGTGTCGCGTTCGAGCCAGTGACTCGCGAGAGTTCGCTAACGTCCCTCCCTTGCGCAACACTCGCTTCCTCCTTGGTAGGTACCTTTCTTCTTACTCCCGTTCTCGCTTGTGCCAACGTCGGCCCCATTCGCCCTCGGAAGTCTGCGATCATGACGGGATTTCGATGGTCAGTCGACGAGACGAAATGACTTGATTACCGCTTGCGCGGTCACAAGGTCCG
>DATCCC010000013.1:0-2043 GCA_036511495.1 Acidimicrobiales bacterium | reverse complement strand
GAGGTTCCAGGCGTAGGACCAGGTCTCGTTTTCGTTCGCGTTCGTCAGTGATCCAAGGGACGTTGACGTTTCGAGTCCCGAGGTGTATTGGTCGGTCTCGACCGGCGAAGCCACGGTGGGCGTACAGCCCGTCGTCGCGGTGGGGCAGGGTGCTTCGAGCGGGTACGTCACGGTCGTGGTCTGAGAGTCGCCGGTACCGAGGCACTGACCCGTCGCGCACGCTTGGCCGTAGGAGTACGTCGTCGCGGTCGCGGTACCGTCCTCGATGGACGAGACCATACCCGGGTCAGCCGAGCCAGCGGCCGTGTAGGCAATGGTCGTTGAGTGCGCCTCGCCCGCGTTCAGAACTGCGGGCGTAGCGACGGTCGCGTTGGGGTCGTAGATCTGGGTGAGGTCGCTGGTGTAAGGACTACCCGCCAACGTCGTGTAGACGTAACTCGTGGTACTCGGCGTACCCGTGCCGTTGGGCTTGGCGACGCTGATGAGATTGTTACCGCTGTAGGCGAGCGCGTACGTCGCGCCCGAGGGGTCGATGACCGTCGTGACCTGGTTCGAAGAATTCAGCTCTTCGACGATGTCACGAGCGTCACTCGAGTAGATAATGGTGCACGTCACACCCGACGGGCACTGACGCGTCAGGGTCACCCCGCCGGCCGTCGTGGTCGTACTCCCGCCCGCGACGCCGTAGAGAACGAACAGTCCGGCCGAGGGCGATCCGCTCGATGCTGCGGCCGTGGTGACTTCGGCGAGTTGTCCGTTCCAGGCGAAGTCTTCGATACTCTGGCCACCACTCTGCTGGTACGTGAAGCCCGTTCCGGCCACTTCGCTGATTTGACCCTTGACACTGGCGAGCGCGCAGAATTGATAGTTCGAACCACTCATCGTGTACTTGTTGGTCGTCGGGTAGTCGCCGGGGAATTGTCCTGTTGAGGGATCGTACTTCGAGTCACATGACGTCGAGGTTCCACCGTCGGCCGACTGAGTGAACGTAACTTGTGAACCATTGCCCTGGTCCACGGTCAGCGTCGGCACGCCTGAGGAGTTGTAACCCTGAGAGATCGAAGAACTGAAATTGGAGTTCCAACCCGTACCGAAGGGGACCGCACCGGATCCGGCCGCGACTTCGTTCTGGGCCAGTTGCGCGTCGTAGCCGAGCGAGAGCGAGAGGTCAACGCCAAGCGCGGGTGCGTCAAAGAGCGTGTTCGACGTCGAAAAGTCACCGGTCATATTGTCAACGTTGGTGCCCGAGTCGAGCGTGTTCGACGGTGGTGCACTGCCCGTAATGTTGGACGCCTCGCAGGTGTAACACACGACCGATGGATTCGAGCCGCCGTAGAGGGCACCTCGCGAGTAGGGCGCGATGGACACTGACGAGAGGTACGCGTTGAGACCACCCTGCCAGATCGGTACACCCGATTTGGTGACGAGCGCGAGGTCGCCGTTGTTCAACATCGTGAGGTAGGAAGGGGCGCCTTCCTTGGCCGTGGTAGTGGCGTGCGCGGCGAGGCGGTGGGTTCTGATCTTGACGTCACCGTTTGACGCACGAGAGAGGACGCGCTCGAGCCCCGATCCCCTGCTACTTGTCCAGACGGTGCTACCGCGCTTAGCGATGGTGATCATGCCGTTCGGGCGCAGCTGCGCCGAGTAAACGTGCGAAAGTGAGGTGAGTTTCTCACCGACGCGCAGTGAACTGCCAATGTTGAGGCGGCTCTTGGGCGACGACGACGCAGTAGCCAGCGAAGCTGGCGTTACGGTCGCGACCACGACAACGACGACGAAGGGAATACTCGCGCGGCGAGCGGTGGAAAAAATTCGAGCAAGCAGGCGTTGCGAAGAACGGACCGAGACGTGAGGCGATGACGTTCTCATTACGACACGTGCTTTTGCGTCGTGACCAACGCGCTCACGGGGCCACCGCCTGTGGCGACGCCACTCGTGACCGTGACCGAGACGGGTTTCCTCCCCGAAGTGCCAAGAAGAACGCAGTTGGTCGCGGAACTACAGTTGACCGCGCTCACGGCCGACACAGTGGTTGAGAGCGAC
>DATCCC010000012.1:0-59780 GCA_036511495.1 Acidimicrobiales bacterium | reverse complement strand
AGTGAGAACGCCACTCGACATCACGTGACTCTCAAGAGAGATCGGTGCCTTTGGGCACGCACGCTGTAGAGCCGTGGGTAGCTGACCTTTACTACGCATTATCGAGAGATGACGGCAGAGGCTCTGTCACAGGGAGGATTGCATGAGCGAGCGCAGCGGCTCACCATCACTCCTCGCGCAATCCCTCCAAGGGCGACGCGACCGTATCGTCCATCAATTGAAAACGCACTTCAGCTTTGCTTCGCTCCTCGCGATTCTCTTCCTGACGTTTCTCGATAACACCATCGCCAGCGCGGTGTTAACGAGCGTGCAATCGAAGTTGCACGCGGGCGTCTCCCAGTTGCAGTGGGTTGTTGGCGGGTACGCTCTGGCCTTCGCGAGCCTCATGTTGATCTCAGGATCACTGAGTGACAACTTCGGACGTAAAAAAGTGATGCTGATCGGTGTGGTGATTTTCTGTGCCGGTTCGCTCGTGTGCGCTTTCGCCGGCTCGCCCAGTGAACTCATAATCGGTCGTGTCATCATGGGCGTCGGTGCTGCTGGATCTGAACCGAGCACTCTGTCGATGATTCGTCACATCTACCCCGAGAAGAGGGCCCGTGCCCGCGCGCTCGGCGCCTGGGCCGCGGTCTCGGGTCTCGCACTGGCTCTCGGTCCGGTCATTGGTGGCGTGTTAGTCGGACTTTGGTCGTGGCGCGCGGTCTTCTGGTTCAACTTCTTCTTTGGCGTGCTCGTCCTAATCACCGCGTCCATTGCGCTACCCGAGAGCGTGAACGCGATTCGACGTCGCGTTGACGGTTACGGCTTCGTACTCGCGTCCATCGCTCTCGGCACCGCGACCTTCGCCACGATTGCCGGTGAGTCGTGGGGGTACCGCTCATCGGGCGTGATCTCGCTCTACGTGATCAGTGCTGTCGCCTTCGTGGTGTACTTCACCGTTGAGGCCAAAACCAAGTACCCGATGTTGAATGTTAAATGGCTAAAGAATCGAGCTTTCGCCGGCTCGACGGTTATTGCCTTTACGAGCTGCTTCGCGATCTTCTCCATCTTCTTTTTCGTCGCGCTCTACCTCGAGGTCGTCGCCGCCGTTGGTCCCTACACACTGGCCGTTGACTTCTTGCCTCTCTTGGCGGGCATGGTCTTGGCCTCGCTCTTCGCGGGTCGCTGGGTCGGCCGCGTGGGTTCTCGCGTTCCCATGACGGTGGGCTGTTTCCTCGCGGGCATGGGTGTTCTTCTCACCGACGTCGCGATCAATCCCACGGCGGGGCTCAGCACGCTCGGTTGGACCATGGGCCTCGCGGGCGTGGGCTTTGGCATTCTGGTCGTCCCCATCAACGCGACGGCGCTGATCAGTATTCCGGCCGACAACTCGGGCATGGCCGCCTCCACCATCAACACCAGTCGAGAACTCGGCGCCGTGACGGGCGTCGCGATTCTTGGATCCGTGGTCAACGCGCAGCTCACGGTGGGTCTGACCCAGCGCCTGATTCAGTTGGGCGTGCCGGCGGCTTTTCGCCAAAGAGTCATTACGGCGGTGATCACCGGTTCCGTGAAGTCCCAGGCCGCCGCGGAGAGTCACATAAGCAGCGCGGCGGTGAAGAAAATAATCAGGGAGGTCGTACAGGCTGCCTACAGCGCGTTCACGCACGGGCTCAATCTGGCGCTGACGGCTTCGGGGCTCTTGCTGCTTGTTTCGGCCGGCATTGCCTACTACACCGGTACCGCGGAGAGAAACTCCTTGGTGACCGACGAGTAGTCGGTCGTTCGCCCGTCTCTTCAGTGAACGCGCTGTTCCATCCGACGAATCTGGCTCACGTCATTGAGTCGCCTCAATAATGTGGTCAGGGTCGCCACGTCGCCCTTGGGCCATCCCCCACAGAGTTCGCCCAAGACCGCCGTGCGACGAGCTTCGCGTTCCTCGAGCGCGCGACGTCCCGTCGACGAGAGCGACAACAGAGTGGCCCGTCCGTCAGTGGGATCACGTCGCTGGACCAAGAGCCCGTCGTCAAGCATCTCATTTACGTAGCGACTAATTGACGTCTTCGTGACGAAGAGCGTGTTCGCGAGGTCCGAGGCCCGAATGGATCCTGACTCGACGACCACGCGGAGCAACTCCGTCGCCAGGGGACTCAGGCCGGGCTCGCTCGGAGAGCGCAGTAACTGCATCAAGTGAACCCGGCGCAGCCGACCGAGCTCGCGCTCAAGGGTGGTCGTACTCTGGGTGTCCTTCAACGCCTTGCCCATTGCGCTAACATACCATATAGTTACTCAAAGTAACTAATTCAGTACGGCAGTGCCAGACGACGTCAATTCACGCAACGTCGCCCGAGTGAACCTTCGAGAGGACCGACATGACACACGATCTACGTGCCGACACCATCACAATCAAAGGGCACGGTGGCGACGAGATTGAGGCTTACCTCGCCGTGCCGACGGACACTGAACAGTTCGGTTCCATCGTCGTGATCCACCACATGCCCGGCTACGACGAAGCGACCAAAGAGATCGCGCGCAAGTTCGCCGCGAACGGGTACGCCGCCTTGATGCCCAATCTCTATCACCGCGAAGCCCCCGGCGCGAGTCCCGACGACGCGGCCGCCACGGCGCGGGCGGGCGGTGGCGTCGCGGACGAACAGTTCGTCGGCGACGTCGAGGGCGCGATGAACTATCTAAAGGCGCTCCCTTCGTCCAATGGTCGCGTGGCCTCCATTGGCTTCTGCTCCGGTGGTCGCCAGTCCTTTCTCGCGGGGTGTCGACTACCGCTGAACGCCGTCATTGACTGCTACGGCGCCTTTGTCGCGATTGACCCACCGTCGGAGTTCCCCCTCAAGGTCAAGGCCGTTATTGGCGAAGCCGGTAGTCTTTCGGCTCCCTTGCTCGGCCTCTTTGGTGCCGACGACACCTTCCCCTCGCCCGAACAGAACGACGCGCTCGCCGCCGCGCTGACCGCCGCGGGAAAAGAGTTCACCTTTCGCACCTTTGAAGGAGCCGGACACGCTTTCTTCAACGTGGACCGTCCATCGTTTCGACCCGAGTCGGCCGTTGAGGGCTGGAAGGACATCTTCACGTTCCTCGCCGGCACCGTGGCCTAAGGAGAGACCGTGTGTACCTACCAAACTGAGAAACTGTCCCTTGAGGGCAGCGCGAAGACGCCCGATGGCTGGACTTCGATGACCGACGCCACGGTCTACTTCGATCACCCCGTGCACTACGGCGCCGGTCACGCACTCTTGATTGACGTACTCAATCCCGCCAAAGGTTCCTCGGCGCGCGTCGCCCTCGAGCTCAGCCCCGAGAGCGCCCGCGCTCTCGCGAACGCGATTCTGCACTCACTCGACACTGTGCCAAAAGAGCTGTTGAGCGAACCGACCACGTGAGCCTCGCCACCGCGTCACCAGGGCGACGCGACCTCCCCCACCCCGACTCCGATCGCTACAAGTGGCTCGTGCTCTCCAACACGACGCTGGGCATGCTCATGGCCACGATCGACGCCTCCATTGTCTTGATTGCCTTGCCCGACATCTTCAAGGGCATCAACATCAATCCTCTCCAGCCCGGCAACACCTTCTATCTGTTGTGGATGATTCTCGGGTTCATGATCGTGACGTCGGTGCTCGTGGTGAGCTTGGGGCGACTCGGCGACATGCTCGGGCGCGTGCGGATGTACAACTTGGGCTTCGTGATCTACACCTTCTTCTCGTTACTGCTTTCCATCACCTGGATGTCCGGCACCGCGGCGGCGCTCTGGCTCGTCATCATGCGACTCTTCCAAGGGGTCGGCGCGGCATTCTTGATGGCGAACTCGACGGCGATCTTGACCGACGCCTTTCCCGAGCACGAACGCGGCATGGCCATCGGCATCAACCAGATCGCGGCGATCGCGGGCACGTTCATTGGACTGGTGCTCGGAGGGCTCTTGGGGCCGATCCAGTGGCGACTGATCTTCATCATCTCGGTGCCGATTGGCCTCTTTGGCACCGTGTGGGCCTACCTCAAACTGCGCGAGGTCCCCACCAAGCGTGATACCTCCATCGACTGGGGTGGCAACGTAAGCTTCGCCGTCGGTCTCGTCGCCCTGATGGTGGGCATCACTTACGGCATCCAGCCCTACGGCGGTCACGTTATGGGGTGGACCAGTCCCTTTGTCCTGGGTTCGCTCGCCCTGGGCGTCGTCGCGCTCTTCCTCTTCGCGCGCATCGAGATCAACTCGCCCGATCCGATGTTCAAACTGAGCCTCTTCAAAATTCGCGACTTTTCAACGGGCAGTATCTCGACACTCCTCTCCGCCATTGGGCGCGGTGGGCTGATGTTCACGATGGTCATCTGGCTCCAGGGCATCTGGCTGCCGTTGCACGGGTACAGTTTCTCCAACACGCCGCTGTGGGCGGGTATCGCACTCTTGCCACTCACGGCCGGCTTCCTCGTCGCCGGTCCACTGTGCGGGTATCTCTCTGACAAATACGGCTCGCGACCTTTCACCGTGGGCGGCATGCTCGGCGCGGCGGCGTCCTTCCTCCTTCTTCAGAGCCTCCCGGCGAACTTCTCCTACCCCGAGTTCGGACTCATTCTGTTCTCGAACGGGATCGCCATGGGCGCCTTTGCGGCGCCTAACAGAGCCAGCGTGATGAACGCGCTCCCCGCGGAGAACCGTGGTGTCGGATCGGGCATGAACTCGACGTTTCAGAATTCGGGTCAAGTCATCTCCATTGGCATCTTCTTCACCTTGATGATCATTGGCCTCTCGGGAACGTTGCCCCACGCCCTGTTCAGCGGCCTCACCAACCAAGGCGTCACCCACACGACCGCCCTGCGCGTTTCGACGTTGCCACCGGTCACGACACTCTTCGCGTCACTGCTTGGCTACAACCCGATGGTCCACCTGCTCGGCCCTCACGTGCTGGCCTCGCTCTCGCCCACGGCCCGTGCGACGGTCATCGGCAAGACGTTCTTCCCGAAGATCATTCAAAGGGCCTTCGTCGCCGGACTTCATCCCGCGCTCGACTTCGCGACCATTGTCTGTCTGCTCGCGGCCGGAACGTCGTGGATACGCGGAGGGCGCGATACGACGTTGAAGGCCTAAGTCGAACTGGACGTCAGCGTCGCGGCGGCGAAGACGCCTTGAGGGATTGCCTAGATTCAGCCTGGTGGGCTGGCCGGTTCTCGATACCGGCACCTTGGGGGCAAGTCTGGTCCATCCGAACGTATCCCTCGTCATCCATTTTTCCAGGTCAGCGCCGTCGGTCAATCCGCCGACTTCGCAGATATCGTCTCGAATCCGTGACGTGGGCCACAAAATTGGCTCCATGAACTCGGTTCTGGCGTCGTCGGGGTTATCCAATTTGAAAACTCCGCTGGCGCATCGTTCCAAGTACGAATTGCAGCTTGATCGCGTTGCCAACTGCGTCGTCGCGATTCCCATCGCCGATCGAGAATCGCCTGAATTACGACTGGGGAACATCACCGTGCTGGATGGTCGGTGGTGGTTAAGGTCGATGATGAGATCCCAAATGAGAGCTGCCCTTTGACGTCAGAAGGCGTCAACGGTGGCCGCTCACAGAGTTGATTTCGAAGTCAACAACGCCATCACCTGCTAGAGGAGTCACCATGGCCAATAAATCACCGGACCAACACAATGTCAAGAAGGTCGGTAAGTCGCTAAAAGAAAAGCGCAACGACAAACACGCTAAGAAGGAGTCTAAGAAGGGTCTCGGTGAGTGGTCACCACCGTCGGGAGCGCGCGACACCGATTGAACTGGCGGTGCACCCTGGCTGGGCCTCTGGTTAACGCACGAGTCTCGTCCAGATAGACGGGGCGAGCATCCCCTCTGACTCCTTGAAGACCATTTTGGGGAATCCGGTGTGAACTCGGTCGAGCGAGTCTCGTACCTTGGGCTTAAGAGAAGGCGCCAACGAGTTGAAGTTGGATAGCCAACTCGAAGAAGTCCGACGCGAAAGCCAAACCGGTGCGCTCGCGTTCGTTCTGTTCGATGGCGTCGCTCACGTTCGATGATCCACTGGTGCGACAGCTTTCTCTATCGCCTCGACTGGAGCGCCGAAGCGAAGTCGATAGCCGCCAAAAGCGATGGAGCACAGAGCGAACCACGCCCACCCGAGGGCTAATCCGGCGAGCACGTCCGTTAGCCAGTGCACGCCGAGCATGACCCTCACACACGCAATACCAGTGGCGAGGCCCACGGCGAGACCGGCGAGGAACGCCCTCACCTTAAGAGACCGGCGTCGTCCGATAACCAACGCGAACGCCGCCAGGCCAGCGGCGGCGGCGACGGCGTGACCCGAGGGAAATGACGGTCCAGAGAAACCGGTGAGTTGGTCGAAGTTGGGACGCGCCCGATTGACGATTGATTTAATGACGTTGGCGACGAGAAACTGTCCACCGACGACGAGAGCGAGGAATAGTACGACTTCTATCTTTCGTTGGCGGATCGTCTCAACGATCGCCACGATGACTGCCAGGGGAACAATCACGAGCGCGCCGCCCAACTGTGTGTAAACCCGCAGGGCCTTCGTCGAAAGGTTCGTCGCGTGGTGAGCTCCAAACAGGCTGGCGCTGCGATCAAGGCGCGCGAAACCCGTGTCCGTGTGAATCATGATGAGTATGAAGCCAACAACGATGGCTCCGCCGACGAAGGCCACGATCGCGGCGCTCAGGGCGAGGCCCGTAGTGGACTCGGGATTAAGTCGCGAATGCATGAACGCGACAAGTGGTCGATGTTTTCGTGCCTCGTTCTCAACGCGCTCCGTACTGAGTTTGGGCGCTGTGTGTGCGACTTGTGGCCACCGATACGCGATGATCCAGGCGGCGCCCCCCGGGACAATGATGCAAAAAAAGTTGACCAAAAGAACGAGCACCGTCGCTACCTCCTATGACACGCCGCGAAGCGGCGCGACCACGCGCTCTTTCACGCGTTGGATTAGTGACCGGCGCTTCCAACGCCGTGGATCAATTAGAACGCTGCGCTCAAGATCATCGTCAAAGTGAGCGTTGAGGGTCTTAACGACCGTCGAATCGAAGATCACCATGTTGATCTCCTCGTCGCATTTGAGCGAGCGGGCGTTGAAGTTCGCCGAGCCCACGTTAGCGACAAGGCCGTCCACCATCATGGTCTTGGCGTGCATCATCGTTGGCTGGAAATTCCACAGTTCCACACCGGACTCGAAGAGCTTCTCGTACTCCACCTCCGCGGCCAACTGAACGAAGCGCTTGTCAGCGAATGGCCCCGGAAGGAGAATCTGTACGTGCACCCCGCGCGAAGCGGCGTCGCAGAGGCGTTTGGTTAGATCGTCGTCAGGGACAAAGTAGGCGGTCGTTACTCGAAGTTGTCGTTGACTCAATTGCAAGAGGGTGCGAAAGACGCTCCTCAGATCGCTCCCACCCGTCGCGGAGGTCCCGCGCACGCACTGGACCGCACTGTGGCCAGGGGTTGGTTGGCGAGGAAAGTGGTCGTACGCGACCTCAAAGACGGTGGGGTCGCTCTCGCCCCAATTGTCAAGAAACGCTGCACGAAGTCCGTCGACGGCCGGACCTTCCACTCTGAAGTGCGTGTCGCGCCATTCGAGTTCGTTGCGGGCGTTGCCTTGCCACAGATCAGAAATACCTACACCGCCCGTGAAGCCAACGGACTCATCGACCACCAGCACCTTGCGATGAGTGCGGTGATTGACTTCGCCGAGTCGAAATCGGCGCAGTGGACGAAACCAACGTAATCGCACCCCGGCGCTCACCATGTTGTCGATGAGGCGGTGCTCAATCGGTCGCGATCCCCGCGCGTCGAGCAGTACGCGAACGCGCACACCGGCCCTGGCTCGCTCCCCCAAAGCGTCAGCGATTTCGGTACCGATCGCGCCCTTCCAGTAGACGAAGGTGAGGAAGTCGATAGTCTGCTCCGCGGCCCGTATGGCGTCGAGCATCGACGGAAAAATTTCGCATCCGTTGTGCAGAACCGTTATGTGGTTGTTCTCGGTCGCGGGAATGCCCACGACCCCTTCGAGGACGCGACGGGCCCGAACACTCAACTCCTCCGTCGTGAGTAACGGGCCGTGGGCGTCATTCGTCCTCACGTGGCCACGGCTTCACCAGGGTGTGCGTCGCTTGCGGGATTGGACTCGGCCACCTTTTGTTCATCCTGCGGCGCGGGGGCACTCGTTCTGAGTGCCTCGAGTTGGGCGACCAACGCGGCTCCGTATAAGAGTGACGTGCTCGACAGGAGACTCCACACGAGCAACGCCACCACGCCCGCCAACGGGCCATACGTCGAACCAAAAGATGAACTCGACGCGAAGAAGAGACCCAATCCGATTGTTACCAGTCCCCACAAGAACACCGAGACGCCAGAGCCAAAGGCGAGCCACGACAGACGGGGCTGTCGCCGTCGAGGGGACCAGCGAAAGAGCACCGTCACACTCACCGCGATCAGGCCCACTCCGAGGGGCCAGCGCACGATGGACCAGACCGACGCGCCCATCGAATGATCGGTGGCGCTGAAGAGTTCTCTGCCAAAGGCCAGGCATATAAAGGCTGCCGCGCCGACGACGCCGACGCTCAGTGCGAAAAGCAGCGCGCGCGCGTACTTCTTTAGAGTCGGGCGGTCCTGCTCGATGCCGTAGATGCGATTGAGCGCACGTTCGAGCTGCCCCATGGCGGTCGTTGCGACGACCAGTGACCCGAGGACTCCAAAAAGGAGAGCACCGTAGTGATGCTCTCCGACCACGCGGTGCGCCTGGACGACCGCCGTGGTGAGTACGCGCCCAGCCGGCCCCGGAACGGTCCCGCGAACCGTGGCGACGATAATGGCGCTGAATCTTCCCTTATGGAGGACACTGGCGAACCCGACGATCCCAATCAACCCTTCGATGGCGACGAGCGTCATCAGGAACGCTAACGAGCGGGCGTGGCTGAAACCGTCGGCGACGCGCATTCGTTTGAAAGCATCTTTGGCCAGGCGGCCCCAACCAGTGCGCTGGAGAACCTGCCACGCGTCGTCACCGGTGAGCCCCCGGGTTTCGGGAACGAGTGAGGCGCTGCTCATGGCTGCTGCTTCGGGACGCACACGGTTATTGCGCCTTGCTCGATTCGTGCACGAATTTTCTTCGTCGCTTTCCGCGCGCCGCCGTCGAGTTCGTATGTGGTCGGTCGGTCGAGAGTAATGCGCACCTTACGGGCGCGGGTCATCTGCGTTAGTGGGGAGTGTTTCGCTTCGTCGGCCACTAGTCGGCTCAGCACGCGCACCCATTGGAAGGCATTCTCCGCGGTCACGACACCAACCTCGAGTAGCCCGTCATCGGGCCGCGCATCGGGAAACACTTCGATTCCCCCCGGCAGCGTGCCCATCTGGCCAAACAGCACACACGTCGCGTGGCCCTTGAACCACGGCTCTCCGTCAATCTCGATCTTGATCTTTCGAGGATTCATGTGCGTGGCGCGCGCGCCGGTCCACACGTACGCGAGACGGCCAAAGTGGCCCTTCAACTCACCGTCGGCGTCGCGCATCATGATGGCGTCGAAGCCCACGCCCGCCATAACCGCAAAGCGCTCACCGTTCAGTACTCCCACATCCAGGCGGCGACGATCACCAAAGAGGCCAACGTCGACCGCGCCACGTACGTCGTTCGGTACTTGTAAATTGGTTGCCAATAAATTGGCGGTGCCCGCCGGCAAGATCGCCAGATTCACCGCTTTGCCAGCTACGGCGTCGACGCATCGCTGGACCGTTCCATCGCCCCCCCAAATGAAGAGGAGCTCGGCGCCTTCCCTCACGGCGCGGCGAGCAAGTTCGGACGTCTTGGGGCTCTTGGATGCCTCGTACCAGAGCGGGTCGGGGTACCCCTTCTCGGCCAAGATCTTGCGTAGTTCAACGAGTCCTCCACCAAAGGTCTTTTTACGGTTGGCGATAACGGCAATTGACGTCATCGGGCCGCGTCGTCCGTTGGGGTCACCTCCGTAGCCAATGTTGATCTCTCCGAGGCGTTCAATCTCTCGGTTCGATTCACGCCAGCCACTCGAATAATGAAGACCGCGGCCACTAGGGATCCAGCGCCGAGAAGGAAGCCAGCTATGACGTCCGTCGGGTAGTGCTCGCCACGGTAAACGCGCGATAAGGCAACGGCCACCGTCAACGCGACGGCGAGCGTCCACATCAAGACTCGAGCCCACCACCGGGTTGTCGCTACCGCAACTATCACGGCGATACCCCCATAAAGCATGAAGGTCGCCGCGGTGTGTCCGGAGGGAAAACTGAAAGTCGAAGGCGTGCCCCCCAAGTGACGCACGGAAGGTCGGGGCCTCGCGACGATGGCGTTAGCCGTGAGGAAAACGGAAAGCTCGATAGCCAGACCAGCGATAAGCAAAAAGGCGTGTCGGCCCCATCGTCGAAACAAGAGCACAATGGTGAGCACCGCGGCGACGCCAGCAATTTCGAAGGTGTCCGCGATGTCGGTGGCGTCACCGGTGATTCGGTTCCAATGAGTGCTGCGATGTCGATCGAACCACACACTCACGTGGCGATCCCACGCGCCAACGGAACCGTGCGCGAGAACATGAGTGATTAACAGTCCGAGCGCGATCATGGCTACTCCCACAACGGCGAAGGAGATGATCAGCGCCATCGCGGTAGCGATGACTTCGTGTCCTCGTCCAACTGTTCGCGTCAAGCGGTCAGCCGAGCCGTCATCCGACGGATTGAGATAGGTGCGCAAACCCTCTTCGTGGAGCGTCGCGTCGCTCATCACCGTTCCCCGCTCGGGGAAAGGGAACGAAGCGAATTTGAAGGTCTCACTGCGCTAACGGTTGAAGCAGCATTTTCGCTTGCACTGAGGATGATTATCGTCGTACTCACCGTTGACGTGCCCCTATCTGCGTATTGCAATCGACCAAATCTGGAAGCAGCGGGGTCTGGGCTACATCGAAGTCACACATGAACCTAATGCGAGCGCCGGGTTCGCAACCTGCAAACTCTTACGCGGCAGTTTTTTGGATATGAAGCCTCGCCGCAGAATCCCTTTCGCCCGTTGGCGATGGCGATGTTTTTCGCCACTCATTGCGGCGAAAATTGTAACCTTGTCGTCATCTCGACTGGGTGACGGAAGAAAAGTTACACGTGGCTATGAGGCGACCGAGGGCACCGTTGAGGGTTGACGACGCGTGCGCTCAAACGTAACTTGCTCTCGAAATCATGGGCGGCCACTCTATTACGTGCGAGATCGACCCATCAGAATCGATGCTTCAGCCTTAAACGGAGTGGACGTCCGTCAGGATCGAAAATTAACCGGTAAGCGATCTCCGCCCATCCCCGAGCGCTTCGGCCCACCGGATCGACCTGATGCAATCGAATCCGACCCGGTGGCCGATTCCCATTACCGGCGGCAGATTTCCAGGAAGCGAGTTCGCTTGCGCTTTCCTGCCAAAGGACGGAACCCTGGGCCAAATCGAGCAGTGCCGGATCCTCCACGGCCCGTCCAAGGTGCTCCGCCCAAAGCGAGAGTCGCAATTCGCGCGCGAACTTCCGACTACCGTCGCCGAGCCCTCCCGGATCCAGGGGGGCGCGGTCGTCGAGTTCGCTGTCGATCACGGCGCAGGAGAGTTCCGAGTCGTGCGTCCACGAGCGGCGATTCATATTGTCAGATCCAACCGTTACCCACACGTCATCAATAATGCAGACCTTGGCGTGGACGTAGATGGGAGACCCCGACACATTCTCTACGTCGAAAATTGCAACTCGCTCGCCACCCGCTGCTTTCAAAATTGAGATAGCCCGCGCTTGGGCGAGGCGGCTCGGCGGTCCCGAAAACTTGCCGTCCTTGTCCGGAAAGCGAGGCACGACGCCGATGAGTTGCAAATTTGGATGTCGGCGAAGCACGTCCGCGAGGAGATTGGCAATTTCTACGGACCAGAGATACTGATCTTCGATGTAGATCAACGTACGCGCTCGCGCGATGGCTTTGGCAAACGCTCGTGCGACGCTTCGTTCACCCTCGGGCGCGAAAGGATACGGGCGGTGTCTTGACGGATACGTCCGCAGTACCTGAACCGCGTGACTGCCGATTACGGGCGGATCGCCTAGAAGGAGGGGCAGTGGACTAGCTAGACGATCGCGTGACGCCGCGCGCGAGATCAATACTCGAAGTCGACTCGCATGATTGAGAGGGGTCGGATCCTCCCAACGTTCTCGAAACGTGCGATCAAGTTCGCT
Source organism: Acidimicrobiales bacterium (assembly GCA_036511495.1). GTDB lineage: Bacteria > Actinomycetota > Acidimicrobiia > Acidimicrobiales > RAAP-2 > RAAP-2. The sequence goes on along the minus strand of DATCCC010000012.1, from coordinate 47,574 downwards.
CACGGCGGGACCGTGTACTTCTAGTTGAACATCGTGCCAAGGCGGACGCGGGCCATAGCGCTCGTCCAATTCGATCGCTTGAGCGTCTCCTTGATGACTTCGGTCGTCTCGACGACCGTGACTGAGATCGATGCCTCCAATGAAGCCAACGTCGCGTTCAAGAGACGAAGGATGGCGGATCACGATCATCTTTTGATGATGCGATCCGCCGCGTCGAACTCGCTCATCGAGAAGAATCTGGCCACCTGCCTTAGTCACTTCAGCAGCGAGATATCGATTTTGTTTAGAACTGAACGCGAAACGGTCGCTGTGCGAACGCCAGAGCAGTCCGCGAACATCGACGTTGCGTCGACAGGCGTCAGCAAAGAGGGTCGCGATCGTGGTTCCCTCATCGGACACGAGTTCATCGCCGTCACCGCGCCAATCGGTGAAGCGCACCTCATCGAAGGGTCCAAGGCTCGAGATGGCGCCGTCGAGCCGCGTAAAATAGGCAGCGCCATCGACCAGAAACGTCACGAGATTGCCTTCTGTCCACGCAATGTTCATTGATCGTTGCGCGTCAATCTCGGTCATCGGATTGTCCCGTTCTTCTGATGTTAGAAACCAGTCGTCGAGGCGCATAGGGTGCCAACGTACTACGGTCGGGCGCCGTGTCTCGAGCCAACGCGCCGCTCTTTCGTGGATAGGGCGATGCGGCACCTCCCGCGACTTCTCAGAAGCGAGACGCCGAGCAAAACATTTCTTTCGATGTTGATGGGTCTACTCTCGACGACGTGGCCAAAGACCAGTCGCTCCAGCAGCGCGATCACCTCGCAACGACGACGGGTGAATCCCTCACCGGATCGCCCACCTTTCGTCCGGACATTCAGGGACTTCGGGCCGCGGCCGTCGTGCTCGTCATTTTGGTGCACGCGAGCGTTCCCGGATTCGAGGGCGGCTACGTCGGCGTTGATGTCTTCTTCGTAATCAGCGGCTTCGTCATAACGCGCCTGCTCTTGCGTCAACCCCGTCGCAGCATTGCGCGCAACCTCGGCTTTTTCTACGCGAACCGGATACGACGAATCGTTCCCGCCGCGACGGTGACGTTGGTCGCAACCGTCATAGCGGCCCACTGGTTACTCGGCGTCAACTTCGAGACGTCGTTGCTCGGCGACGTTCGATGGGCGTCGCTGTTCGCGGAGAACTTTCGACTCATCAACACCAACAGCAGTTACTTCGTGCCGGGCGTGGCACCGTCGCTCGTAACGCACTATTGGTCACTCGCCGTCGAAGAGCAGTTCTACCTCTTCTATCCGATGGCGGTCTTCTCGCTCACCTGGCTCACGCCGCGCCGCTTTCGCTCCGTCGCGCTGGTCAGTTTTCTTGCCGTCGCGATCGTCGCGTCGGCGTGGTGGTCGTACCACCTCACGCCCATCAATTCCGTCGCGGCTTACTACTCCCCCTTTACGAGGTTTTGGGAACTGGCACTTGGCGCGATGGTGGCGCTCGTGCCCGTGTCGTGGGCCCGACGAACGCCACGAACAAACTCCCTCCTCGCGGTACTGGCCGTTGTCGCGCTCGCCGGCGCCGTGTGGCGCCTCAACGCCAACAGCGCCTTTCCCGGGGTACTGGCGTGGTGGCCGTGTGGGGCGAGCGCGATGCTGCTCTGGACGGGTCAGGCGAGCGTAAAGGGCGCACCAGCGTCGTGGTTGTCGTGGCGACCAGTGCGCTACGTCGGGGATATTTCTTACTCGCTCTACCTCTGGCACTATCCGTGGTTGATGCTGCCCTTGCAACGCGTCCATCCGATCTCTTCGCCGCTGGCGCGGGTCATCGAAGTCGCCGGCGCGACGGCGTGCGCCGTGGCGTCCTATCACTTCGTCGAAAATCCCATACGTCGATCCAGGCGCCTGATCCGTGACGGCTGGTCGACCGCGCTGTTACTACTCATCTGCGTAGCGCTGTCATGGAACGTGACGCTGATCATTGGACGACTCGGTCACGTGATGTAAGAAGTTGCGACTTCGCTAGTTCGTTATCAGCGCCGGTTGTCGCGGCGCGAGACGAACGTGGTAGATCGCGGCGATTTCGTTGGCGACGTACGTGGCGAAGAGGTTCTCACCGACGTAGCTGAGATGAATGCCGTCGCTCGAACGGATCACGGTTCGAACGTGATTGACGTCGGCGGCACTCTGGTACTGTCCCTGCGCGTTGGCGAAGAGGTCCCACGAGGGCAGGTACGTGACGCCCGCCACGCTCACCCCGACCGATCGGTAGAGCGAGTTGAGAGTCACGACGCCTTGGCGATAACTCGCCGGGGCCATGACCGGCAGGCCGACCCAGAGTACGTAACTGCCAGCCCGGGTGATCATGGCATCAATCTGCCTGATTAAGGCGGTATAACGCGTAATCCACGGCGGAGAGTTGAAGGCGTAGGCGTGGCCGTTGACTTCGAGACCCTGTTCGTCGTCGCCCCCGACACAGACCACGACGAGATCGGGGTGGTACTGCGCGAGCAGGGTCTTAAGGTGCTCGGGCCAGTTGTAAAACCACGCAGCCACGAGACCCGACGCCGACTTGTCCTTCTGCACGAGTTTCAGGCCCGGCTTCGGTGCGAGTTCTCGCGAGAGTCCCCAGCCGAGATCGTTACCAAGTGAGTCCCCGATCTCGAGGACCGTGCAATGGCCGATCACTCGGACCGGCACGGCATCGTTAGACGTTGTCGTCGTGTTGGTCGACGACGTCGTTCGAGTTGTCGATGAAGTTGTGGATGTAGTTGTTGATGAAGTGGTCGATGAGGACGCCGGCGAAATTGTCGTCGTGGTCCCCGACGTCACGGTGGAATTGGTAGTCATCGCGAATCCACAACCGTGCGATGGTTCATTCAGAGAGAGTGGGTCCGAGACAGGTGACTGAGACGGCGTCGTTTTTAACGGCGTCGTCGTTGTGGTGGTTGGGGTCGAAGGAGTGGTAGTGCCAGTTGATCCAATCGTGGTGGTCGTGGTTGACAAGGTGGTGGTGGACGACGCAGCAGGCGTGTGCTTGGAGAGCTCGAGTCCTGATCCGGTGAGGACAAGCGCCAGGAGTGCCACTGAAAGAATGACTCGCAATGGCCAACGACGTGGAGGCAGGGCATTCGGGGAATTACGCATCTCGTTGTCACGGTAACAGTGATGTTCATTGTCGTCTCCTTAGAGATTGGGAAAAAACTTTTTCGTAGCGAATAAAATCGATTCGCTCGATGACGTCATGAATGACACGACGTGAAATTTCGACCGAGCGGCGATAACCGTAACGTAACGGCAACATCTCAAGTCACTTGTGCGTGTGTAGCGAGCAGCACACAGCAATTTTTCTTCGGCGAGTGCGACCCCTGAGACCAGTCGTTCACTGGTTCGTCATCCGTTTTGAGAAGGCGCGGCGGCGACCTTCAACCTTCACTTGAAGGTCGTCGCCCTATCGCCACTGAGGCCCAATGGCGCGGCGACCCCGACATCCGCGAAAAGAGCGACCGCGACCGTTGCTCGCGTACGCCCAAAGCGTCTTTCGACGAATGGATTTCATAGGTCCTGCTGAACTGGTCGCTCGCACTTGTTCCAAGACAGTCCGCGACTGGACGTCAAAGTGTCCGAGTTCTTCGAAGAGAGCGTCGCGCCTTATGACCTAGCGGGCGTGACGAGCGTGAGAGACCGGAGCCAAGCGAACCAGCGCGTTGTACGTAACGAGCGCGATCGCGCCGTGCATCCAGACGAGGACGAAGACGGCCTCGGCGGAGGCGCCTTGGTACCAGATAAAGGCGTCCGGCAGTAGCAACACCGCGCTTACCGCGAGCGCCGCTCGCAAAAACAGCCACCGAGGCGTCGACGTGATCCGCGTCACTAGGGACCACCCAACGCAAGCGATGAGCACCCCAGTGATGGTCAGCCTGGAGTAGTCCAAAAAGTGAAAGTGGCCGTAGCCCTTGGTTGAAGGAAAGACTCTTGTCCCTATCGCGACGAGTAGCGCGTCAGCGATCAGCGAGCCAACAAGTGAGACGACCGTCGCGAGGGCGACGAAACTCCACGGGGGTTGACGACGTGGCGCGAAGTCGACGTGAAAGAGTTTGAGGAGCGGTTGCGCGAGAGTCGGAAAATCCTCGGTGCGTGGCTTCATTCGTTGGATCCTTCCTTGCGCCAATTTCTGCGTACGATCTTCTCGACGAAGCGCTAACCAACGACACGATGATCAGTTATTGAACCAAGGCACGATAGCGAGGGTACATAAGAATTCAATGAAGCCTCCGTTCCTCCTGGCCACCGCGATATTCGAGGGGGCCCTTACGAAGGGTGGGACTAGTGGATCGAGACCTTCGTCTCGCGCGCACCCTCTCTCTACGCGGCCGTCCTTTCGACCAGAAAACTCGTCCATTGGAAGAGGCACACGCAAAAGCCGAACTCGAACATCAACTCGCCGTACAAGAGAATTTGAAAATGCCAGTCCGGTAGTGAGAGCGCGCCGATGATGCCCCCCGCGAGTTGAATAGTGGCGCCCGCCACGGCCCAGAATGATGCGCTGCGACGGAGCACGGCGTAGGAGATTGACAGTTGAACGAGCGCGCCAAGCACGCCAACGCTCATGTGCGTCCAATTCAAAAACGGACCCCCGGTGTAGGGAGTGACGAGAAGGAGCAGCAACATCACGGCGACGAGCTTCATGCCCAAGGACACGAGCGGACCGAGCCCACCCTCCTTGAAAAGATTTGACGTGCGCCACATCCCCACCGCGGCGATGACGTAGCCAAGAATCGCAAAGAAGATGGTCCGGTGATTGACGCCGAAGAATGAGATCCCCGCCGAACGGGCGTCAGAGCCGTGTTGAAGATAAACGCACCACGCGAGTGCGAGAAAAAAGAGCGCTTGCGTCGTAAGGAGAACGCGCGCGGCGCGTTGTTGAAGTCCGTTGATTGCAGAAAGTTCGGTAGTGGTATTTTCCCTGCTGCCCATTCAACTCTCCACAACCACCCCTAACGGACGAAGCGCGCCCGTGAAGCCTCAAGCTCGACGAGCGCTTCGGCGCGAGCTACGTAGCCCTCGACCTTCATCCATTTGCCCTCGTCGAGGTCCTTGTACACAGTGAAAAAGTGACTTATCCGATCAAGGATGGGCTTGGGAACGTCGCCGATGTCCGTGGCCGCCTTCCACCGCGGGTCGTAGTTAGGTACGGTAATGAGCTTTTCGTCTCGGCCGTGCTCGTCGGTCATGACGCACATCCCGAGGATCTTCGACTCGATGAGGCAACCAGGAAACGTGGGGAATGCGGTCAGCACGAGCGCGTCGAGAGGATCGCCGTCACCGCCGAGAGTGTCCGGAATAAATCCGTACTCCGCGGGATACACCATGGCGACGATGAGGTGGCGGTCCAACTTGATGGTGTGATTCTCGTGGTCGTACTCATATTTATTCTGACTTCCTCGTGGAATCTCCACGATGACGTTGACCGTATCCATAGAGACGCTCCTTCGCAGTTCTGCGCAGATTCCTCCACGCGGCTTAGGGCAATCGTAGTGGCCGACCCCCGCTTTCTCCCAAGCGCGCGATCGCAGCCGCGAGTTTCGCTTGGGGCTTTGTCGGGGGGTCGACCTAGACTTCACTCTCGAGAAGCCACGGCTTCTTTGAACCAGGAGGCCTCGATGGAACGTATTGGTGTAGTGGGTTGCGGGCTTATGGGTTCGGGCATTGCTGAAATCACGGCGCGTGCTGGTGCGAACGTGGTGGTAATTGAAGACAACGTCGAGGCCATGGGTCGAGGCCTCGAACGCATCGAACGTTCGCTTCTGCGAGCAGTGTCGTCAGGTAAAATGCCCGAAGACGAAGCCAATCGCACCCGAGGTAATCTCTCGTTCTCGATTGACTTCGCGGACCTCGTGGACAGCGAACTGGTCATCGAAGCGGTCGCAGAAAACGAAGAGATCAAACTCGACGTCTTTCGAAAGATCGACGCTGCGGTGACCAATCCACAAGCGATTCTGGCGACCAACACGTCGTCCATCCCCATCATCAAGCTCGCCATGGCCACCAAGCGGCCCGAACAAGTGATCGGCATGCACTTCTTCAATCCCGTGCCCGTGTTGAAACTGGTCGAACTGATCTCTTCTTTGTTGACGAGTCCCGAAACAACGCAACGCGTCCGCGAGTACGCCACCGACTCCCTGGGCAAGCGCGTTATCACCTCCCAGGACCGTGCTGGCTTCGTCGTGAACGCCCTGCTCATTCCCTACTTACTTTCGGCAATCCGAATGCTCGAGTCGGGCTTCGCGAGCGCCGAAGATATCGACACCGGCATGGTCGTTGGTTGCGCGCACCCAATGGGTCCACTGGCCCTCGCCGACCTCATTGGTCTCGACACGACGTTGGCCGTAGCTGAATCGCTTTACGAAGAGTTCAAGGAGTCGCATCTCGCTCCGCCGCCGCTGCTCTCGCGCATGACCCAAGCGGGTCTCATGGGCCGCAAGTCCGGTCAAGGCTTCTTCTCCTACAAGGCGTAATTTCGGGTCACGTCCCCCGGCTTCTTTCCAATCTCGGGGACCCTCGTTGCTGCGACGCGCTCACTCACCGCGCTCGCGGTTGCCCCGTTCTCCCTGAGAGTGGGCGATTCCAGAGCCGCGTACCCGACGAAGGACTCGTCTTTGACACCTCAAGGAGCGTCGCTACCGTCGTGCCGGGTGAACTGCAGTCCACGCGCTCTTAGGCGAGTTGGACGAAGGAACGAGCTCGAACCTTCTACGCTGACTAGCGAGAGGAGGTACCGGTGAACAACTTCGTCGTGACGCTGCAGTGCAACGACGTGCCCGGCATCGTCCACGCCACCAGCGCCGCTATCGTGGCCGTGGGCGGCAACATCCTCGAGAACGATCAGTTCACCGACCCCGTCACGAATCAGTTCTGCATGCGCACCCGCTTTGAGACGTTGAAGGATCAAAAGGCGGTTCGCGATCAGCTCGAGAGCGACCTGGCGCGCTTCTCGCCGGTCTTGGGCGTTCGCCTCGATGACGCGCACCACCGTGCCCTTCTCATGGTCTCCACGTTCGATCACTGCGTGGCCGAACTGCTCTATCGGCACGAACAGGGTGACCTACCACTCGACATCGTGGCCATCGTGGGCAATCACCCGGACTGCGCACCGCTCGCCGAGCGTTACCACGTTCCCTTTCACGAGATTCCCGTCACGGCCGAAACCAAAGACGCCGCGGAGGCGGAACTTCGCAACTTTCTCGCCGCGTACCACGTCGACTTCGTGGTGCTGGCGCGCTACATGCAGATACTGTCGCCGGCGTTCTGTGCGGACTTCAGTGGACGCATCATCAACATTCACCACTCGTTCTTGCCGGGCTTCAAGGGCGCTCGCCCGTACCGTCAGGCCTACGAACGTGGCGTCAAATTAATCGGCGCGACGGCCCACTTCGTCACCTCTGCCCTCGATGAGGGCCCCATAATCGAGCAGGACGTTGTTCGCGTGAGCCACGCTCGTAACCCCAAGGACTTAGCGTCCCTCGGGCGCGACATTGAGCGCAGCGTCCTCGCTCGTGCCGTCAAACTCGTGGCCGAAGACCGGGTCGCGCTGGTGGGCAACCGCACGATCGTTTTCTCGCAGTAGAGAACTATCGCTATGGCGCGAACAACGGTCTCGAGTCCGCCCCGATGTCACAGTCAGTGTGAACGGGCATGAAGCAGAGCGACGACGTTCGATCAATCGTGGTGATGGGCGTCTCGGGATCGGGTAAGAGCACGATCGGTGTGGCTCTCTCGAAGAACATCGGGGGCGAGTTCCTCGACGCGGACTCATTACACACACCCGAGAGCATCGCGAAGATGGCCTCTGGTCAGGCGCTCAATGACGACGATCGATGGCCTTGGCTGAAGGTCGTTGGTCGACACATACGAGACTTTGAGTTAGACCACCTACGTTCGATCACCGCGTGTTCTGCGCTGAAGCGACGATACCGCGACGTGCTGCGCGACTTCGTTCCCGGTCTCTACTTCGTCTACCTTGACGGATCGCCCAAGCTCATCGCCTCGAGAGTAAACGCTCGCACGGGTGGTTTTATGCCTCCCTCACTCCTCGCCTCGCAGTTCGCGGACCTCGAGCCGCTCGAAGCCGACGAGCGAGGTCTACTCGTCGATGTCGGCAAGAGTCCCGCGCAGATCGTCGACCTCGTCGTGAGTCACCTCGCCGCGACGCCTTAGGTGACGGCGTTGCGAACCGCGAAGGCTTCGTCAAGGTAGGCGCCAGAGTTCATGACGTCGCTCAACACCTCAACGGCGTCGTAGACGTCAACGAAACGCAGGTACAGAGGGGTGAAACCGAAGCGGGCGATGTCGGGTTCACGATAATCGCCAATGACGCCTCGTTCGATTAACGCCTGGACGATGCCGTAGGCCTCCGCGTGGCGCAGCGCCACTTGGCTGCCGCGCTGGGCGTGTTCGCGCGGCGTCGCAATCTTAAAGACGCGGGCAAGACGTGCCTCCACTAGTTCGATGAAGAGATCGGTCATCGCGAGACTTTTCGTGCGCACCTGTTCCATTGTCGCGCGGTCCCACACGTCGAGTGCACCGTCAAAGGCGGCGAGCGCCACGATGGAAGGCGACGACGTCACGAAGGCTTGCATTCCCGTGGCTGGTTCATAGTCGACCTCGAAATCAAAGGGTCGAGCGTGACCGAGCCAACCCGGCAGTGGATTCTCTAAGACGCCCTGCCACGAAGAGCGCACGTAGAGAAACGCTGGCGCGCCGGGCCCGGCGTTTAAGTACTTGTAACCACATCCCGCCGCGAAGTCCACGTTGGCGTCGGTGACGTCCAAGGGGACCGCGCCAGCCGAATGCGCGAAGTCCCAGAGCATCAACGCGCCCACGTCGTGGACCTTTTTGGTGATGCCTTTCATGTCGAGGGCTTCGCCGCTTCGAAAGTCGACCTGGGTTAACATCACGAGCGCCACTTCGTCGTTCAGCTCACTTCCAAGATCGTTGCGATCAATGGCCTTTACGTTGATCGGGCGCCCAGCGCGCGACGCCATGGCCTCGACAATGTAGAGATCGGAGTGAAAGTTAGCGACGTCGGTCAACACCACGTGACGATCGCGGCGTTGATCGAGGGCGCCGCCGATAAGTTTCGCGAGCATGAAGGTGAGCGTGTCCGCGACGAGTACTTCACCGGGCTGAGCGCCAATGAGGGGCGCGATCCGATCACCGAGCCGGGTGGGCATCGCCATCCATCCGGCCGTATTCCAACTGCGCACGAGTCCCTTGGCCCACTCGTCGTTCAGCACTTGGTTGACGCGCCTCACGGCCCCGCGCGACGCCGGCCCTAGGGAGTTGCCGTCGAGGTAGATCTCGCCGTCGTTCAGTAGAAATTCAGCCCGAAGTGGCGCGAGCACGTCCGCTCGGTCGAGGGCGACACAGTCGTCACGCGTTCTCACAGTACCGACCTCACTTCCCATAACACTGGGTACAGACGTTCACGGAGCGTGGTGTCGAGGTAGGCCATTCCTTCACTGCCGCCGGTGCCCGGACGACGACCTATCTCGCGTCCCGCCATCAACATGTGCTGATGACGCCAGACCGCGAGATTCTCGTCGTGGTCCATCAAGAGTTCGGCCACCGCGTGCAGCGCAGTCAGTTTTACGTCGTCGTGCGAGTGATACAGCGCGCGCAAGAGGTCCAAGAGGTCGTCTTGCGCTGAGGCGCTGGTCGTCAGGCGAAGCGAGTGTTCAAAGCCCGTCCAGACGTTGGGCACTTCACTCATCGAGCGCAACCACGCGCGCTGCTCGTCGTCGAAGAAGTCGAAACTGAGGGTGGCGGGTTTCCCCCCTCCACTAAGGAACTCAATCGCCCGGAACTGAAACGACTGAAAGCCCGACGCGGGATCGAGGGGGTCACGAAACTCGAGGAAACCCTCTGGGGACATCGTGTCGAGAAGACGAAGGTGACTGAGCAGGAGTTCCTCGATCTCCACCATTCGCCGCAGGTGCGCTATCGCTCGCCAAGGTTCGTTGTCGTGAAGAAACGCCGCCGCACGACGAAGTTCGTCGACGACGACTTTGAACCAGAGTTCGTAGGACTGGTGCACCACAATGAAGAGCAGTTCGTCCGGAGCGTCGTCCGTCAACGGGATCTGGAGTTTAAGGAGGTCATTAATACGTAGGTACGTCGAGTAGTCAGTCCCTTTTGCCACAGAGCAACCTTAGGTCGGAAACTTCGAGCCAGCGTTAGGAACGGGTGATGGGTTTGTAGCGGAGACGATGAGGCTGATCGGCGTCAGTCCCGAGACGCTTATGACGATCGGCCTCGTAGTCAGAGAAGTTCCCCTCAAACCAGCGCACCACCGCGTCGTCCTCAAAGGCCAACACGTGCGTTGAGATACGGTCCAAGAACCAGCGATCGTGGCTAATAACGACGACGCATCCCGGGAACGACAACAGTCCGTCTTCCAGTGCGCGCAACGTGTCCACGTCGAGGTCATTCGTCGGTTCGTCCAATAAGAGCACGTTGCCCGCACTGCGTAAGACCTTGGCGAGTTGCACGCGATTGCGCTCGCCGCCCGAGATCTCGCCGACCTTCTTCTGCTGGTCGCTCCCCTTAAAGCCAAAACTCGCGACGTAGGCGCGCGCGTGAATCTCGCGAGTCCCCACGACCATGTGTTCTTGTCCCCCGCTGATCTCATCAAAGACGGTGTTCTCGCCTTCGAGCGTGTCACGCGACTGATCGACGTAGGCGAACTGCACGGTGGAGCCAACTTCTATCTCGCCACCGTCGGGCTTCTCCTGTCCGACCATCATGCGAAACAACGTTGTCTTACCGGCGCCGTTGGGGCCAATCACGCCCACGATGCCGCCCGGAGGCAAGAGAAACGTGAGGTCTTCGATCAAGAGGCGCTCCTCGAATCCTTTGGTGAGCGCGGTCGCGTTGACGACCGTGTCACCCAGTCGGGGCCCGGGCGGGATGGCGATCTCAAGACGATCGGCGCGTCGATCGGCCGATTCAGATTCGGCGACGAGTTCGTTGAACGAGGTGAGTCGCGCTTTGCCTTTGCTTTGACGTGCGCGCGGCGAAAGTCGGATCCACTCCAACTCTCGCTCGAGGGAAGCTTGTCGAACCTTGTCGGCCTTCTCCTCGGCCGCGAGTCGGGCTTGCTTCTGCTCGAGCCAGGACGAGTAGTTGCCCTCCCAGGGAATACCGTGGCCACGATCAAGTTCGAGAATCCACTGCGCGGCGTTATCGAGGAAGTAGCGGTCGTGGGTAATAGCCACGACAGTGCCGCTGTAGTCCTGAAGGGTGCGCTCTAGCCACGCCACCGACTCGGCGTCGAGGTGGTTCGTGGGTTCATCGAGGAGGAGAAGGTCCGGATGCGACAAGAGGAGTCGACAGAGCGCGACGCGACGACGCTCACCACCCGACAGCGTCGACACGTCGGCGTCAGGAGCGGGAAGGCGAAGCGCGTCCATCGCGATGTCGAGCGTGCGTTCTAAGTCCCACGCGTTCGCCGCGTCAATCTTGGTCTGGAGATCGGCCTGCTCACTGAGCAACGCGTCAAAGTCCGCCTCGGGATCGGCCATTGCGGCGCAGACTTCATTGAAACGAATCAGCAAGTCGCGCTGTTCGGCGACGCCGTCAGCGACGTTCCCCACGACGTCCTTCGTGGGATCAAGTTGCGGCTCTTGGGAGAGGTAGCCCACACTGAATCCTGGCGTGAGTCGCGCCTCGCCGCTAAAGCCGTCGTCCAGTCCGGCCATGATGCGCAGCAGCGACGACTTACCGGAACCGTTCGCGCCAATGACGCCGATTTTTGCGCCGGGATAGAACGAGAGATTGATTCCCTTGAGGACCTCGCGGTCCGGCGGGTAGAAGCGTCGAAGGTCCCGCATCGTGAATATGAACTGTGCAACCATGCCTTCTAGTGTGGCCGAAATTGCCGCCACGGATAGTTCTCGGCGTAGAGAGATGTAGAAGTCCACTATTACACTCGACTCATGTCCGTTGCTGAGGCCGCCACCAATCGCCACGCGCCGGACTGGCTGATCCTCTCAATTGCCTGTATCGCGCAGTTCATGGTGGTGCTGGACGTCTCCATTGTCAACGTGGCCTTGCCGCGAATGGGGGCCGACCTTCACTTCACGTACAGCAGCGCCCAGTGGGTGATAAATGCTTACGTTTTAACCTTTGCGGGCTTCTTGCTGTTAGGCGGACGATTGGCCGACTTCTTTGGTCGTCGCCACGTCTACATAACGGGCATCGTGATCTTCACCATCGCGAGCATTGGCGCCGGCTTCGCGCAAACTGGCGGCCAGATGATCGCGATCCGCGCCGTCCAGGGTATCGGTGGCGCCATTCTCTCTCCCGCGACCCTCACCATCATCGTGACGACCTTTCAAGGTCCGCGTCTGCCCAAGGCAATCGGCGCCTGGAGCGCGGTCGCGGGGGCCGGCGGCGCCGTTGGCGGACTGCTCGGTGGGATCTTGACCGGATGGGCCTCGTGGCGCTGGGTCTTCTTCATCAACGTGCCCCTTGGCCTCGTGGCCGGCATTGTGGCGGCGCTGTACCTGCGCGAGATGCGTAATCGTGACGCGACAGCCAAACTCGACGTCACTGGATCAATACTCGTCACCGGCGGTCTCGCGAGCGTGATCTACGCCGTCGTCAACACCACGACGCACAGTTGGACCTCATCGACCACCCTGAGTTGGCTCATCGGCGGTTTGGCGTTGCTCGTTTCCTTTCTTTTCTGGGAGGGCCGGGTCGCCTCACATCCCCTCATGCCTTTTCGCATTTTTAAGTCGCGACCGCTCTCTGCCGCGAACGCCATCATGTTCCTCGTCGGCGGCGCGTTCTTTGCGATGTGGTACTTCTTGACCTACTACTTCCAATTTGTCTTGCGCTATGGACCCGTCAAGGCGGGCTTCGCGTTCTTACCCATGGCGATCGGCATTATCGCTGGCGCACAGATTTCGTCACGGCTCATCGCCAAGGTCGGCGCTCGTCCTCTGCTCCAAGTGGGCTCGACACTCGCCACGCTCGGATTTCTTTGGCTCTCGCTCATCCAACCCGATAGTTCATATTTGGGAAATATCCTGGTGCCGGGCTTTCTCTGCGCGTTCGCCATGGGCCTGCTCTTTTCTCCACTCGCCATGTCGGCCACCTCGGGCGTGGACCGTGCCGACGCCGGTTTGGCCTCGGGCATTTTAAATACGTCGCGCCAGGTGGGTGGCTCGTTGGCGCTCGCCATATTGGCCACCGTCGCCACCGACCGCACCAACTCGCTGCTCCATAGCGTCACGAAGGCCGCCGCACAGACGTCTGGCTACCAGCGAGCCTTTCAAATTTCCGCCGTCGTCACGTTCGTAGCGCTGCTGGCGACGTTCACGTTGCCGCGTCTTACGGGTCGCGCCGTGGTGCCCGTTGCACCCGTCGAAGCGATCTAAAACTCACTTCGTGCGCCAACGGAAGGACTCCACAGCCTCTCATCCGTTGGGACGAGTGCCACCACATTCAAACAATCGGGGTTGCGGACCCGACGCCAGACCTCGTCGCGACTACTCGCGACTGTAGGGTATGCCGTCCGCGGCGGGCGGGCGTATCCGCCCGACGAGTCCCGCGACCGCCGCGATCGTGATGATGTAGGGCAGCATGCTGATGAACTGTTGGGGGATGACCAACTGGCTCAGGTAAATGTTGAGGTTCGCGCTGAGCGCGATGGTGAAGCCGAAGAGCAGCGATGCCATGAGCGCCCCGTAGGGGCGCCATCGGCCAAAGATCATGATGGCGAGCGCGATGTAGCCGTAACCGTGCGTCATGCCAAAGGTGAAGCTCGATCCGGGACCAATCGTGAACGCAGCGCCACCGAGTCCCGCGACGAATCCCCCGAGGATGACGGCGCCGTACCGCATCCGCGTGACACTTACTCCAACGGTCTCAGACGCGATGGGCTTTTCCCCAACCGAGCGCACCCGAAGACCCCATCGGGTGCGAAAGAGTGCGATGTTGACGATAATGACGCCGAGGATCGCGACGTAGACCAGAACGTTCTGATCGAAGACGACCGGACCAACGATCGGGATGTGTGAGAAGAATGGGATGGACCACACCGGCAGCGCGTAAGCGCCGTTGAGATTCTGGTGGGTGTCGAGCACTTGGAACATGATGAACTGGGTCACGGCCGTGCAGAAGGCGACGATGACGATGCCAACGATGATCTGGTTCGCCTGGTACCGCAACGACATGACGGCCAGGACCCAGCCGAGGAGGGCACCGAGAACCCCCGCGACGACGACGCCCAGCAACAGCGAGATTCCCGTGCCGTTCATGGCGCTCACGACCATGACCGACGACATTGCCCCCACCATGAACTGGCCCTCGATAGCGATGTTGACGACGCCGGATCGCTCGCACAGTGTCCCCGACAGCGACCCGAGGATGAGGAACGTGGCGGCCGCCACGGCCGCGGCGAGAATCCCGGTCAGTTGAAGGTGAAGGCCGGATACGTTGGACCCACGCGCGACCCACACCAGGAATCCGAGCAAGAAGAACAACAAGCCAACATAGAGCAGGGTCGAGGCGCTTCGGTCGAAGCGTCGCCACACGAGGAGACCTCCAACGACAGCGGTGAGGGCTCCGATGACGTAGCCGGTTGTTGAGACCGGGATGGTCAACGTCCGCAGTGCTCCGTCGCTGTTCACGCCCAGCCACAGCGCAACCGGCCAAATGATGAGGTAGCCCCCAACGATGATCAGGAAGCTGCGCACGCCCTTCGTGAACTTGATTCGCTGAGGAACGATGTGACGCGCGGCGCGAGAAACGACGGGCGCGAGCAAGAACAGGCCGACGAGGAGGGGGACGACGCGCACGGGGCTGGCGATCGACGGCATCGCCGTCGAACTGTTATAACCCATTGCGATAGTCGTTCTGAGTGCGGACGTCGCGCCGCCGAACCAGAGAACCTCCAACAGACCGAGCAGAACCATCGTGACGCCGTAGCCGAGCGCTCGCTCGCGCGTGACCCGACGGAGGTTCTCGAGCGTGACGATCTCGGGGTTGACGACCTCGTGGTGGGCAGTGTGCGTGGCAACGCTCATTTCGCCCAGCCTCCCGAGGAGCCTGACGAACGGAACCGCCCGCTGTCGGTGAGTCGAAATATCTCGACGATCAACGCGGGTGTGGCGACGCCGAAGACGACGACTGCTTGGATGACCTGGGCGAGGGAGTACTGGATGTTGGTGGGTGTGTAGGCCTGCATGGCCTCACCTCCGGCGTACATCGCGCCGAAGAAGATTGCGCCGAAGAAGACTCCCCAGGGCCGGTTGCGGCCGAGCAGCGCCACGGTGATCGCGTCGAAGCCGTAGGAACCGCCGAAGTTCGGGGTGAGGAAGTGGTCGACGCCCGTCAGTTCCAGCATGCCCGCGAGACCGCAGAGCCCTCCGGCGAGGCACAGAATGATGATCGTCGTCCGCTTCGAGTTAATACCGGCCGTTCGCGCTGCTTCGCCATTTTGACCCACCATCAGCAACTCGAAGCCAGTCTTGGAGCGGTTGAAGAACCACTGGACGACGAAAACCATCGCGAGCGCGATGAGGAATCCGGCGTTGACCAGTAGTGAGGAGTTGAGATGCGAAAAAAAGAAGGGCAGTTGCCCGCTCGGCGCCACGGCCTTCGAGGCTCCGTCCTTCAAACCGGGACGAGCAAAGAGGTTCGTGATCAGGAGATATCCCATTAAGAGGACCATGATGTAGTTGCTCATCATGGTGACAATCACTTCGTGAGCGCCGGTGTAAGCCTTGAGGACACCGGCGAGGGAGGCGAGCAGGGCGCCGGCAAGTACGGCGCCGATCAACTCGAGGGAGACCTGGAAGATGGGCGTCAAATTGAGGCTGAATCCAATAAGGCCCGCGACGACGCCCCCCGCTATTACCTGGCCCTGACCGCCAATGTCAAAGATGTTGCTGCGAAAGCCGATAGCGAGGCCGAGGCCCGCAACAATGAGCGGCGTCGCGTCTTGGAGTGTGAGCGAGATCGGTCCCAGGGCGGTAGCGAGGTTGGCCTTGTCGGGGTGGTCGATGAGGACCCTTATCGCGTGGAAGTTGAACAGTGATCCTTGGAAGATCCACTCGTAGGCGTACCACACCGTATTGAAGTTCTCGGAGATCGTTTTGCCCGGATGCGAAAAGAACGTGACCCAAGAGTGCACGAGCGTCGGCGTGGTGACGATGATCATGATCGCCCCGATCACCAGCCCAACGAAAAGCGCGAGCACGAGCACGAGTGCCATGTTCGCGCGCCGAACGCGCAGGGCGATCTCGAGCAGCCGGCTCACCCGTGGCGCTTTCGCGTCGACGACGGTCGTCATAGAAGGGCTCCCGTCACCGCGGGACGCGCTCCGGCCATCAAGAGTCCGAAGTCCTCGCGGCTCGTGGTCGGCGCCACGATGTCCTGGATCATTCCGTCGTAAAGGACGGCTACGCGGTCGCCGAGCGCGATGACCTCGTCGAGCTCGCTGGAAACGATCACCACCGCCACGCCCTCGTCACGGATTGCGACGATCTGGCGGTGCATGAACTCAATCGACCCCACGTCGAGTCCGCGAGTGGGTTGGGAGCAGATCAGGACCTTCAGTTCACGCGAGAGCTCACGCGCCATGACGACCTTTTGTTGGTTCCCTCCCGAGAGGGCGCTCAGTGGCGCAGCCTCGCTCTGGGCACGAATGTCGTACTCGGCGATGCGGTGAGCACCATTCTCCGCGATCGCCTTCAGCTTTCGGCCCCACCACGCCTTGTACTGCGGACTACCCAATTGGTCGAGGACGAGATTGTCCGCAATCGACATCGTCAGCACCAGGCCGTGGCGCTGTCGGTCTTCGGGCACGTGGCCCACGCCGGCGTCGAGCACGTCGCGCACCGATTGGCCAACGAGGTCGATCCCGTTCAGCACCACCGAACCCGCCTTGGCGCGTCGTAGCCCGGTCAGTGCCTCGACGAGCTCGGTCTGTCCGTTTCCCTGAACTCCCGCGAACGCCAGAATCTCACCCGCTCGGACCTCGAACGAGACGCCCTTCACCGCGGTCAGACCCCGATCGTCCTGGACGAAGAGGTTCGTGACCGCAAGGACCACGTCGCCGGTGTTCGCGGGGGGCTTCTCGACAACAAGGTTGACATCGCGGCCCACCATCATCGTGGCGAGCGCGGCCTCGTCGGTTTCCGCTGGCGAGGTCGTGCCCACGACCTCGCCGAGGCGCATCACGGTGATGACGTCGGCGATGTCGAGGACTTCTTTCAACTTGTGCGTGATGAAGATGATGGACTTGCCCTGGGACTTCAACGTGCGCATGACCACCATCAGCGCGTCGGCCTCTTGGGGCGTGAGGACGGCCGTCGGCTCGTCGAGAATGAGGATCTCGGCGTTGTGGCTGAGCGCCTTGAGGATCTCGACGCGCTGCTGGGTGCCGATGGGCAGGTTCTCGATCGTGGCGAAAGGGTCGATGACGAAGTTGTACTCCTTGGCGAGGGCGACAATGCGTTCGGTGGCGCGGTGGTGGTCAATGAACGGCCAGGGCTTGACGGGTTCGCTCCCAAGGATGATGTTGTCGGTGACGGTGAAGACCGGGATGAGCATGAAGTGCTGGTGCACCATGCCGATTCTGTGGCCCACCGCGTCCTTGGGGTCGCGAATACTCACGACCTCGTCGTTGATGAGTATCTGGCCGCTGTCCGGCGAGATCATTCCGTAGAGCACATTCATCAAGGTGCTCTTGCCCGCGCCGTTCTCTCCGAGCAGGCCATGTATCTGTCCCGGCTCGACGACGAGGTTGACATTGTTGTTGGCCGCGAGCGAACCGAAGTGCTTGGTGACCGCTCGAAGTTCCAGCTTCATGAGTCTCAAACCTAACCGGGATGCGAAACGCAACGGGGGCCGAATCCGAAGATTCGGCCCCCGTTCGCGAGTTTTAGAAGGGCTCTATTACTTGCCGCCCACTGGAATCTTGATGGTTCCGTTCTCAATGCCTTTCGTGATAACGGCGATCGCCGCGACGGTTGCCTTACTGTTCGCCTTGCCCATCGTGCCGTGATCTTGGATGAAAGCGGCGCCGCCGTTCCTTAGTGTGCCGATGTAGTCGCCACCTTTGAACTTACCTGCGGCCTGCTCGAGGACTGCGGTCTTCACTGACGCCGTCACGCCCTTGGTGACCGAATTGAGGAACAAGTTGCAGTCGACCGCGTCGCTGACGCAGCCGTCCGTATCAACCCACTCCACGTTCGCCCGAAGCGAAGCGTGTGCGGCGTTCCACGTCGTTACCGCTTGCGTCGTACCCAGGCCGTCGAGGCCGGCGACCGGGAAGACGGTCGTCGCCCCCTGAGCCAGGAAGGCGGTCGTGTCGGCCGCCGCCGTCGTCTGGTCGCTGAAGGAGCCGATGAAGGTACCTGTCTGAGTCTTCTCGTTCCACCCAAGGACTGTCACCGGAACCGTCGGCGCCTTCTTCGAGTTGTAGTACTGGACGCCGTCGTAGAAGCCGTCCATGTAGTACGTCACGGAGGAGAACTGCATACCACCGTAGGTCGCGACCGTGGGCGCCGTAGGGTTGTGCGCTACGGCGTACGCGGCCGCTTCGTAACCACCGAGGAACGCGTCTTGTTGGGTTTTGTAGGTCAGACCCAGAATGTTATTGGCCGTTCCCGTGTAGGGAGGAACCGCAACTCCGTCGTTACCGGGACTTGCGTTGCCGTTGTCGACTTGCGCAAAGTGGACTTTCGGGTTCGCCTGCGCGGCGTTCCACGTCGCGTCGGACATCAAGAATCCGACCGTGATGATGATGCTGCAGTGCTGCGGGAGGAACGATGAGATCTCGTTCTCGTACGTGGACTCGGTAGCGGTAGACGGCGACGACTGCACTTTGTCCTTGATGAGCTTCGGGGAGACCTTCACGGCTTCCTTTAGGCCTAGGTACGCCGAAGCGTTGAACGATTTATCGTTGATGCCACCTACGTCGGTGACCTCGCAGGCCAACGTCTTGTGGTACTTCACGGTCGCACCGCTCGCGCCGATTGCGCCGACTGTTATTCCCGTGAGCAACAGTCCGGCGGTAGCGGCCGAGAGAGCGATACGCCCCACGCGGCCTCTTCCAATTGAATACATTGCACTCCCCTTTGGTTGTTATAGACGGTTCATATGAAGCCGTTGACGCCGTAGACGTCTTTCTGAGCGCGAGCATAACAAGGAACACTGGGACGCGTTGGTCGGTGTGGTCCTCGCGTCAATAGTCGTCGCCAGTCGGTCCATCGCGCGGCCAAATACCAGGAGAATGCAGTGCCCGCGTCGACTGAGCCTCGCCTAATGTTCTCGTACCTCATCGCCGTCGCCGCATCGGCGGGTCTTATTAGACGCGTGTCCACCGGCCGCGAAAGGCAAGCCCTACCAATGGGACTAGCCGAGCGCTCCGAGGCCGCCCAACACCCCCGCCGAAGCGGCCATGGCCTGACGAAGGGCCATCGAGGGATCGTCACCGTGCAACCGAGCCCCAAGGTATGTTCCCGTCGCGGCATCACCCGCGCCCGTCGTGTCGAGGACGTCGACACGTACCGCGAGTTCAGTGAAACGTTCGGCCCCCAACGCGGCCAACGCACCGCGCTCACCCCTCGTAATCACAACTTCATCAAAGAGTGCGGCCAGCGATTCCAGGGCCGCGTCGAGGTCTGTGGTTGAGGCCAGCGCGAGGGCCTCTTCGTCATTGGCGAAGAGCATCGAGGCGCTCAGCGTCGCGTTAAGAAAGACGTCAGGCGTCACCTCGACAAGTGGTGCGACGGAACAGACGTCCACGGACGTTGAGACCCCGCGAGATCTCGCGATGGCGAGGGCCTTAATCCCAACACTTCGCGTAGCAACGTCGAGCAAGAGGTACCCCGACACGTGCAAGTGATCAAAGGTTTCCTTTAGTTGCTCAGTGACGAAGGTGTCACTGAGCATGACGTTCGCGCCGCGATCGCTCAACATCGCGCGCTGCCCGTCGCTAGCGATAATCGCCACCACCGTGCCGGTGGATCCGTCAACACTCTGGAGTTGAGCATCAACGTCGCCCTCGCGTAACGCGTCGACGAAGACGTGACGCGCCGCGTCGTTACCGCCCGCGCCCACGTAGAGAACGTCGTGACCGGTCGCACTAAGGGCCATCGCCAAGTTGGCCCCCGAACCACCCCGAGTAACGCGAATATTGGCCGGCGTGTCACTGGTCGGCGCCACGCGGCCGATTGGTTTCACGACGACGTCGAGCATCACGTCGCCCAGGACAACAACGCGTCGCCGGTTCACGCGACCGAGAGGGCGAGCGACGCGGCGATCGCACCCGCCAGCGCGGCGTTCGCGACGACGAGATCACGATTGACCTGCACACTCACGCCCGCGGTATGGTGCGCGAACTCCGCCAGTAACGCCGGCGTGACTGCCTTACCACTCACGCCTTCGAGATGCGCTTTGAGGAGAGCACTCTCTAAGGCCTCGTCGTGGAGGTGCCTGTCCAACTCTTTGTCGGCGGCCACCGGGTTCGCGACGACGAGACCCGCAATGGAGAACTCACGGTGTCGCAGAAAGGCCGCGGCGGCTTCGTCGGCGTTGGCGACCGACCAGTCGAGGCTAAAGCCGCTGTCGCGCAGATAAAAGCCAGGAAACTTATGGGTTTGGTAGCCCAAGACCGGCACGCCCAGCGTATCGAGTCGCTCGAGCGTGGCTCCAATGTCGAGAATGCTCTTGACGCCCGAGGCCACGACGAGGACAGAGGTCTTCGTAAGCGCGATCAAGTCAGCCGACTCGTCGAAACTCTCGTTCGCGTTTCGGTGCACTCCACCAAGACCACCGGTCGCCATGACGTCGATGCCCACACGATGAGCAATGGCGATGGTCCCCGCGACGGTCGTCGCGCCGTCGGCACCCACCGCGAGCGCTACGCCAATATCGCGCGAAGAAAGTTTGGCGGCGTGTCGATCGGGACTGGCGAGTCGTTCGAGTTCATTCGAGGTAAGTCCAACGACGACGCGTCCATCGAGCACGCCAATGGCCGCTGGAATCGAGCCACTTTTTCGTACCGAAGATTCGCACTCGCTCGCGACGTCGATGTTCACGGGCGCGGGAAGTCCCTGGACCACGATGGTCGTCTCGAGCGCCACGACACCGCGACCCTCGTGGAGCGCGGTCGTGACTTCCTCGCTGACCACGACAGATGAGAATCGAAAGTTCGTCACGCAGCGCAAAGTGTACAGTGAAGACGTGAATGGGGCTTCGGAGATTGAGTGGGACAAACTACGTTCCTTCGCACGCGACGCCACGGCTAACGCGTACGCCCCGTACTCAAAAGTGACCGTCGGGGCCAGTGCACTCTGTAGTAACGGCGTCGTCGCCGTGGGCTCGAACGTAGAGAACGCCAGTTATGGTCTGACGCTCTGTGCCGAGTGTTCACTCGTGAGTGACGTTATTCGACAAGGCGGCGGTCGCCTCATTGCGCTGTGCGTGGTTGCGGGTGACGGCGAGCCGCTGACGCCGTGTGGGCGTTGTCGCCAACTGCTCTTCGAGCATGGAGGCAACACCTTGTTGGTCGACATCGGCGACGAACTACCGCCGCTCACGTTGGGCGAACTTCTACCCGGTGCCTTTGGTCCTGAGGAATTAGGAATTCGGCGTAATTGGTGAGCAGGTTCTCAGCGGTGGACGTCATCACCGAAAAACGCAACGGCGGTGCCTTGAGCGATGAGGCTATCTCGTGGCTCCTAAACGCCTATAACAACGGCGACGTCGCCGAGGAGCAGATGTCCGCGCTCTTGATGGCCATATTCTTTAACGGACTCAGCGCTCACGAGTTGGGCACCTGGACCGACCACATGATTGCCTCGGGCGAACGGCTAGACCTCAGCGGACTCTCGCGACCCACCGTCGATAAACACTCAACGGGCGGCGTCGGCGACAAGATCTCTTTGATTCTCGCCCCCCTCGTCGCCGCCTGCGGCGCGGCGGTGCCGCAACTTTCGGGACGAGGACTCGGTCACACCGGCGGCACCCTCGACAAACTCGAATCGATCCCGGGATGGCGTTCCGTTCTCACGAACGAGGAGATCCGTCGACAACTCGAGTCAGTCGGTGCGGTGGTCTGCGCCGCCGGCGAAGGACTCGCTCCCGTCGACCGTAAGCTCTACGCGCTGCGCGACGTGACCGGCACGGTCGAATCGATTCCCCTCATCTCGTCGTCGATCATGTCGAAGAAAATCGCTGAAGGCACCCACGCCTTGGTCCTGGACGTCAAGGTCGGTCGCGGCGCTTTCATCAAGGACATCGACCGTGCGCGCGAACTCGCTCACACCATGGTCGATCTCGGCCGCGCCCACGGCGTCGAGACCGTGGCACAGCTCACGAACATGAACACGCCCCTCGGCCACGCTGTCGGTAACGCCCTCGAAGTGACCGAGTCGGTTGAGGTACTGCGTGGTGGTGGACCCAGTGACGTACGCGAGCTCACGCTCGCCCTCGCGCGTCTGATGACCAAACTCGTCGGCATTAACGTGAATCCCGCTAAGAAACTCGACGACGGTTCGGCCTACGAGGTCTACCGCCAGATGATTCGCGCGCAAGGCGGCGACGCCGACGCCGTGATGCCGCTCGCCAAAGTCCGCGACGTCATCGTCGCGCCCGAGCAAGGCGTCGTGCAGTCCGTGGACGCGTTAGCCGTGGGCATCGCGGCGTGGCGTCTCGGCGCGGGCCGCGCCCGCAAAGAAGATCCCGTCAGCGCAACGGCCGGCGTGGTGTGTTTGGTACGCGAGGGCGACAAAGTCGAAAGAGGCCAGCCCCTCTTTGAACTGCACGCGGACGATGAGGTTCATCTAGAGAGCGGTCGCGTCACCATCGCGAGCGCTCTG
Organism: Acidimicrobiales bacterium; assembly: GCA_036511495.1. Lineage (GTDB taxonomy): Bacteria > Actinomycetota > Acidimicrobiia > Acidimicrobiales > RAAP-2 > RAAP-2. The sequence goes on along the minus strand of DATCCC010000012.1, from coordinate 24,689 downwards.
CGCCTCGGCAGTGAGACCCGTCGGCCGTCGAAGCTACTGCTCGATTTCGTCAGTAACTAAAACCTCGGCGCTGGCTAGCCTTGGCCTATGGTCAGTACCGCGTTGACACCCGCGATCATCAAACGTGCCCCCAAGGTCCTGCTCCACGAGCACCTCGACGGCGGACTTCGACCCGAGACCGTCTTAGAACTCGCTCGCGACGTCAACTACAAAGAACTGCCGACCAGCGATCCCACAGAGCTCGCCAAGTGGTTCATCGTCGACGCTCCGGGCAGTGACCTCGTTCGTTACCTCGAGGGCTTCGCCCACACGACGGCGGTTATGCAAACCAAGGACCAGCTCGAGCGCGTTGCGGCCGAGAGCGCTCTTGATCTCGCGAGGGACGGCATCGTCTACGCCGAGGTGCGCTTCGCGCCGGAGTTGCACGTAGCGGGCGGACTCACCTTGCACGAAGTCGTGCGCGCGGTCCTCGACGGTTTCGCTCTGGGCGTGAAGGAGGCCGAGAGCGAGGGTCACGTCATCATCGTTCGCGCGATCCTCTCGGCCATGCGCCAAGCGAGTCTCAGCGAGACGATCGCTGAACTCGCGGTGTCCTTTCGTGATGAGGGAGTCTGCGGCTTTGACATCGCCGGTCCCGAAGATGGATTCCCGCCCACCAAACATCTGCGCGCCTTTCACCTCATCCAGCGTGAGGATTTTCACTTGACGATTCACGCGGGTGAAGCTTTCGGGCTTCCCTCAATCTGGGAGGCGGTCCAGTTCTGCAACGCCGAACGACTTGGTCACGGCGTACGCATCGTTGACGACATCTCGGTGGTGAACGGAAAACACGAACTTGGCCGACTGGCCAACTACGTTCGCGACCGCAGGATTCCTCTCGAGGTCTGTCCGACGTCGAACGTGCACACCGGCGCGGCCGCGTCCATCGCCGCGCATCCAATCGACCTTCTGAAGCGACTTCGCTTTCGCGTCACGCTCAACACCGACAATCGATTGATGAGTGGCATCTCACTCAGCAGCGAGTTCGAGACCTGCGCCAATGCCTTTGACTGGGACTTGGCGGACATGGAGTGGTTGACGCTCAACGCAGCGAAGAGTTCCTTCTTCGAGTTCAGTCAACGCCTCGCGATGATCAACACGGTCATCAAACCTGGTTACGCCCAACTGCGCGCCTCAGACGCGAAGTAACGTCGCGAGGCTCGCTCGCACACCGTCAATCGTTACCGCGGCTCTCGCACGCTGCGCCTCGAGCGATCCCTCGTTGCTCGGCGTCACTTCGACGTAGGCCTTCACCTTGGCTTCGGTGCCCGACGGACGCACGACGACGCGGCCCATCGCGCCGAGCATCAGGATGACCCCGTCGGTAGCACCGAGACCCCGCCAACCATTGTTGAGGTCAATGACCTCAGTAACGGTCAGCGAACCAAGCGATGATGGCGGTGTGTCTCTGAGCTGTGCCACGACGCGGCGAATCGCCACGAGCCCTTCGGCGCCTTCGAAGCGCAGCGCCAACTGCGACGTTGCGTGGACGCCAAAACGACCTTCGAGCTCATCGAGTCGATCAAAGAGCGTCTGGCCCTCGTGGGCCAGGTCGTGAGCGAGACGCGCGAGCGCGAGCGCCGCTGAGAGACCGTCTTTATCGCCAACCCGGGCGTCAACGGCGTAACCCAAGGCCTCTTCGTAACCAAAGCCGAGCACGCCGGCGCCAGCGGCGCGAGCGAGCCACTTAAAACCCGTAAGTGTGGTGGCGCAACCAACACCGGCGGCGGCGGCCATCTTTTCGAGCATCGTCGAAGAGACGATGGTCGTCGCCACCATCTGTTGCGCCTCGCCAATCCCTTCGAGCAGTGCTGAGGCCAAGAGCCAGCCAATCTCGTCACCGCGCAGTACTCGCCACTCACTGTCGCGCCGAGCCGCCGCGCCCAGTCGGTCGGCGTCGGGGTCGTTGGCGATGATCAATGTCGAGTTCGATTCGTTGGCCGCTTCGATGGCGAGGTCGAGCGCGCCGGGCTCTTCGGGATTGGGGAAGGGCAACGTCGGAAAGTCACCGTCTGGTTCGAACTGCTTCGCCACCGTGGCCACGTGCGCGTAGCCCGCGTCGGCCAAGAGTGCGGTCATCGGGGCCCCGCCAACGCCGTGCAGCGGCGTGTAGGTGATTCGCAGATCACTGCCCCCGTCGACGCGAAAGCGTTCGAGAAAGTGCGCGCGGTACTGCTCGAGGAGTTCATCGGCGATAAGGAAGTACGTAGCCGACGACCGTGTACCCAAGACGGCGTCACCGGCTTCACGCATGAAGCGTTCGACGGTCTCGTCGTCGGGCGGAATGATCTGTGATCCGTCACTCGCGTACAGCTTGTAGCCATTGTCCTCGGGAGGGTTATGGCTCGCCGTGATCATGATGCCCGCGGCGGCGCCCAGTGACTTCACGCAGTAGGGCACGAACGGCGTGGGCAACGGGCCGGGCATCTCGTAGACCGTCGCGCCCGCGCCGAGGAGGACTCCGATCACTTCGTCGTTGAATCGCTCAGAGCCGTGACGCGCGTCGCGGCCAACGACGACGCCCCTCGAAGGGTCAACGCCGAGCACGTCCAGCCACGCGAGTACGCCCTGGGTCGCGCGACGAACGGTCGCGCGATTCATGCCGGCCGGCCCGGCCATTTCGGGACCGCGAAGCCCCGCGGTGCCAAAGGTGAGTGGTGTCGTAAATCTTCGTTCCAGCTCGGTGACGTCGTTCGCGTCGAGGAGCGCTTGCAACGTCGAGCGGTCGGTGTCGTCGGGATCGAGTGCGATCCACGCGACGACGCGGTCGCGGAGTTCGGGGTTCACAGAACGGGAATGACGTTGGCTAGGAGCGCACCCAACGACGACGCGGCCGTCTGGCCCGTTTCAAGCACCTCGAGGTGATTCAAGGGCCCGCTCGCAACGCCCACCGCGAAGTTCGACACGAGTGAGAGTCCGAGCACTTCGGCGTCGAGATGACGCGCGGCGATCGCTTCCAAGACCGTGGACATGCCAACGAGTGAACCACCGATCGCGCGCACCATGTGGATCTCGGCCGGTGTCTCGTAGTGCGGACCGCGAAGGCCCACGTAGACGCCTTCGTTGAGGCCTGGCACGGCTGCGTGCACCGCGGCGCGCAGACGTGCGCTGTAGAGATCAGTGAGGTCGACGAAGCGCGAGCCGTAACCCTCGGGCGGCGCGTCGCCCTCCATGGGTGAGGTCGCCGTCAAGTTGACGTGATCGCGGATCACCACTACGTTTCCCGGCGCGATGGCGGGGTCGAGGCCGCCACAGGCGTTGGTGAGGACCACTTTCTTAGCGCCCGCGGCGATCACCGTGCGCACGGGATGCACCACTTGGTCGGCGCTGTTGCCCTCGTAGAGGTGGACCCGGCCAGCGACGAGCGCGACGTTCACTTCACCGACTTTTAGAGAGAAAATCTGTCCGTCGTGACCCGGGACGGTCGGCACGACGAAACCACTCAGCGTGGAAGTGGGAACCTCGCTCGAGGGTGCGCCGAGGACGGCGGCACCCTCTTTCCAGCCTGATCCAAGGATCACGGCGACGTCGTAGACGTCCACGCCACTCTGTTCGCGAAGTTCAGCAGCGGCAACGACCGCGAGTTCGTACGGGTTCGCCACTACTGACCGATCGTGTGCCACACGGTGGACGTCTCGACGAAGGCTCGAAGGCGACGAAGCGAAGCCGGGTCTTCTTCACCCGAGCGCAGGACGCGCTTGATGGATCCCGCCGCACTGACGGCGAGTTCACTTTCGAAGTCACCCCCGACGCCGCCCAGATCGATGCCGTCAACGTCCTCGTGGGCCGCGAGCGTCGGCGCGATTTCACCGTTGTGGCCGGTGACGATGTTGAGCACGCCGCCAGGAAAGTCCGAGGTCGCCGTCATCTCGCCGAGCAGTATCGAGGGTGTAGGTCGTCTCTCGCTCGCGAGCACGACGACCGTGTTGCCGACGGCCAGCGGCGCCAGCACCGCGTTCACGAACCCTTCGAGCGAGGAGTCCTGTGGCGCGATAACGCCCACGACGCCGCTCGGCACGGGAACCGAGAAGTTGAAAAACGGACCAGCGACGGGATTAGACGATCCAAGGATCTGGGCGATCTTGTCGGTCCAACCGGCGTACCAAACAACCCGGTCAATCGCTCGCTCGACGCTGGCCTGGGCGGCCTTTCCTTTTAGGCCCTCGGCGAGAGCGACGTGCTCAGCGAGTTCGTCGCGCCTCGACTCGGCCATCTCGGCCAATCGGTAGATGACCTGGCCGCGGTTGTACGCACTCTGCGCCCACCACTTCGACTGGGCTCCTCTGGCCGCTACGACCGCGTCGCGCACGTCCTTACGTGATCCCTGGGCCACGTTGGCGAGGAACGCACCCTTGAACGACGTGACTTCGTAACTGCGACCCGACTCGGAGCGGGGGAAGGCGCCGTTAATGAGGAGTTTGTAGGTCTTTCGAACCTCGAGGCGACTCTCAGACATTGAGGTAGGCCTCGAGTCCGTGTCGACCACCCTCGCGCCCAAAACCCGATTCGCGCACGCCGCCGAAGGGACTCGTCGGGTCGAACTTGTTGTAGGTGTTGGCCCAGATGACGCCGGCGCGCAGTCGCTCCGCGACCCAGAGCGTGCGACTCCCCTTTTCGCTCCACACCCCACAGGCCAGTCCGTAGTTGGAGTTGTTCGCCTTGGCGACCGCCTCTTCGGGCGTTCGAAAAGTCAACACCGAGAGCACGGGGCCAAAGATCTCTTCACGGGCGATGCGGTGCGACTGGGCAACGTCGGCGAAGACCGTCGGCGCGAACCAGTACCCCTTATCGGGCAGCGCGCACGAACTCGTGTAGCGCGTCGCGCCCTCGTGTTCGCCGTACGCGGTGAGTTCTTCAATTCGAGCTAACTGGGCCGCGGAGTTAATAGCGCCCACGTCAGTGTTTTTATCTAAGGGATCACCGACGCGCAGTTGATCGACGCGGCGAATGAGACGGCGCAACACCTCATCAGCCACTGACTCTTGGACCAACAGTCGAGACCCCGCGCAACAGACGTGCCCTTGATTGAAGAAGATGCCGTCGATGATGCCTTCGATCATCTCGTCGATCGGGGCGTCCTCAAAGACAATGTTCGCGCCCTTGCCACCGAGCTCGAGCGTGAGGTGCTTGTGGCTGGCGGCGACACGCTGTTGGATGAGTCGGCCCACTTCGGTGGAACCCGTGAAAGCGATCTTGTCGACGCCGGGATGATCCACCAGCGCCGCCCCCGTCGATCCGTCGCCCGTGATGATGTTCACGACGCCCGGCGGCAGTTCGGCCTGTTGGAGAATCTCGGCGAGCAGCAACGCGGACAGTGGCGTCGTTTCAGCGGGTTTCAAGACGCAAGTGTTGCCCGCCGCGAGTGCGGGGGCGAGCTTCCACGCGGCCATGAGGAGTGGGAAGTTCCAGGGGATTATCTGTCCGGCGACGCCCAGCGGCTTCGGGTCGGGTCCAAAGCCGGCGTAGTCGAGCTTGTCGGCCCAACCGGCGTAGTAGAAGAAGTGCGCCGCGGCGAGTGGGATATCAACGTCGCGCGACTCGCGAATGGGCTTGCCGTTATCGAGAGTCTCGACGACGGCGAACTCCCTGGCGCGCTCTTGGATGAGGCGGGCGATGCGAAAGAGGTACTTTGAACGTTCGCCACCAGTCGTCTTGGACCAGACCTTGTCGTAAGCGCGTCGCGCCGAGAGTACCGCCCGGTCCACGTCAGCGCGCGAGGCGAGCGCGACGCTCGCGAGTGGCTCTTCGGTCGCGGGATTGAGAGTCAAAAACAGTTCGTGCGACGAAGGATCACTAAACGCACCGTCGACGAAGAGTCCGTACTCCGGCTTCAGGCGCGCAATGGCGGCCGACTCGGGCGCTGGGTCGTAGGAGAGTGAACCCAGGGTCGAGCGTGTCAGGTCGCCGCTCATCAGTCCCCGCTGAACTCATCGGAGCGAACGTAGGCGCCCCGGTGTTGCTTGAGTCGCTGCATCAAGAGATCGTTGAGGAGCGATGACGCACCGAAGCGAAAACGCTCCGGAGTGAGCCACGCCGAACCGGCGGTCTCGTTGACGACCACGAGGTAACGAAGTGCGTCCTTAGTACTGCGAATGCCACCGGCGACCTTGACCCCGACGAGTTGTCCCGTCGCTTCGCCGAAGTCGCGCACGGCCTCGAGCATTACGAGAGCGTTCGGCAAGGTCGCGTTGACTGACACCTTGCCCGTCGAGGTCTTGATGAAGTCCGCGCCGCCGAGCATCGCAATCCAACTCGCTCGTCGCACGTTGTCGTAGGTGACCAACTCACCAGTCTCTAGAATCACCTTTAAGTGCGCACGCCCACATACCGCCTTCACCGCGACGACGTCGTCGAGGACTTGACCGACCCGCCCTGAAAGAAAAGCCCCTCGGTCAATCACCATGTCAATTTCGTCGGCGCCGGCACTCACGGCCTCTTGCACGTCCAGCAACTTCACCTTCAGTGACGCTCGACCCGAAGGAAAGGCCGTCGCCACCGACGCGACCGCTACCGTCGAGGAGCCGAGAACGCTTCGCGCGTGGGCGACTAGGTCGGGATAGACGCAGACCGCGGCCACGCTGGGCACGCTGGCGTCGCACGGGTCGGGGTGCATGGCCTTGGTGCAGAGCGACGTGACGCGTCCGGGCGTGTCAGCACCCTCTAACGTCGTCAGGTCCACCATGGAAATCGCTAAGTCGATTGCAGCCAACTTGGCCGACTTCTTCAACGATCTCGTGGCGAGTTTGGCCGCGCGGGCCTCGGCGCCAACGGCGTCAATGCCCGAAAGCCCACCAAGCAAGGCTTTGAGTTGGCTCTCCGACGCAATCGAAGGACGCGTCGAGCCACTGAATAGTTGCACGCCTCGCTCATCGCTTGTCACAAGGCGTAGAGGGGCGGTACTCACCTGACTAACGCTAGCAACGAAGGCTCAATGACGCCTAATGAGAGGCCGCAACGTAGATGGGCAGTTCATTAGCCCTGCGGCGCTCATCGAGGGTCGGTGCCGCGGCATCCTTCTCGCTGATGAGTGGCTCACCCGAAAGTGTCCACGGCACGTTGATCGCGGGATCGAAGGGATCAATCTCGAGTTCCATCGGCGCGTTAAAAGGTGACGACAAGAGGTACGTCAGCACCGCGAGTTCACTCGTTACACAGATCCCGTGCGCCACACCGACGGGAACCAAGACCGAGCGCTCTTCATTAGCGGCGAGATGAATCACTTCGACCTGTCCAAAGGTTGGTGAGCCCACGCGAATATCGACGATGACGTCGTCGAGTTCACCGAAGACGCAGGTAACGAGTTTGGCCTGCCCTTCGGGCGCGATCGAGTAGTGCAGTCCTCGTATAACGCCGCGCCTGGACGTTGAAAAGCTGCCCTGTTGAATGGGAAAGTTCACGACGCTCTCTTCGAAATCGCCGCGCTTGTACCACTCACGAAAGAATCCCCTCGTGTCGCTCCACACCGGTGACTCCAACAAGAAGAGCCCGGGAATCGAAAGTTCGGTGAGCTTCACGATGTCGGCCCCTTGAGTGGGCGCCACCACGACTCGTTGTCGCGGTACCACTTCACCGTGCGCGCGAGTCCCTCTTCGAAGTAAGTCTCTGGTTGGTAGCCGAGTTCGTCGTGGAGCTTGGTCCAGTTAACGCTGTAACGACGGTCGTGACCGAGGCGGTCGGCCACGGGTTCGATCATCGACTCATCAGCGCCACACAGATCGAGCAGCATTCGAGTGATTTCGATGTTCGAGAGTTCTCGTCCACCGCCGATGTTGTAGATCTCGCCCGCACGACCACCGGCCAGCACGCGAAGGATGCCGCGACAGTGGTCGTCGACGAAGAGCCAGTCGCGAACGTTCTCACCATCGCCATAGAGCGGAACCTTGATCCCGTCAAAGAGATTCGTCACGAAAAGCGGGATCAGCTTTTCGGGAAACTGTCGAGGACCGTAATTATTCGAGCAACGCGTCACCATCACGTTCATGCCAAAGGTGCGGTGGTACGCGAGTGCCGCTAAGTCCGAGCCGGCCTTGCTCGCGGAGTAGGGCGAGTTGGGCTCGAGGATGTGGTCTTCGCACCAGGTACCCTCATCAATTGACCCATAGACCTCGTCGGTCGACACGTGCACGAAGCGCTCGACGCCCGCGCCGCGCGCGCTCTCGAGAAGTTGCTGGGTTCCCATAACGTTCGTTTCAAAGAAGAGACGCGCTCCAGTGATGGACCGGTCGACGTGACTCTCCGCGGCGAGGTGTATGACAGCGTGCGCACCGCGAAGCACTTCTTCCGTCACCAAGGGATCGGTGATGTTTCCTCTGACGAAGGTAACGCGCGAGTCTTGTCGAACCTCGTCAAGATTCTCGAGACGACCAGAGTACGTAAGTGCGTCAAGTAAGACAACGTCGTTGTAGCCGAGACGCTCAGCGTTCTCAACGACCAGCTCGCTTAAACGTGAGCCGATAAACCCGGCGGCCCCTGTAATCACTACGCGCATGACAGAACCTCGACCTTTAGAAAGGGCTTACCGGACTTCTATACTAATGGAGTGAAGGGAATCGTTTTGGCTGGCGGCACCGGCACGCGCCTTCATCCCATCACGCGCGCGGTCTCTAAGCAGTTGCTGCCCATTTACGACAAGCCAATGATTTTCTATCCGTTGAGCACACTGATGCTGAGTGGACTTCGTGAAATTCTTCTCATCACGACGCCACACGACCAGGACGCGTTTACTCGCCTGCTCGGCGACGGCTCCAAGCTCGGCATGAAGATCTCCTACGTTGTGCAAGAAGCGCCGAACGGCTTGGCCGAAGCGCTGATTTTGGGCGAAGCGTTCTTAGACGGTGACAAGTGCGCGCTCATCCTGGGCGACAATCTCTTCTACGGCCCGGGACTTGGCACGCACCTTCAACAAAACACCAAAGTCGAAGGAGCACTCATCTTCGCCTACCAAGTCAGCGACCCTTCGGCCTACGGCGTCGTTGAGTTCGACGACGCGGGCAAGGTGCTCTCAATTGAGGAGAAGCCCGCCGCGCCAAAGAGTAGTTACGCCGTGCCGGGCATCTACTTTTACGACGAACGGGCCTCGAACTTCGCTCGCCAGTTGAAGCCAAGTGCTCGTGGTGAACTCGAGATCACCGCGCTCAATAACGCCTACCTCGAGCGCGGCGAACTTCGCGCCGAGATTCTCTCACGCGCGACCACGTGGCTCGACACCGGAACGCACGAATCCCTCTACGAAGCCGGCGGGCTCATTCGCACGTTGCAACACCGAACGGGCATGCGCATCGGCGACGTCGAGCAGATTGCTCGCGATCAAGGTTGGATCTAGTTACGCCTTCGTACTCACACTGCACCATTCGTTTTACTCGTTGACGTAGTGTGAGCGAAGCGATGTAACGAGGAGTCCTCCATGTCGACCATCGAAAGTTTTCGACCGCGCCTGCGTGTCTTGGCGGGACCTTGTGTCCAGTTCTCTCCGTGTTGACGTCGCTCACGAACACTGACGAGCCATGACCACCATTGGAGTGTTGGTCGCCGCCGTGGCGTTGCTACTCCTCGTCTTCTTCTGGTCCGGTCGTTACGGAGATCGAAATAGAAAGACCGGAACCTCGCTGCGCCGAGGTCCGCGTGCGCACACGACAGCACGCGGACAGCCCAAAAAGTCCTACGAGAGTCGCGACGCCGCCGAAGCCGGCGCTCGACTCATGGTCAAGCGCGGTGGCGAAGAGATGAGCGTCTATCGATGTGGTACCTGCGCCAAATGGCACGTTGGTCACTAGAGACAGCGAACGCTCCGGGGCCCGTATCCCGTAGAGGAACCTTGATCAAGTTGGGGCTCGGCACGTAGGAGATTTCACCGCTCTAGGTCGGCGCTCTTCAAGAGGTAGGAATGACACCGAGGCGAGTCGACAAAAACGAAAGGACGTCCTCGAGAGCTTGCCGAGTGGGTGAACCTTCTTCGTCGGAGTAGTCCTCGGTCAGTACCGAGTGCGCACCTTTGCGGTATCCCCAAGGATTGTCCTTGGATGAATCAATCTCCACACCAATGAAATTGGACCCGAGTTCGTGACGAAGCGTCGCGAACCTCTCGGCTGGCGAGCCGGGGTCGCCACTGAAACGAAGCCCCATCACACAAAGCCCGGCGTCACTGCGTCGCTTTACTTTCGCGAGATCGTCATCAGAGATACCGAGTGCCGCCTTTCGCTTCGCACCCGTTGGTATCGGTAAGCCGGGTTGACTGAGAACGGGGGCGACAACGGTCTCATCCACACTCATCGCCAAAGCGAAACCACCGGTCAAACACATTCCAACAACGCCCACGCCCGAGCCACCGCAACTTTCGTGCTCGTGCGTCGCGAGTTCTCGAAGAAATTTCGTGATGGGACTCGTCTTGTTGGTGGCGAGCACCGTGAACTCACGGCTAACGCACGCCTTCGCAACGGACGCCAACAGATAGCCGCCACTCGGGACTCGTCCGGGCGTGCCGAAGAGGTCGGGCATGACGGCCGTCATGCCTCGCTCGGCGACCTTTCGACCAAACGCCGCGACCAGTGGCGTCAATCCCGGAACCTCGTGGATGACAATGACTGCCGGTCCCGATCCCGCGCGATAGATGTCGTGGGACTTCTTGGAGCTCGCGACGAAGGTGTCACGACGAAAGCCTTCGAGTGACGCCATGTCAAATTGTTTAGCCACGGTTCCCTTACTTTTTGAAACCCAAGAGCGTGGCTTCGTCACCGTGAGCCAAGAGCTTGTGCCTCAACAGTGTCGCTCGGTCGAGCGTTGCGTAGCGAGACGCCACCTCAATCGCGTGGCGCAAAACCTCGTCTTCGCTCGCGACCGCCTCGACTATGCCGGCCCCGAGAGCATCGGGGCCGTTGAATCTCTTCGCGGTCGTGGCGGCGACGGTGGCCGTGGCCTTGGGCAGCCGGTGATTGATGATGGACCACAGCTTGTGGTCGAGCGCGAGACCGATCTCGGCTTCGTTCATACACCAATAACCGCGGTCTTCTCGCATGACGCGGTAGTCAAACGAGCACGACAGCAACGCGCCGCCCGCGAACGTGTGTCCGTTCAGCGCCGCGACGGTGTAGGTCGGAAAGAGAAAGAGGCGACCAATCGTACGTTCGAGCTCTTCGAGCGTGGCCGAGAACTCCGCCGGGTTCGCGCCAAAGCGCTCGAGGTCGAGACCGTTCGAAAAGAACTTGCCCACCCCCGTCAGCACGACCGACAGAGGTCCCTCGGTGACTTCGAGTTCATCGAGCAGCGCGTTAAGGCGCTCTAGTGAGTCGGCGTTTATACGATTCTCACCGTCATTCCAGGTGAGAATCGCGACCGAACCGTCGCGACGAATCGAGATATCCATGAGGCGAGCATACGCAGAGCAGGAGTATTCTGGCGGCGTGAGCGAAGAATTCGAAATACCAGAACCTGACGTCTCTGAAGAGCACCCAGTGTCCGAACACTGGGTGTGGGTGGGGCCACATCGCCCGCCAAGTCCTCGCGTCTTTTACGACCTCATGACCTCGAACTGGGCCACGTCAGAGACCCCGAGTGAAGTGCACCCCGGCGCGGCGTACGCAAAAACACGTCGCCAGAAACTCGCCGAGCAGTTCCCCGACAAGACGATCATTGTCCCAACCGGCAACTACAAGACGCGCGCTAACGACACCGACTACCGATTTCGCGCCGGGACCGATTTTTTCTACCTCACCGGGTGTGACGAACCTGACGCAGTGCTGGTGATTGCGCCGAGCGCGGCCGGATCGACGTCTACCCTCTACGTTCCTCACCGACGCGACTTTCACACTCACGAGTTCTTCACCGACGCGAGGTACGGCGAGTTGTGGGTCGGGCCACGGCGCGGTGAAGACGAGTCAGCACTCTTCTACGACATTGACGCCGCCCCGCTCGAGCGACTCGAGAAGGACCTCGCCTCGCTCGGCGCCACGAACGTCGTGACTCTGCGCGACTTTGACGCAAGTGTCGACGCGTTAAACGAGGCCAACGAGAGCGACACCGAACTCGCCACGGCGCTCAGTGAACTGCGACTCACGAAAGACGACTTCGAGATCGCGCAACTGCAACTAGCCATTGACTACACGGTGAAGGGATTCGAGGACGTCGTTCGGGCGCTGCCAACGGCGGAAGGTCGAGGCGAACGGGTCATCGAGGGCATCTTCAACTTGCGTGCCCGCGTCGAGGGCAACGACGTCGGTTACGACACCATCGCCGCGAGTGGTTCACACGCAACGACGCTGCACTGGACGCGCAACAACGGCGTCGTGCGAAGTGGGGATCTCCTGCTCCTTGACGCTGGCGTCGAGTGTCACAACCTCTACACCGCTGACGTCACGCGCACGATGCCGATCAACGGTACGTTCTCTGCGGCGCAACGTCGCGTTTACGAACTCGTCCTCGCCGCGCAGTCGGCCGGCATCGCCGCGGTGAAGCCCGGCGTACCCTTCCAGGCGCCCCACGACGCCGCGATGAAGGTTTTAGCCGAAGGACTCCACGAGCTGGGCATCTTGAAAGAAGAACCCGCGACGGCCCTGCGCAAGGATCGTCAGCTCTATCGTCGCTACACGCTCCACGGCACAAGCCACATGCTGGGTCTGGACGTGCACGACTGCGCCAACGCGCGCGCCGAGACCTACTACGCCGGTGAACTGCGCGAGGGCTACGTGCTCACGGTCGAACCCGGTCTCTACTTTCAAGAGAACGACCTCACGGTGCCCGAAGAGTACCGAGGTATTGGCGTGCGCATTGAGGACGACGTGCTCGTTACCGCGACGGGCTCGAAGAACCTCTCCGCCGGTCTGCCCCGCGACGCCAACGACGTCGAAGCGTGGATGGCGAAGCTCTGGAAGAAGGTTCCCCCGAACTTCGGGCTCTAGTCGCTAGGCAAGAACACGAAGTGGAATACTGCGCGGCCCTCGTACTTGACCCGGCGCCCACGTGACGGCGCTCGAGTCGGCGAGTTCGAACGTCGAGAAGCGCGCGATGAACTCTTCAATCGCGACGCGCAGTTCCATGCGCGCCAGGTTCGATCCAGCGCAACGATGAATGCCGAGACCGAAGGCCGCGTGGCGATTGATCGCTCGGTCGATGATGAACTTGTCCGCGTCGACGAACGCCTCGGGGTCGCGGTTGGCGGCCGGAAAACCGAGCAGGATCCAATCGTCTTTCTTCATCGCCGCGCCGTAGAAGTCCATGTCCTCTTTGACGAGACGCGCCATCGTCACGGGTGCGTAGTAGCGAAGGAACTCTTCGACGGCGACGGGCAACAGTTCGGGTTCATTGACGAGGCGTGCCAAGTCTGAAGGATTCTTCGCTAAGTGCCAGATCGCAGCGCCAATGGCCGACCAGGTGGTGTCGATACCCGCGACCAGCGTTAAGACCATGGTGCCGCGCACGTGTTCGCGCGAGAGTTTCTCGCCATTGAACTCGACGTTCAAGAGGTAGTTCGTAAAGTCGTCTCGCGGGTTGGTGAGGTGATCTTCAATCTGGGCGTTGAAGTAGTCAGTCATGGGCTCGAAGAGCGGGGCACGCTCTTCGGGGCGTAAGTCCACGAGGTCGAGCACGAGGTGCACGAACTCACGAAAGAGATCCTCGTCCTTTTCGGGAAAGCCCAACATCGTGCCGATGACGCCGGGTGAAATGTACTGCGCGTACTGCGCCCCCGCGTCAAATTCTTTGGCGTCGCCGAGCGCGTCGAGATGCTTTGCGCACAGTGCGCGTACCTGGGGTTCAATGGCGTTCACGGGACCCGGCGCGAAGGCCGGCAGGATCAAACGTCGCGCGAACTGGTGAAAGGGCGGGTCCGAGGTGATGGGCGGCGCGCCGCCGATTGGCGCGGGCGGCGCGAACTCGGGGTTCTTAGTGTGGATGATGACCACTTGATGACTCGTGAAGTGCTCGGTGTCGTTCGCGATTGAAGTGACCATCTCGTGCGTCGTGGGAAACCAGCCGCCGCCGTAGCGATCCGTGTGGGCCACGGGACAGGTCTCACGAAGCTCTTCCCAGATGGGATACGGGTCGTTCACCCAACGCGGGTCGGTGTGATCCCAGTCGGTGGCAAAGTCGGTGACCGGTCGCTTGACGTCGTTTTCGCTCGACACGACTCAGCTCAGTATTCGTAGCGGTAGGTTTCTCGGTCCGCGAATCTGCCCTTGCGCCCAGGTGACGTCGCCCGCGTTGGCGAGTTCAAACTTCGGGTAGCGCTTGATGAACTCCTCGATCGCCACGCGCATCTCGAGGCGCGCCAAGTTCGATCCGGCGCAGCGATGAATTCCAAGGCCAAAGGCCACGTGACGATTCTGCGCGCGATCGATAATGAATTTGTCCGCGTCCTGAAAGACCACCGGGTCACGATTCGCCGCCGGAAAGCCGAGCAGGATCCAGTCGTACTCTTTCATCGGACAGCCCAGGTAGTCCAAGTCGGCCTTGACGAGTCGGGCCATCGTGACCGGCGCGTAGAAGCGCAGGAACTCCTCGATCGCTACCGGCATGAGGTCGGGCTCGGCGACCAAGCGCGCGAGGTCCTCCGGGTGCTGGGCCAAGTGCCACAGCGAGGCCCCGATGGCGCCCCAGGTCGTGTCAATGCCCGCCACCAAGATCAAGACAATGGTGCCAAAGACGTGCTCGACGGCGAGTTTCTGACCGTCGATCTCGGCGTTCAAGAGAAACGACGTGAGATCGTCACGGGGATTCTCCATGTGGTCTTCGATCTGCGCGCGAAAGTACTCCTCCACTGGCACGAACTGTTCGATGCGCTCTTCTCTCGGAAGATCGACGGCCTCGACGATGATGTGCACCATCTCGATGAACTTCTCGGTGTCCGCTTCGGGAAAGCCCAGCATCTGTCGAATAACCGAGGGCGGGATGAAGCGCGCGTACTTCAACGAACCGTTCACGAACTCTTCGCCCGCCACCTCGTCGAGCAACGAGTTGCACAGGGCGCGAATTTGGGGCTCGAGGGCATTGATCGGGCCTGGCGCGAAGGCCGGCAAGATTAATTTGCGCGCGATCTGGTGAAAGGGCGGATCCGAGGTAATGGGCGGCGCCACGCCAATGGGCGCGGGCAGGGCGTCCTCGTCCGGACGTCCGTTGCCAATCACGACCGCGCGACTCGTGAAGTTCTCGGTGTCTTTGGCTATGGCCGAGACGCCAGCGTGCGTCGCTGGAAACCACGCGCCGCCGTAGCGGTCGGTGTGCGCGACGGGACAACGCTCGCGCAGGTCTTCCCAGATGGGATAGGGGTCGTGCACCCACTCGGGGTCCGTGTGGTCCCAATCGACGGCGAAGTCGGTAACGGGTGGCTTTATTTCGTTGTCAATCGACATGACTTAGCTCAAAATCCTTAGAGGTAGGTTGCGTGGTCCGCGTATCTGACCCTGCGCCCAAGTGACCTCGTCCTTGTTTTCTAGTTCGAACTTCGGGTAGCGCTTGATGAACTCTTCGATCGCCACGCGCATCTCGAGTCTCGCCAAGTTCGATCCGATGCAGCGATGAATACCGAGACCAAAGGCCACGTGACGATTCTCCGCGCGGTCGATGATGAACTTGTCCGCGTCCGGAAAGACCACGGGGTCACGATTCGCGGCTGGAAAACCCAAAAGAATCCAGTCGTTCTCCTTCATCGGACAGCCCAGGTAGTCCATGTCGGCCTTGACGAGTCGGGCCATCGTGACCGGCGCGTAAAAGCGCAGGAACTCCTCGATCGCCACGGGCATCAAGTCAGGTTCGTTAACGAGGCGCTCGAGATCCTTTGGACTGTTCGCCAAGTGCCAAAGTGAGGCACCAATCGCGCCCCACGTCGTGTCGATACCGGCCACGAGAATCAAGACCATCGTACCCATCACGTGCTCGACGGAGAGCTTTTCGCCGCCGATCTCCGCGTTCAAGAGAAACGTCGTGAGGTCGTCGCGGGGATTCGCTTGGTGGTCTTCAACCTGTTGAGCGAAGTAGTCCTCTAAGGGCGCGGTCAACTCGAGTCGCTCGTCGGCCGGCACGTCGACCGCTTCGGTGATGAGGTGGACGATTTCGATGAACTTCTCGGTGTCCTCTTCGGGAAAGCCCAACATCTCACGAATGACCGACGGAGGGATAAATCGCGCGTAGTTCATCGAACCGTTGACGATCTCTTGACCGACGACCGCGTCGAGAAGCTTGTTGCAGAGTTCTCGAATGCGTGGCTCGAGCGCGTTGATGGGACCAGGCGCGAACGCCGGCAGGATTAGCTTGCGCGCGATCTGGTGAAAGGGTGGGTCCGACGTGATCGGTGGCGCGAGACCAATCGGCGCGGGCAGGTCTTCCTCGGTGGGTCGCGCGTCGTCAATAATCACCGTCCGACTCGTGAAGTTCTCGGTGTCCTTCGCGATCGCCGACACGCCGGCGTGCGTCGCGGGAAACCAGCCGCCGCCGTAGCGATCGGTGTGGGCGACGGGACAGCGTTCACGCAGGTCATCCCAGATGGGGTAGGGATCGTGCACCCACTCAGGGTCGGTGTGATCCCAGTCGGTGGCGAAGTCGTCGACGGGAGGCTTTATCGTCACGTCTAGCCTTCGATGAAGATGGCGTGCTCGGGACAGTTCGCTTGCGCTAAACGTGCCGCGTCCAATGTCTCAGGAGTCAGCGTGCCGTCGCCAATAACGACACCGTTGCCCAGATCGTCAAAATCGAAGAGGTTCGGCGCAATGGAAAAACAACGCCCTTGCCCCTGACAGAGATCCGCGTCAATTACTACCTTCACGATTCCCCCTTCGCGTAGTTTTCACTGACCTTACTACTTGGTAATACCCACCGAGACAGTGTTTGACCGTGGTTACTCGCCCTCGATCTCTTCGCGCGAGATACCGAGAAAATAGAGCACGGCGTCGAGGTAGGGCACCGAGAGCGCGGCGTCGGCGTGCTCTTGGACGACGGCCTTGGCGTTAAAGGCAATCCCGAGTCCCGCGACGGACAACATGTCGATGTCGTTCGCGCCGTCGCCCACCGCGACGGTCTGTTCTAGGGGCACGCCGACCTCGTCGGCAAAGTGGCGCAGCGCCCGGGCTTTACCTTCGCGGTCCACGATCGCACCGAGCACCCGTCCGGTGAGTACGCCGTCAACGATCTCGAGACGATTCGCCTCGAAGTGCTCAACCTCGAGCTCCGCCAACAGCGGCGCCAGCACTTCGACGAAGCCACCCGAGACGACGGCGGGAACGTAGCCGAGGCGGCGCAGGGTGCGCAGCAACGTTTTCGCCCCCGGCGTGAGGCGAAGTTTCGCCCGCACCTCGTCCAACACGCTCTCGGGTAGTCCGGCGAGCAGCTCCACGCGACGGCGCAACGCCTCGCCAAAGTCGATGTCGCCATTCATGGCAGCCGAGGTGATCGCTGAAACGTCCTGCGCGCGGCCCGATGCTTCGCCGAGCAGATCAATGACTTCGTCTTGGAGCAACGTCGAGTCGGCGTCCATGACGACGAGGTGCTTCGCGCGTCGGTGCAGACCGGCGCGCTGGACCGCGAGGTCGAGGCCGCTCTCTTTGGCAACGCTCGTGAGCGACTCGCGCAAGAGCGTGTGGTCGGGACCGATGACGATGAGCTCATAACAGTCCACGGGGTAGCTCGCTAAGTGCACGATGCGCTCACAGGACGCGCCACTTTTGGCGATGGCGTGAAAGATGGTCTCGAGCTGTCCGGCGCTGATCGAGGGCGCGAGCAGCGTCACGAGCAGGCGGCGACCTTCAAAGTCCGCGCCGGGCGTGACCGCGCTGACCGTTACCGAAATGCCATCTCCTTCAATGGAGCGCTCGCGCAGCGCCGACACGAGTGAATCGCCAGAAAGTCCTCCGTTGCTGGTCACTTCGGCGCAGAGCACCAGCGTGGCGCGAATCGTTATCTGGGCCACGTCGATGAGATGGACGTCATCGCTCTCGAGGGAGTGGAGTGCGTTAAAGAGCTCCGCACCGACGCCAATACGGTCCGGGCCACTCACGGTGACGAGAAAAGTGGACCGAGACATCACTAAAGCGTAGAGGTTGTCAACGATTCACTACGGCGCGTCGCCCTCAGATTCTCGAAGCGCGCGAACCTCGGCGACGTGCACGTCGCTCCTCGCGTCAAAGCGCCACAGCGACGGCAGTGCCGCCGCGACGACGCCGACCGACCCCGTGCAGGCCAGTCCCCCAAAGGTCAACGAGAAGCGCAGCGTCGTCCACGCCGCCATCACGCCCGCGCGAAACTGCCCGGCCGTGGGTCCAAGGGAGTAGGAGATCATCTCGATACCGGCCATGCGGCCACGAACGTCGGGCGGAATCGACTCGTTCCACATGGTGTTGCGAAAGATGCCACTCACCGCGTCCGCGCCGCCGCCAATCGCTAGACCCAACATCACCAACCACAGCGAGGACGAGTAGCCAAAGAGCGCGATGCCGAGACCCCACAGAGCGGCCGCGT
Source organism: Acidimicrobiales bacterium (assembly GCA_036511495.1). Taxonomy (GTDB): domain Bacteria; phylum Actinomycetota; class Acidimicrobiia; order Acidimicrobiales; family RAAP-2; genus RAAP-2. The sequence continues at coordinate 6,215 of DATCCC010000012.1, read as the reverse complement.
AGACAATGGCGCGCCCGTAGTGGTGGACCTTGCGCGTCCAGCGTGAGGTCAACGACGCGATGAGTGCGCCGGCCGGGAGGCCGCAGTAGAGGACGGCGAGTGCGTAGGACTCGTGAAAACGCGCCGCCACGAAAGGCAACATGACGACCGGAAAGGCCAAGATCATCGCGATGAGATCAATGACGTAGGTACCCATGATGTCCGGCCGACTCTTCGCGTAGTTGACGCCAGCGCGCAACGCCACCAAGTCGCTCGCTTCGACGTTCTGTGGTCGTGGCGTTGCCCGGAGCGTGAAGAGCAGCGCCAAGGAAAACGTAAAGGTCACGATATTGATCAAGTAGACCGAGCTCGGCCCAAAGGCCACGGCGATAAGTCCACCAATCGCTGGTCCGATAATGGACGCGGTAGTGCCACTGACGTTCGCGAGGGCGGACGCCGAGCGCTGAAGGTCGTGCGCTACGAAGATCTGATTGAGAGCGGAGATGCTCGGGTTTTGCAGGCTGGACGCCGCCGCCGCGACGGCCGCGTCGACGTAGAGGATCCAGGTAAGGGGATGAGCGAGTAGTGCGTTCACGAAGAGCAGCACCGTGGAGACCATCAAGACCTGCTCCATGGAGATGATGAGTCGACGACGATTCAACCGGTCAGCGAGCACGCCGCCGTAGAGGCCGAAGAAAACGAGTGGCGCTAACTCCACGAGACCGATCGAACCAACGGCGAGCGCGGAGTGTGTGAGTTGCTTCAGTTGATAGGGAATCGCGACGTAGGTGGCCTGGGATCCCAGCATGCTGACGAAACCGGCCGTGTAGAGACGTCGAAACTGCTTCGAGGCACGAAGTGGTGAGAGGTCGACGCCAAAAAATCCTTGACTCACGCGGGTCCCGCTAGCCAGCCTTCGCTCGCGCTGTAGTGACGAAGTACCTTTGCCGGCACACCGCCCAACACAACGTGATCGGGGAACGTCCCGCGCACCACCGCGCCGGCCGCGACGACCGTGTTACAACCAAGTTCCGTGCCCGGAAGGATGACCACGTTCGCGCCCAGCCAACTACCCGAGCCGATCTTCACGGCCGCTTCGCTCGGTCGCTGCCAGCCAACCGGCTCGTCGATGTCTTCGTAGGAGTGGTTCTGGTCGGTGATGTAGACGTAGGGGCCTGTTTGAATGTCGTCGCCGATTTCGATCGACCAGTGGCCGATGATGTGCGAACCTCGGCCGATGACGCAGTGTCGTCCAATGCTCACGGTTGGCGTGGCGAGCATCTCCTGTTCACCGTTGATCCCGACGGTGAGACAGACGTTGGGGCCGATGAGCGTCTCGTCACCAATCGAGAGGTAACGCTCGTTGTAGATGACGCCCTGGGGGGCCATCAGCGCGGCGCGTTCACCGAAGTAGAAGAACGCCTTGGCGTAGTCATCGCCGGGCCCCACGATCGCCACCTCATTGAGGTAGCGCCGCAGCGCGCGTACCCGCGAACCCAGCAGACGACGAAAGCGCAGACGGTAACTCACCACGGTCACGCTATCCCTTCATCCTTGACCCCCTCAATGAATGTGTAGCGTCAGGTCATGGTTCTCGACGTCGCGGTCATTGGTTCAGGCTTCGGTGGTCTCGGCGCGGCCGTTCGCCTTCGCCAGAGCGGCGTGGCGAACATCGCGATCTTCGAGCGCGCGAGCGATCTCGGAGGGACCTGGCGCGATAACACCTACCCGGGATGTCGCTGCGACGTGGCGAGCAATCTCTACTCGTTCTCCTTCGCGCCCAATCCCCGGTGGACCAATACGTACAGCTACCAACCAGAGATCCAGCAGTACCTCCAGAGCGTGGCCTACGAGTATCAGTTGCGCGAATTCATAAAGTTCGACCACGACGTCATTGACGTCTCCTTTGACGAGGGTCTGCGGCAGTGGCGACTCACGACCAACCAGGGCGACTACTTCGCTCGATGCGTCATCATGGCGACCGGCGGCTTAGCCGAGCCACGACTACCCGAGATCAAGGGGCTCGAGTCGTTCCAAGGTCCAATCATGCACACGGCGAAGCGGAACGACGATATCGATCTACGTGGCAAGCGCGTCGGACTCATCGGCACGGGCGCGAGCGCGGTGCAAACGGTGCCCGAGATCGCGCCACTGGTGAGTTCGCTCGAAGTCTTTCAGCGCACGCCCTCGTGGGTGCTGCCCCATCTCGGTCACCCCGTCATCGAGCGCACGAAGAAGCTCTTCTCAACGCTGCCGCTGGCCCAACGACTCGTTCGCGCTTGGGGCTACTGGCGTCGCGAACTCATGGTGCTCGGTTTCGTGAAGGACCCCACGCGCATGACCAAGGCCGAAACGATGTCGCGCGAGCACTTAGAGCGCCAGATCGAGGACGCGGATCTGCGTGAGAAGCTCACCCCCTCGTACCGCCTTGGTTGCAAGCGCGTACTTATCAACAACAACTTCTACCCGGCGCTGAGTCGCGACAATGTCGAACTCGTCACCGAGGGCATTCAGTCAATTGAAGCTAACGGCGTTCGCACCGAGGACGGCGTACTTCACGAGATCGACGTGCTCATCACCGCCACCGGTTTCTTCGTCACCGACAACCCCATGGCTACCAAAGTGCACGGCGTCCACGGCGAGAAGCTCGCCGAAGCCTTGCGCGGCAAACTAGCCAACTACAAAGGGACGACGTTCCCCGACTTTCCGAACTTCTTCATGCTCGGTGGACCCAACACCTCACTCGGCCACTCGTCGATCATCTTCATGCTCGAGAGCCAGCTCAGCTACGCCACCAAGGCCATCAAGGTTGCACTGGGGTCGAACGCGCTGATTGAACCCAAAGAACACATTGCTCAACGTTGGACGAAGGATCTGCAAGCGAAACTACCCGGGACGGTGTGGGGCACGGGTTGTTCGAGTTGGTACCTGAACGACTCGGGAGTGAACACGATCATCTGGCCCGACTTCACGTTCAAGTTCCGCAGCGCCACCCGTCACTTTGACCCGCGAGATCACACGATCTCTGCAACAACGCCAGAAAGGTAACTAGTCCAGACTGATCGGCAAGTCGATGTCGATCTCTTCAGAGCCACCCACGACGTCGGGAACTTGAGAGTTCGCAAGGTGCGCGCGCACGCGCTCGTCGATCTCGGCCATGGTCTGAGGGTTCTCACGAAGGAACGTCTTCACGTTCTCACGTCCCTGTCCCATCTGTTCACCCTCGTAGGTGAACCACGCACCGGCCTTCTTCACGAAGCCCAACTCGACGGCAACGTCGAGGACCGAACCCTCTCGGCTTATGCCTTGGCCGTACATGATGTCGAACTCGGCTTGGCGAAAGGGCGCGGCGCACTTGTTTTTCACGACTTTCACTCGCGTGCGGTTACCGACCACTTCCGTACCGTCCTTAATGGACTCAATCCGACGAATGTCGAGTCGCACCGATGAATAGAACTTGAGGGCGCGTCCGCCAGAAGTAACTTCAGGATTTCCGTAACTAATGCCTATCTTTTCACGCAACTGGTTAATGAAGATCGCGACGGTGTTGGACTTAGAGAGACCGCCGGTCAACTTGCGCATCGCTTGGCTCATGAGTCGAGCCTGAAGACCGACGTGACTGTCGCCCATGTCGCCCTCGATCTCCGCGCGTGGCGTCAACGCCGCCACTGAGTCAATGACGATCACGTCCAAAGCGCCCGAACGAATCAACATGTCGACGATCTCGAGTGCCTGCTCACCGGTGTCGGGCTGACTGATCAAGAGGTCATCCACGTTGACACCAATAGCGCGCGCGTAGACCGGGTCCATGGCGTGTTCGGCGTCGATGTAGGCGCAGACACCACCGTTGCGCTGTGCTTCGGCGACGACGTGCATGGCGAGCGTTGACTTACCAGAGGACTCCGGTCCAAAGAGCTCGACGATACGCCCTCGAGGTAGGCCGCCAATACCGAGCGCCATGTCGAGCGCGAGGGCGCCCGTAGGAATCGACTCAATGTTGAAGTTCATGGTCTCGCCCATGCGCATGATCGAGCCCTTGCCGAACTGCTTCTCAATTTGGCCCAGCGCGGCCTCGAGTGCCTTTGCGCGGTCGTCGGTTGCCATTGTTGTCTCCTTGATTTTCGTCACCGGGGCAAACTAGATAACCCTTGTGACATCGGTCGGCCTCCACCTAGGTTTCAAGATACTACGAACAAGTGTTCGTAGTAGGTATTTGGCGCTGTGTGCGATGACAAAAGGCTTTAGCCGTCGTACTTATCCTAGGTATCTACTGCGCCTAGGGGGTACCTATGTCCACAATCAAGTTCACGCCGAAATACCGCAAATTCTCTTACAAAACGGACGAGAACGGCATAACAACCGTAAGCGGAGAACTGGTGAATATGGACGAACTTTTAACCGCCCTAGTGGAGGCTTTAGTGAAGGACGGAAGACTCGCGGAGATAGTGGGTGTTCAAACAATTGCCGACCTTATGGAACACATGACACCGGAAGAACTCACGGCGATTTTGGAGAGATTCGTTCCTCCGCCCGTAGGCTGAATGTATGGGAAAGCAACCTAAGCCTGACTTGGACGAGGTGTTCACCCTCTACGGCGAAGACCCCGAAGACGTGGCGCGACGACTCGTTAAGGACGACGAGGACGAAGAGCCCGAAGACCCTACGCCGCTGTAGCGACCTTGTAAGTCAGGCGTCCAGCAACCCTTGTTGCGAGGTCAGCCATACGCTCCGTGTCGGTCATATCGCACGTACTAAAGCGGTAGTCGAATTCACCCAAGTAACGGTGCAAGTGTTCTGGGCTGACGTGAATGTGCGTTCCTTTAAGACCGCGCTTCAACTGCGCGAAGTAGTTCTCACAAAGGTTCGTTCCGTTGGACTTCTCCGTGACGTACTGACCAGCCTTGTGATCTACGGAGTAGTGACCAGCCATCTTTCGACCAACGGGAATGTAGCCCTTGTAAGAGTCCGTGTGAAGCGTTGCGGTAGCCATATCCACGTTCTCGCGGATAACGCCACCAAGCGAAGCGGAGTCCACCCAAGTAACGACAGTGGAACGGGCCTCGCCAGTCTCGGCGTTAATGAGAGTGACCACGGGTGTCTTGTCAGACACGTAGCGAGCGTTGCGCTTGTTGGCGTGGCGGAACTCGGGATTTCCTCCGATAAATACTTCATCCGCGACAACGTTGCCGATAAACAGACTCGCGTCGTCGTGGCTCATCGCTTCGCGGATACGGTGCAACATGAACCACGCACTACGTCCAGCCACGCCGTACTTGCGCTCAACCTCGCGCGCGGCAACGCCGTTCTTGGAAGAGCAAAGTTCAAAGATGACCATGAGCCACACGCGAACAGGAATCTTTGTACCGTGCATGACGGTGTTGGTGATGACACTGAACTGACGCTTGCAGTCACGGCAACGCCACACGCGACGCTGGCTCATGTGACCCGTTCGCGTTGCGCGACTCACGCCGTTAGAAGGCTCAATGAAGTAGACGTTCAGGCTGTCGCAGTGGGCGCAGACTGGGTTGGTGTTCCAACGAAGGCGCTCAAAGTAGGCGTATGCCTCGGCCTCCGTGGTCACTTCTTGGCTAAGGCTTGCGATGGTCGTGCGGTTGCTCATATCCCTATATTTACAAGGGGTTGTGACACACATACTGGTTAGGTCCCCGGCAAGGGGTTGGGCCTGACTCGACGTCTGTGACTGGCTTCGTGCCTTGATGTGTGATTTGTCGACCTGACCCCTTGCCAAGGACGTGCACCAGCTGGCCGGACGGACGTGACTTGATAGGAGCTTTGACAACACCGTGTGTGTCCTGTCCGCCGACCTGCCGGCGGTGCCATCCCATCAATCAGGAAGGCAGAACCATCATGTCAAAAGAACCACTCTCCGTGTTCGGAGGGGTTGACACCCACAAGGACGTCCACGTGGCGGCCGTGGTGGACGAGCGAGGCAAGATCCTCGACACGGCGTCCTTCGAAGCCAACGCCAAGGGCTACGTGGCCCTGCAGCGTTGGCTGGAAGGGTTCGGCACGCTGGTGAGAGTCGGCGTCGAGGGCACCGGTTCCTACGGCACCGGACTCACTCGTCACCTCCAGGGCAACGGCGTCGAGGTCGTCGAGGTCAACCGACCGAATCGCCAGATGCGCCGCCAGCGGGGCAAGTCCGACCCAGTCGACGCCGAAGCGGCGGCGAGGGCCGCCCTGAACGGCGAGGCCACGATCGTGCCCAAGGACCA
>DATCCC010000011.1:0-2410 GCA_036511495.1 Acidimicrobiales bacterium | reverse complement strand
TATCGAGCGTCGTTCGCGTCGACACGGCCGAAGGCGAGATTGCGTTCGCCGTGCACACGGGTTACTTCCAAGTGGGACCAGGACTTGCGGAAGGCGAAACGCTCGCTACCGTGCTCGCGGGCGTCGCGGAACGAACGACGGAGATCGACGTCGCGCGCGCCCAAGCGGCCAAAGAGGTTGCTGAGTTACAGCTCGCGAGCGCGTCGAAGGGCGATCAAGAAGACAGTGTGGTGTACCTCATCGCGCTTGCCGCCCTCGAACGTGCCGAACTGCGCCTTCGCGCAGCGACGTCCTAGCCCTAGCGACCCGACACGTAGTCGAGTAAGTCCTTCTTATCGTTCTCGAGTTCTTCGAGGCGAGCTTTCACGACGTCGCCAATGGAGATGAGTCCGACCAGCTTCGCGTTCTCGACAACGGGGACGTGACGGATACGACGTTCCGTCATCATGGTCATCAACTCGTTGAGGAGCGTCGCCTCGGTGCAGACGACGACGTCCTTCGTCATCAGGTCCTCAATCTTCTCGTCCAGGGCGCTCGCGCCACTCGTGGCCAAGGCCCGCACGGCGTCACGCTCAGAGAAGATACCGACGAGCGGGGGCTTGGCACCCGTTACGACGAGCGCACCGATGCGGCGCTCCTTCAAGAGCGCCAGCGCGTCGCGAACTGATCGCTCCTTCGAGATGGTTGCGACGTCGCGGCCCTTGGACGCTAAAAGTCTCGAAACTCGCATCATGTACCCCCAATGATCAACGCACAAGCGTGGAAGCCTTTCGGCCCCTACTTTCGAGGCTACGACCCCGACTCGCGCATAGCAACAGGCGAGAGGATGCGAAGAAATCCCTCAGTTTCGCTAGAGACCAGCGGAATTGAACTCTTGGAGCTTGTCGTGTCGGTGGAACGTTTCAATCGTGCGAATAGTGCCTGAACGCGAGCGAACGACGAGAGATTGAGTGGTGGCGCCGAAATCGTAGAAACGAACACCGCGTAGGAAGTCGCCGTCCGTGATAGCGGTTGCGGAGAAGAAGCAGTTATCACTTGCGACAAGATCGTCAGTTTTGAGGACTCTTGTGAAATCATAACCAAGCGCCTCTGCTTCCAATCTGACTTCTGGCGTCTGCGCGTGGAGCACTCCTTGAATCTCGCCACCGAGACCTTTCAGTGCGGCGGCGGCGATGACACCTTCGGGTGTGCCGCCAATACCGAAGAGGACGTCGGCGCCGGAGTTGGGCCAACCGGTGGCGATCGCGCCCGCGACGTCACCGTCAGTGATCGAAATCACGCGCGCGCCCGCTTCACGTACCTCCAAGACGAGGTCGTCGTGGCGAGGTCGATCCAAGATAACGACACCGAGTTCTTGCACGGGCTTCTTCAGTCGCTTAGAGAGTTCCGTGAGATTGTCCGTCGCTGACGCGTTGATGTCGACGGATCCGCGACCTCGTGGACCAACTGCAACCTTCTTCATGTAGAAGCAAGGTCCGGGGTTGAACATCGTGCCACGCTCGGAGAGCGCGATCACCGAGAGCGCGCCGTTTCGACCCATGGCCGTGAGCGTCGTGCCGTCGACGGGGTCGACCGCGACGTCAACTTCGGGCGGACGTCCGTCACCGATCTGCTCTCCGTTGTAGAGCATGGGTGCTTCGTCCTTCTCACCTTCGCCGATGACGACGATGCCATCCATGGCGACGGCACCAAGTACGAAACGCATGGCGTCAACGGCGGCGCCGTCGGCGGCGTTCTTGTCGCCGCGCCCTGACCACCGCGCGGCCGCGACGGCTGCTGCCTCGGTGACGCGAATCAGTTCGAGGGCAAGGTTGCGGTCGGGCCTAGTGGGACGCTGCACAGCGTCAGCGTACTCGGCAGTGCCTTTTGGCCCCAAACGCCACTTTTGTCGAATCCCCACAACCGGCAATACTTAAGAGGTGAGTTCTCTCGTCGTGAAGCCCGCTGGTCCGCTCAACGGCGAGGTTCGAGCCTACGGGGCGAAGAACGCGGTCTTAAAGGAGATGGCGGCCTGTCTCCTGGCGTCGGGCGAGCACCGTCTCACCAACGTGCCACGCATCAGCGACGTCAAAGTGATGGGTCAGCTCCTCGAAGCCCTTGGCTGCCGGGTCGAGGTACCGGCCGAGCACGAGCTTCGCGTCGTTGTCCCCGAGGCCGAAGATCTCCATCCCTTCGCGCCGGCGCACCTCTTCGAGGCCATGCGCGCCTCAATCGTCGTGCTCGGACCGTTGCTCGCGCGATGTGGCGAGGCGAACATGGCCCTACCCGGTGGCGACGACTTCGGCCAACGCCCTATCAACTTTCACACCGAAGGCCTCACCGCCATGGGCGCCACCTTCGACAACGATCGCACGTCCATTCACGCGACCACTTCGTCGCCGCGCCTGCACGCGACACGCGTCACACTCGA